>NZ_LR134533.1:1492320-2238481 GCF_900638685.1 Neisseria weaveri | reverse complement strand
GGTTGTGCCCTTTTGCGTCGGGGTATGTTGCAGTTTTGGATACGGCAACACCGGTTCATATGTGTTTTTTTTCAGACGGCCTGTTTGAGAATGCGGCAGGCCGTCTGAAAATAATGTGTTGTCTTTAAAAAATGGTCTTGCAAACACTAAGTAATCAGAAGGAGTAATTCAGGTTGAAACCGTATGCGGTGGAAGCGGTACGGAATCCTGCGGGTTTATGCAGCGGTTTGCCGGCAAAAACGTTGTAGGAAAGATTGCCGCCGACATTGAATTGGCCTTTTAAGCCGACTGCCGCCCCCGTTAACGTTTGCCCGACCAAATGCTTGGCAGACGGCCCGGATACGCGGCCTGCGTCTATGCCGACATAAAGTCGGTGCATAGGACGGTAGTGCCACGACAAATCGTTGCGCCAGTAGCCGCCGCGCTCCGCCGACAAGACGGTTTCGCCGTCAAAACCGCGCACGGTATGGCGGTTGCCGATAGAGAGGCGGTCTTGCTGCATTAATGGCGTGCGGTTCCACTGTGCGTAAATACGGCTGTCGTAAACAAACATTTGTCCGCCCAAATCAAACGGCAGGTTCAAACCGAGATCGGCGGTAAGGATTTTCATGCGTGAAGTGCCTTCGCCCAATGCTTCTTCGGGCGCGGGCAGGCTGTTGTTCCAACCTGTGCCGCGCTTGTAGTCCAAGCCGAAATCAAGCGTGGCGCGTCCTAAATATTCTTTATGCGCCAATCCGAGCGACCACCCGGCTGTACGGTGGTGCTGCACGCTGATGGCGGCATCGTTGATAAAGCTTTCCGATTCGCGCTGCCACAGTTTGGCGGTCAGATGGGTTTTACGTTGCGCGCTGCGGTGCAGCAGACGACTGATACCGAAATCGCCGGAATAGCTGCGGCCGTTGTAGTCATAGTTTTGGGAATCGCCCGCCACTGCCTGATGGTAGCGGTAATAACTGTGGTTCCAGAAAGCCTGCCAATAGCCGAAAGGCACGGAATAATGCAGGTTGTAGCCGTTGGTGCCGCTGCCGGTATGACGGCCTTCCGCATCGGTATAAGACGCTTTGTGGCCCAAGTCGCGGTTGAACGAAACATAAAACAAATCGCTCAAGCCCAAAGGATTGTCGGCAGACAAAGTGACGCTGCCCTGATATTTGCCCGTTGACCTGCTGCCGCCGTCATCCACACCGATACTGACTCTGAACGGCACTTCGCGCTGCCGCCACACAATCACGATATCGCTTTCAGACGGCGTATCTGCCGGAATGATTTTGATGTCGGCTTCTGCGGTGGGAATACGTTTGAGATTTTCCAAACCCTGTTCCAAATGGCGCAGATTGAGAATCTCGCCCGGAGCGGTGGGAAATTCGTTTTGAAACGCGGCAATCCTGCCTGCATGGGTTTTGTCGGCACCGGCGGCATCGACACGGATGCTGCGGATGCGCCCCGGCATCACGGTCAGCACCAATGTACCGCTGTTCAAATCCTGCGGCGCAGCCAATATGCGCGTGGTGGTATAACCTTTCGAAATCACCGCGTTTTGCGCCAGCTTCATAATGCGGTTGATGCCGTTTGCGCCCAAACACGCGCCGGGCCGGAAACCAAAACCGCGTACACTTTGCTTTAAGGCAAAATCGAAATCGGCCGCACCATCGCCCACCAGTGAAATATGGTTGACGGTAAAACACGGTTCTTCCGGAGCTGCCCTGTCTTCTGCCGTTTCAGTACGCGGACTGTCCAAGCGCACGTCTTCCTGATGCTGAAACTGTTCCTGCAGCTGTTGTCTGCGCTGCTGTTCCAATACCGACTGCTGTCCGGAAATCAAATGCTGCTGTGTTACTTCGTCGGGAACCGATTGAGCAGTTACGGAAGAGACGCACAACACGGGAAACAACAAACGTAAAACCGATGGTGAAGCCATAATTAAGTTCTATTAAGAAATGTTAAATTCGTGAGAATGTAAAGACAGGCATGAGCCCCAACAAGCAGACGCCGACAAACGGAAGAATATGCGGTATCGATGGGTGTTTTATTATGATAAAAACATAAAATAGCCGTCATTCCACTCGAAGCCGTCTGAAAAAAGGCCGTCTGAAAATTTCAGACGGCCTGTTTCCGTACACCCATCACACACCTATTTCAAAGACACTGTCGCAAGCCGGCCTGCCTGTTTTTAAAACCGGCAAAACCGCCACCCGAACCGCACCGCCTTATTTGTAAACCACTTCACTAATGCTATGATACAGGCCTGTTTATTGCTCCTGTCCGTTTATGCATACCGCTACTCCGTTTACGCCGCTGACCATCGACATTCAAAACACCAGCTTGATTGAGGCCTCGGCCGGTACCGGTAAAACCTACGGCATTGCCGCACTGTTTGCACGCTTGGTTTTATTGGAAAAAATGCCGGTTGAAAGCATTCTGGTCGTAACCTTTACCAAAGACGCCACTGCGGAATTGAAAACCCGTCTGCGCGCCCGTTTGGACAACCTGCTGCATATTTTGGAAAAAGTCCCCGATGCCGCAGAAAATTCAGACGGCCTAACGGCTTACTGTGCGGACAAACACCCCAAAGATGCCTTTATTCCCGCGCTGCTTAGCCAAGCGTTAAAGCAAGAAGCGCAAGCCAAGCTCATTCTGCGTTTGAAAGCGGCCATCGTCCAATTCGACAATGCCGCCATTTTCACCATTCACGGCTTCTGCCAACGGCTGCTGCGCGATTACGCTTTTCTTTGCCAAGTACCGTTCGATATGGAATTGTCTTCAAGCGGCGCCATCGAACGCTTTCTGACACCGGCTCAGGATTTTTGGCGCACCCGCGTGGCTACCGACCCTGTGTTGGCAAACTTGGCATTTGAAAACAAAGCCACACCGCGAAGCGTATTGGAGGAGCTGATTCCGTTTATCGGCCGCCCCTACCTGAAACCCGCAACGGCAGAAAACCGCCTGGCCGATATCCAAGAAGCTGTCAAAACCGTGTGGCAGACTGTGCGCAGCCGTCTGCCGGAACTTGAAGAAACGTTCTGGAAAATCCATCCCGGCCTAAACGGCAGCAGTTACCGCCAAAAAAGCTTTACCGAGCAATTTGCAGAGTGGAAAAAGTCCGCAGAACGCAACACGCTTCCCGGCCATTCCAAATACTTTGAAAAATTCGATCAAGGTGCTTTAACCAAAGGATTGAAAAAAGGGGTAATTGCCGATGAACAGGCTTTTGCCGAACTCGCCGTATTGGCCGAATTGGGCGAACACATCCTCGTACTCGAAGAAGCAGAAGAAGAAGCCTTTATCCGCTTGAAGCTGGATTTGCTCGACTATCTCAAACAAAATCTTGCCGAACAGAAAAAAAGCCGCAAAGAACGCAGCTTCGACGACTTGCTGACCGATGTCCATCATGCCCTAACCGCCACGCCCTACGGCGAAAAGCTCGCACAAACCATTTCCGAAAACTGGCGGGTGGCGCTGATTGACGAATTTCAGGATACCGATCCGCTGCAATACGAAATTTTCAGCACCGCCTTTATCCGACAAGGTACGCCGCTGTTTTTGGTCGGCGATCCCAAGCAGGCCATTTACAAATTCCGCGGCGCCGATATTTATGCGTATCTGAAGGCCGCCCGAGATGCGGAACACCACTATACACTCGCCACCAACCACCGCAGCCATCAAGAGCTGGTCGGAAACATCAACCGGCTGTTTATGCAGAAAACCCACCCCTTTGTTTTAAATGATATCCGCTATCCCGAAGTGGAAGCCGCCCGTAAGGAAGGCCGTCTGAATCCGAAGCAGGCTTCATTCCGCGTGCGTTGGCTAATCGATGAAAACGGCGACACACCCGCACAAAGAGACCCGCTCAGACGGCTTTCCGCCCGTTATTGCGCCGATGAAATCGCCGATGCACTCAACCGCGCCGCCAAAGGAGAATACCGTTTGGGCGACCGTGCATTAGAGGCCGGCGATATTGCCGTTTTGGTCAGAAAAGGCGAACAAGGCAGGCTGATTGCGCGCGAACTGAAAAAACGGAATATCCAAAGCGTGATCCAAAGCCGCGAATCGGTTTTCGCCGCCGAAGAAACGCTGGCAATTGCCGCGTTGATCCGTTTCTGGCTGGAACCGCAAAAAACCGAGTTTCTGCGTTTTGTGCTAGGCAGCGTGTTGTTCCAATATACCGCAGACCAACTGTACGAACTCAATCAAAACGAACAGCTGCTGTCGGAGTGGACGGATGCCGCCGCCGAAGCATTGGAAATCTGGCAACAGCGCGGTTTTTATGCCGCCATTCAGTATTTTTCCACCCGCTACCGTATCGAATCCCGTTTGCTGGCCGGAAAAAACGAACGCAGCCTGACCAATTTCAACCAAGTGTTGGAGCTGCTTGCCGAAGAAGACGAAGAAAGCCATTCGCCGTTTTCGCTGCTGCAATGGCTGCAAAACGAAATCAACGCCGCCGAAAAAGGCAATCAAGACAAAGAAAAAACCCTGCGTTTGGAAAGCGATGAAGAGCTGGTCAAAATCGTAACCATCCATGCGTCCAAAGGCCTGCAGTATCCGCTGGTTTATTGTCCGTTTGCTTGGGAAGCGCAAAAAAACCAGCCCGAAGGCTGGCAGATTCTGCAACGCAGCGACCAAACCGCCGAACTATGCTATGCCTCGCAATTAAGCGAAGATGACAAACAACAGCTTAACGAAGAAAATTTAGGCGAAGATCTAAGGCTGCTTTATGTGGTGCTGACCCGTGCCGAAGAACAGGTAACCGTATATGCCGCCTATTGCAACGATACCCCCAACAACAGTTTGGCATACTTACTGAACGGCAACGCAGAAACCCGACCCGACGAAGTGGAAGCCGCCTATTCCGCTTTGGAAAAATCCAACCGCCCGTCGCTGCTGAAACAAGATTGGCAACGCTTTCTCGGCATACCCGAACCCGAAAGCGGCTGCGAATGGCTCGACAGCGTGCCGACACCTAGCGGCTACACGCCGGATCTCAACCGCCAAACCGCCTATCACGCGACCGCGCTGCCGAAGCGTTCGTTTGAATTTATCAAACACACCAGTTTCACCGCCTTAAGCAGCCGGACTTCCGCCGTTGAAGAAGAAAACCGCGAAGAGCTTCAGCCCGCCATCGATCCTGCCGAAACCGCGTTAACGGTAAGGCCGTCTGAAATTTCCGCTGCTTACGAAGTATCCCCCGACAGCATTCATCATTTTCCGCGCGGCACCAAAGCCGGTGTGTGTTTACACGAAATGCTGGAGCATTTGGATTTTTCCAAACCTGCAGCCATGCAAAGCGAACAAACCGCCGCCTGCCTGCAGAAATACGGTTTTGACGCAAGCTGGCTGCCCTCAGTCGAAACCATGCTCGAGCAAACCCGTTTGAGCAAGCTGTTCGATAATTATGCGCTGGCCGATATCCCGCCGAAAAAACGCCTGCCCGAAATGGCGTTTACCCTGTATATGGAGCAGTTCGACTTGGCACAACTGCGCCGGTGGTTTGAACGCTCGACCCTGCCCGGCGCCTGCCTTGCCGCCGCACAACATCTGGATTTCCAAACCGTTAGAGGTTTTCTCAACGGCTTTATCGATATGGTTTGCCAATATTCAGACGGCCATGTCTGCATTATCGACTACAAATCCAACCATCTGGGCGACAATGCCAGTGCTTATACCCGTCGGGCAATGGACGAAGCCGTGGCCGGACACCATTATTACCTTCAGGCTTTGATTTACAGCATTGCCGTTGCCCGGCATTTCCAAGTACGCGGCCGTCCGCTGCACGGCATTTCCGTACGCTATCTGTTTCTGCGCGGTTTGGACGGCACCGATAACGGCATATGGCAATGGGACATCGACACCGCCGACTTACAGGAATGGCTGCAAGCACCGGCACAATAAAATATTCAGACGGCCTTTTTACCCGAATGCCGTCTGAAAAACAGGCCGTCTGAAAAAAGCAAACACACTTATTTGCCATAAACACCGTATAAAATTTCAGACGGCCTCCGTATCCCACAGAGGCCGTCTGAAAAATTCAAACTTCAAGCTTACAGCTGCCAATCAATCGGCGTTTGCCCGTGTGCCGCCAAATAAGCATTGGCTTTGGAAAACGGACGGCTGCCGAAAAAACCGCGGTAAGCCGACAAGGGAGACGGATGGGCCGATGTCAGCACCAAATGGCGGTTGCGGTCGATAAACGCCCCTTTTTTCTGGGCATGGCTGCCCCATAAGATGAATACCAGATGTTCGCGGTGTTCCGCCAGTTGCCGCACCGCTTTGTCGGTAAAAGTTTCCCAACCCAAATCCGCATGCGAATGCGCCTGCCCGGCGCGGACGGTCAATACCGTATTCAACAGCAATACGCCCTGCTCCGCCCAAGCCTGCAAACAGCCGTGATGGGGAATACGGAATCCGGCGATATCGTCTGCCATTTCTTTATAAATATTTTTCAACGACGGCGGAATCTGAATATCGGGGCGTACCGAAAATGCCAATCCGTGCGCCTGCCCCGGCCCGTGATAAGGGTCTTGCCCCAAAATCACCACTTTAACCCGGCCGAACTCCGTCGCTTTAAAAGCATTGAACACATCGGACGCAGGCGGATAGACCACTTCCCCCTGCATACGCTCCGCGCGAACGGTTTCCAAAATATGCCGGAAATACGGCAGCTCTTTTTCCGCACCCAACGCTTCTTTCCAAGATTCCATCTCGTTTCCTTACCTTTTATTCCGCACCGCCGTATCTGCTTTTACCAATTTTATCTGCAATACGGTGTGCTGTTTTTTTTCAGACGGCCTCAACGTCAAACCGCCCTTTTCGTTTTCACTATACGGCATTCCGCCCTATCTCAACCGAAGGCTTCGGCAATCATAGGGCGCAAGGCGCTGTTACGCTTCTGTTCGGACGTACAGGCCGTCTGAAAAACCGCTTGGCTGCCCCAAAAAACAAAACGCGCCCGTGCCCGGGTGATGGCGGTATACAGCAAGGCTTTATCCAAGAGTCGGCCGTCTTCTTCCTGATTTTGCGTCTCTTCGGCCAGCAGCCACACATCGCGGTATTCCGAACCCTGACTTTTATGCACAGTCATCGCAAAAGCGGTATGGTGTTCCGGCAAACGGCTGAGCGCCATTTTTTTAAATCCGTCCGCCATCGGGAAATAAGCGGCCAAAGCCTGCGTGTCCGAATCCTGCCGTTCATGGTCGGGATCAGCCAACACCAAACCGATATCGCCGTTAAACAAATCCAAGGCATAATCGTTGCGCTCGATCATCAGCACTTGGCCGGCAAACCATTTGCCGTCTCCGGCCACCCTGCCGTGCCGTTGCAGGCATTGCCGATACGCTTCGTTAAATGCCTCCGCCTCGCTGCGCCGCGCCGCCAACACCACCACATCGGCCTGATGTCGGAAAGCCGCCGCCACATCCGCGCCGTCTACCGCTTGCCAATAGGCTTCATGCAGGCCGTACAACCGTTCCGCCTGCTCACGGCTGCCGCCGCGGCAAACCGACAATTCCTGAGGAAAACGCTCAAACTGTTGCCAAGCAGATTCGGCTTCACCGTTTACCACCGCACGAGCCAGACAGCCGATGCCGCTGTCTTCGCCGAAACGGTGGCTGAACACCAAGCGTGCGGTGTTTTGCGACAAAGGCGCAGGCTGAGAGGCCGTCTGAAAACCGTGATCCGGCAATATCATGGCCAAATCCGCCGCTGTTTGTTCATCCAGCAGCGTCGGCTGCGCCAATTGTGCCAACACCGCCCCGGCACCGACCGAAGGCAGTTGGTTTTCATCGCCCAACAAAACCACCCTGCAACCGTCCGGCACTGCACGCAACAATTGCAGCATTAAGGAAACGTCCAACATCGATGCTTCATCGACAATCAATACATCCAGCGGCAACGGCTTTTCCTTACCGAACACCGGCTGCATTTGCGGCGGACGCAATTTCAGCAACCGGTGGACGGTTTTCCCTTCACTGTCGGCCAAATGGGCACGGATGTCTTCCGGCAGCGGAAATTCTGCCAAAGCACGGTGCAGGGCTTTGGCCATATGCGCCGCCGCTTTGCCGGTCGGTGCGGCCAACCCGATACGCGGCAGACTGCCGCTGTTTAAACACAACAATCCCAACAATTTGGCTACGGTGGTGGTTTTACCCGTTCCCGGGCCGCCACTGATCAGCATAAACGGCTGCAATAAAGCCAAAGCCGCCGCATCACGCTGCCCCTTGCTGTTTTCGCCTGCAAACCACTCCGCCAACACCGCGCGGCTCCGCATCCAATCGACGCCTGCCGTTTTTGCCGTTGCCAGGCGCACGATTTCTTTGGCCAAGTCGCGTTCCAGCTGCCACATCCGCCCCAAAAACAAACGTCTGCCGTCCAACACCAAAGGCGCATCGGTGCCGACGCCGACAATCGGCGCAGCATGACCCAGCGCAGCAGCATCGTTGCCGTCCAACCAAATAAACGTGTGGCCGTCTTTCAACGCCGCAAACAAACGCCGCACAAACGGCGCAACCTGCTCCGCCGCTTCTGGTGCATACCCGCCGAACAGCCTCAATGCCGCATTGGCGGCACCGCTGCCGGATTCTGTTGTTTCTTCCGCAACCATCGCTTTTCCAAATACCCGGGCCGTCTGAAAATTTCAGACGGCCTTTTCATTACAGTTACAGTTCCGCCACAATCCGTTTGACCATATCGGCCGAATGCACCGAGGCCGTTTCCAAAAATTCTTCGAAACTGATGTCCGCTTTTTCATCGGCCAAATCCGAAACCGCACGGATAACCACAAACGGCACATCCAACTGCACACACGTTTGCGCAATCGCCGCCGCTTCCATTTCCACGACGCGCACATCTTCAAACAGCTTGCGGATGGCCGCCGTTTTTTCGCTGCTGTGCACAAACTGGTCGCCGCTGACAATCAAACCGCGATGCACCGCCGCACCGTCAAATGCCGCCGACGCTTTTTCCGCAGCCGCCACCAGCCGTTCGTCCGAATCGAAACGTGCGGCCAAACGCGGCACCTGACCCGGAGCATAACCGAATGCGGTTACGTCCACATCATGATGGGCAATCTGTGTCCCCACCACCACATCGCCCACTTTCAAGCCGCTGCACAAACCGCCCGCGCTGCCGGTGTTGATCACGCAATCCGGATTGAACTTACCGACCAACAGTGCCGTTGACACTGCCGCATTCACTTTTCCGATACCGCTCAACGCCAAAACCACCTGTTTACCGCCCAACATACCGCAGTAAAAAGTGAAATTGCCGAAACGCTTCTCTTCCAAATTGCCCAAACTGTTTTTCAGCAATTCAATTTCCTGCTCCATTGCACCGACAACAGCAACAGTTTCTATCTTTTTAACGCTCAAAGACGACATTTTATTCTCCGCTTAAACCGTAAACTGCCCGTATTATACGCACCGCACCCGATTTAAGCCATAAACATCACTTTAACGCGATAAAACGTCTTTTCTTTCACGGATTTGCTATAATGCAAACAAATCTTTACATAGTAACTTTACACATAGTGAAATAACTGGGGAACGCTTCCATGAACCATCCTAATACGTCTTTACCCGCAAAAGAAGAACTCTATTCTTGGCTGAAACACCTGAATAAATACAAAGGTTCCGATTTATTCGTGACCGCCAAATTCCCGCCCGCCATGAAGCTGGACGGCAAAATCACCCCCATCAGCGATACGCCGCTGGACGCGGAACGCTGCATGGAAATGGCGTTTTCCATCATGACGCCCAAACAGATCGAAGAATTCACCCAAACCAACGAATGCAACTTCGCCATCAGCCTGCCGAATACCAGCCGCTTCCGCGTCAATGCTATGGTGCAAAGAGGCGCAACCGCTTTGGTTTTCCGCTCAATCACGTCCAACATTCCTTCGTTCGACACGCTCAACCTGCCGCCCGTATTAAAAGACATCGCCATGCAGAAACGCGGCTTGGTGATTTTTGTCGGCGGCACCGGCTCGGGTAAGTCCACGTCGCTGGCTTCCATGATCGACTTCCGCAATGAAAACAGCCACGACCACATCATCACCATCGAAGACCCGATCGAATTTGTCCACGAACACAAAAACTGTATCGTTACCCAACGCGAAATCGGCGTAGACACCGAAAACTGGCATGCCGCATTGAAAAACACCCTGCGTCAAGCACCCGATGTGATTCTGATCGGCGAAATCCGCGACCGCGAAACCATGGACTATGCCATTGCCTTCGCCGAAACCGGCCACTTGTGTATGGCAACGCTGCACGCCAACAGCACCAACCAGGCTTTGGACCGCATTATCAACTTCTTCCCCGAAGAGCGCCGCGTCCAACTGCTCACCGACCTGTCGCTCAACCTGCAAGCCTTCGTATCCCAACGCCTGATTCCGCGCGAAGGCGGCAGAGGCCGTGTTGCCGCAGCGGAAATCCTGATGAATTCTCCGCTCATTGCCGAACTGATTCTGAAAGGCGACGTACACGGGATTAAAGAAGTGATGAAAAAATCCACCGCATCCGGTATGCAGACATTCGACCAAGCCTTATACAACCTGTATGAAACCGGTCAAATCAGCTTCCAAGATGCCATCAAAAACGCCGACTCCGCACACGATTTGCGCACCGACATCCAATTGCGCAGCCGCCGCGCCCAAACCGCCGGCCCGGATTTGGAATTGATTTAACTTATCCGTTTCCAACCGATACGCAAATATAAAAAGGCCGTCTGAAAATTTCAGACGGCCTTTTCATTATCCCGATTTATTCAGCCCAATATTTCTTCTTAGACGTTTTGCCTATGCCCGGATTAAAGCTGTTGGTCGGATCCAGTTTGCGGTAAAACTGCTTCAAAGCAGGCTTCGCTTCATAAAGGTGGCCGACATTATGCTCCGCAGGATATTGCGCACCGCGCTGATCCAGCAAGGCCAGCATTTCATGCTCCAACGCCACACAATCATGGCCTTTTTTCACAATGTAATCCTGATGGAACACATGGCACATAAAATGGCCGTAATACAGCTTATGGCTGATTTTACTGTCGATTTCAGACGGCAGACGTTCAAACCAGTCCCTATCGTCGCGACGCAAAGCAATATCCAAAGCCACAATATCTTCAACTTCATCATCATGCACGGCACGGTAGCGCACGGCTGCGGAAGCAACGGCAAAACGGTGCAGCATCGCCGCTTGGGTTTCTTCCGGACTACACTCGAAGTAAGCCCCCGTTTTGGCAGCAAAATAATTTTTCAGAAAACTTCTCGCCTCTTCCACACCGTCACCGCCCATTTTCAAAATCAAATGGTGTTCGTAAAGGTCGCGGTAACTGCGTAACGACTTCGGCAGATGGTCGGGCAGAAAACGGCCGGCAAACTGCAAAGCCTTATCGGAAAAATGCTTAGGCAAAAAGCGGAAATTCCTGCCGAAACGGTCGATTTTAGCCTTCCAGTCGAATAAAGCAGGCAGCCTGTGCGTCCCAAACTGCTTAATCACAAAAAACGTATCCTTGCCGTATACATCGGCAATATCGAACGCGTCGCGATGAATATACTCGCCCGATACCGGCAAATTGGCAAACTGAGCCAACGCCGCACGGCGTATATCGGTCAGCTCGTTGATATCATTCGTGCCGATATAAAATACCGCCGTATTTTTTTCTTCGGGGAACGTATCCAAGCGCACCGCGAACACCATCAGCTTGCCCGCGCAACCCGAAGCCTCGTAATGCCGGGAAGGATCCGCATTGAAACGCGCCGCAGTCGGCTCGTCGACACAACGCACATGGTCGCAATAAGTATGATCGTGGCCTTTGCCCGCATCCAACTTAATGTCTTTACGCTGATAATGATGGCCTTGCAGATTGGTCAGAATTTCTTCCGGCGTATCGCCCAACTCAATGCCCAAGTGATTCACC
The DNA here is from genome assembly GCF_900638685.1 of Neisseria weaveri. Taxonomy (NCBI): domain Bacteria; kingdom Pseudomonadati; phylum Pseudomonadota; class Betaproteobacteria; order Neisseriales; family Neisseriaceae; genus Neisseria; species Neisseria weaveri. Next base: position 2,226,577 of record NZ_LR134533.1, on the reverse strand, counting down.
AACTGCAGGCTGCCGTTTTCATCCAATTGCGCAAACAGAGCCATTTCCGTATAAGCCGGCCCACGCTGAACCAAAGCACCGCCGGAGTTGTTGCACACCCCGCCCAATACCGACGCCCCAATACAAGACGAACCGATTACCGAATGCGGCTCGCGCCCCAACGGCTTCAGCAATTTTTCCAAACGGTTTAAGGTCGCACCCGGCAAACACACCACCTGCTCGTTATTATTAATCAACTGAATAATGTTCATCCGCATGGTGTTGACAATCACAATGTCGCGGTCGTAATCATTACCGTCCGGCGTCGAACCGCCCGTCAACCCGGTATTCGCCGCCTGAGTTAACACGATAACATCCGCTTCCACACAAGCCTGCAACACCTGCCACTGCTCCAACAAAGTGCCCGGCCGGACAACCGCCAACGCTTTGCCCTCGCCAAAACGGTAGCCCTGACGGTAAGGCTCGGTTTTTGCAGGATCGGTAATAATAAAATCTTCGCCGACAATTTTGGTAAGCGATTGAATCAATTGGGTTGCAGTCATTATATGCCTCTAATACTAAAGTTTCGGACAGAATCTGATACAGCTAGCTTGACTCTTTTTGCATAATAAGTCAAAACTTTATCTTATTTTAACGGTAGTCGGAACAAAAAAGGCCGTCTGAAAAAAGGCCGTCTGAAAAAAGGCCGTCTGAAAAAAGGCCGTCTGAAAAAAGGCCGTCTGAAAAAAGGCCGTCTGAAAAAAGGCCGTCTGAAAAAAAGGCCGTCTGAAAAAAAGGCCGTCTGAAAAAAAAGGCCGTCTGAAAAAAAGACCGTCTGAAAAAAAGACCGTCTGAAAAAAAGGCCGTCTGAAAAAAAGGCCGTCTGAAATTTTCAGACGGCCTTTTATACGCATAGAATCTTGATTATTCTGTAACGTTTTCTGGAGATGCGCTGTTTTCCTCTACGGCAGCCTCTTCAGGTTCTTCGGCTACGCGTTCCAGACTAACCAGCGTCTCTCCTTCATCAAGATTAATCAGCTTCACCCCTGCCGCAGCTCGGCCTGTTTCGCGGATTTGCTCGACTTTGGTGCGGATTAATACGCCGCCGCTGGTAATCAGCATCAAATCGTCGGTTTCCGCCACCAGTGTCGCGGCAACCAATTCGCCGTTACGCTCGCCGGTGTTGATGGCAATGTTGCCCTGCCCGCCTTTTCCTTTGCGGCTGTAGTCGGCAATCGGGGTGCGCTTGCCGTAGCCGTTTTCCGTGGCAGTCAACACCTGCAAGGCGGCGTCTTGCTCGCATTCCGGCGAGAAGGTAATCAGGCTGACGATGCGGCCGTCTGAAGGCAGGCGCATGCCGCGCAATCCGCCGCTGCCGCGACCGGACGGGCGTACGCCGTTTGCTTTCGGTGCGGCAGTTTCGTTGCTGTCGTCTTCGGCCGCATCGGTTTCGATGCCGTCTGAATCTTCGTTTTCGCTATCGGCATCTTCCGCTTCGTTGCTGCGTTCCCAATATTCATTGAAGCGGATGGCTTTGCCGAGGTTGGAGAACAGCATGATATCGTCGTTACCGCCGGTTTTGGCGACACCGACCAAATGATCGCCCTCTTTCAAAGCAATCGCTTTAATACCTTGGCTGCGGACGTTTTTGAATGCGCTCAGTTGGATTTTTTTCACCATGCCTTGCGCGGTTGCGAAGAATACATATTCGTCTTCGGGGAATTCGCGTACCGGCAGGATTGCGCTGACTTTTTCGCCTTCATCCAACTGAATCACATTGTTAATCGGACGGCCTCGGCTGTTGCGTCCGCCTTCGGGCAGTTTGTATACCTTAATCCAGTGGCATTTGCCGAAGTTGGTGAAGCACATCAGATAATCATGGGTATTGGCAACAAACAGGGTTTCAATGAAATCCTCGTCTTTGGTTGCCGCAGCCTGTTTGCCGCGTCCGCCGCGACGCTGGGCTTGATAGTCGGTAGTCGGCTGGGTTTTGATATAGCCTCCGTGCGTCAGCGTTACCACCATTTCGCGCGGCGGAATCAGGTCTTCGTCGGCAATATCGCCGCCGAACGGGTTGATTTCACTGCGGCGTTCGTCGCCGAACTGTGCCTTCACTTCTTCCAATTCGGTGCGGATAATGTCGTCGATACGTTCCGATTTGGCCAAAATATCCAGCAAATCAATAATGTTTGCCATGATGCTTTTGTAGTCTTTAACGATTTCGTCCTGATCCAAACCGGTCAGGTTACGCAGGCTCATGCGCAAAATGGCATCGGCTTGCAGTTCGCTTAAGAAATAGCCGTTTTGCTGTAAACCCAGTCCCGCCGGAAGGTTTTCAGGGCGCGCCATTGTCAAATCCAAATCGGTGCGCGACAGCATCTCTTCCACCAAAGAGGAACGCCACGGACGGGCCAGCATTTTTTCTTTGGCTTCCGGGGCATCTGCGGATTCTTTGATCAATTGGATCATTTCGTCGATATTGGATAAGGCAACGGCTTTACCTTCGGCGATATGGCCTTCGTGACGGGCTTTTTTCAAGCGGAATAAGGTGCGGCGGGTAACCACTTCGCGGCGGTGGCGGATAAATTCGCTCAAAATCTGTTTCAGATTCAGCAAACGAGGCTGACCGTCCACCAGCGCCACCATATTGATGCCGAAGCTGTCTTGCAGCTGGGTGAGCTTGTAAAGCTGGTTTAACACCACTTCGGCATTTTCGTTGCGCTTCAGTTCGATAACCACGCGCATGCCCGATTTGTCGGACTCGTCGCGCAAATCGGAGATGCCTTCCAGCACTTTGTCGCGCACCAGCTCGCCGATTTTCTCAACCAGCTTGGCTTTGTTTACTTGATAAGGAATTTCGTCAATGATGATGGCTTCGCGTTCGCCGTTTTTGCCGATAGGCTCAATGTGCGTTTTACCGCGCATCACCACGCGGCCGCGGCCGGTTTTATAGCCTTCGCGCACACCGCTCATGCCGTAAATCGTGGCTCCGGTCGGAAAATCGGGTGCTTTGATGGTATTGATCAGCACATCGATATCGGTTTGCGGGTCTGCCAATAATTGCAGACATGCATTGATGGTATCGGGAAGGTTGTGCGGAGGAATATTGGTGGCCATGCCGACGGCAATGCCGGAAGAGCCGTTAACCAGCAATGCAGGGAAACGTGTAGGCAACACCAACGGTTCATGCTCGCTACCGTCGTAGTTCGGGCCGAAATTAACGGTTTCTTCTTCGATATCCGCCAACATTTCGTGGGCGATTTTCGCCATGCGGATCTCGGTATAACGCATGGCTGCCGCGCCGTCGCCGTCTACCGAACCGAAGTTGCCCTGACCGTCAACCAGCATATAGCGCATGGAAAAGTCCTGTGCCATACGCACGATCGTGTCATATACGGCTGAGTCGCCGTGGGGGTGGTATTTACCGATTACGTCGCCGACAATACGGGCAGATTTCTTATACGCGCTGTTCCAGTTGTTTTTCAACTCGTGCATGGCGTATAAGACGCGGCGGTGAACCGGCTTCAGACCGTCGCGCACATCGGGCAGCGCGCGTCCGACAATCACACTCATCGCATAATCGAGATAGCTGCGGCGCATCTCCTCTTCCAAGCTGATGGGAATGGTTTCTTTGGCAAAATGGTGGTCGTTTCGGATGGTGGCATCAGTCATGATTATGTTTGGATTCAGTAAGACAATAGTCGGTGATTTTAACATAAAAGGCCATCTGAAACTAATGTCTGTTTTCCCGGCGCGCTGATGGTGGAATATATGAATAGGCCGTCTGAAGATTTCAGAGTTTCAGACGGCCTGTTTCCCATATCGGATAAAGTAAAAAGAACTGGAAGTTTGTTTAAACGGAAACAAAACACGTTCTGCCTGCAAACCGTTTCCGTAAAATAAAACTTTTTCAGGCCGTCTGAAAAGCGACTGCTTTTCCGTTTTGCGTCGGCTTTTTTAACGAAATCCAGTCTGGACAATGATATGGAGTAATAACCCACAACTTTTGTGGATAACTTTGTGGATTAATTGTGAACTAAGCGCTTTTGCCTTGTAAAATCACGGCTTCCGCCATTGCTGCATAAAAAATAAGCCTTTAATTATTTATAAATAAAATCATATATTTAAATTTTTCACACACTTGTCAACATCCTGAATCAAGAAAAATAGGCATGCCATTATCTGCCGCCTTGTCAATGTGGATAATGCAAAAAAATTAGCAGTTTCAAGCTTGACAAAAAACAAAATCAGCGTAAAACCTTGCTGCTTCTAGCTTTGCTGAATACGGTGTTTTATGTCTGCTTGTTTACCTCAAAAAAACTGCTGGATTTTTTGTAATGTTATCGATAATTACGGTGATATCGGTGTGTCTTGGCGATTGGCAAACATACTGCATTCTGAATTGAATTTAAACGTCTGTTTATGGGTTGACCAACCTTCGGCACTTCAAGCCCTGTGTCCCGATTTGCCAACCCTGCCCTGCACTTACCAAAATATCCATCTGCGGACATGGCAGCCCGATCATGCCTACGATCTTCCCGAACATGCCCCGCAAATCGTCATCGAAACATTCGGCTGTAATCTGCCGGACAACATCATCGCCGTCATTAAAGCCTGCAAACCCTTATGGCTAAATTGGGAATATTTGAGCGCAGAAGACAGCAACGAACGTTTGCACGCCCTGCCCTCACTTCAGGCAAACGGCATTCAAAAATACTTTTGGTTTATGGGTTTTTCCGAAAAAAGCGGCGGATTGTTGCGCGAAAAAAATTACCGATTTCAGCCGGCAAGCGATCACTCCGTCCAAGCATTACGCCGGGAATTGAAACTGCCGGAGAAAAACAGTCCTGAATGGCTGCTGTTCGGATACAAAAGCGGTGTTTGGCACAAATGGCTGGATATGTGGCAACAGGCAGGCCAAGCCATGACGTTAATGCTGGCCGGAACGCAAATTATCGAAAGCCTGAAAGAATACCGAGCCCTTCCGGATTATGCTCTGCGCGAAAGCGGCGATACTTTTCAAATCGGCTGTATACGCCTGATCCGCATACCGTTTGTCGCCCAAAACCGTTTTGACGACTTGTTGCAACTTTCAGACGGCCTCTTGATTCGCGGAGAGGACAGCTTCGTGCGCGCCCAGTTTTCAGGCAAACCTTTCTTCTGGCATATCTATCCGCAAGATGAAAAAATACATATCGATAAGCTGCACGCCTTTTGGAATAAGGCTTACCCGTATTACCCGGAAGAAACCGCCTCCGCCCATCAGGCCTTGTCCGACGAGCTGAATCAAGCCGTAGAGCTGACTGAACAGCAGCGCCTTTCAGCATGGCAAACACTGTGGAAGCAAATACATCAATGGCAACAAGGTGCGGCAAGCTGGCAAAATTTTTTGTTTAACCAAGCCAGTGCCACGGAAAAACTAGCCAAATTTATTGAAGATAATATAAAATAGCGCGTTTATTTTTAACCGCATCAACAGATTTTAGATTGGAAGCACATTATGAAAACCGCACAAGAACTGCGCGCAGGTAACGTATTTATGGTCGGCAACGACCCGATGGTAGTACAAAAAACCGAATACATTAAAGGCGGCCGCAGCTCTGCCAAAGTCAGCATGAAACTGAAAAACCTGCTGACCGGCGCAGCCACCGAAACCATCTACAAAGCCGATGACAAATTCGACGTCGTGATTCTGGCCCGCAAAAACTGTACTTACAGCTACTTTGCCGACCCCATGTACGTATTCATGGACGAAGAATTCAACCAATATGAAATCGAAGCCGAAAACATCGGCGACGCACTGAAATTCATCGTAGACGGCATGGAAGACGTATGCGAAGTAACTTTCTACGAAGGTAACCCGATCTCCGTAGAACTGCCCACCATCATCGTGCGCGAAGTAGAATACACCGAGCCTGCCGTTAAGGGCGACACTTCAGGCAAAGTAATGAAAAACGCCCGTTTGGTCGGCGGTACCGAAATCCAAGTTATGGCTTACGTTGAAACCGGCGACAAAGTGGAAATCGATACCCGTACCGGCGAATTCCGCAAACGCGCATAAGCCGAAATAAACGGCAGGCCGTCTGAAAATAATCATTTTTTCAGACGGCCTTTCCCATTTTCCTTCCAGATTATTTGCCATTCGGAAAACATGAATATCCTATCCGTTGAAAATGCCTCTTTTGCAGTAGGCCATGTCGCCCTACTCGATAAAACCTCGTTCCAGCTCGACAGCGGAGAAAAAATCGGCCTTATCGGCCGCAACGGAGCGGGAAAATCCTCTTTTCTGAAAATTCTGGCCGGCGTGCAGAAATTGGACGACGGGCAGATTATTGTTCAACACAGCCTCAAAATCGTTTACGTTCCCCAAGAATCATTTTTTCCCGAGGATGCCGCCGTTTTTGATGTCGTTGCCGAAGGATTAGGCGAAATCCGCGACTTGCTGAGCCGTTACCATCATATCAGCCGACTACTGGAAAGCAGCCAAGCTCCCGAATTATTGAAAGAATTGAACGAGCTGCAATCCGAAATCGAAGCCCGTAACGGCTGGCAGCTCGATGCGGCAGTCAAACAAAGCATCAGCGAATTGGGCTTGCCCGAGCAGGAAAAAATCGGCAACCTATCCGGCGGACAGAAAAAACGCGTGGCTTTGGCGCGCGCCTGGGTGCAGAAACCGAACGTACTATTGCTGGACGAACCCACCAACCATTTGGATATCGAAGCCATTATTTGGTTGGAAAACCTGTTAAAACAATTTAACGGAAGTTTGGTCGTGATTACCCACGACCGCCGTTTTCTCGATAATATCGCCACCCGCATTGTCGAACTTGATCGAGGCACACTTCGCTCCTACCCAGGATCATTCACCAAATACCGGGAGAAAAAAGAGCAGGAATTGGCGGTAGAAGCCGAACACAACCGCTTGTTCGACAAATTCCATGCCCAAGAAGAAGCTTGGATCCGTCGCGGCATTGAAGCCCGCCGAACCCGTAACGAAGGCCGTGTCCGCCGTTTGGAAGAATTACGTCGCCAGCGTGCAGAACGCAGGAATATTCAAGGACAAGTCAACTTCAAACTCGACAGCGGCGAAAAAAGCGGCAAAATCATTGCCGAATTGGAACATGCCTCTTTCCAATACGGCGATAAAGTCATCATGGATAAATTTTCCGCCATCATCCAACGCGGCGACAAAATCGGCCTGATAGGCCCGAACGGTATCGGCAAAACCACTTTCCTGAAATTGATTCTCGGCGAACTCCAACCGACTTACGGACGCATACGCATAGGCAGCAAACAGGAAGTGGCCTATTTTGACCAATTCCGCAGCGCCTTAAACGAAAACGACACCGTGTTTTACACATTGGGCCAAGGGAACGATTACGTAGAAATCGGCGGTAAGAAAAAACACGTCATGAGTTATCTGGAAGACTTCCTTTTCCACCCCGCCCGCGCCCAAAGCCCCGTATCCTCGCTATCGGGCGGCGAGCGTAACCGCCTGCTGCTTGCCAAACTGTTTACCCGTCCGGCCAATATTCTGGTTTTGGACGAGCCGACCAATGATTTGGATATCGATACGCAAGAATTGTTGGAAGAACTATTGCGCGATTATCAAGGCACGGTCTTTCTCGTCAGCCACGACCGTATGTTTCTGGATAACGTCATCACCCAAAGCATCGTCTTCGAAGGTAAAGGCCGTCTGAAAGAATACATCGGCGGCTATCAGGACTATATCGACGCAAAAAACCGCGAACAACAGTTTGCTACTGAAATCCAAAACAAAAATACAACTGTCGAATCGGAAAAAGCCGTCAAACCCAAAGCAAACCGAACGGTAAAACTATCCTATAAGGAACAACGCGAGTTGGATGCTTTACCGGACGAATTGGCTGCACTGGAAACCGAGCAGGCTCAATTGAACCGGCAACTTTCCGATCCGGATATTTTCAAAGACTACGAAAAAGCAGGAGCATTGCAACAGCGCGCCGAAGAAATCGAGATGCTGTTATTGGAAAAACTGGAGAGATGGGAATTCTTGGAAAACAAACAAAACGGCATTCAATAACCCGAAGGCCGTCTGAAATTTTCAGACGGCCTGCTGTATCCAAGCTGCCAAACATCGCGGCTTTTGCTATGATTCAGGCTTAAAGCCCCACCGGAATACTTAACCATGCCACAAAAAAACCTGCTTCCGCATTGGCTGATTATCTGCCTTATCCCCCTGATCACTTTGCTGCTCATAAAGTTGACCGGGCCGCACGATGATACCCAATATTTAATCAACGGCATTATCTTGGCATGCGAAGCCGCTTTTTTATTCAAATATGTTTTGTTCAAAGCCGTTAAACACCATTTAAAAAGCGAAGACAGTTTACAGCGGCATACCCTGTTTCTATTTATTCCCATCATCTTGTTGGTCGCCTACTTATTCCGCTATTTCGGCGCATTTTAAAGCAACACAAAAGAACACTTATGCATAACCATCCCGTCCAAACCGTTACACTGGCTTTTACCGGCGCATCCGGTATGCCTTACGGAATCCGTCTGCTGGAATGCCTGCTGCAAAGCGGTAAAAACGTATGGCTGCTCTATTCGCAAGCCGCACAAGTCGTCGCCCAACAGGAAATGAATCTAACGCTGCCTTCCAATGCCAAAGCGTGTCAGGCATTTTTATGCGGACGTTTTCAGGTATCCGAGCAGCAGCTGCGCGTATTCGGCAAAGACGAATGGTTTGCCCCGCCAGCCTCAGGCACCAACCCTGCCGATGCCATGATTGTTTGTCCGGCCAGCATGGGCGTAGTGGCTGCCATGGCACACGGCACCTCCGACCATCTGATTGAGCGTGCGGCCGATGTCGCCATCAAAGAACGCCGCCCTTTGATTATTGTGCCTCGCGAAGCACCGTTCTCTTCACTGCATTTGGAAAACCTATTGAAACTGTCGCAACTGGGCGCCGTTATCCTGCCCCCCTCTCCGGGCTTTTACCATCATCCTCAAAGCATGGAAGATCTGATTGACTTTGTTGTCGCCAGAATTCTCGACCAACTGCGCATTCCGCACACCTTAATGGCCAAGTGGGGCGAAAAATAAAATGGAAGCAATACAGGAATTTATCAGAATGATTGTTGATTTTGTGAATTGGTTGTTGACAATCCTGAACTTCTTGTTTTAACCTAGCCGTCATGAACACATTAAACATTCGCCCATTTGCTTATTACTATTGGTACCACACAACAGTGCGGTACTTTTTTGCGCTTGTCTGAAACCGACAGAAAACCTTAAGCAAACGCGAAACAAATGCCGCCAGACCAAGAAATGGCGGCATTGTTTTATTTGCTGCCATCCAACCGAAAAACCAAACAGAAATTCAGGAGCAAATAAAATGCAAGCAGCAACCATTCAAAAAACCGAACCCAATCCGACACTGCACCGCTGCCATATGGTGGTAGACGGCAATGTCCACCGCAACGACTTGTTCGGCCAATCTATTCCTCAAACCGAGCATCCGACCGTCAGCGAAGCCCTGCTGCCGAATATACGCACCACCGCTACGCTGATTGCCGCCATGCGCCATCAATTCGACCGCCCCAGCCCGACCGTTTTCACCGAAGAAGCAGATTGGTTTGCCGCACGCATTTTGGTTTTGGGCGTACGCTTTTTCCATCTGGACATCACCTTACTGCCCATGCTCAGCTTAGCCAACCGCCGGGCCAAAGAATTCGCCGCCCTGCATCAACTGCCCTTCACACCGGCGAAAATGCGCATGAGCCTGCATGCCGGCCGCCCCTCCAACCTTTTGATTATTGAGACCGAACACCGGTTCGACAGCACCGCCAACCTGATTGCCGACAGTCTGGCTTTCGCTAAAATGATTGCCCGCAAGCAAAGCTGATTCAGACGGCCTCGTTTTGATTGCGGTATAATCCCGACTTAAATTTTTACCTCTATCAAAACCATGTCTAAGAAAACCAAAACAGAATTAGAAAACAACAAATTAAACAAAAAACTGCGCCATGCCGTCGGCGATGCCATCAATGATTTCAACATGATTGAAAACGGCGACAAAATCATGGTCTGCCTTTCGGGCGGAAAAGACAGTTACGCCCTATTGGATATCCTGCGCCAACTGCAAGCCAGCGCACCCATCGAATTCGAACTGGTTGCCGTCAATCTGGACCAAAAGCAACCGGGCTTCCCCGAACACGTTTTGCCCGATTACCTGGAAAGTATCGGCGTGCCCTACAAAATTGTTGAAGAAGACACCTATTCGGTTGTCAAACGCGTATTGGAAGAAGGCAAAACCACCTGCTCACTGTGCAGCCGTCTGCGTCGCGGCATTCTCTACCGCACGGCCAAAGAATTGGGCTGCACCAAAATCGCTCTCGGCCATCACCGTGACGATATTCTCGGCACTCTCTTTCTCAATATGTTTTACGGCGGCAAACTCAAAGCCATGCCGCCCAAGCTGGTATCGGACAACGGCGAGCATATCGTTATCCGTCCCTTAGCTTATGTTAAAGAAAAAGACTTGATCCGCTACGCCGAGCTGAAACAGTTTCCGATTATTCCCTGCAATTTATGCGGTTCGCAACCCAACCTGCAAAGGCAGGTTATCCGTGAAATGCTGGTAGATTGGGACAAACGCTTTCCCGGCAGAATCGAATCCATGTTTTCCGCCTTACAAAACGTCGTACCGTCGCACTTGGCCGACATCGAACTGTTTGACTTTGCCGGACTGCAGAAAGGCCAAAAACTGAAACACGGCGGCGACTTGGCATTTGACCGCGAAACACTGCCGCAACGCTTCCCCTCTCAGGATGAAGACGAAGAAAGCACACCGCAAACCGAAACCAAAAAAGTAATCAATATTTTGGCAAGCAAGCCTAAGCCCTAAAACAGAGGCCGTCTGAATTTTCAGACGGCCTTTTTAAATACACTTTATCAATCAATAAGCCGTTTAATCTAAAATACGCACTTTATTACCCTAAATTATTCAGCTTAAACAAGATCGGCATTGAATGGCCAAGCGGGTAAACTGTTTATTTCCCCAGCCCTTCCAAAATCGAACACTCCGGGCAGTCGTCGCCCTTGCAGGCGTCGTGAAGCGATTGAAGCTCGGCCACCATCTGCTGCAAAGAGAGGATTTGTGCATTGAGTGCGGCGATGTGGCGCGCGGTAAGGGCTTTGACTTCGCGGCTGTTTCGCACGGGATTGTCTTGCAGTTTCAGCAACTCTGCGGTTTGTTGCAGCGAAAAGCCGACCTCTCTGGCATGGCGGATGAATTTCAAACGCTTCAAATCGTTTTCTTCATAACGGCGGTAGCCGCTTTCGGTGCGGGGAGTAGGGGCGAGCAGGCCGTGTTTTTCATAATCGCGGATTTGTTTGGCAGACAAACCGGTTTGGCGGGCGGCTTCGCTGATGTTCATGGGGCTTGACCTTAACTGCGGGTAAAGGTTTATATTAGCACCGGTACGGCAAATCAACCATATTGTTTACGAAAGGAAAAATCATGGAAACCATCAACATCAACGTCGGCGGTATGACTTGCGGAGGCTGTGTGAAAAGCGTTACCAAAGTGCTCGAAGCCTTGAACGGCGTGGAAAAAGCCGAAGTGGATTTGGCCTCTGCCTCTGCAAAAATTACGTTCGACCCGGCCAAAGTACAAACTGCCGAATTGGTTGAAGCCATTGAAGATGCGGGCTTTGACGCTTCTTTGTCCCAATAAAGCGCAAAGGTAGTTTTCTATGGCTCAAGCCCGACGCATTTTGCCGAAAACGCCGTGGTCTGCGCCCGCATGGTGGTCTTTGCGGCCGCAATCTCTGGCGATGTTGTGTTTCGCGCTGGTTTTGTTCGGCGTGGGCGAAGGCATGCTGGTGAACGCCGGTTTGGGTTCTACGCCGTGGACGGTATTGGCGCAGGGCATTGTGGTGCAAAGCGGCCTCGATATTGGCACGGTTACGTTTTTGATCAGCGCGGCGGTATTGATGCTGTGGCTGCCTTTGCGCCAACGGCCGGGGCTGGGCACGGTATTGAATATGGTGTTGATTGCCGCGGTGTTGGGCGTGTTTGTGCAGTGGGTGCCGCCGCCGGTTGCTTGGGTGTGGCGGGTGCTGCAATGTGTGGGCGGTGTGGTGGTGATCGGCATTGCTTCGTCTCTGTATCTGACTTGTTATTTGGGTGCCGGCCCGCGTGACGGCCTGATGATCGGCTTGTGCCAAAAAACCGGCTGGCGCGTAGGCGTGGTGCGCACGATGATTGAAAGTTCGGTATGTCTGATCGGCTGGCTGCTCGGCGGCGTGGTGGGATTGGGTACGCTGTTGTTTGCGTTCGGCGTCGGTTGGGTGGTGCAGTTGAGTTTGCACCAGATTGCCAAACGTTATCCGCAAAATCCGATTTAGGCCGTCTGAAAACCGCGACTGCTTGTTTTTGAATCTGAAAGGCTGAACTTCATGCAACAAAAAGCCCGTTTCCAAATCGACGGCATGACCTGCCAAGCCTGTGCCAGCCGTATTGAAAAAGTGTTGAACAAAAAAGACTTTGTTCAGACGGCCTCGGTGAACTTTGCCGGCGAAGAAGCGCAGGTCGTGTTCGACGACAGCCGCACCGATGCCGATGCGCTGATTCATATCATTGAAAAAGCAGGCTTTAACGCTGTGCTGAAAACCGACGCTCTGCCGCGAATCGAAGCCGAACCGCATATCGGCTGGCGGCTGTGGCTTCTGCTGGCGATTAACGTACCTTTTTTATTCGGCATGGCGGGCATGATAATCGGGCGGCACGATTGGATGATGCCGCCGATGTGGCAGTTTGTGCTGGCGAGTATCGTGCAGCTTTGGCTGGCTATTCCTTTCTATAAAAGCGCGTGGGCGAGCATCAGGGGCGGGCTGGCGAATATGGACGTGCTGGTAACGGTAGGTACGGTGGCGATTTATCTCTACTCGGTATTTATGCTGTTTTTTCACCCGCACGCGCATCACGGCGACATGGCGCATGTGTATTTTGAAGCGGGCGTGATGGTAGTGGGCTTTGTGAGCTTGGGCAAATTTCTCGAACACCGCGCCAAGAAAAACAGCCTCAACAGTTTGGGATTGTTGTTGAGGCTCACACCGCAGCGGGTCAGCGTGCAGCGCGGCGGGCAATGGCAGGAAACACCGCTCGACCAAGTGCAGATAGGCGATTTAATCCGTGCCAACCACGGCGAACGCATCGCGGCGGACGGCACGGTGGAAAGCGGCAACGGCTGGGCAGACGAAAGCCATCTCACCGGCGAATCCAACCCCGAAGCCAAAACCGTGGGCAGCAAAGTGCTGGCAGGTGCGGTGATGACCGACGGCAGCGTGGTTTACCGCGCCGAACAGCTCGGCAGCCAAACCCTGCTCGGCGACATGATGGCGGCTTTGTCTGAAGCGCAGGGCAGCAAAGCGCCAATCGCGCGTATTGCCGACAAAGTAGCGGGCGTGTTTGTGCCTGTGGTGGTTGGAATTGCCGTGTTAACTTTTTTGATTACATGGTATGTGAAAGCAGATTGGGTAACTGCGTTGATGAACGCCGTAGCCGTGTTGGTGATCGCCTGCCCGTGTGCGCTCGGCTTGGCCACGCCCGCCGCAATGATGGTCGGCATGGGCAAAGCGGTGAAGCACGGCATTTGGTTTAAAGATGCTGCGGCTATGGAAGAAGCGGCTCATGTGAACGCGGTGGTGCTGGACAAAACCGGCACGCTCACGCAAGGCAAACCGCAGGTGGCGGCGGTGTGGTTGAGGCCGTCTGAAAAAAACGACCCGATAAACGAAAACGAACTCTACCGCCTTGCCGCCGCCGTCGAACAAAACGCCACCCATCCGCTGGCCGCAGCGATTGTTCAGACGGCCTTATCGCGCGGCATCGACATTCCCGAAGCCCGAAACGCGCAAACCGCCGTCGGCGCGGGCATTTCCGCCGAAATTGACGGCGCGGGCTTAGTGAAAGTGGGCAAACCCGATTACTGCAATCTCGTGCTGCCCGACAGCCTTGATTCCGTTTGGCGCATCGCCACCATCGTGGCCGTGTCGGTCAACGACCAACCCGTCGGCGCATTCGCCCTTGCCGATGCGCTCAAAGCCGACACGCAGGAAGCCATAGGCCGTCTGAAAAACCACGGCATCGACGTTTACATCATGAGCGGCGACAACCAAAACGTGGTCGGCTACATCGCCGGACAGCTCGGCATCGCCCACGCCTACGGCAACATGAGCCCGCGCGACAAAGCCGCCGAAGTGCAAAAATTGAAAAACGCCGGCAAGGTAGTTGCCATGGTCGGCGACGGCATCAACGATGCCCCCGCGCTCGCCGCCGCCAACGTGAGCTTCGCCATGAAAGACGGCGCAGACGTTGCCGAACACACCGCCTCCGCCACGCTGATGCAGCATTCCGTCAACCAAATGGTCGATGCCCTGCTGATTTCCCGCGCCACTTTGAAAAACATCAAACAAAATCTGTTTTTCGCCTTTATCTACAACACTTTGGGTATACCGCTGGCAGCATTCGGCTTTTTGAACCCGATTATTGCAGGCGCGGCGATGGCGATGAGTTCGGTGTCGGTGTTGGGAAATGCTTTGAGGTTGAAGCGGGTGAAGATTGAATGACGGAGATTGAAATACGCCCGGCAGCGGTTGAGCTGATAAACGATAGAATGATCTAGGATTTCTTGCGGAATCTCCAAAACCGTTTATCGAGGCCGTCTGAAATTCCAGCCGGTTTCAAAATTCAGTCATTCAGCCCGTCTATGATTTCATGCTATATTTAGGCCGTCTGAAATTTCAGACGGCCTTTTTATTTATACTATTCCGACACATGAGCAAACATATCCTACTCGGCATCAGCGGCGGCATTGCCGCCTATAAATCCTGCGAATTGGTGCGTCTGTTGAAAAAACAGGGCCATGAAGTTACCGTCGCCATGAGCCGCTCGGCTACAGAATTTATCGCCCCCCTAACCTTCCAAGCCCTAAGCGGCAATCCCGTTTTGGTCGACACGCACGACGGCGGTTTGGGCGGCAACGGTATGGCACACATCAATCTCACCCGCAATGCCGACGTTTTCCTGATTGCCCCGGCTTCGGCCAACACCTTGGCCAAAATCGCCAACGGCATCGCCGACAATCTGCTGACCAATTTGGCTGCGGCCAGAAAATGCCCGTTGGTGGTCGCGCCTGCAATGAATGTCGAAATGTGGTTCAACCCGGCCAATTTGCGCAACATCAAGCAGCTTCAAGCCGACGGCGTGACTGTGATTCAGCCCAACTCGGGCGAACAGGCTTGCGGCGAAGTCGGGGTCGGACGCATGCCGGAAGCGTTTGAATTGGCGGAATTGCTGCCAGACAGTTGGACGGAAAAAAAACTGCACGGCAAAAAGGTGTTGATTACCGCCGGCGCAACCTTCGAAGCCATTGATCCCGTGCGCGGCATCACCAATATTTCCAGCGGACAAATGGGCATGGCCTTGGCACGCGCCTGCCGTGCCGCCGGTGCAGAAGTCAGCCTGATTTACGGGCAAATCCAAACCGCCTTGCCCACTGCCCTAAACTACACCGAACAAGCCGTCAGCGCGCAAGCAATGTATGAAGCCGTACATCAAGCGGTCGAAGGGCAAGACGTTTTCATTTCCGTTGCTGCCGTCGCCGACTATAAAGTAAAAAACAGCAGCAGCCAAAAACTGAAAAAAGACGGCTCCGGAACGCCGCCCGTTATCGAATTAACCGAAAACCCCGATATCCTTGCTTCGGTAGCCGCGCTTTCCGATGCCCCCTTCTGCGTCGGCTTCGCGGCAGAAAGCGAAAACGTGGTGGAATACGCCCGCGCCAAACGCTTGCGTAAAAACATCCCCATGCTTGTCGCCAACCAGGTTTCAGTGGCGATGGGCAAGCCGGTCAACCAAATCACCATCATCGACGATACGGCCGAAACATCGTTCCCGGAAACCTCCAAAGACGAAGCCGCCGCCGCGATCGTAGCCAGACTCAGCGAACTGTTATCCGCTTCGGCAAAATAAGTGGCTTTGCAAACAGAAAAAGGCCGTCTGAAAATTCAGACGGCCTTTGGTTTAATCCGACCTCAATCTTCTTTGGATTCGGTTTCATGATGAATCGACACCAACAATTGGTCGATTTTCAGGTTATCCGTATCGATAATCTCGAATTTGTATTTGCCGAACACCACAAAATCGGTTTTTTTCGGCACTTTCCGCAACGAATACATCATAAAACCGCCGATGGTTTCATAGTTCTCCGAATGCGGGAAAGTATTGATGTCCAATGCCCGCATGACGTCTTCCAAAGGTGTGGCACCGTCAATCAGCCATGAGGTTTCGTTACGGCGGATGATTTGCGGCTCTTCTTCGGTTGCGACCAAATCGCCCATCACGATACTCATCACGTCTTTCAAAGTAATCACGCCGACCACCAAGGCATATTCGTTGATGATTACGGCAAAATCCTCACCGGCATTTTTGAAGGTTTCCAAAACCTCATACAGCGACAGCGTATCGGGGATAAACAACGCTTTGCGCAAGACGCGGCGGTCGGTCAGGCGGATATTTTTCTCTTTCAGGTACAGGGTCAGGAAAGTGTGGCTTTCTATATAGCCGATGACTTTTTCCAAACCGCCGTTACACACCAAAATTTTAGAGTGCGGCACTTCGTCCATTTTCGCCAAAACGGTTTCTGCATCATCGTTTTTATCAACATAAACGATATATTCGCGCGTATTCATGGTTGAAGTAACCGTACGCTCCTGCATATCGAAAATGTTTTCAATCAGATAATGCTCCTGCTGCTTCAACACCCCTGCCTGCGCACCGGCATCCACTACGGCATAAATGTCTTCGGAAGTCAGCTGGTCGGTGCGTACCGTAGAAATTTTCAAAGCCTTGAAAATCCAGTTGGCCAAACCGTCAAACACGAAAACAAACGGTTTCAGCAGAAAAATCAGCAACAATAAAGGACGAACCACCCGAACCGCCACTTTCTCCGGGTTGATCATGGCAAAGCGTTTGGGCATCAGATCGGCAAACAGAATAAAGAAACCGGTTACCAAAAGAAAAGATAAAACGGAAGCCGCCGTTTCCAAAGCCGGTATGCCGCCGTAAGCAGAAAACAGGCGGCTCAGGAAAGGACGGACGGCCGCTTCGCCGATGATACCGCCCAATACGGCCACTGCGTTTAAACCGATTTGGACGATGGTAATGAAACTGCCCGGCTGCTCCTGCATTTTCAATACCTCCAATGCCCGTACATCACCTTCGTTGCCCATTACCTGCAATTTGATTTTCCGCGATGAAGCCAACGACAATTCGGCGGCGGAAACAAAACCGCTGATCAAGATCAGCAAAAACAAAATAAAAACTGCTTCAATAATACTCATAAAAATAATAATTTGTTGTAAACGGAAGAGATTGTAGCATTTTTTAAGCACGCAGGCCGTCTGAAAAAAGAACGCCCGGTTTTCAGACGGCCTCAACACAAACCCTGCCGACAGCGGTATAATCCGCAGCATTTTATCATCCGACCAAAGTGAAAGTTTATTATGCAGCAAATCAAACTGGCCGTTTCCGGCATGCAGATTTTGTTTGTCGCTTTCGGTGCCATGGTACTCGTACCCCTTCTGACCGGACTGAACCCGGCTATGGCACTTTTGGGCGCAGGCATCGGCACGCTGGTGTTCCAAGCGGTAACCAAATGGAAAGTTCCCGTATTTCTCGGCTCGTCTTTCGCCTTTATCGCGCCGATTATCTACTCTATTTCCGAATGGGGGCTGCCCTCTACCATGTTCGGCCTGTTTGCCGCAGGTTTTATGTATTTCGTGTTTGCAGGGCTGGTTAAATGGCGCGGTCTTGCCGCCGTCAACCGCTTGTTGCCGCCTGTGGTTATCGGCCCGGTGATTATGGTCATCGGCTTGTCGGTTGCCGTTGTGGCTAGCCAGATGGCAATGGGTCAGGCCGGTGGCGAACAAGTTGTGGACTACACGCAATCCCTATTGCTGTCAGGCTTTACCTTTGCCGTTACCGTCGTTGTGGCCGTATTCGGCAGCCGCATGATGAAGCTGATTCCGATTCTGATCGGCGTGGCCGCAGGCTATACCGCCGCATTGGTAATGGGCTTGGTAGATACCGCGCCGATTGCCGCCGCTCCGTGGTTTGCCGTTCCCCACTTTGTTACCCCCGAAGTCAACTGGCAAGCCGCACTGTTTATGCTGCCCGTTGCCATTGCACCCGCCATCGAACACATCGGCGGCGTGATGGCCATCGGCAAAGTGACCGACAAAGATTACGCCGCCGACCCCGGTTTGCATAAAACGCTGGCAGGCGACGGCTTGGGCGTATGCGTTGCCGGTTTGATCGGCGGTCCGCCGGTGACGACTTACGGCGAAGTAACCGGCGCAGTGATGATTACGAAAAACGGCAATCCCTACATCATGACTTGGGCGGCAATTTTTGCCATCTGCATGGCGTTTTTCGGCAAATTCAATGCATTTTTGGCTTCGATTCCCTTGCCGGTAATGGGCGGCATTATGATTCTGCTGTTCGGCACCATCGCTTCTTTGGGACTGAAAACCCTGATTGATGCCAAAGTGGATTTAATGCAGCCGAAAAATCTGGTTATCGTCAGCTCGGTATTGACGACCGGCGTCGGCGGTATGGTTATCAAATTCGGCAGCATGAGCTTTGCCGGCGTAGGTTTGTGCGCTATTCTCGCCATTGTTTTAAACTGGGTTCTGCCCTTGCAGAAACAGTCTGAAAACAGCCACTAAGCCCTTTTATTTTTCAGACGGCCTTCCGATAAAAAAGGCCGTCTTTTTTGTCTCGATAAATATGCTTTTTAACCCGTTTGAAAGAGTTTTATAGCCATATTCAAAGCCATAAACCGGTTTTCAAATAAAAAACTTTACTTTTTCAGCGTATAAGGTTAAAACATTTCTTTTTTAATATTATTTAACAAACCATTTCCATCGAAGGAGTACAGAATGAAAGTAGGATTTGTCGGCTGGCGCGGTATGGTCGGTTCCGTATTGATGCAGCGCATGCAGGAAGAAAATGATTTTGCCCACATTCCTGAAGCCGTGTTCTTTACCACGTCCAACGTCGGCGGTGCAGCTCCTGACTTCGGCCAAACCGAAAAACAACTGCTTGATGCCAACGATATCCAACAACTGGCAAACATGGACATCATCGTTACCTGCCAAGGCGGCGACTACACCAAAGCCGTTTTCGAGCCGTTGCGCCAAAGCGGCTGGAACGGCTACTGGATTGATGCCGCTTCTTCTCTGCGCATGAAAGACGATGCAGTAATCATTTTGGATCCCGTTAACCGTAACGTTATCGACGAAGCCCTGAAAAACGGCGTAAAAAACTATGTCGGCGGCAACTGCACCGTTTCCCTGATGCTGATGGCATTGGGCGGTTTGTTCCAAAACGGTTTGGTAGAGTGGGCCACCAGCATGACTTATCAAGCCGCTTCGGGTGCCGGTGCGAAAAATATGCGTGAATTAATCGAGGGCATGGGTGCCATCCGCGACGAAGTGGCCAAAGAATTGGCCGATCCTGCCGGCGCGATTTTGGAAATCGACCGCAAAGTCTCCGATTTTCTCCGCAGCGAAGATTACCCGAAAGCAAACTTCGGCGTACCCCTGGCAGGCAGTCTGATTCCCTGGATTGACACGGATTTAGGCAACGGCCAATCCAAAGAAGAATGGAAAGGCGGCGTGGAAACCAACAAAATTCTGGCTACCGGTGACAATCCCGTAGTCATCGACGGCTTATGCGTTCGCGTCGGTGCCATGCGCTGTCACAGCCAAGCCATCACTCTGAAGCTGAAAAAAGATTTACCTGTCGAAGAAATCGAAAAACTTTTGGCTTCGGCCAACGACTGGGTGAAAGTGATTCCGAACGAAAAAGAAGCCAGCATGAACGAGCTTACCCCCGCCAAAGTAACCGGCACATTAAGCGTGCCCGTCGGCCGTATCCGCAAAATGGGCATGGGTGGCGAATACATCAGCGCCTTTACCGTAGGCGACCAATTATTATGGGGCGCGGCAGAACCTTTACGCCGTATGTTGCGCATTATTTTAGGTAATTTGGATTAAACCGTTTCCTAAATAAAAGAAGAAAGGCCGTCTGAAAAAGTCTATTTTTCAGACGGCCTTGTTATAGAAAGTTTAAAAACAATTTCGCGGCATTCTATTCTTTCAACATCCGCCGCTCATACACCGCTTGCGCCAACGTTCCCGCATCAACATATTCCAACTCCCCCCCTAAAGGCATACCCCGAGCCAAACGGCTCACCTTGTAAGGCAGGTTTTTAAACAATTCTGCCAAAATATACGCTGTCGCATCGCCTTCCGCCGTGAAATTCGTAGCAATGATCACTTCTTCGACCTCGCTGTTTTTCAGACGGCCTACCAGTTCGTTTAAAGCGATATGGCTCAAATCCATACCTTGCACAGGATTCACCTGCCCCATCAAAACAAAATACAGGCCGTCGTGACATTTTGCCGCCTCCATGCTGGCAACATCCGCAGGCATATGGACAATCATCAGACGGTGGCTGTCGCGCCCGCTATCCGCACAAATTTCACAAATTTCGCCTTCGCAAAAGGTATTGCACCGCTTGCAATGATGAACCTGCTTCAACGCATTCTGCAAAGCCTCAACCAATTCCTCGGCTTCGGCCCGCCTGTTTTGCAGCAGCAATTGATAAGCCATCCGTTGGGCCGATTTCGGCCCAACATTGGGCAATATTTTCAAAGCATTAATCAAACGGCTGAACGCATCGGTATTTTTTGCCATAATTTTCAGACGGCCTATCTATGATTTCACTGTCAACAACCCTGCATTATAAAGCAATTCCATCCCTGCACGCCGTTTCAATCCCAAACACAGACACGCTATTCTTTTCCCCTGAAAAAGCCAAGCAGAAAAGTCGAATTTATCGTACAATTACGCCCATTTCCAACCGCATGTGTGAGCTAGATTCATGTCCGTCGTATTGCCCTTGCGCGGCGTTGCCGCCCTGTCTGATTTCCGCATCGAAAAACTCCTGCAAAAAGCCGCGGCCGCCGGCCTGCCGAAAGCAGAATTAAGCAGCGAATTTTGGTATTTTGTGAGCAGCGAATCCGCGCTGAACCACGAAACTGTAACGAAATTGCAGGCTTTGTTAGAAGCAGAAAGTGTCGAAAAAACACCCGAAGCCGAAAACAGCCTGCATTTGTTTTTAATCACCCCGCGCATCGGCACCATTTCGCCGTGGGCATCCAAAGCCACCGACATCGCGCACAACTGCGGCTTGGGCGAAATCGAACGCATCGAGCGCGGCATGGCGGTGTGGGTGAAAGGCGAACTGAACGCCGGGCAAAAACAGCAATGGGCCGCCCTCTTGCACGACCGCATGACCGAAAGCGTGCTGCCCGATTTTCAGACGGCCTCCCAACTCTTCGCCCACCCCGAAGCGCAAACCTTCGCCACCGTTGACGTTTTAGGCAAAGGCAAAGACGCTTTAATACAAGCCAACAGCGAACTGGGCTTGGCATTGTCGCCCGACGAAATCGATTACCTGCTGGAAAACTACCAAGCCTTGCAGCGCAACCCAAGCGATGTCGAACTGATGATGTTCGCGCAGGCCAATTCCGAACACTGCCGCCACAAAATCTTCAATGCCGACTTCATTTTAAACGGCGAAAAACAGCCCAAATCTCTGTTCGGCATGATTCGCGACACCCACAATGCCCACCCCGAAGGCACCGTAGTCGCCTATAAAGACAACGCCTCCATTATCGAGGGCGCGAAAATCGAGCGTTTCTACCCGCGTGCGGACGAGCAGCAAGGCTACCGCTTCAGCGAAGAAGAAACGCACATCTTGATGAAAGTGGAAACACACAACCACCCCACCGCCATTGCGCCTTTCGCGGGTGCAGCCACCGGTGCGGGCGGCGAAATCCGCGACGAAGGTGCCACCGGACGCGGCGCGCGCCCGAAAGCAGGTTTGACCGGCTTTACCGTGTCCAACCTCAACATTCCCGATTTCAAACAACCGTGGGAAGGCGGCTACGGCAAGCCAGACCACATCAGCAGCCCGCTCGACATCATGATCGAAGGCCCCATCGGCGGCGCGGCGTTCAACAACGAATTCGGCCGCCCCAACCTTTTGGGCTATTTCCGCACCTTTGAAGAAGAGTTCGAAGGCCAAATGCGCGGCTACCACAAACCGATTATGATTGCCGGCGGCTTGGGCAACATTCAGGCAGAGCAAACCCATAAAGACCAAATCCCCGAAGGCGCATTATTGGTGCAACTCGGCGGCCCCGGCATGCTCATCGGTTTAGGTGGAGGTGCGGCTTCGTCTATGGATACCGGCAGCAACGCCGCCGATTTGGACTTCAACTCGGTACAGCGCGGCAACCCCGAAATCGAACGCCGTGCGCAGGAAGTGATCGACCGCTGCTGGCAATTGGGCGCAGGCAATCCGATTATCGCCATTCACGATGTCGGCGCGGGCGGCTTGTCGAACGCATTCCCCGAATTGGTCAACGACGCAGGCCGCGGTGCAATATTCAAACTGCGCGACGTGCCGCTGGAAGAGCACGGCTTAAGCCCGATGCAGATTTGGTGCAACGAAGCGCAAGAGCGTTATGTGTTGTCGATTTTGCCCGAACACTTAGACTTGTTCCGCCAAATCTGCGAGCGCGAACGCTGCCCGTTTGCCGTGGTCGGCACCGCCACCGACGACGGCCATCTGCAAGTGCGCGACGATTTGTACGGCAACCATCCCGTCGATTTGCCGCTGAACGTTTTGCTCGGCAAACCGCCCAAAACCACCCGCAGCGACAACACCGTAAGGCCGTCTGAAAAACCGTTTTCAGGTAGCCATATCGACTTGAAAGAAGCCGCCTACCGCGTGTTGCGCCTGCCCACCGTGGCCGCCAAAAACTTCCTGATTACCATCGGCGACCGCAGCGTCGGCGGCATGACCCACCGCGACCAAATGGTCGGCAAATATCAAACCCCCGTAGCCGATGCCGCCGTTACCATGATGGGCTTCAACACCCACAAAGGCGAAACCATGGCCATGGGCGAAAAACCCACCGTCGCCCTCTTTAACGCGCCCGCTTCCGGCCGCATGGCCATCGGCGAAACGCTGACCAACCTCGCCGGCGTGAATATCGGCGACATCGGCAACATCAAACTTTCTGCCAACTGGATGGCCGCCTGCGGCAACGCCGGCGAAGACGAAAAACTCTACCGCACCGTCGAAGCCGTGTCGCAAGCCTGTCAGGAACTGGGCATCAGCATTCCCGTGGGCAAAGATTCGCTGTCGATGAAAACCGTGTGGCAAGACAACGGCGCACAAAAATCGGTAACTTCGCCGTTAAGCCTGATTATTACCGGTTTCGCACCGGTGCAGGACGTGCGCAAAACCGTTACGCCCGAATTGAAAAACACGGCAGACAGCGTATTGCTGGCCGTGGATTTGGGCTTCGGCAAAGCACGCATGGGCGGCTCGGCCTTAAGCCAAGTGTATAACGATATGGCAGGCGAAGCGCCGGATATCGAAGCAGGCCGTCTGAAAGCGTTTTACCAAGTGATTCAAAAACTTGTGGCCGAAGACAAACTGCTGGCTTACCACGACCGCAGCGACGGCGGCCTGTTTGCTACGTTGGCGGAAATGGCGTTTGCGGCACGTTGCGGCTTGGATATAGATTTAAATTTATTGCTTGCACAAACATTCATTACCAACCATACCGCTCTGTCTCAATCATTGCGGACTGAAGAGGTAAAAGCGTTGGCTGAATGGCAAGAAACCATTGCCCGCACATTATTTAATGAAGAGTTGGGTGCTGTTATCCAAGTCAGAAAACAAGATGTTGCCGATATTATCAATTTATTCTATCAACAAAAGCTGCATCACAATGTCTTTGAAATCGGTACGTTAACTGATGAGAACACGTTAATCATCCGCGACGGGCAAACTCACCTTATTTCTGACAACCTAATCAAACTGCAACAAACCTGGCAAGAAACCAGCCACCAAATCCAACGCCTGCGCGACAACCCTGAATGTGCCGACAGCGAATTTGCCCTGCTGGCAGACAACCAACGCAGCGCGCTGTTTGCCGACCTGAAATTCGACCTTAAAGAAGACATCGCCGCACCGTTTATTGCGAGCGGTACCAAGCCGAAAATCGCCGTATTGCGCGAACAAGGCGTGAACGGGCAGGTGGAAATGGCCGCCGCCTTTACCCGCGCGGGCTTCGACGCTTACGACGTACACATGAGCGACTTGATGGCCGGCCGCGTGAAACTGGCCGACTTCCACATGCTCGCCGCCTGCGGCGGTTTCAGCTACGGCGACGTATTGGGTGCGGGCGCAGGCTGGGCGAAATCCATCCTGTTCCACCCCGAACTGCGCGACCAGTTCAGAGCCTTCTTCGAGCGCGGCGACACGCTCACTTTGGGCGTGTGCAACGGCTGCCAAATGGTGAGCAACTTGGCGGAAATCATCCCCGGCACGCAAGGCTGGCCGAAGTTCAAACGCAACCAAAGCGAGCAATTTGAAGCCCGCCTGAGCATGGTCAACGTGCCCAAATCGCCCTCGCTGATTCTGGCCGAAATGCAAGGCAGCAGCCTGCCCGTCGTGGTGAGCCACGGCGAAGGCCGCGCCGATTTCGCCCATATCGGCGGCAAGATTTCAGACGGCCTCAACATCGCCCTACAATATGTGGACGGCTTGGGCGCAGTTACCCAAACCTACCCGCTCAACCCCAACGGCTCGCCGCAAGGTATCGCGGGCGTAACCAATGCCGACGGCCGCGTTACCATCATGATGCCGCACCCCGAGCGCGTGTACCGCACCGCCCAAATGAGCTGGCATCCCGACGATTGGCAAAACAGCGAACTTTCCGGCTGGTACAGAATGTTCGCCGGAGCGCGCAAGGCTTTGGGTTAAGCAGAGTAAACAAACAAGGCCGTCTGAAATTTTCAGACGGCCTTGTTTTTAAGGCTTTATTCTTAAAAAATCTTTGATGATGAAACATCGCAGTGGAAATAAAGTTGCTTTCAAAACAGTCGTGCTTCGCTGCTTATCTGCTTTCCGACTTTCAGTAAAATCCTGTTTTATATAGATTTAAATATGCTACGTTATTTCTCGACCACTTCTCAAGCATAGAAAAATTTGGTTTCAACAAAACAAAAAAGCTTTATAAGCAGTGTCGCTTCGGAACGAATTATTGCCGATTCAATATTGAAACGCCGTCTGAAATTTTCAGACGGCCTATTGCTTAATCAATACCGATATCCAAACAGATAACTTCGCCTGAAAAGCGTTTTCCTTCAGCCGTTAAATGCGCCGGTTTCAAAGCCGCGAATGCATATGTGATATCGGCTTGGAATGTTTCTTGATCATATTCGGCGGTATCGCCGTTCAAACCGGTCGGTATATCCAAAGCAATTTTCGCTCCGGTTATGCCGTTTAACTGCCTACATACACCCGCTACCTGTTCGGGCAGCGCACCGGTAAACCCCGTTCCGAAAATGCCGTCTACCACGACATCATATTTAATCTCCAATGGAAGCTGATCACTCTCTATCAAACGGACACTGTCAAGATTTTTCAGACGGCCCCGGTTCAATTCCGATAACTCGGAAAGCCGATTACCCAAAACAAAATACACATCAACTTGCCAGTCCTTTTGCGCCAATACCCTAGCGATTACCAAAGCGTCTCCGCCGTTGTTGCCTTTGCCGCAGACCATCAGCGCGCGCCCCGCATTCGGGAAACGCAACAGCAAATCTTTCGCTGCGGCCTGCCCTGCATTTTCCATCAACTGCTCGAAACTGCTGCCAGCATCGACCGCGATCTGTTCGCGCAAACGCATTTCTGCGGAAGTGTAAATCTTAACCATATCCGTCTCCTTTTTTCAGACGGCCTCTCGAATTTAGGCCGTCTGAAAAATCAATCGTCCTCGTCTGAGCGGCTGCGCTCGATTTCTACGCCGACTTCGCGCACATTCGGCAAGATACCCGGCTTGGTAATCCGAACCCGAATCCAAAGTGCATTGAAATCCTCGAAAACCAACTCGGCGATGTGTTCGGCCAAAGCTTCGAGCAGCAAAAATTGCTGTTCTTTCATACTTCTGCGCACAGCTTCACACACATCGCCGTAGTGAACGGTATCTTCGATATTGTCGGAGAGTGCCGAAGTTTTCGGCACGCCGATATCCAAATCCAAAATCAGGGTCTGCATACGCTCGCGCTCCCAATCGTATACCCCGATCAGCGTATCCGCTTTCATACCGTGCAAAAATATTTTGTCCATTTTGTTTTGCGCCATTTTTCGCTAGAATAACCACGTCATTCTAAAACAAAGAATTCATAATGTTAAATTTCTTCGCCGTCCTTACCGCTTATCTCTTAGGCTCGCTTTCATTCGCAGTCATCGTTTCACGCTTTTACGGCATGGACGATCCCCGTTCTTACGGCTCCGGCAATCCGGGAGCAACCAATGTTTTGCGCAGCGGAAAGAAAAAAGCCGCGGCACTGACTCTGTTGGGAGACGCACTCAAAGGCCTGGTTGCCGTCGTACTTGCCCGGGTTTTCCAAGATTCGCTCGGTTTGGCGGACGCAACCGTTGCCTGGGTCGCCGTTGCCGCTTTAATCGGCCACATGTGGCCGGTGTTCTTCGGCTTTAAAGGCGGAAAAGGCGTCGCGACTGCTTTAGGCGTGCTGCTGGCCTTATCTTGGCCGACTGCCCTGATTTGCGCGGCAATCTGGCTGGTGATGGCCTTCGGATTCAAAGTTTCTTCGCTTGCCGCGTTGGTTGCAACAGTTGCCAGCCCCGTTATCGCTTACTTCTTTATGCCTTTTGATTCTTGGGTGGCCGCGACCGTCGTTATCGCTATTTTGGTGCTGTACCGGCACAAAAGTAATATTCAAAATTTATTGCAGGGAAAAGAAAGCAAAATCGGAGACAAAGCCGGAAAATAAAGCATTTACCAATGCAAATACATTTTGACTGACCAATCGAAACCGCTTGGGCTTATCCGCCTGTTAATGCGATAAGCGGTAAGCGCCCGATATATAAGGCCGTCTGAAAACAAGTTTGTTTTTTCAGACGGCCTTATGTTTGACTATATAAAAATAAACCGGGATGAATGCCGGTAGGCCAACCTTTCCTCCCGACACGCTTCCCGCCGGCAACTCATTAAGTACCGCCCTGCTTCACAACTTCTTGAGTATGGTGCAGCAGGGATAAAAAAACAGCAGCTTGAAAGCTGCTGTAAAAGATGAGAGAAGTATTTGGGATTATTTTTCAGACGGCCTCCGCCTTAAAAGCTTTTAGGCCGTCTGAAATTTTTTACCACTGATAACCCACACCGGCGGTTGCACCGTAATGACCGCGCGAGTTACCTGTAGCCGAGCCTTTAACCACCCAGTTGCCACCGTCGGAGATGCTGGAATAGCCGATGGCGTAGCCGCTCTCTCCGCGATAAGTACCGCCTGCTACAGCAACCATGCTCTTGCCCGGCAAATAAGCCTGAGGCAGTCCGGCTACGGCCATTGCCGTGGCCGTTCCGGCATTACCGCGGTTTTCAACATCGTCGATACGCGCGTGGATATTGCCCAGATGGTTCACGACCTTATTAACGGCTTCATTAGTATGGTACAGCTGGCTGCCGTTGATGGCATCGGTAGAAGTTGGCGATACCACCCCTGCCGCCACGTTCTGAATCTGGCGGGTTTGACCTTCCATACCGACGCTGACTACGCCGACTACGTCATTCACACCGGCCACATTCGCATCATTCGCACCAGCATAAGTGTAATGCCCGCCCGCTGCCGTGGTATGTACGGCTGTTGCCGAAGAACTGCTGCCCAAAACCACTGAGTTTTTAATGGTCTTCGTAACATTATTACCCAATACAAACGTATCGTCGGTGGCAACGGTGTTATTGTTGCCGACTGAATACGAGTTGGCTCCGTCAATGATGGAAGGGTCGCCGATCGCACCGGAATGTTTGCCTCTAACCACGTTGCCGGTACCGATGGCAATGGTGTCTTCGGCCAAAGCCTGCGAACCCGTACCCATAGCAATGGAGCGGATACCGCTGGCCATAGTACGCTGTTCGTAGCTTACTTTGCCGTCGGCGCCGACTACTTCTTTCAGCTGCGCACCTTCGACTTTTTTCTCGGTTTGATAGGTATTACCCAGCGCTACCGCACCTTGACCGCTGGCAGACGACTGGAAGCCGATGGCTGTCGCATAAGCCCCCGAAGCGCTGGAGTCTTCGTTGTTGTTACCTTGTACGACAGGTTTAACTTCACCGTCATTAGTATGGAAGAACTTAATACCTTGTTCGTTCATTTTGCCGACGGCCATAATGACGTCGTTGGTCACGTAGGTATTTTGTCCTTCAACGTTGTAAGTGGTTAAGGTGTACTGCTTGCCGCTCTTATCTGCAGATACCGCAACTTTCTGGTTGGTTTCTACAGTTGTGGTTTGCGTACCGTCAGGGTTGGTTACCACGGTGGTTACCGTACCTGCCGGTGTGCTGCTGCCGTCCGAGTTGCTTGTGGCCGGTGCATCCGTCATATTGATAGACGTACTGTTGCCGCCCAATACTTGGTAAGCCTGATACAGCTGGCTGCCGTTTACCGCATCTTTGCTGGTTGCGGAAATTTCGCCGTCGGCCACATTGCTCAGTTTCTTGCCGGCCGCATTCAAACCGGTATCGGTCAGGCTCGGACCATTGGCAATGCTGATACCGTTGCCGTTCAGCGTGGTGTTGCTGCCTACGGAGATACTGTCAACCTTCAGATCTTTAGCGGTAGAAACCGTGTAAGTGGTGCTGCCGTCGGGATTTGCCGCTTTGTCGACAACGATGTTGTCTCCCTGTACCACGG
The DNA here is from genome assembly GCF_900638685.1 of Neisseria weaveri. NCBI lineage: Bacteria > Pseudomonadati > Pseudomonadota > Betaproteobacteria > Neisseriales > Neisseriaceae > Neisseria > Neisseria weaveri. The sequence goes on along the minus strand of NZ_LR134533.1, from coordinate 2,197,678 downwards.
CTACTTTGCTGACTGCAACAGCCTGATTGACTGCTTTAATGGCATCGTCGATATTGTTTGCTCCCGTTCCGCCGATATTGGTCATACGGAGGCTGCCGTCGGTATTTACCGCTGCATCACCGCCAAACAGGTTGGCTACAGAAGCCGCAGTATTGTAAAGCTGGCTGCCGTTTACCGCATCGGTACTGTCAACGGTAACGCTGCCTTTTGCCACATTGGCGACTTTCTTACCGTTGGCATTGATGCCTTGTGCAGTCAGGTAAGTATTGCCGCCGACCGATACGCCTTTACCGTCGAGCAACACTTCGTTAGCACCTTTGCCCGCGGTTACACTGTTGAAATTCACATCATCCGCAGTTGCCAGCGTGTAGGTTGTGCTGCCGTCGGTATTGGTTTCTTCTTTAACGGTCAGATTACCCTGAGCTTCAACTTTATTGCTGGCCGCTGCTTTCACGGCATCCAACTGGGCCTTATTCACAGCATCGGTTGCTTTTTCACCCGCTTTGACACCGGTAATCTGCTTGCCGCCGGCATCAATACCCGAAGCGGTAATGTTGACATTGCCGGCCTTGAGGCCGTCTGAATTCAACGCAACATCGCTGCCGACTTTGACACCGTCATTGTTAAGCACCGTTTTACCGGTCGTTACGCTGCCGTTTTCGCCTAAATTAACCGTTTCTGCCAACTTAACCAACAAGGTATTGTCGGCCGCGCTGCCGGTTACACCGATGTTGTTATCCGTCAACGTTCCGGTTGCACCGCCTTTGATGGTTAGTTCTTCACCCAATTGGCGGTTAACTTTTTCGCTGACGTTGTCTCCGGTGAAGGTCAGCGGTTTGAGCACTTCGGTGTTCAAAGCATTCAAGGCGTCGCTTACGTTATTCAGCGTGGAAATAGCGCCGTTGGTACCGGTAACGGTGAATACCGGATCTTTGATGGTGCCGTCGCTATTGATGGCCGCGCCGCCACCCAATGCTTTAACGGTATTTTTCAGCTGACCGACATTAACCGCATCATTGGCTTTCTTGCCGTCGGCAATATTGCCCAATACTGTCGGAATGGCCGATTGCGGATCTTTGGCATTCAAAGCGGCAATACTGATGTCTTCACCTTCATATTCGGAACTATCAGAAGCTTTCTTGAATTTCACCGTGCCGTCTTTTTCTACCGAACGAACCAAGATATCGCCGTTAGCGTTTACATAGGAGAACGGTGCATTCGCATTCACAACGGTTTGCGTTGTTACCGAAGCATTGATCATAGCTTCGCGCAACTGCTCTACGTTGACTGCATCGTTATCATCCTGGCCTTTTTGCACGTTATTCACTCTTTGTCCGCCTGCATCCAGTCCGTGCGCTGTCAATTTGCCTTTGAACGTAGGTGCGTCTGCCAGCAAGATATCGATATTGCCGGAGCTGTCGGCCACGGTGCGGACATTATCCGAAGATGCGGCAACCGTATTGGCCAAGCCTCCTTTTACGGTCACATTTTCACCTAGCTTACGGTTGAAATTACCGCTGTTTCCGGTGAAATTCAGGCCTTTTTCAACCACGCCGATATTGGCATTGAGTTGCTCCTGTACCGCAAACAGCTGATCGCCTGTTACAGCCTCTTTGCTGCCTTGTGCAACCAAGCCTTTGGCCAGATTACTGATTACCTTGTCGCCGGCATTGATGCCGTTGGTGGTAACGGCAACATTGCCTGCCTTCAGACCTTCTTCGGTCAAGGCTACGCTGTCGTCGACTTGCACACCGTTTTGATTCACAGTCGTTTTGCCCGATTTCACGCTGTTTACCGTAATATCGTCAGCTAAATCAAAGGTTACGGTATCGCTGTTTGCAGACTTGGTGATCACGATATTTTGATCGGCACCGCGCAAATCAACCGTATCGCCCGGCTGCACATTGCTGCTGTCTTTGCCTTGTGCCGTCAGATTCCAGCCTGCTGTTGCTTTGTCTTTAACCGCAGCAATCGCATCATTGATGTTTGCCGCGCCGGTTCCGCCGATATCGGTATTGGTATACGTTCCGGTAGCAGGATTGTAAACCGTTGTACCGCCGATCAGCGTTTCCACGCCTTTGCCTTGGTCGTACAGCTGGTTGCCGTTAACCGCTTCTTTGCTGCCGTCGGCAACCTCGCCGGATTCGATACCGGTAATTTTGCCGTTGTCGTTGACGGTGACTTTGCCGAACTTCGGTGTTTCCGCCAGCTCAATCGTCATCGTATTGTTGGCTACTTTAGTGCGGATATTTTGATCGGATGCTTGGGCATTATCTGCCAAAGAACCTTTAATCACGAGCGTTTCGCCAAGCTTGCGTTCAGACATGCCGGTATTGCCGTCGAAGCGGATGGCTTTACGCATTTCCGTACCGACGTGGTTAAATGCATCTTGAATGGTGCTGACAGTAGGATAATCCGTACCGTCGGTGCGCATAACAGTAATGGCCGGTGCGCTGATGTTTCCGCTGGCAGCATCAAATGCCATGCCCAATGCAGAAGCCAAAGGTTTCAGCTGAGACACGTTCACCGCGTCGGTATTGCTTTTACCTGCAGCAATATTGGTTACGGCATTGCCGCCGTTGTTGAGGCCGTCTGAATTTAAAACCACCGGAGCTTTACCGTTTTTACTGTTTACGGTTACGCCGTCATCATTGACCACCGTATCACCCGCCGTCACGCTGTCGACCTTGATGTCGTCGGCCAAATCAAAGGCTACCTGATCATTATCGGCTTGCTTGGCAATAACGATATTCTTATCCGTACTGGTCAAATCCACCGTTTCACCGGCGGCAACATTGCTGCTGTTAACACCTTCGGCAGTCAGATTCCAACCGGCTCCGGCAGTGTTACGCACAGATTCAATGGCTTCGTGAATATTGCTCTTACCGGTGCCGCCGATATTGTTATTGGCATAAGAGCCGTCGGCAGGATTGTAAGTGGTCGAACCGCCCAATACGTTTTGAACGCCTTTGCCGTGTGCGTGCAGCTGGCTTCCGTTAACCGCATCATTGCTGTTCTCACCTACATTACCGCCGGCAACATTACGAATCACCGTATTGGCCGCATCCAAGCCGGTTTTAGTCAGGCTCGGGCCGTTTTCAATGCGGAGGCCGTCTGAATTTAATTTGACCGTATTTTGTCCGTCGGCATTGCGTACGGTCACTCCGTTACCGTCCACTGTCGTGCGGTTGCCTTGTGCATCGGTAAATTCCGCACTGGTCAATTCTGTCAATTCTTTAGCCAATTTGATATCCAGAGTATCTTGACCGTTGCTGATCACACCGATATTGCGGTCACTCAACTTGGTTGCGTCTGCGCCGCCTTTCAGATTGACGGTGCTGCCTAAATTACGGTCGAAATTACCCGAACCGTTATCACCCGCAAAAGTAATCGGTTTTCTGATTTCCGAGCCGATATGATCGAATGCCCCTTGAATGCTGTTTACCGGATCATATTGCGTTCCGTCGGTTTTCATAACGGTAAATGCCGGTGCGGAAACCGCTCCGCTGGTTCTGTCTACCGTTACCCCCAAGGCTTTGGCCAACGGAGCCAACTGGGATACGTTAACCGCATCTTTGTCGTTTTTGCCGGCTGCCACATTGCTGACTGCTTTGTCCGCAGCATCAATGCCTGCTTTGGTCACGCTCGGACCGTTTTTGATTTTCAGGCCGTCTGAAGATAATACGCTGTCGCCTGCGGTTACGCTGTCGACATTCAAATCTTTCGCCAAATTGAAAGTAACATCATTGCTATTGGCGGTTTTACTGATAACGATATTGTTATCGGTATTGTTTAAATCAACGGTCTCATCAGGCGTTACTTTAGACAAGTTTGCTCCACTGGCCGTCAGTCCCCAACCTAAATTTACTCTGTCGGAAACCGCATCCAACTGAGATTTATTTACCGCATCAGTAGGATCGCTGCCGTTTGCCACACCGGTAATTTTCGCATTACCCGCATCCAGCCCCTTGGCGCTTAACTTGCCGGTAAAGGTAGGGGCATTGGCAAGCTGGATTTCAACTTTGCCGTCCGAAACTACCGTACGGATATTATCGGCAGACGCTTCATCGCTTGCCAAACCGCCGACAATCTGAAGCTTAGAACCCAATTTATGATCAGAACCGCCCTGAACAATGGTGCTGCTGCCTTTATTGGCATTGCCGCTGATGGTAATCGGATCTTTTAAAGCCGTATTCAGATGGCCTAAAGCTTCTTGAACCGTATTCACCGTACCTATAGGCGAGCCGTCGGCACGGGTAATTTCATAAACCGGTTTAACCGGTACGCCGTCCGTTCCGAGCGTCGTACCCAAAGCAGTCAAAACGTCTTTCAATTGGGCAGTGTTAACCGCATCAGTATCTTTAATACCTTTTGAAACATTGGTTACGCGGGTTGCCACGGAAGTTTGCGGATCAGTCGGATTCAAAGCAGAAATAGAGATGTCTGTACCTTTATAAGGAGTGATACCGTCTGCCTTTAAAAAATATGGTTGGCCTTGCTCATTGACTTTACGGATCAGCTGCTCACCGGCTCCATTGATATAAGAGAAAGGTGAATCGGCAGCCACCAATGCCAGATTCTCTACAGTCACATCTTTCATGGCTTGCTGAAGTTGCCCTACATTGACCGCATCCGTTTCTTTATTACCTTTGGCCACGCCTGTAATCTGCTGACCGCCCGCATCCAAACCTTGAGCCGTTACTTTGCCTTTAAAGGTCGGATTGTCTGCCAGCTTGATGGTAATCGTTCCGTTGCCGTCGTTCTCGGTAACCAGGTTTTCGACAGAAGCCGCACCCGCAAAATTACCGGCTTTAATAGAAACGGTCGAACCCAATTTACGGCTGCTGTTCGTACCTTTATCAGCAACAAAAGTCAGCGGTTTCTCGATTTCTTCATTCAAACTGCTTAAAGCGTCTTGAACAGTATGAACAGGTGTTTTAACCGCACCTTCGCTATCTTTCAAAGCATAGCTCGGTTGGGTGTACGTATTGTTTGCAGAGTCGTATTTGCCTCCCAAAGCGGCCATATTGCCTTTGGCAATATTGTCGCTGTCTTTCAATTGAGACATATTGACAGCATCACCGTCATCTTGCCCGGCTGCCAGATTTGTCAGCTTTTGATTAGCGGAATCAATGCCTGCTTTGGTTACACTCGGGCCGCCCGTGATGGTAAGGCCGTCTGAATTTAATGTGCTTCCGCCGGCATTCACGCTGGTTACTGAAAGATTAGGATTCAGTTTGACTTCAATACCGTCGGTATTTGCGGCAGTCGTGATATTGCTGTCGCCTGTTACCGTGAAGCTTTCTCCCAATTTTTTCACTGAAGAAAAAGCACCTGCGCCATCTTTCAACTGCAAGCCGGAACCGTCGATAGCAGTTTTCGCTTGCACGCCTTTTTCGATGTCTTGTTTTGCCGCATCGGTTAAATCGACAGCATAATTCGTTACATCATTATTATCTTTATTGCCGGCGGTAACCGATACTTTATCCGAACCGGTCAACGTGGTTTTTTCAGCGTGAATGGTATAAGCCGTATGATTACCTTGTACATCGGTGGTAACACGGGTGTTATTACCCTGAACCACGGAAGACGTTTTTTCCGAAGCATTGATTGCTTGGGCAACATCGGTTGCCGTTGCAAACGCATTACCGGTTTTATCGGCAGAAACCACGCCGTCGCGTACGTTCAGAGCCGCTGTATTCACGGAGAATTTTACGGTAGACGATGTATCTCCTGCGGTTTCCACAAGCGCGGTTGTACCTTCGCCATCGGCAAAATTAACGACATCATTGCGCTTAACCGTATCTTTGGCTTGACCGTTGTTATGCAGATTCCAACCGCTGTTTGCCACTTCATCCAATTGGCGTTTGTTAACAGCATCGGTTTCGTTTTGTGCGTCGGCAACATTACGGATTGTTTTATTGCCGTTGTCCAGGCCGTCTGAAGTTAAGCTAACCGGATTGCCTGCTCCGGTAGGAGTAATCGTTACGCCGTTATCGGATAATTTGGTCTTGCCGGTTGTTACGCTGCCTGTTGCGCCCAAATCCAACGTTTTGGCAAGCTCGACAGTAATCGTGCCGTTGTCGGCCGTTGTGGAAATATTGGTATCGGCACCTTTAACAGCAACCGTTTGACCCAACTCGCGCTTAAACGGCGTGCCGTTGTTGCCCGAGAAATTCAAACCTTCGGCAATCTTATCTGCATTGCGTTGAATATCAAGGGTATTTTGATCGATTTTTCCTGCATTTTCCGCTGCTTTATCGGCTGCAGCTTTAGCCGCAGTCTGATTGTCGGTAATGCGGGTTTCATGATCCGCAAGTTTTGTTTTATTGGCCTCAGCTTGGTTTTTAGCTGCTTCAATTTTATTTTTCACAGCGTCTGCCAGCTTAAATGTTACGTTACCGTCTGTAGCGGTGGTAACAATTTCATCGCTGGTGCCGTTGAATTGAACGCGTTGGCTCAAAGCACTGCTACCGGTAGTGCCGCCGTCGCCGCCATATTGCAGAGCGATATTGGTACCGTCCGCTTGCGCCAACAATGAAGTATCTACCGATAAGTCATAAACATTGGCGCCGTTTTCAGTTTTAGAAACCACGGTAACTGTTTTGTTGGAAGACTTCACCTGAGTGCGTCCGCTATCAACATAAGCCTTATTTGCAGCATGATTCGCAGCTGTTGGCGCGGCAACATTGCTGATTACCTTATTACCGGCATTAATGCCTTGGCTGTCGATTTGGACATCGCCGACTGTTACCCGGTTAAACTCAACTTCATCTTTAGTCGCAACTTTGATGGTTTTGCCGTTTTGAGTCAGCTTGATATTTTTACCCGCATCCAGCGTAACGGTTTCACCGTTTTTAACTTTGGTTTCCGCTGCAGACTCCAACGTACCTTCGGAAGCCGTCGCAATCAATTTAAAACCTGCGGCTTTCAATTGCGCCACGTTCACAGCATCGGTATCCGCCGCACCGGCTGCAACGCTGGTAATCTGGCGGGTAATTTCACTGCCTTTACCCACAGCTACAGCAGCCGTCGTTGCCGTCCATGTGCTGTTGGCTTTATTTGTTTCCGCACCCAAAGGATCCGCACCGGCCACACCATGAGCGGTATTGGCTACGCTGCCTGAACCTAAAGCAACCGCATTGGCAAGATCCGCACGCGCCTCACGGCCAATGGCAGTCGCGCTGTCTGCATTAGCACCGGTGTTGGCCAGATAGCCCAAAGCCAAGCTCTTGGCACCGGCCGCATTCGATTGCCGCCCCAACGCCACAGCCTGAACAGCTGCGGCAGAAGATGATGTTCCGATAGCCACAGTATCGCCTGCCAACGCTTGGGCGGTATCGCCGATTGCCAATGCGCCGTTACCGCCCGCAGCTTTACTTGCCGCCCCCAAAGCCAAACTGCGGTAAGTTACCGCTCTGGCCGAATAGCCGAACGCAGCCGATCCGGCACCGGCATTCTGGTCTTGCGCCAAATCAGCAGCTTCAGGGCCTGCATGCGCATACGCGCCGACCGCTACTGCAGAATCTTGCGTGGATTTCGCACCATCGCCGACCGCCACGGTAGATTTACCTGTCGCATGGGAGTCTTGACCGCCTGCAAATGAATTTTGACCGGCCGCTTCGGAAGCTTGACCAACTGCCGTTGCATTTACACCGTTCGCTTTACTTGAAGAACCAACCGCAACAGACCCTGCACCGGTAGCGGCAACTGTTGCACGGTGTCCGACAACAACTGCATTAGCCGCAGATACTGAAGCGTCTTTACCGATTGCGATGGTATTGGTACCTGTGGAAGCTTGAGCATTATTACCCACCGCAATATTGTTTTCAGCCCCGGCACGGGCAGATTTACCTTGAGCAATAGCATTCGCGCCGCTTGCTTGAGCGCCATGACCCAAAGCCAAAGAAGACACGCCCGTTGCCTGCGTACCTACAGAGCCTACGGCGACTGCATAATGTGCAGTCGCCTGGGTACTATTGGTTCCTACGTTTTGTGCACCGCCGATAGCAATAGAAGAAGTACCGGTTGCTTTTGCTGAATAACCATGGGCTATAGAATAATCTCCACGTGCTTCAGCACTTGCCCCCACTGCAGTTGAGATAGTACCTATTGCTTTTGAACGCGCGCCCACACCAACCGACGAACTGGTATAAGCAACCGCCCGATCGCCAACAGCAACTGTTCTATCTGCCTGTACCCTAGTTTTTACAGCAATACCGTCAATTGCATCTAATGAAGTTGGCGCATTGGCATAAGTACCGATGGCAACATTAAAATTGCCTCTTGAAGAAGCCGCAGCATCCGTTCCGAGTGCAATATTATTGTTAGGTGCATCGGCTTGTTTTAATGCGCCATCACCAATTGCGATATTTCTACCTTCTTCTGCTACATTTTGTATGCCGTACCCAGCACGACGGCCTATCGAAATATCCCAATCAGCACTTGCTTTGGCTTCCTGACCAATCGCAATCGCTTGATTGTCCAAGGCTTCGGCACGATCGCCTACGGCAACGGCGGAACCGGCTGTCGATTTCGTTCTGTAACCAACAGATACTGCGCCATCTCCATTAGCAAGAGCCTCTACACCTGCTGCTAAGGATCTTGGCTTTTTCGCACCATCATTATCATAGTTGCCTGTAGCTGCAGTAGTTCCTGCGTTATTCACGCTGTAAAAGCGTGTCTTGGTATTTTCCAGATTGGTTACATTCCCGCGCAATGCCGTCAAAGCATCAACCACCGTATACAGCTGGCTGCCGTTCACCGCATCCGTACTGTTTTCCGAAATCTTACCCGGCGCAACATATTTCAATTGCCGTTCAAAGCCTTGCGCGCCGAAAGAAACAATATCCCCATCAGATACGCTATTGCCGGCTTTAAAATCGAAGTCAACATTATTAATTCTCAAGCGATAAAAAGCTGGCGCTTCAGTCGAAGGCGTAGTAATGGCAACTTTATTACTATTTAGAGCAACATCAGTGATACCTTCTGCAGTTGTATTGACTGTAGAAGCACCTGCACCAATAGCCACAGCATTCTCTTTATCGGCATGTGCGCCGGCACCCAATGCAACCGATACAGCACCTGCCGCATTAGATCGTGTACCAAACGCAGTCGCTAAATCAGCAGCTTTTGCCGATACGCCTACCGCAACAGCCGCTTCCCCTGATTGGGTAGAATCATATCTTTGAAATAAAACATCGCCCGTAACTGCACGATATTTCAATGCAATATTACTAGTATTAGCAGTGTTATTTCCCCGCGCTTTCGAAACAATCAACAAATCGTCACCACCAATGGCAACTGATGAAGATCCCGAAGCTATCGTATCCGCACCAATTGAAACAGATTGTACGCCCGTAGCCTTTGCTTTAGAGCCAATTGCTATAGATTGATTACCATTTGCAGCAGAACCAGCACCACATTTAATATTGCCGCTAGGTGACCCCGAGCTGTCAGTTTCACAATACAAAGTGGCAGCTTGAGCCTGATAAACTCCGCCAAATGCCATGCCCAAGCAAACAATCATTGTACGCAGCCCCGTACCCCACAGGGAAAGGCTTACGTTATTTATGCTGCTTCCCACGGAACCTTTAGACGGTTTCCCCTTTGTCTTCTCAATTTCAGAGACTGCAACCCATGCTCCTAAAGACTCGTTCCAAATGGTGCGGTAACTTTTATTCATATTTTTTCCTGTGAGTAAAGACGCTGATAATGTTTTGCTGCCTGCGGCAACTATATAAAAATAAAAAGTAACTAAAATGACATTTATTGTCACTTAAAAACAAATAATGATAGTTAATATAAGGTTAATATATTAACATAATTAATCACGATATTTATATTTATCAAATAAATCACAAGTTTAGTTGCAAATATCATGAGAATCAGCCCGAAATTCAGGCATTTCTTTTTTAAATACATAGCATTACCATGCAATTAATATGCCACTATGCAAACAGTATCCGTCTCCTGCTTTTATGAAAAACCAAGAGGCCGTCTGAAATTTCAGACGGCCTCCCCCCTTAGTCAGAACCAGCATATACACATAAACTATCTTCAATCAAATTGACCGGCTTCCTAATCGCTATCTCTGGTTCTGTTTATGCAAAATTGTTTTACAGTGAAAAAAGCTTAGGCCGTCTGAAAATTCAGACGGCCTATGCCTTAACTCAGATCGTATCAATAAAGACATTCCAATCTATTGAGTCTGTTATCAAATCCATCAAAATCAAGACTCTCTATTGACACCGCCATTTGGCTTTACTTTGTATTGCAATAAATAAAGAAAATAAAACTAAGGCCGTCTGAAATTTCAGACGGCCTTTTTAATCAAGCCATTGCTTTAAACGTTATGACTGATCATGCCCGATTAGTGGTCGCTGGCTTCAGCCGCGCCGATACCGGTCATCGAGCGTACATATTGAGCTTCGAAGCCTGCTTTATCCAATTCGGCCTGTTTCGATTTGTCGGTAATCGAGAAGAACCAAGCTGCGATAAAGGCCAGCGGAATTGAGAACAAGGCAGGGTTGCTGTACGGGAAGATGGCTTCTTTGTTGTGCAGCACTTTCACCCAAACGGTCGGGCCTAAGATAATCAGCACAAAAGCAACCAACAAGCCCAAGAAACCGCCGATCACCGCGCCGCGTGTCGTCAGGCCTTTCCAGAACATCGACAAAGCCAGAATCGGGAAGTTGGCCGAAGCAGCCAGCGCGAACGCCAAGCCCACCATAAACGCTACGTTTTGGTTTTCAAACGCAATGCCCAACACAATCGCCAGAACGCCCAAGCCCAAAGTAGCCAAGCGGGATACGCGCATTTCTTCTTCTTGAGTGGCTTTGCCTTCGCGGATTACAGAAGAATACAAGTCGTGGCTCACCGCAGACGCACCGGAGAGGGTCAAACCGGCCACTACCGCCAAAATGGTGGCGAATGCTACGGCTGAAATGAAGCCCAAGAACAGGTTGCCGCCCAATGCGCCGGACAGGTGAACCGCCGCCATGTTGGTACCGCCGATCATTTCGACTACGGTTTTGCCTTCGTTTACCATAGTGGTGAAGAATTGCGGGTTGTCTTTGGTAACGAAGATGATCGCGCCGAAACCGATGACGAAAGTGAGCAGGTAGAAGTAGCCGATAAAGCCGGTAGCAACGAATACCGATTTACGTGCTTCTTTGGCATCGGGTACGGTGAAGAAACGCATCAGAATGTGCGGCAGACCGGCGGTACCGAACATCAACGCCAAGCCCAACGAGAGCGCGTCGATCGGGTTGGACACCAAGCCGCCCGGCGCCATAATCGCCGTACCTTTTTCGTGGATTTCGGTAGCTTTCAGGAACATGCCTTCCAAGCTGAAGCCGCTGGCTTTCAGAATCATGAACGCCATGAAAGTCGCACCGGACAGCAGCAGAACGGCTTTAATGATTTGCACCCAAGTGGTTGCCAACATACCGCCGAACAATACATACGCCACCATCAGCGCGCCCACGATAATCACCGCGGAAGTGTAGCTCATGCCGAACAGCAACTGAATCAGTTTGCCCGCACCCACAACTTGCGCGATCAGATACAGAATCACCACCAACAGCGAACCGCTGGCCGCAAACACGCGCACGGGTTTTTGTTTCAGACGGTAGGCAACTACGTCGGAGAACGTAAATTTACCCAAGTTACGCAAGCGTTCGGCCACGAGGAACAATACAATCGGCCAGCCCACCAAGAAGCCGGTGGAGTAGATCAGGCCGTCGTAACCGGTGGTGTACACCATGGCGGAAATACCCAAAAACGACGCGGCAGACATGTAGTCGCCGGCAATCGCCAAGCCGTTTTGGAAGCCGGAAATACCGCCGCCGGCAGTGTAGAAGTCTTTGGTGGATTTGTTTTGCTTGGCAGCCCATTTGGTAATAAACAGGGTGCCGCCGACGAAAATCAGGAACATCACGATGGCCGCGATGTTTAAAGGTTGTTTTTGAACTTCGCCGGTGAAGGCATCCGCCCAAACGCTGCCGGAAGCCAAGAGAGCAGCTGCGGTAATTAATAATTTATTCATGCTTATTCTCCCTGAGCTTCGCGTACGACGTCTTTGGTCATGTCTTCGAATTTACCGTTGGCAATGCTTACATAGATACCGGTGGTAATGAATGAAAAGACAATCACGAATAAGCCGGCATAAATACCCCAAGTGGTAATGCTGCCTTCTGAAACGGGATGCCCGAAGATTTCGGGTGATGTACCGATCATCCAAATATAAATGACGTACATAAAAAAGATAACGGCAGAAAAACCCCAACCGATAAGGGCTTTCTGACGCGCCATTTGACGGAATTTCGGGTGTTTTAATACCCGTTCGGCTGTCTGTTTATCCATGTTTTTCTTCTCCTTGTTTTAATCCTGCACAACGCCGGATACGGAAGCTCATGTCTCCAACCCGACGCTCAACCGGTCAAACTGCCCCGGCAGACATAATTTTACAACCACAGCAACTTTATTGCTGTTATTATTCCGATACTTGTCGCAAAATGGAAACGGTTGTTAAAAAATGTAGCGTCATTAAAATGAAAATTTTACACATTGACCAATTTTATTTTCTAATAGCTTCAATCCGTTTTTCTGATACCTATTTATAATATATTGATATATATAAATATATTTAAAATATGCCGACTCAATAATCATCAACTGCCACATTCTCGGGCTTGCCTTTAAAACAAATAAGCTTTATTAAGGTACAGCTGATGTAAATATATTAAGAAAACTATGGATTATACCTTACTTAAAACCTTTACAACGGTTGCCCATACCGGAAACTTAACCCAAGCGGCAGAAAGGCTGCATCTTTCCCAGCCTGCGGTTTCAGCACAAATCAAAGCTTTGGAAAAAAAATTGGATGTGGCACTGTTTACCCGAACAGCCAGCGGCATGATGCTGACGATTGCCGGAGAAGCTTTTCTCCCCGAGGCGGAAACTCTGCTGCAACATCATCACCAATTGGATTGTTTTGCCAAAACTTTGTCGCAACACTATATTGCAACAGCTGAATTGGGTTTGATCCATCCCGCACCTCCTGAAAAAATCACCGCCCTAACCCGAAAGATATTGGCAGACAATTCCAATTTGCAACTACATATCCAATACGGGATGAGTGGCGAAATCGAACAACGCATTCTGGAAAAGCAGCTTCACGGCGGTTTCTTTTTAGGCCCGGTTACCCATCGGGGTTTGAGAAACATCTTTTTGGAAGACATCCATTATTCCCTGATTTGCCACCAAAGAGATGCTGAAACAATATTGAAAGACCTGCCTTGCAGCTTGGAACGTTACGCTTGGATTGAAATGTCGGTAGTTTCCAGCAGCCGCAAATATATGCAGCGTTTTTGGCGCCAACATAATATTTCGCCGAAACAACAGATTGTCTGCGATTATCCGCAAACCATCATTGATTTGGTCTGCGAGGGCGTGGGCGTGGCAATGGTGCCGGAGCATAAAGCATTATCCGCCTGCAAAAGTGGCAAACCTATTGTTATGCTGGAAGATTACCGCCAAACCTTACCGTTGAATTTTATTTATTTAGATGAATACGCTGCCGACCCGGTGTTAAACATTTTAAAAGACGGAGTTCAATCTATTTGGGGTAAATAAGTCGGCAACCATTTCAATCGCCATTATCTAAAATCAAAAGGCCGTCTGAAATTTCAGACGGCCTTTTCAATTCTTCAATGATCAACAAACCGGAGATCGGCTATTTGTGTTTCTTACGCTTGGCTTTACGAGGAGGCTTTCCAGCTTCTTCAGACTTGCGCGTTCTGCGGTTTTCAGTGGAACGGCTTCGTTTCTTTTTGAAAACTTCAGCCTTAGACGCACTCTTTTTACGCTTTTGTCCACCGCTGATTAAAGTAAAGTCAATTTTACCCGTATCCAAATCGGCACGAACCACTTTAATCACTACGCTATCGCCTATGCGGAAAGAAACGCCGCTACGCTCGCCTTCAATGGCCATCACTTCAGGACGGAAGTTGAAATAATCCTCCCCCAAATCGCTGATATGAACCAAGCCTTCGATATAAATGTCATCTAAAGTAACAAACACCCCGAAATTTGACAGGCTGGATACCCGACCTTGGAAAACTTCGCCCAACTTATCCTGCATATAATAAGTTTTCAGCCAGTTTTCAACGTCTCTGGAAGCATCATCCGCACGTCGCTCATTCAAGGAGCAATTCACGCCCAATTTTTGCCAAGACTCGGGCTGATAAGTTTCATGGTTCAATACAGCCTTAATCGCCCTGTGTACAGTCAGATCAGGATAACGGCGAATCGGCGAAGTAAAGTGCGCATACGCCTCATATGCCAAACCGAAATGCCCTTCGTTATGCGGTTCGTACATAGCCTGCTGCATTGAACGCAACAACATCACCTGCAACAGCTCTCTATCCGGGCGGTCTTTGATTTTTTCGGCTAACTCGGCGTAATCTTTCGGCGACGGCTTTTCCCCGCCTCCCAAACTCAAACCGAGCAAACCCAGCTGCTCCCTTAATACTGCCAATTTTTCATCTGTCGGGCCCAAATGGTTTCTAAATAAGGCAGTATGCTTATTTTTAAGCAGAAAATCTGCCGCACACACATTGGCCGCCAACATACATTCTTCAATCAACTTATGCGCGTCATTGCGGACAACCGGCACAATGCGGTCGATTTTTCCCTGATCGTTAAACAACATTTGAGTTTCAACGCTGTCAAACTCCATCGCGCCGCGTTGCGAACGTTTTTTCTGCAGAATATTAAACAGTTTGTACAAGGTATCGATTTGCGGTTTTAAATCATGTTCCTCACCGGATTCAATCCAGTTCCAAACTTGGTTGTAAGTCAGTCGGGCTTGGGAGCGCATCACAGCAGGATAAAATTCATATTCCTTGATGTTGCCCGCATAAGTTACCACCATATCGCAAACCATACACAAGCGGTCTACATTAGGATTCAGCGAACAAATACCGTTGGAGAGTTTTTCGGGTAACATCGGAATCACCCTGCGGGGGAAATACACACTGGTCGTACGCTCAACAGCATCCGTATCGATTGCATCTCCCGGGCGGACATAATGGCTTACATCTGCAATGGCAACAATCAAACGGTAATTGCGGCCTTGTTTCTCCGCATACACCGCATCATCAAAATCACGGGCAGTTTCACCGTCTATCGTCACCAAGGGAATATCCCTTAAATCAACCCGCCCTAACCAATCGCGCTTCGTTACTTCACTGGGAATTCTGTCGGCAGCTCTCAAACATGCTTCGCTAAACTGATGGGGAAGCTGGTGTTTTCTTACAGCGATTTCTATTTCCATGCCGCTGTCCGCATATTCCCCCAATACTTCGGTCAGCTTGGCAACTGCAGGCCTGTGGTTATCGGGATAGATCTCAATTTCACCAACCACAACCTGACCGGATTTTGGTTCAAATCCTGCCAGACTCTCCGGCTCCAATACAATACTTTGTGTCAGACGCTTATCGGCCGGCTCTAAAATTGCGACGCCGCGTTCGATGTAAAAACGGCCGACAACCTGTTTATTGCCTCTTTCGACAATTTCCAAAACCTGACCTTCGCGACGGCCTCTGCGATCAAACCCGGCCGGTCGCACCATTACAGTATCACCGTGCATGACGCCGCGCATCTGGCGCTCATAAAGTACTAAATCGCTTCCTTCGCCGGAATCCAGCGGAACCGCAAAACCAAAACCGTCTTTATGTGCTTCGACACGGCATTTTACCAAATCTAATTTTTCAGCTACGCACACTGCACCACGCCGGTTAATCAGCACCTGACCATCTCTGGCCATTGCTTTGATACGGCGCTCGAAAAACTCATCTTCCGAATCCGTAATATCCAATTTTGCCGCCAATGCCGAAATTTTCAGCGGTACGCCTTCTCTTTCCAAAATTTGGATAATCCATTCACGGCTGGGCAGCGGGAATTCATATTTTTGTTTCTCTCTCTCAAGAAACGGATCATTTTTCCGAATATTTTCTTTTTTTCGAACACTCAATAATTTAGAACTTTTTTTCATCTGTATGGTTGACAATCTTTTATTTAAATATATAATTTGCGTCTTGTTTTAGCGACAAGCTTTGACACTTTAACCGAAAGTAAAAATTAAAGCAAAGCCCAGGTGGCGGAATTGGTAGACGCGCTAGCTTCAGGTGCTAGTATCCTCACGGGTGTGGAAGTTCGAGTCTTCTCCTGGGCACCAAAAAATTATTTTATATATAATCATTTTGAAAACATCGGTTTAAAAATTTAAAAATACAAAGCCCAGGTGGCGGAATTGGTAGACGCGCTAGCTTCAGGTGCTAGTATCCTAACGGGTGTGGAAGTTCGAGTCTTCTCCTGGGCACCAAGTTTTAAAAAAACAGCAGACTTTTTTCATAAAAGTCTGCTGTTTTTTTATTTATCTTTACAACCTGATTTGATGTTTTTCCGGTCTATACCCAAACAAAAACATTAAAAAAAATCGGAAGCAATATCTTATTGCTTCCGATCTTACGGTTCAGCCCAATCAAACTTCAGACATCGCCATCAAACTTGCATTACCGCCTGCAGCAGTAGTATTTACACTCAAACTAACCTCCTCGAACACTTGCAGTATATCCAAGCCCGATGTTGCATCCAGCACTTTAATAATGGCCCCGTCCTGCAAGGCAATCTGCTGTTTCAGCTCAATGTCCAGAGCTTCCAAAGCAATCAAATGGCTGATACCAGCCGGAATATTTTGAGTGCTGACGGTTAACAGGCCGTCTGAATGCTCACGCCAAATTGCCAAAGGATGGTTTTGATTAACAATAACTTTCACACCAGCTGCCGCCAAAGCAATCCAAGCAGCAAAAGATTGTTCGATATTGCCGCCATACAGCCAAATCTGCTTAGGCGCATGCCAACGTGCACAGTTGTATTCCCCCGTCGGCCCCGGCAACATCTGCTCAGCCTCACGTAAATTATGCACTCTAGCTTGTCCCATCAGGCCGCCCAACTGAACCTTTTGCTCATGGGAAAAACCCATTTGGCGCATTAAGTTTTCCAAAACAGCCAAATATTTTTCCTCTGCTACGCCCGGTTTGGATACCGCAGGAATCTCCCAATGTTTACCTTGACTCAAGCGCTGCAGATAGAAGGCACCGCCTGCTTTAGGCCCTGTTCCCGACAAACCGTGTCCTCCGAACGGCTGAACACCAACTACTGCCCCCACAATATTGCGGTTAACATAAATATTACCGGCTTCAATACGGCGGCTGATATGCTCGATTGTACTGTCGATGCGGCTGTGAATACCGTGTGTAAGCGCGTAACCTTTGCTGTTGATTTGATCTATCAGACTATCCAGCTGGTTGGCACGATAACGCACAACATGTAAAACGGGGCCGAATACTTCGCGCTGCAAATCGTTTAAGTTGTTTAACTCAAATAAAATCGGCGCAACAAAAGTTGAATTTTCGGCATTTTCGGGCAATGCAATTTCGTGATAAGCCTTAGCCACGCCTTTCATTCGGTTGATATGTGACAACAGATTTTGCTGCGCTTCCATATCGATAACGGGGCCGACATCGGTTTTCAAATCGATAGGATTACCGACACGCAATTCGCGCATCGCACCTTTAATCATTTTCAACATTCGGTCGGCAACATCTTCTTGCACACATAACACGCGCAATGCGGAACAACGCTGACCGGCACTGTCAAAAGCCGAATTCAATACATCCATACAAACCTGCTCAGCCAAAGCCGTGCTGTCGACAATCATGGCATTTTGACCGCCTGTTTCTGCAATCAACACCGGATTGTCTTCGCGTTTTGCCAAAGATTGATTAATCAACTTGGCCACTTCGGTCGAACCGGTAAAGATGACGCCGTTAATACGATCATCCTGAGTTAACGCCGCACCCGCTTCGCCTGCGCCCAACACCAACTGCAAAACATTGGTAGGAACACCTGCAGAATGCAGCAAACGGACGGCATAATGTGCAATCAAACTGGTTTGTTCCGCAGGCTTGGCAACCACAGTATTGCCCACAGCCAAAGCCGCTACCACTTCTCCGATAAAAATCGCCAACGGGAAATTCCACGGGCTGACGGCCACAATCGTTCCGACCGGCAAACGGCCTGAACACGTTGTCTCTGCTTCATTCGCATAATAACGGCAGAAGTCCACCGCTTCCCGAACCTCGGCAATCGCGTTATTCAAAGTTTTACCGGCTTCCCGTACCGCCAGCATCATCAATGCGGGAGTATGGCTTTCCAATAAATCGGCAAAACGGCGCAAACACTCCGCCCGTTCAGACGGCATTTTTCCGGCCCATTCCCGCTCCGCTGCTTTTGCCGCTCCAATAACGTTTGCAATAGAGGCCGTCTGAATAAATGCGGCTTGACCGACAACATCGTGATGATCCGCAGGATTTTTAACTGCATGCGGCTGTCGGTTTTCTACCGGAACCGCCGCAACAGATTCTGCATGCCAAGTTTGGTTTGCAGCTTCATTCATATCCTGCTGCAATTGTTTTAAAACAAACTCATTGCTTAAATCCAAGCCTTGGGAATTCAGACGGCCTTTACCATAAAGATTACGTGGCAAAGGCAAAGCGGCATGCATCGTTCCTTGCGTTTGTGCCGCCGTTTCCAAAGGACACTTAATCAAATCATCAATACTGACTTTCTCATCCACAATTTGATTAACAAATGAGGAGTTCGCACCGTTTTCCAACAAACGGCGGACCAAATAGGCCAATAAAGTTTCATGCGTACCGACAGGCGCATAAATACGCACCCTACGGCCTAAATTTTGCGGACCGACCACTTGGTCGTACAAAGTCTCACCCATACCGTGCAGGCATTGGTGTTCAAAATCTTTTCCTTTACCCATTTCATAAATGGCTGCCAAAGTATAAGCATTATGCGTAGCAAACTGCGGAAAAACCGCATCTTGCGCAGCTAACAACTTACGCGCACAAGCCAAATAAGAAACGTCGGTGTGTACTTTGCGCGTGTAAACAGGATAGCCTTCCAAACCATCAACCTGCGCCCATTTGATTTCACTGTCCCAATACGCACCTTTTACCAAACGGATCATCAACTTCTGATTATTTCTACGCGCCAAATCAATCAAATAATCAATTACAAACGGGCAACGCTTTTGATAGGCCTGAACTACAAAACCGATTCCGTTATAGCCAGCCAAGTCAGGGTCGGAAACCAAAGCCTCCATCAAATCCAAAGACAACTCCAAACGATTGGCTTCTTCTGCATCGATGTTCAAACCGATATTGTATTGTTTTGCCAAGACAAACAGCTCTTTCAAGCGCGGCAGCAGTTCGCCCATTACACGGTCATACTGCGCGCGTGAATAACGCGGATGAATCGCCGACAGCTTCACGGAAATACCGTTACCCTCATAAACACCGGCATTAGCCGCATCTTTACCGATTGCGTGGATGGCATTGACGTAATCTTGATAATATCGGTCGGCATCTTCCTGAGTCATTGCCGCTTCGCCCAACATATCGAAGGAAAAACGGTAGCCCAGTTTTTCCCGCTCTTTACCGTTTTGCAGTGCTTCTTCGATAGTCTGTCCGGTTACAAACTGTTTACCGAGCAGGCGCATTGCATAATCAACGCCTTTTCGGATCAAAGGCTGACCGCCCTTACCCAACATACGCGTCAACGCCATACCCATGCTTTTCTCGTCTGTTGCCGCTGTCAATTTACCGGTAATCAACAAACCCCAAGCCGCCGCATTCACAAACAAAGACGGGCTGTTATTCAGATGGCTTTTCCAATCCGCACCGGCCAATTTATCCTGAATCAATTTATTACGCGTTTCATTATCCGGAATACGCAATAAAGCTTCAGCCAGGCACATCAAAGCCACGCCTTCCTCGCTCGACAAAGAGAATTCGTGCATCAGCGCATCCACACCGCTGGCTTTGGTACGGTTCGCACGAACCTGCGTAACCAAACGGCGGGCAAGAGCGGCAGCGGCGTTTTTTTCTTCCGCACTCATCTCCGCCTGTTTCAGCATATCGGCTACCGCTTCAGCCTCATTTCGTCTGTACGCTGCCGTAACAGCCTGACGCAACTCTGATTTATGTTGGGCAAAATCAAACATAAAACCAATTCTCCTAATCGTTTCAATTTTTCTAACAAGGTATGACTATTAAATAAAATATCCTGCCTACACCCTGCTTCAAGCAATTAAGCAGAATATTTCAAAATTCATTCCCTACTTAACGGATTATAATCCTAAAAATCCTTTTTTTCTATTTTACAAAAGCAATAATCTATATTTTCAGTCAAATACTTGCATAATGAACAATCTGCTCCGATAATCTTTAATCGAGCATAAAGAGGCCGTCTGAAAATTCAGACGGCCTCTTTCAAATTAATGCTCAAAATCGAGATATAGAAATTATTCCGAGCCTAAAATCATTGAACCGATACCGCTGTCTGTAAAGATTTCCAGCAATAAAGCATTCGGCACCCTACCATCGATGATATGCGTGGCTTTTACGCCGTTCACGGCAGCTTCTACAGCAGAGCTGATTTTCGGCAACATGCCGCCGTAAAGCGTTCCGTCTGCAATCAAGTCGTCAATACGTTTCGGCGTCAGGTTAGTCAGCAGATTACCTTCTTTATCCATCACACCGGTAATATTGGTCATCATCAGCAGCTTTTCCGCATTCAGCTCCTCCGCCAATTTTCCTGCCACCAAATCAGCATTAATATTGAATGCTTCGCCTTGACGGCCGACGCCGATGGGGGCAACAACAGGAATGTAGCCGCGCTCGACCATACCTTTAATCAAGGTGCAATCAATGCTTTCGACAATACCCACTTGCCCGATATCCACTCCGTTTCGCTCCGGCGTATTGATAAACAGTTTTTTCGCCTTGATAAAATGACCGTCCCGGCCGGTTACGCCGACTGCATTGCCTCCGTGCAGATTAAGCAGTGAAACAATTTCTTTATTGACGTGTCCGCCCAAAACCATTTCAACAATATCCATGGTTTCTCCATCAGTGACACGCATCCCTTGTACGAATGTGCCTTCTTTGCCGACTTTTTCCAACATTTCATTAATTTGCGGCCCGCCGCCGTGCACAATAACCGGATTGATGCCGACCAACTTCAGCAAAACCACATCTTTGGCAAAACCTTCCTTCAAATGCGGCTCGATCATGGCATTACCGCCGTATTTGATCACAACGGTTTTACCGGAAAAACGGCGGATATAAGGCAGAGCTTCCGCCAAAATAGCGGCTTTGGATGCCGCTGAAATATTTTCTGTCCCACTCATGTTTCTTACCTTTATAGAATCTGACTTGCCAGCGGGATATGTTAAACCAGCATGCTTAACGAAACAACTCTATATAAGAATAAGACTTCAAATACAGATTAATACAATTCAAATGTCCAAAAAAAAAGGGGGTGACCTCGGCCACACCCAAACACACACACATCAAGAGGAAAGAGAAATCAGTTTCCAGGCTTTTTATCTGCTTGTTTTTTCACCCAGAAAAATAAAAAAATCGCCATTGCAATAATAAATGTAATGGTGAATAACGATAAAATCCCCATAGTCGATTTCAATAACTCGTTAATCAGCTCCATAATTTTGTTCCTATTCAGACTTATTATTAAATTATTGGATTTCATTATAGATAAAAACTGCTTTAGCTTTTTGATACAGGTCAAAATTAGATGATTTGCCTTAAAAAATGAATTATTTATGCGAAATAAATTTATATTATGCATTGCTTGATATTGAAAGTTTTTGAATAATTGATTTTTCTTAAAAAGAAAGAGGCCGTCTGAATTTTCAGACGGCCTCTTTTCTAAAAGGCACCGGCTTATGCCAAGCCTTTTTTCTCCAGATAGCTTTCGTAATCGCCCAAATAATGTTCGTAACCGCCTTTACCGTCCAGCTCGATAATTTGAGTGGCCAAAGAAGACACGAATTGACGGTCGTGTGAAACGAAAATCAATGTTCCGTTATACTTTTCCAATGCCATATTCAAGGATTCGATACTTTCCATATCCATATGGTTGGTTGGTTCGTCCATAATCAGCACGTTTGGCTTCAGCAACAACAGTTTGCCGTAAAGCATGCGGCCTTTCTCTCCGCCCGACAGCACTTTGACTTTTTTCACCACATCATTACTGCCAAACAACAAACGGCCCAGTGTACCGCGGATCACTTGCTCGTCGTCACCCTCCTGACCCCATTGACGCATCCATTCGGTCAAGTCCATATCGACATCAAAATCATTTTCATGATCTTGCGGGTAGTAACCGATTTGCGCTTTTTCAGCCCACTTGATCGTGCCGCTATCCGCTTGTACGCCTTCGCTGTATTCAGGGTTATATGCACCTGCCAGCAATTTCAGTAAAGTTGATTTACCGGCACCGTTCGGACCGATAATCGCCAAACGCTCCCCGGCTTCCAAAATGAAATTCAAGTTTTTAAACAGTTGGGTTTCAAAACGCTTACTCAAACCCTCCACTTCAACCGCCTGACGGTGGAGTTTTGATTTCTCATCGCTCTCGAATCGGATGTAGGGATTTTGGCGGGTAGAAGGCTTTACTTCCACCATTTCCGCTTTAATTTTATCTGCCTGTTTCAAGCGGCTGGTCGCCTGACGGGCTTTGGATTTGTTGGCAGAGAAGCGTGCGACGAATTCTTGTAATTCCTGCAGCTTTTCTTTGGCTTTGGCATTGTCTTTCATGGTACGCTCGCGCGCCTGAGCCGAGGCAAGCATATAGTCGTCGTAATTGCCGGGATAAATGGTGATGGTGTTGTAATCCAAATCCGCCATGTGAGTACATACTTCATTTAAGAAGTGGCGGTCGTGGGAAATAATGATCATCGTTGAATCATACTGGTTCAACACACCTTCAAGCCAACGGATGGTATTGATGTCCAAATTATTGGTCGGCTCGTCGAGCAGTAATACATCGGGTTTGGAAAACAGAGCCTGTGCCAACAACACGCGCAGCTTGAAGCCGGGGGCGACTTCGCTCATGGTGGCGTTATGCAGCTCTTCGGAAATACCGACACCGCTCAACAATTCCGCTGCACGCGCTTCGGCTGTATAACCGTCATATTCGGCAAACTTGGCTTCCAAATCGGCGGCACGCATGTAATCGTCCTCCGTCGCTTCCAAATTCGCATAAATCGCATCACGCTCGGTCATCGCCGCCCACATTTCCGTGTGCCCCATCAATACGACATCCAACACGCGCATATCTTCGTAAGCAAACTGATCCTGGCGCAATTTACCCAAACGGACACCGTGCTCAATCGCCACCTCTCCGCTGGTTTGCTCCAAATCCCCACCCAAAATCTTCATAAAGGTGGATTTCCCCGATCCGTTGGCGCCGATCAAGCCATAGCGGTTGCCTTCGCCGAATTTCACAGACACATTTTCAAACAGCGGCTTCGCGCCGAACTGCATGGTAATGCCGTTAGTAGAAATCATTATTCAAGCCTTATCGAAAATTAAAATCAAATGGGCAGGATTATAGCACAGCAACAACATTTCCCCAATCCACTCCCCCCGCATCTGCAACAGCAAACTGCTTGAATCTTATTTGGGTGTCCATCAACAAACCTTATCGCCGTCTGAAAACTTTTCAGACGGCCTGATATTGATATAATCTCTCTTTCTATTTAAATGCAGCCGAGAAATACGATGAGCAATCCGCAACACACACTACCTGACTCACGCCCCTATCCTACCGATCCGGTCAAAAACCAATTGCTGGTACACGCCGGACACATTGCCGCCAACCAATCCGGGGCACAACGCAAATTGGCAGAAGAGTCGCTTCACGCCGAAATCTACATGATGTTGAAGCAAAATTTCTACTTGAATCTGTCTGTGGCCATGAGCATGGCTCCCAATTCCGAATCCTACCGCGCTCTGCTGAATGCATTGGATTCCGTATTGCAGGCCAAAGAAGAAAACGAAGTCCAATGGTTTGCCTTGCCTGTTGTGCTGGTAGCCGGCTGCAATCAAGAAATCTCACTGCCTCTATCCGCGCCTTCTGTGGAAATCTCAGCCTGCTTGGCCAACTACCCCCACTTGAGAATATTAGAGCGCGCGAATTGGCTGCCGTCATTGGTTACATCCAAACAATTAGCCGAAATCAATGCCGGCCAATGGTTTAACGCCAAGCTCCATCAATCTGCCGCCGAAGAATTGGCTCAGAAACTCAACGCCGTACAAACATTAAACATTCCCTCCGACCAATCCGTACATGTCTTATATGCTTTAGGTTACGGCGATGCATCCATAATCGACGCACTCAATGGCAACCTGCGCGAAGCCGCATTACCTTTAATGCAAGTATGGCAGCAGGCATTAAGCCAGCCCGGCCTTACCTTATTTACCAACCCTCTAAGTCCGGCAACACCGCTTTGCGCACTCACCGAAGGCAACCATATGCGATTACGTATGGCTTTAGACGTATTTGCCACTAACGCCATCCGTGCTATCCGCCTGCAAAGTCCGCGTGTAGGTGTTGTCATGGCTTCCCAAGACGGTCAGCTTTTATTCGGCTTCAACGCCACAGACAGCCAGTTTGAACTGCAACCCCAAGTCTTCTCATGGCCGCTTTCTCCTTCCGAACGCATCGAAACCGTGCAACGCGATTTTCTCGATTTAATGATGGAATGCCGCGTGGAAAATATCCGTCTGCTGCATGACGTTCTACATGATCAGGACGAACTGCCAAACTACGCTCAAGCCTTGAAGCTGCCGGGACACAATCCGCTTTTTGCAGAGGAAGCCTAATGTCGGCCTATAAAATTCTTTTTGTATGCTTAGGCAATATCTGCCGCTCGCCTATGGCGGAATATGTGTGCCGGCACATAGCCGAAGAATCGGGAATCGGCCACCGTATCCAAACCGACAGCGCAGGCACATCAGGCTGGCACAATGGTGAAAATATGCACCGCGGCACATTGGCCGCCTTGCAAAAACACAATATCTCCACACAAGGTTTTATCAGCAGCCAAGTAAAACAAAGCGATTTCGCCGAATATGATTTTTTGGTTGCAATGGACGACAACAATCTGGCAGACCTCGAAAAACTGTTTGGTCTGCACCCTGATAAAATCTTCAAGCTTACCGATTTAATACCAGAATCAGGCTATCAAATGGTTCCCGATCCTTGGTATACCGGAGACTTTGATGAAACTTATCATTTGGTCAAAACCGGCAGCGAAGCGTTGTTGAGAAAACTTAAATTAATTTGAATCGTTTAATATAAGAGGCCGTCTGAAATTTTCAGACGGCCTTTTATATTACGAAAACAGATTTAATTCTATATCCCGGTTTGCAAACTATTCAGCTCCACCCACACGCTCACATTTACCGGAGGTTTCAAAATTTCTGGCGCTGTCTGCGGAATCACAACGGTAGACTTCACCGGTGCTTTTCATCCAAACCGCTTTACTGTATCCCGATTTGGCATTCGGCACAGCCAACAAATAGTAAGCCGGTGTGCTTTTTGCTGCCGTATTACCCGGTGGTGCAACAGAAATATCGTAATATTCGGCAACTTTGGGATGGACTCTAAATTTTTTTGCCAACTCGCTTCCCGAGTATTCAGCATGAATATTGCTCTTTCCGGGATTTCTAACACGATCAAGCCGGATAACATTATTCAAATCCATCAACTCCGCCTGAGCCATGGTCAGACGGCCTTTTTCCAAATAGCCAGTATAAACGGGAATGGCAATCATAGACAGAATAGCAATAATCCCCACCACCACCATCATTTCAGGCAGCGTAAATCCCCGTGTATTAATTTTTTTATTGTCGAAATGCATATCAACCTACCTGAACATAAGATTGGAGTGTTACCACCGTATTTTTATTTCTTCCCCATGCTCTGGAAGTTACTCGGAAAATAACCGCTCCGTCGTCCTGAGTTCTAATATATTCAATAATGTAACGCGGCTTTTTGCTGGAAAATTTGGCTGCCGTTTCATATATTCTACCATTGGTTTCTATACAAAGCTTGGAATCACACATACGCTTCCAGGCAGGGGTATTCCCCGTCTCTGCTTCAATCGTCAGATTGTTGACAACAACTGCTGCGGAGCCTGCCGATGCACATAATCCGTCTTGACAATCTGCTCTGAATGTTACCGCTTCAAAATCGACAATGTCATTCTCTCCCTTACGTAATGCAGCCTCTGCCAATTCCAAAGCAAATTTTCTATCTGCATCGTTCACACCGATACGCTGCTCTGTATTGTAGGATTGTGTAGCCGCAACCACCAAAAACGCCACCAAAATCATTACCATCATCACGATAAACAGCGTAAACCCCTGTTCTTGCTGTTTGGATTTCAGACGGCCTGTTTTTAGAATGTTCGTTCTGCGCATACATTCCCCCCTTTCAATGAAGCATCAATATTGTAAATAAACGTATCCTTAGTCTCTATTCCATTTTCTTTTTCTTTGATGGTGATGCTTACCATTGCCGGAGAAGCCGTCTGATTTGCAGGTACGGTTGAAGTTGTTGCACCAGAAATACTGTTTTTTAAGGTCGTCGTGTATTCAAACCTTTCTGACAGTCCATGACCATCAGGACAATTACTTACGTAAACATACTCCATCGACATCTCCAATATACGATCTTCATCATTTGAAGTCCGTATTGATGGAGGTATCTCTTTGGGCTTCATCAATAATTGAGGCGATCCCCAACGATTTCCATTTTCCAATCGGAATCTATATAACCCTGGTTGTCCTCCCACCGTTCCTGTTGCATAAGCATGAACCACATATCGCATCACGGAAATATCATGTATTTGTCCGGTAGCTCCCAACGCTGCCGATACCGTCTGCAAGTCAACACCTGCCGTGCCGTCAGCTGCCGGTCTCACCAATTTATTGCAATTACCGTAAACCAAAGGTGCATTGTCAGGAATATCCTCAGTCAGATTATTGATAGATCCCGTGCCCACGCCATAGCGGAAAACCAACACAGGAGAATTAGGAATAAATCCGCTAACAGAAAATTGACCTGCAGGAATTTCTTTAACAGGAATCAGGTAATCGGTAGAACCTGCCAATCTAAATGCTTCTTGAGCACTGCTCTGATTATCAACGATATCTGCCCTCATGCGCGACGACATGTTGAAACAACCAAACAAACCCGCCATATGTGCATCGCGAACAATCATATTGGAAGCATGACGCAAATCCTGTTGCACGGCTAAACGGGAATTAGTGCCATCATTCAATTTACGAGAAGATAAATATCCCGTTCCGACAGCAATCAGCACAATCACACTTAATGCACTGGCAATCAGAAATTCAATCAAGCTGAAACCCGACATTGCGGTTTTGTCTTTGCAAGGTGCTATGACGTTTTTGGTATATTTTTGCTTCATCATTATTCTGCTACCCGAACTTGATAACTGTAAACAACCTTGCCGCTTCCATCGGAGCGCTCAACATTCTGTTGCCATGCTACCTTGATACTTATCGGGTCTTTCGCTCCGCCATTGCAATTAGGTTGCATTACATTATTATTAATGGTCGGTTTTACCCCTGATTTATCATTACATATAATGTAGTAAATATCCGCTTCCGGTAAACCTTTAAATAAAGTATCTTCAAATTTGCCCAAATGATCTTCCAATATCTGGCGCTTATTCAAGTCTGTTTTATTTTTTTTACACCAAGCATTCTTACTGCAAGACCTTACCTTAATAGGGTTTGAGAAGCGATAACTTAATGTTTCACTTTTTGAATTAACCTTTAACTGGGGGCGGAACGCATCATTTCTCCGACGAATCAAATCATCGCTGTCACCAGGAAGCATAACATCTTCACATCCGGGAATACTGTTTTTGCATAAAACCGGATTAATCGCCATCCCTTCAATCAAATTCTGTGCGGCCTGGGCAACAATTGTCTGTCCTTCAGCCTCTCTTACGGCAACTACAGTTTGCAGCTGGGTAGCCAGCAAAGCCAATACACCTACCGTCAATACAAACATGGCAATCAAGATTTCCAGCAATGTCATGCCCTGCTGCTGAGTTTTCAGACGGCCTTCCCGAATTACCGCTATTGGGAAAATCCTGCTTTCCTTATTAAAATCCATAATATTATCCGTTATTTGATAATTGTTATTCTTTTAAAGCTACGCCGTTAAAATTGAAGTTTGCACAAAGCGGAACCGGCATCAGAGTGATTTTTCTCGTATTTTGGGCAGATTTTCACTCTGCCGTTATTTTCAATGACTGCCAATGTTGCTCTTGCCTGTTTTTCACTGCCGTTTTCTGCTTTTTTATCGGTTAAAATCAAACGGATCATGCCAGTACCAACGTTTTCCAAATCAATCGGCGTTTTAGGCCCTTTTGCATCGGAATAACCGAATGTTCCGTCCGGCAAGAAAATCCAAGCCTGATATTTATTGTTGCCCGATTTTGGCTTATCTTTGCCAAAATCATAAGCTTCAACAATATAATCCAAACGGTTGTTTTGAGTAGGATTGATTACAACATGGCGCAAAGGCTTATCGTCTTTGCGCGTATACATCCTGTCGCGGTTAACATCGGCAAATGCTGCCACACCTTGCCCCGAATAAGCTGCGTTGCAATATTGGTCTGGATTACCGTCTTTCTTAATTTGAACGGGACAAACGTAAACGGGAAGATTCAGCCTGACGGCTTCCGAACGCGCGAAGCGCAAAAGATTGGCCATGTTTTCCGCCTGCGTCGCTGATCGACGGGCGGCTATCCATTGGCTCATATTGGGAAGAGCGATGACTGTCATAATTGCAAAAATAATAATGACAACCAACAGCTCCATAAAGGTAAAACCGTTTTGTCTCAAACGCATGAGCATACCCCAACCCCGAAATGTTATTTCTATAGTAATGTGATTTAAAGAAGTGGCAGCATTTAAACTACCACTTTTTATATTAATTATGTTTACTTAATTATAAACAACAATATGCTTGTTGCCAAAAGAGTCTCAATAATTTTTTGTCATTGCGTGACAATCTGTATCAATCTTCCATCATTGCAGAATCCGGAATGTAGGCTGCATTATCAAATTTGGTAAATTGTCCCATCCAAGTTAAAAACACTTTTCCGGTCGGGCCGTTACGGTGTTTACCGATGATACATTCGGCCAAACCTTTCATAGGAGATTCGGCATTATAATACTCATCTCGATACATAAACATAATCAAATCAGCATCTTGCTCAATCGCACCGGATTCGCGCAAATCGGACATCATCGGACGTTTATCCGTACGCTGCTCAACGGTCCTGCTTAATTGCGACAAGGCGATAACCGGAACCTGCAATTCTTTTGCCAATGCTTTCAACGAACGTGAAATTTCACCCAATTCAGCAGCGCGGTTATTGGAATTGCCCGAACCGGACATCAATTGCAAATAGTCGATAACTATCAACCCCAATTTCCCGTTAAACTGTCGTGCAAGACGACGTGCCCGCGCGCGCAATTCCAGTGCCGTCAATCCCGGTGTTTCATCGATAAACATAGGTGCATCGGAAAGCTTTACAAATGCTTCGTTTAAACGCACCCAATGCTCGTCTTCCAGACGGCCTGTTTTCAGAATATGCTGATCCAGCCTGCCGACCGAGCCGAGCATACGCAACACCAGCTGCGCACCGCCCATTTCCATAGAAAACACGGCTACCGGCAATTTGGATTCAACGGCAACATGTTCTGCAATATTGATGGAGAAAGCCGTTTTACCCATCGAGGGCCGCCCTGCCACGATAATCAGATCGCCGGGCTGCAAGCCTGAGGTTTTTTTATCCAAGTCGATAAATCCGGTAGAAGTACCGGTGATTTCATCAGGATTATCACGGCTGTACAGCATTTCAATACGCTGAACGATTTCTTCCAATAAAGTCGGCATAGTCAGAAAACCCTGCTTGGCTTTGGCGGTACTCTCTGCGATTTGGAATACTTTGTTTTCCGCCTCATCCAACAATTGCCCTGCATCCCTGCCTTGAGGATTGTAGGCACTGCGCGCAATTTCCGTTCCGACTTCGGCAAGCTGTCTCATAATGGAACGCTCGCGAACGATTTCCGCATAGCGTCTGATATTGGCGGCCGAGGGTGTATTTTGTGCCAGAGTCACCAAATAATCGAAACCGCCTGCCGCTTCCAATTCTTCACGACGTTCCAATGTTTCCTGCACAGTAATCACGTCGGCCGGGCGGCTTTCGTTAATCAACGCCGCGATGGTTCGGAAAATCAAACGATGCTCGTGACGGTAAAAATCTTCTCCGCTCACTACGTCGGCGATTTTATCCCAAGCATTGTTTTCTAAAAGCAGACCGCCGATTACCGACTGCTCCGCCTCCATGGAATGCGGCGGCAGCGACAGTGCGCTGACCTCTCTGTCTTCAGACGGCATCATATCGGCAAAGTTATCCATAACGGCTCCTCAACAACGGGCAATCAAAAAGTAGGCTATTATAACCGAACGCAAGTTTTATTGTTTTTTTAAACCAGTACGGGGTAAAATAGCGCGGTAAGCGGCTGAAGAGCCTTACCAAAATCAAAAATCCCATCTATAAAAGCAACCACAACAGGAGTGACCGATATGGAACACCAATTACCGCAACTGCCTTACGAAATCGATGCTTTGGAACCGCATCTGTCTAAAGAAACTTTAGAATACCACTACGGCAAACACCACCAAACCTACATCACCAATCTGAACAACCAAATCAAAGGTACCGAGTTTGAAAACCTGTCTTTGGAAGAAATCGTTAAGAAATCTTCAGGCGGCGTATTCAACAACGCAGCCCAAACTTGGAACCACACCTTCTACTGGCTGGGCTTTACACCTAAAGGTCAAGGCAAACCTTCCGGCGATCTGGCTGCCGCCATCGACGCCAAATGGGGCAGCTTTGAGAAGTTCCAAGAAGCGTTCAATGCCTGTGCCGCCGGTACTTTCGGTTCAGGTTGGGCATGGTTGGTAAAAACTCCGGCCGGCGAATTGGACTTGGTTTCCACTTCCAACGCAGCTACTCCGTTAACCACCGAAAACACCCCTCTGCTGACTTGCGATGTGTGGGAACACGCTTACTACATCGATTACCGCAACAGCCGCCCGAACTACCTGAAAGGTTTCTGGGAAATCGTTAACTGGGACGAAGTTGCCAAACGCTTTGCCGCATAAGCAAACATAAACAAACATTAAATCCAAAGGCCGTCTGAAAATTTCAGACGGCCTTTTTATTGGTCAGCACGAATTGAAATAAGCTAAAATAACGACTGGTTTCAACCTTGCGAATGATTATGGATATTCTGCCCATTCACACTCCCGTTGCCGTTATCGGAGCAGGTCCGGTCGGCATGTTGGCCGCTTTGCTGCTGCACCGCCAAGGCAAACAGGTTTTGCTTTTGGAAATGCGTCCCCCAAATACCGTTATCCGCGACAGGCGCACGCTCGCCTTATCTTTCAGCAGTATGGAAGCACTCCATCGCGCCGGAATTACTATTCCCGAAAACCAATATACGCCGATTACCCATGTCCATATTTCCCAACAAGGCACATTCGGCCATGCCTTGCTGCGCAACGAAGATATGGGAACGGATGTTTTAGGGTACAGCGTAGACTATGCCGTATTAATGCAGGCATGCGAAGCGGCATTAATCCGACAAGGCGTACCTGTTTTGTGGGAAACCCAAGTGAACCATGTCCGCACATTAAACCGTTTTGCAGAAGTCCATATCCGACACTGCCGGCAACCCCACAGTCTGACTGCCGATTGGGTTATCCTTGCCGAAGGCGGGCATTTGACTGAAAACCTGCCGGGCATTACCCGACACAGTTTCGACTATAACCAATCCGCCATCGTTACCACACTCGAATTCGAGCAAGACGGCAACGGCACGGCCTATGAGCGCTTTATCGACGACGGCCCTTTTGCCCTGCTGCCCTACGGCACCGCCTACCGCTTGGTATGGACGCGCTCACACGAAGAAGCGGCCAGAATCAAAACTATGGCTTTCACGGAATTTGCCGAGATGTTTGAAACCGCTTTCGGCAACCGTTTAGGCCGTCTGAAAAATTGCGGCGATATTGCCGCTTTTCCGCTCCAACTGAAGCAGCTTAGCCAAGTATACAGCGGGCGGATTATCTGTATCGGCAACGCCGCACAAACCATGCATCCGGTTGCCGCTCAAGGCTTCAATCTCGGAGTGCGCGATGTTTTAACCTTAATACATAAGTTTGCCGAACCGCACAGCATGCACAATACCCGCCTTGCAGAGCAATATGCTGCCGAACGCCGCTTGGATGCCCAAGCGGTTGTCGGCTTCACGCACAGCCTGGTTACTTTGTTCGATCACCCCAATGCTTTATTAAAACTTGGACGCGGCGGTGTCATGAGTTTGCTGGACAGCGTTCCTGCCTTAAGAAAAAAATTTACCGAACACTTGATCTTCGGTTTGTGAGGCCGTCTGAAAAATGACGATGCCGGCCATTTGATAAAAAGAGAACAACACATGACTCCGATAGAACACCATACGCCAGATACCCTGTTCCGCCCCATCGGGCCGTACAGCCACTTTAGCAAAGCAGGTTCTTTCATCCAAATATCCGGCACACCCGGTGTCGTACCCGAAACAGGCGAAATGGCCGGAGAAGATGCTTATTCACAAGCCAAACAGATTTTGTTGAACTTCCAAGCCATGCTGCAATCGGTTGGTTTGGAATTAAACCGCATTCTGCATATCCATGTTTTTCTAAAAAATGTTGACGATTTTGCGGAAATGAACCGCGCTTATCTGGACATTTTTCCCGACAACCAACCTGCCCGTACCGTTATCTGCGTTGCCGACCTGCCTAAAAAAGGAGCGTTGATGACCATGAATGCCACTGCAATCGAATAGAAAATCTGATTATGAACCCTATCTCCACTCAACAATATGATGCTGTTATCATTGGCGGCGGTTTAGTCGGTGCTGCTGCCGCTATTGCCCTCGCACGACAGGGACGGAAAGTCGCGTTGGTTGAAATCCGTCCGCCCCAAACCGACACGGAAAAACTCCTGCAAGGTTGGGATGCGAGAATTTATGCCGTCAGCCCGGCCAATCGCACGTTTCTCCAATCTCTAAATGCCTGGCCGTCTGAAAACCGCGTCCAGGCTGTGGCTAAAATGGATGTGCGCGGCGATAACGGCGGGCGAATCGAATTCAGCGCGGACGATATTCACGGCAACCGCCTAACCAGCATTATTGAAAACCGTTGGCTGCTGGCCTCGCTGTGGCGGCAAATCAAGGCTTGGGATATTCCCGTATTTACCGAAACTGCCGTTTCACTGTCCTCCGATTTTCAGACGGCCTCTGTAACTCTGGCAGACGGAACAACATTAAACACCCGATTGATTATCGGTGCGGACGGTGCCAACTCCTGGGTAAGAAAACAAGCCGGTATCGAAACCCGTTGCGACG
The DNA here is from genome assembly GCF_900638685.1 of Neisseria weaveri. NCBI lineage: Bacteria > Pseudomonadati > Pseudomonadota > Betaproteobacteria > Neisseriales > Neisseriaceae > Neisseria > Neisseria weaveri. The sequence goes on along the minus strand of NZ_LR134533.1, from coordinate 2,164,166 downwards.
CTTACGGACATCACGGCGTGGTTTCCAATTTCCATACCGAAAAAGACCATCACGGAACGGCATTCCAATGGTTTAAAAACGGCGAAGTTTTAGCTTATCTGCCGCTTCCCGACAAAAAAATCTCTATTGTTTGGAGTACGGCCGAGCCTGAAAAGCTGACTTCGCTCTCACCGCAAGCGCTGGCGGCTGCGGTTACGGCACAAGGCGAACAGGTGCTGGGCACACTAAGCCCGCTCTCTCCTGCATTCTCATTCAATCTGGTTTTGCGCCGTCCGACAAGCACGGTCGGAACGCGCATAATGCTGATCGGCGATGCGGCACATACCATTCATCCTTTGGCCGGACAAGGCGTTAACCTCGGCTTTGGCGATGTTATCGAATTTTGTAATCTCAGCCGCAACCAACCGGATATCGGCGCACACCGGCTGCTGCAACGCTATGCGCAAAACCGTCTTGAACCTGTACGCACAATGCAGATGGGGTGCGACGGATTATTTAAATTATTCGGCAACAACATTCTGCCTGCACAATCCTGGCTGCGTAACACCGGCCTGAACATGGTCAACGACTTGCCTTGGCTGAAAAACCGCCTGATCAGACACGCTATGGGATTGTAATTACACATATATAAAACTTTAGCAGCTCTCCAAAGGCTATGAATATAATGAGGCCGTCTGAAATTCAGACGGCCTCATCTATTTATATTTCCAATGGTTCTAGAAAACCACTATACAATCGGAAAAACCAATCAATCCGCAGTTTCTTCCAGCAACCAAGCTTGTGCACTTTCGGCAGTTTCAAAATATTTCGGATGTTGGTTGGTCAGCAGGCTGGATAAACGCGTTGCCAGTTTAATCCAAACATCATCAACCACAATGGCGATACGGCCGAAATCGTTTTCGTGTTTATTCATAAATTTAAGCTGTTCAACCGCCATATCGACCGTAAAATCTTTCAGCATCGACAGATCCATCAGCATATCCGGACGGTGTATTTTCCGCGCACATGCCAATGCGGCCTGCTCGAATTCATGGAAATCTTCCAAGCTGAATTCGTTGAATAAAGCCACATTCAGACCATAAGATTGTTCTCGTATAGAAATCATCGTCCACTACTCCTTATTTTATTGTCGAAATAAGCGGTATCGCTGCAACCATGACGGAGGTATGCTGCTCAACACCCCACTCATCACAATGATACCCATCCCCAGCGTTTCCTGCCAGCCGATTTTGTCTCCCAACCACCACATGCCCGCCAGCGAAGAAAAAACCACCGTTAAATAAGAAAGCGAAGCAACGGTAAACTTATTGCCAACCTTATATGCCCGGGTCATGCACAATTGTGCCACCAATGCAGATGCACCGACACCCAACAAATGCGGTAGTGCCTGAATGTTAAACGCATGCCAGCCTTCGAATGTCGCCCAAATACCGGCCAGCAGCATACCGATCAAAGACAAGTAAAATACCACCCGCCAGCCCGGCTCACCCAATAAAGAAAGCTCGCGCACCTGCATATAAGCCCATCCTGCCAAAGCCCCACCGGCCAACCCGACCATAGCCGCCAGCTCCTGCCCGCTTTTAAAAGAAGGATTGAGCAGCACCGCTACACCGATAAAGCCTAATATCAAAACCATTACGGTATACGGCGAAATACGCTCTTTCAAAACCAAAAATGAAAAAACAGCCAAAAATATCGACGAGGTGTAACTCAAAGTCACACCGGTTGCCAAAGGCAGGTGGGTAATGCCGTAAAAAATACACAACATCGCTACCGAACCGGAAATGCTGCGGCTTAAATGGGCGCGCCAATGCGGCGTTTTAAATTCCAATCCTTGAAATCTGGCCATCGCCCCCAAAAACACCGCCGAGAAACCCATCCGCCAAAACACCAGCTCTGCCGTACTCAAACCGAAACGTTGTGCGGCATCTTTAACTTGGAAGTTCATTAAAGTAAAACACAGTGCGGCAATCAGTATCCACCCCGCACCTAAGCGGTCTTTATATATTTTGTCCATATCCAATCAAATCAGGCCGTCTGAAAAAACACTCTTTTTCAGACGGCCTCCTTATCATTTATATCGATTCATTTATTTTCCATGCAGCATTCGCATGGCTTCTTCAAAATCTCCGGCCATAATTTTCGGCATAGCCTGCAGAGATTTGTTGATGGAATCGTCGATTTTTTGTCTGTCGTCCGCACTGGGTTTATTTAATACATAAGCGGCCACCACATTCCTGTCACCCGGATGGTCGATACCCAAACGCAAGCGGTAGAAATTAGGCGTACCCAGTTTGGCCTGAATGTCTTTTAAACCGTTATGACCGCCGTTGCCGCCGCCCAATTTAAACTTAATCCGACCGCAGGCAATATCCAGTTCGTCATGAACCACCAAAATCTCTTCCGGCTTGATTTTGTAAAACGAAGCCAATGCAGACACGGATAGTCCGGAGCGGTTCATATAAGTATCAGGCTTCAGCAGCCATACTTCCCCTTCAGGCAGAACTGCTTTTGCCGCCTCGCCGTGAAACTTCTTTTCGGGCTTGAAAGCGGTTTTCCACTGCCAAGCCAGCTCGTCTGCAAACCAAAACCCGACATTATGGCGGGTATGTTCGTATTCCTTGCCCGGATTGCCTAATCCGACAATCAGTTTGATTTTCGACATGTCGTATTCCAAATCTGTCATGCACCGCCCGACTGACCGAGTATTTTTTTCAGACGGCCTCAATATTGTTTTATTCTTGATTTTTAACCCGTAAACGGCGTGCATCTTTCGGATCAATCAGCAAAGGCCGGTAAACTTCCACACGGTCTTTACTGCGTAAAACCGTATCGTCTTTTACCCTTTTACCGAAAATGCCCAAAGGAGACTTCTCGATATCGGCTTCGGGAAATTGTGCCGCCACATCGCTCAACCTAACGGCTTCACGTGCCGTTGTCCCCGCTTTTACTTGAATTACTTGAAGAAACTGCCTATCCGCCGTTCCGTAAACCACTTCGATCTCAACCATAACGGCGGTCTGCCTCCTTGATAAATGCATCGACCAAGGTTCCCGACAAATGGCTGAACACCGGAGAAATCAAAGCAGACAACAGGCCGCCTGCAAAATCATATTGAAGTTTGAATTCGATTTTGCAGCAATCATCGCCCAAAGGAATAAATTTCCATGTCCCTTGCAGCGTTTTAAACGGGCCTTCGAGAAGATTCATGCGGATTTCCCTGCCCGGGATATTGTGGTTATGCGTGGCAAAAGACTGTTGCACGCGCATGTAATCCATATACAAACGCGCTTTAAGCTCATTGCCGTTGCGCTCGATAATTTCTGTTTTGCCATACCACGGCAGAAATTTCGGGTAATCTTCCACCCGGTCAACCAACTCAAACATCTGCTCGGCACTGTGCAGCACCAAGACGTTTTTTTCTACTGTTTTCATAAATCACTTCAAGCAGGAAAGGGCGTTTTATAGATGAAAACCACCTGTTTCCCATTTCATCAAAACACGGTCAAAACCATCTTCCTGCCGTAAACAATCCGGCAGGAAACCTGTATACGGAACGGTTATTCCAAATGCTTGCCGTTCGGCACCAAAATAGTGCGGTTGCCGTTGGATTCAGCAGCGGAAACAATGCCGTCTTCTTCCATTTGATCCATCAAACGTGCAGCACGGTTATAGCCGATTCTCAAATGGCGCTGTATCGAAGAAATGCTGGCTTTACCGCTTTTCAAAACACAGGATACGGCATCGTCATACATGGGATCTTGCTCTCCCTCGTTGTTACGCATACCGTTTGCGTTACTGAAGATATCGTCACTGCCGACACCGGCCGTCAAAATATCGTCAACATAATCCGGCTCGCCGAACTGCTTCAGATATTCGACGACATGGTGCACTTCGTCATCGGAAGCAAACGCGCCGTGCACACGCTTCGGATAGCCTGTACCCGGAGGCAAGAACAGCATATCGCCTTGTCCGAGCAGGTTTTCCGCACCCATTTGATCCAAAATAGTACGGCTGTCTACTTTGCTGGAAACTTGGAATGCGATTCTGGTCGGAATATTGGCCTTAATCAAGCCGGTAATCACATCCACACTCGGACGTTGGGTAGCCAAAATCAAATGGATACCTGCTGCGCGCGCTTTTTGTGCCAAGCGTGCAATCAGCTCTTCGATTTTCTTGCCGGCCGTCATCATCAAATCAGCAAACTCATCGACCACCACCACAATAAACGGCAGCTTCTGCAAAGGCTCGGGATCGTCAAGCGTCAGACTGAAAGGATTGGCCAGAGTTTTGCCTTGTGCTGCCGCTTCGGCCACTTTTTGATTAAAACCGGCCAAATTGCGCACACCCATATGGCTCATCAGGCGGTAACGCTTTTCCATTTCGTTGACACACCAATTCAAAGCGTTTGCCGCCAATTTCATATCGGTTACCACCGGAGCCAGCAGATGAGGAATCCCTTCGTAAATGCTCAATTCAAGCATTTTCGGGTCGATCATAATCATGCGGACATCTTCCGGCATAGCTTTGTATAACATGGAAAGTATCATCGCATTCACACCGACGGACTTACCCGAACCTGTCGTACCGGCCACCAAAAGATGCGGTGCTTTAGCCAAATCGGTAACGACCGGTTCGCCGGTAATGTCCTGCCCCAAAGCCAAGGTCAGCTTAGACTTGGAATTTTGAAATGCAGGCGCATTGAATATCTCGCTCAGACGTATCATTTGGCGTTTGGGATTGGGCAACTCCAAACCCATGCAGGTTTTGCCGGGTATGGTTTCCACCACACGGATAGAAGCTACGCCCAATGAACGTGCCAAATCTTTTTCCAGATTCAATACCGCATTACCGCGAACGCCGACATCCGGCTCGATTTCATAGCGGGTAATGACCGGACCGGCATAAGCGTCCACCACTTTAACCTTAACTTTAAACTCGCTCAGCTTTTCTTCAATGGTAATGCTGTTCTCCAACAATGTTTCTTCCGTCTGCATGGCACTCGGATCAAATTGCGGCGGCAACAGCAAATCCAAACCTGGCAATTGCGTATTACCGGCTCTTTCTTCAACAACGGCAGTTGAAGCATATGCCTCTTCATGCTCTGCATCGGACTCCTGAATATCATCTGCGTCAAAACGATCTGCACTTTCGAAATCGGCCAGAACCGCTTCATCTTCAACGTCCGCATAACGGTATTCTGTAAACCGCAGCTCATCTCCTACCGGGCTTTCCAAATATTCAGACGGCCTTTCATTGAAAAAAACCGGTTCGGAAATCGAAACTTTCGGCGCGTCATATTCTTCGCGTGCAAACACCGGCTCGGACATCTCAACGGAAAAAGGCGCCGTATCTTCAAGCACGGGCGGCTCAACCACGGTTGCGGCCGCTACCGGGGGGGCATAAGGGGCAATACGCGGTGTCTGAACGGGAGTTCGGGGCGGCTGCAATTTGATTGCATGACGTTCTACCCTAACCGATTCGGGAATCACACTTTCGCGCTGCGTTGTATCGACGCGGCGGAAACGGCGCACTGAAGGCGCATCGGTTTTCGCCAAATTGGCAAACACTTCGCGCTCGGGAATAACGTTGGGCGAATAATCCTTAATAGGCGCTTGCGCTGCAGCCTGACGGTTGCGGGCCATGCGCTGCCGCAGCAGATTGGTACGGATGTCTTCTTCACCGATGGTTTCGGGAACGGAAGATACGGGTTGCGGAACAATACTTCTCGGCGTTTCACTGCTGATCTTCTGAACTTCTGACAGCACGCGCTCCCGGGTTCGGCGTACGGAAGGATCAGTCAATTCAATGGTTTTCAGATCGCGCACGGGTTTCGGCGGCTCAACGGTTTCCAATGCCGGACGGAAATGCCAATTACTCAATTCGACCACTTCCAAATCCGCGGCGGGTTTGTCGCCACGCACCGCGTGCGCCACAGGAAGCTCTTCCGCTTTGGCCCGATCCATCAACGTTGCTTCCGTTAAAGCACGGGTTGCTTCTTCGATGGTAATCACTTCCAAAGTCGAATCAACCGGCTTGGCAGGACGGTATTCATCGTCTTCATCATTGAAATAAACAGGCTGGGCAGAATGTTTGCTTGGACGGGATTGATGTTTGGGCTGCAATTCTTCGGGACGGACAACGGAAGCCGTAAACAGCGGAATATCCTGTTTCTCCGCTTCCACACTGTCCGCAGCGGATAAGGATTCGGTTTCGTTCTGTTCGGTCTGCAAAAGGCCGTCTGCAAAAGGCTCGGGCTTCAAAGAACGGATAGCGGCTTGTTTATCGTGTTGCGCTTCTGTTTGGGCAGCCGCAAAAATAGGCAGCTCGCTGACTTCTTTATCCAGCTCGGCATCGCTCTTTTTACGGCTGACCGCATCGAATTTACGGCTGTGTTTCGGCGACAAGGCACGCAGTTTTTCTACGGTTTTATCGTACACTTCTTTCGCTTCTTCCGCCGCTTTATGGCTGCTGCGCGTATTTTTCAGATTGGGATCGACACCGCGCAGGTTTTTCGGCTGCTTCAAGCTCTGAAAAGGCTCGTCCGCACCCTCAATTCCGGCGGTTTCATGACGGGTAAGGTACGTCAGTTCGCGCATCCATTCCCGCTCCTGACGGTAATAAATCCACAATGCTACCACCGTAGCACAGAGTAAAATGAGTAACAGCATCCACAACATAACGGCACCGGCCTTATCAATTTTCGGCAAAGGCCTTATTTTAGCGTGTTTCCCGTATAAAAAGAACCGCTCCGAGCAAAACCTCCGGCCGTATCTGCCGTGTGTTTTAAAAAAGAAACCCGTTTATAATGACAGCTTTCCCCCTTTTCTACCGACAACTCGATAACCGATGAATTTCTTATCCGAATGGTTTTCCCAAGAATGGCAGTATGCCGCCCACGCACTTTGGGCCGCCGTATTGCTGCTGTGCGCCAAACCGGCTTGGAAAGCCATAAAATCACATCCCCGATCGGCAGGCTTGGTTCTTCTCATCTTGTCGGTTTTATGGAGCATGGGAACCGAATTGGATAACGGCCAACTCTCCGGTATGGCCTACCATCTGCTCGGCATCAATTTGGCCGCCATGATTATCGGCACGCCTGCCGCATTATGGCTTTCCGCCCTGTTGTGGCTGCCTTATACCCTGTTGCACCATCCCGAGAGCCTGAATGTTTCCAGCCTTAATGCCTTGTGCCTGTTTCTGCTGCCGGCTTTGTTAAATGCCGTTTTCCGGCACCTGACTGCCAAACTGCCCGCCAATTTGTTTATCTATATTTTTGCCAACGGCTTTATCGCTGCGGCGGCCGGTTTTATTTCAGCCGGTGCTTTGCTGGTATTTGCGCTACAACTTTCCGGCGCTTATCCGACATCGGTTTTATGGGAATCGGCCTTTCCCGTGTTTTTCCTGCTGGCTTGGGGCGAAGCCTTTTTAAGCGGTATTTTTACCGCCATTTTCGTCGCCTTGAAGCCGCAGTTGCTGATCACGTTTGACGACAACCGCTATCTGCATAAAACCAACCACATCTGGAAATAATCAAGGCCGTCTGAAAATACTTATGTTTTCAGACGGCCTCTCTGCTACGGGAGCATTATGTTTCAATCTATCGCAAGCATCAGCATCGGTGCCGCTACCGGTGCTACCCTGCGCTGGCTGCTCGGCCTTTGGCTGCCCGCACAGGCAAACTGGCCTGCATTGGGTACGCTCGCCGCCAATTTCGGCGGCGCTTACCTAATCGGCATCTCGGCAGCATTATTTTCCCTATTCCCCAGCAGTAACCCCAATTTAAAACTGCTGCTGATAACCGGTTTTCTCGGCAGCTTTACCACTTTTTCCGCTTTTTCTCTCGAAGTCGTCCAAATGTTGCAAGCCCAGCGTCTGCTGCAGGCCGCCTTAACCATCTCGCTGCATGTGTTCGGCTCCGTCTTGCTTACGGCCTTAGGCCTATGGACGGTTTCTGCCGTACGCTCCATTCTGCAAACCTGACGGCAATCGCAAAGGCCGTCTGAAATTTTCAGACGGCCTTTGCGAAGGCAAAATATCATTCCGGATTTCGCTTAAACAGCCACAGCCAAAATCCCTTCACAAACACCGCGCACAAACACAAAAACATTACAATTACCGCCAACCAATACACTGCTACGGCAGATTTCAACCAGCGGTATTGTTCCACGACCGATTCAGGTATCCAATTCAAGACCAACATACACAACATCATCATTAAAGCTATGATGTTTTGTTTCCTGACAAAAGACCGTGTAAAGCCCATTTTTTTGTTGATGTGGCTTGACCGGCACTCCGCCTTTTCTACAAATTTGTCGATTTTTTCTTCAAAGTGTTTGAATTTTTCATCTCCGTCATTCAATGCACCTGACTTATCTTTATCGGACAACCTGTATCTCATTACTGCCATCAGCCAACCGGTCAATATCCCTACGGAAACACAAATAATCTCCATCCAAGGCCAAGACAATATAAACGGCCATACGTTCACAAATAACACAACACCCAAGACAAACAAAAAAGCAAGCAAGACAAGCACAAGAACAAGCAAGACAAGCACAAGAACAAGCAAGTACAAATCCAAAAATAAACCAATGATAAAGGCCATATCCCCTTTTCCCATCTACAAACAACATTCGGCACACCAAATATCCTTACCACACTCCGGCAACAAACAAAACCGCCCGAAGCTGTATCAGAAACACGGCCCATTTGCTATATAATAAACCCACTTTTTTATTCTTACATCCAGTACAACCATGAACCGCATCGCCGCCCTGCCCGACCATCTCGTCAACCAAATCGCCGCCGGCGAAGTGGTGGAACGCCCCGCCAGCGCCTTGAAAGAAATCGTAGAAAACAGCATCGACGCAGGCGCGACGGCGGTTGATGTGGAGCTTGCCGGCGGCGGCATCAGGCTGATCCGCGTAACCGACAACGGCAGCGGCATCCATGCCGACGACATTTCCCTCGCCCTGCACCGCCACGCCACCAGCAAAATCAAATCGCTCACCGATTTGGAACACGTTGCCAGCATGGGCTTTCGTGGCGAAGGCTTGGCTAGCATCGCATCGGTGAGCCGCCTCACGCTTACCAGCCGCACCGAAAGCAGCGCGCACGCCAATCAGATAAAAGCGGAAGACGGCAAACTCAGCGAAAGCGGTGCGGCGGCGCACCCCGTCGGCACCACCGTAGAAGTAGCCGAGCTGTTTTTCAACACCCCAGCGCGGCGCAAGTTTTTAAAATCCGAAAACACCGAATACGCCCATTGTGCCACCATGCTCGAACGCCTTGCGCTGGCGCATCCGCATATTGCCTTTTCGCTCAAACGCGACGGTAAAAGCATCTTCAAACTGCCCGCCCAGAGTTTGCGGGAACGCGTCGCCGCCATCGTGGGCGACGATTTTCAGACGGCCTCTTTGGAGATCGACAGCGGCGAAGGCATCATGCGGCTCCACGGTTTCATCGCCAAGCCCACCTTTGCCAAAGGCAAAACCGACAAGCAGTATTGTTTCGTCAACCGCCGTTTCGTGCGCGACAAAGTGATGCTGCACGCCGTGAAACAAGCTTACCGCGACGTGTTGCACAACGCCCTCACGCCCGCTTTCGTGCTGTTTCTCGACTTGCCGCCCGAAGCGGTGGACGTAAACGTGCATCCCACCAAAACCGAAATCCGTTTCCGCGACAGCCAAGCCGTACACCAACTGGTGTTCCACACCCTCAACAAAGCATTGGCCGGTACCCGTGCCGACCAAACCGAAAGCGTGAGCAACGCCGGCAGCGTATTGCACGACATGCTGGGCGTAACCATGCCGTCTGAAAACCCAAGCGCACCGGAAAGCCTTTCAGACGGCCTCAAGCTGACTACGCAGCCGCAGCAACAACATTTCGGCGGCTTTGGAGGCAAATCCGCACCCGCGCCCTACTCCGCCGCCCGCGTACCGCAACAGCGCACCTTATCCCTGCGCGAAAGCCGCGCCGCCTTAAATACTTATGCCGAGCTCTACCGCAAAACCGAACCGGATGAAGACATCGAACTTAGCCAGTTTGAGCAAGCCCGTTTCGGCATCCAAAGGCCGTCTGAAATCCACCCTGAAACAGCAGAACAACCAAGCAGCACCGATGCTGAAAAGCACGATCCCCAAGCCGCCGAACTGCCGCCTTTAGGCTTTGCCATCGCGCAACTTTTAGGCATCTATATCCTCGCCCAAGCCGAAGACAGCCTGCTGCTTATCGATATGCACGCCGCCGCCGAACGCATCAACTACGAAAAAATGAAAACCCAGCGCAACACCCTCGGCAGCCTACAAAGCCAGCGGCTGCTGATCCCCGTAACCTTTGCCGCCAGCCACGAAGAAACCGCCGCCCTTGCCGACCATGCCGAAGCCCTGCGCGGATTCGGCATGGAGCTTTCCGACATGGGCGGCAACACCATCGCCGTGCGCGCCGTGCCAGCCATGCTCGGCAAAAGCGACGTGGCCTCGCTCGCCCGCGACATGTTGCGCGAAATCGCCCAAAACGGCAGTTCGCAAACCATCGAAGCGCGTGAAAACCAAATCCTTTCCACCATGGCCTGCCACGGCTCCGTGCGCGCCGGCCGCCAGCTGACCCTGCCCGAAATGAACGCCCTCTTGCGCGACATGGAAAACACCCCGCGCAGCAACCAATGCAACCACGGCCGACCCACTTGGGTGAAGCTCACTTTGAAAGAATTGGACGCACTGTTTTTGCGCGGACAGTGAGTGAGAAAGATTGTTTTGCTGAAATAATTGGTGAAGTGATAGGAAGGCCGTCTGAAAAATTCAGACGGCCTTGTTTATTTTCCAGCGTACTTTAATGTTGAAATACTCAATCCCAATCTTGCGCCACAAACCTTGCGGTTTGCCCTTGCCCGTTTTGTAAAATCAAGCGGTGGCCTTCCAGCTTATAGCGGGTAAAACTGCCGATACGGTTGCCGAAATCCTGCTCCAAGGCCATGCTGTCAAAACAAAGCTTGCGTGTCGAAGCAACGGCACCAAAAGCTAATCGGCCTTCCGTGCGGGAAGATTGGCTGACATCGGCTTCAAACATCATGCGGTTGCAACCCATATAAGCGGATACATGCGGCAAAGCCGTAAAATTCATTTCTGCTTTAGCCTGATGAAGCTGCTCACGAGTGAAGCCCGGCCACTCGTCAAGCATCCATACCCGATTTAATTTTGACTCTGCGCCCATTTCCACTTTTCCTGAATCATTCACCGCCACATGAGTACACGCACCCAATACCAATGCGCCGACAACCGTAAATAATTTGGTTTTCATCTCTTCCTCACTTTAGCTGTTATTCCGAAAACAAATCTTGATCAAACAAATCCGGCTCCTGCTGCGGCAAGCCGCAATCTAAAGTCACCGCCTCGTCCACCTGACAACAGCAAGGTAAAATTTCACCGGGAGCAACAAAGGCCAATGGAAATTCTTTATAGCTGACCTTTCCGGATAAAATCTTTACCCTGCATGAACCGCAATAACCGCTTCTGCACTGATATTCCACTTCATGGCCCGTACGTTCCAACCCTTCAAGCAAAGTTTCCCCTTCTTGGAGTTTGAAAATTTTATCGCGTGTGGTAATCAAAACCATAATGTGACTGATCAGTTTCAAAATAATAAATTAAACGCTCGGCCATGATTCATTACTGTTCGTAATTATAACGATGTCCAAACACTAAGGCCGTCTGAACTTTTAAATTTTCAGACGGCCTTCGATATTAATGCTTACAGCTCAAAATCGCCCAAATCATCCGCGCTCACTTCGGCATCAATCTGGCCGATTAAGTAAGAGCTGATTTCCACTTCCTGCGGCGCCACCTGAACATTATCAGACGACAACCACGCATTAATCCACGGAATCGGGTTTTGGCTCGCTCCTTCAAAAGCAGGCTTCAAACCCACCGCCGCCATACGCAGATTGGTAATATATTCAACGTACTGACTGAGAATTTCCTTATTCAGGCCGATCATCGAACCATCTTTAAAGAGATACTCCGCCCACTCTTTTTCCTGAGTGGCCGCCGTTTTAAACAATTCGAAACATTCCTGCTCCAACTCGGCGGCAATCTGTGCCATTTCAGGGTCGTCCGCACCGCTGCGCATCAGGTTCAACATATGCTGCGTGCTGGTTAAGTGCAAAGCTTCATCTCGCGCAATCAGCTTGATGATTTTTGCATTGCCTTCCATCAACTCGCGTTCGGCAAAAGCAAACGAGCAGGCAAACGACACATAAAAACGGATCGCTTCCAGCACATTCACGCACATCAGGCACAGATACAGTTTCTTTTTCAGCTCGCGCTTGTTAACCGTAACCACCTTACCGTTCACATGATGCTCGCCTTCGCCCAACAGATTGTAGTATTGGGTATATTCAATCAAATCATCGTAATAGCAGGCGATATCTTCCGCGCGGGCAATAATGTATTCGTTATCGACAATATCATCGAACACCACCGAAGGATCGTTCACGATATTACGGATAATGTGCGTGTAGCTGCGCGAGTGGATGGTTTCCGAAAACGACCACGTTTCAATCCACGTTTCCAACTCCGGAATCGACACCAACGGCAGCAAAGCCACATTCGGGCTGCGCCCCTGAATCGAATCCAACAGCGTTTGGTATTTCAGGTTGCTGATGAAAATATGCTTTTCATGATCAGGCAGATTCTGGTAATCGATACGGTCGCGCGACACATCGATTTCTTCCGGCCGCCAAAAGAAAGACAGTTGTTTTTCAATCAGCTTTTCAAAAATTTCATATTTTTGCTGGTCATAACGGGCAACATTCACAGGTTGACCGAAAAACATCGGCTCCAGCAAAGCATCATTTTTTTCTTTGCTGAATGTGCTGTATGACATCACTAAGTGTTCGCAGGACATAAAAGTTCCCAATATATTTTAAATTAAAGAGGTTATTGAACTTTTCTGTTGATTATTGTGTTACCGTGTTTAACTTCAGTAATACCATCAACAAATCGGATGGAAACCACAGTAATTAACACCGCGATTAAGAATGAAAAGGTCCAAACAAATGCTTTACTTGTAAAAACCTCTTTAATAATCTTGTCACTGATTTTCATAGTTAATTATGCCTCATAACATAATAAGACGTAGTACCATGTAAATCCGACAATCCTAATTTCGAATCTTTAAATTGTTGAATTTAGAAGACTCTCAATTAAGAAAGTCTATTTACACTCAAAATTTAAAAACTCTTAAATCTTACAAGCCCCACCCGCGCAGCCGTCATCCTGCAAGTCAGTCTGCGTATCGTCCGCGCCATCACGAGTGTTGTGGTAATACAGGGTTTTCAAGCCGAATTTGTAAGCAGTGAGCAAGTCTTTCAGCAGTTGCTTCATCGGTACACGGCCGCCTTCGAAGCGTTGCGGGTCGTAGCTGGTATTGGCGGAAATGGCTTGGTCGACAAACTTCTGCATAATGCCGACAAGTTTCAAATAACCGTCGTTGGAAGGCATTTGCCACAGCAGTTCGTATTGGTTTTTCAGACGGCCGAATTCAGGCACTACTTGTTTCAGAATACCGTCTTTCGAGGCTTTCACAGATACCAAACCGCGCGGCGGTTCGATGCCGTTGGTGGCGTTGGCAATCTGCGAGCTGGTTTCAGACGGCATCAAGGCGGTTAAGGTTGAATTGCGCAGGCCGTGCTTCACAATGTCGGCACGCAGGCTTTCCCAATCGAGATGCAGCGGCTCTTGGCAGATGGCATCCAAATCTTTTTTGTAGGTATCAATCGGCAGCTTGCCTTGCGCGTAAGTGGTTTCGTTGAACAGCGGGCAGGCACCGAATTCTTTGGCAAGTTCCACCGAGGCTTTGAGCAAGTAGTATTGGATGGCTTCAAAGGTGCGGTGGGTTAAAGGGATAGCGGAATCGTCGCTGTATTTCACACCGTTTTTGGCCAAATAGTAGGCGTAGTTAATCACGCCGATGCCGAGGGTGCGGCGGTTCATGGTGGCGACTTTGGCCGCTTTAACGGGGTAATCCTGATAATCCAACAAGGCATCGAGTGCGCGGACGGCGAGATCGGCCAAGCCTTCGAGTTCATCCAAACTTTCCAACGCGCCCAAGTTGAATGCCGACAGGGTACACAAGGCGATTTCGCCGTTTTCATCGTTAATGTCGTTTAACGGCTTAGTCGGCAAGGCAATTTCCAAGCACAGGTTGGATTGGCGCACGGGAGCGACTTTGGGATCAAACGGGCTGTGCGTGTTGCAATGATCGACGTTTTGAATGTAGATGCGGCCGGTGCCGGCGCGCTCCTGCATCATTAATGAAAACAGTTCGGTCGCAGGCAACGCACGTTTGCGGATATTCGGATCCTGTTCGTATTGCGTATACAAACGCTCGAATTCGTCTTGATCGGCAAAAAACGCTTCGTACAAGCCGGGTACTTCATTGGGCGAGAACAAAGTAATGTTGCCGCCTTTAATCAGGCGGGTATAAAGCAGACGGTTGATTTGCACGCCGTAGTCAAGATGGCGCACACGGTTGTCTTCTACGCCGCGGTTATTTTTCAGCACCAGCAGGCTTTCCACTTCGATGTGCCACAGCGGGTAAAACAGAGTGGCCGCACCGCCGCGCACGCCGCCTTGCGAACAAGACTTAACCGCAGCTTGGAACATTTTAAAAAACGGAATACAGCCGGTGTGTTGTGCTTCGCCGCCGCGGATTTCGCTGCCCAAGCCGCGGATGCGGCCTGCGTTGATGCCGATACCGGCACGTTGCGAAACGTATTTCACAATCGCGCTGGTGGTGGCGTTGATGCTGTCGAGGCTGTCGTCGCACTCGATCAACACGCAGCTTGAGAATTGGCGCGTCGGCGTGCGTACGCCCGACATAATCGGCGTAGGCAGGGAAATTTTGAAGGTGGAAACGGCATCGTAAAAGCGTTTCACATAATACAAACGGGTGGTTTTCGGGTATTTGGCAAATAGGCACATAGCCACCAAAATATACAGAAACTGCGGCGTTTCGTAGATTTGGCGGGTAACGCGGTTTTGCACCAGATATTTACCTTCAAGCTGCTTGACCGCGCCGTAAGAGAAAGTCATATCGCGCTCGTGGTCGATATAATCGTTCAGTTCTTCAAATTCTTCGCGGCTGTAATCCGCCAAAATGTGGCGGTCGTATTTGCCTGCTTCAGTGAGTTTGGAAACGTGCTCAAACAGATGAGGTGGGTCATATTCGCCGTAAGCAATTTTTCTCAAATGGAAAATTGCCAAGCGCGCTGCCAAATATTGGTAATCCGGCGTCTCTTGGGAGATTAAGTCTGCAGCCGCTTTAATGATGGTTTCATGAATATCATCGGTGCGGATGCCGTTATAAAACTGGATATGCGATTTCAGCTCAACCTGAGAAACTGAAACATTATTTAAACCCTTAGCTGCCCATGTGATAACACGGTGAATTTTATCAAGATTTAGCTCTTCCAAGCGACCATCTCGCTTAGTTACTTTCAGGTTAGTTGCAGCATTCATCGGTTTATTCCAATTTGGTTATTACAAACACAAAACTCATCAAGTCTTGCAGCCGGGAAGACAATATAATGGATTTTGCTTTTGATAACCAGTCTTGACATGACTGTTTTTTTTCTTCAAAAAAATAGGAGATAAATAGGAGATTTGGATTGTTCTTTGTATTGCCTAACAAAGGCGGATTTTTATCTTTGTAGCATTAAAAAATACATCTGTTAATTATTGTAAAGATAAAAATAAGGCCGTCTGAATATTGCTACTCAGACGGCTTATTAATATTTACTTGAAATATTATTATTAACCTTGTTCCAACTCAAGTGATGCAGCCAACAGCGATAATCTCGCCATCACACCATAAACATATAAACGGTTACATTCGCAATCCGGCGCATCAGATGCAGACGGCATCCCCAATCTGTCCCATTGTTCAAAAACGCGCTTACAGGCAGCCAATACTTCTGGATCGGCATCACCGCTACTGCTTACAGAGGGGATGCTCTGCTCCAGTGGCACAAAAAGCATACCCGAAGCATTGAGATTTTCGTCAGCCCCCCGTCCTTCATGCACGCGGTAAAAGCCACCGATAACAAATCTATCCATCATATATACAACAGGCTCGGCCACAGCTCCATTTAGAGTCTCATAAGTATAGATACCTTCTTGAACGATAACTTCGCTGACTTCCAAACCTTCTTTCACTTTCGCCATTTTATTGCGGTTTTTACGGTTCAGGCTACGCACCTCATCGGCAGACTTCACGCTCATCACCCCCATGCCGTATGTGCCCGCATCGGCTTTAACAATCACAAAAGGTTTGTCATCAATGCCTTTCTCATCGTATTTCGCCTGAATCTTCGCCAACATCCGTTCGACGGCATCCGCCAAAGCATCCTCGCCTTCACGCTCTTGAAAATCCAAACCGCTGATTTGCTCGAAATAAGGATTGATCTGCCATTCATCCATACCGATTAATTCGGCAAACTCGGCAGCTACTTTATTGTATGCGCCAAAATGTGTAGTTTTACGGCGCGTTGTCCATCCCCCGTGCAACGGTGGCAATACCGTTTGGTTTACACCCTTCAAAATATCAGGCACACCGCCTGACAAATCATTGTTTAACAACACCACACAGGGGGAGAAACCATCTGCCAAATGCACCCGTTCACGGGTGCGCAGTAATGGTTCCAGCAAAATTTTATCACCCAAAGCCGTCTGAAACTCGGTAGGTTCGGCAATATCAGGGTTCAAACTGCCCAAACGCACTTCAAAACCTGCCGAACGTAAAATGCTGCTGAGTGAATAAACATTTTGCAGGTAAAAAGTATTGCGGGTATGGTTTTCCGGCACGATTAATACCGATTTGGCTTCTTTACAGGCCCGCTCCACCGCATCTTGGGCGGCCACAGCGGCCAGCGGAATAAAATTGGGATTAAGATTGTTGAAGCCGCCGGGAAACAGGTTCATATCGATGGAAGCCATTTTATAGCCGCTGTTGCGGATATCGACCGACCCATAAAACGGCGGCCGGTGACTTGCCCATTTAGAACGGAACCAAGCTTCAATTTTAGGCTGGTTTTGCAGGATTCTTGCTTCAAAATCCTGCAAATGCTGCTTATATTTTTCTGATACCACAGGCAAGTTCATAATTTATACTTCCTAATATTGAAATTAACATTGGTAGATAATAAATTTTTTAACCTCTGAAAAGCAAGAATGTTTTAAATAAAATCTTTTCCCGGACACAATAAAAAGACAAAATGTCTAATTTTTGCGATATAAAGGAGCGAGTTCAGATTGTTGACAATAAATTAGACAAAAAGGTTGCAATAAGTTAACGACGAGTCTAATATAGCCTAATAAATTAACTGATTTCTCCGAACATCCACTTCCAAAGCAAATGATCATGAATCCACAAACCCTCTACGACAAACTCTGGAACAGCCATATCGTCCGCCAAGAAGAAGACGGCACGGTTTTACTCTATATCGACCGCCATCTGGTTCACGAAGTAACCAGCCCGCAAGCCTTTGAAGGTTTGAAAATGGCCGGTCGCAAATTGTGGCGCGTCGACAGCGTGGTTTCCACCGCCGACCACAATACGCCAACCGACAACTGGGACAAAGGTATCCAAGACCCGATTTCCAAGCTGCAAGTTGACACTTTAGACGGCAATATCAAAGAATTCGGCGCGCTGGCTTATTTCCCGTTCAAAGACAAAGGGCAAGGCATCGTGCATGTGATGGGGCCGGAACAAGGTGCCACCCTGCCCGGCATGACCGTGGTTTGCGGCGATTCGCACACCTCCACCCACGGCGCATTCGGCGCATTGGCACACGGCATCGGCACTTCCGAAGTCGAACATGTGATGGCTACCCAATGCATCACGGCCAAAAAGTCCAAATCCATGCTGATTAAGGTCAACGGCCGTCTGAAACCGGGCGTAACCGCCAAAGACGTGGCCTTATACATTATCGGCCGAATCGGCACCGCAGGCGGCACCGGCTATGCAATCGAATTCGGCGGCGAAGCCATCCGCTCGCTCAGCATGGAAGGCCGCATGACCTTGTGCAATATGGCGATTGAAGCCGGCGCGCGTTCGGGCATCGTGGCGGTGGACGACACCACCATCGAATATGTAAAAGACAAACCTTTCGCTCCCAAAGGCGAAGCATGGGAGCAAGCCGTTGCTTACTGGAAAACGCTGGTTTCCGACGAAGGCGCGCCATTCGACAGCGTATTCGAGTTTGATGCCGCCGATATCGAACCGCAGGTAACGTGGGGCACTTCACCCGAAATGGTGTTGGACATCAACGGCAAAGTGCCGAATCCGGCGCAAGAATCCGACCCCGTTAAACGCAGCGGCATGGAACGCGCCCTCGAATACATGGGCTTAACCGCCGACACGCCGCTGAACAAAATTCCGGTAGACGTGGTGTTTATCGGCTCCTGCACCAACAGCCGCATCGAAGATTTGCGCGAAGCCGCCGCCGTAGCTAAAGGCCGTCTGAAAGCGGATAACGTGAAACGCGTTTTGGTGGTGCCCGGCTCGGGTTTGGTTAAGGAGCAAGCCGAAAAAGAAGGTTTGGACAAAATCTTCACCGCAGCGGGCTTCGAATGGCGCGAGCCGGGCTGTTCGATGTGCTTGGCCATGAATGCCGACCGCTTGGAACCGCAAGAACGCTGCGCCTCCACTTCCAACCGCAATTTCGAAGGCCGCCAAGGTAACGGCGGACGCACCCATTTGGTGAGCCCCGCTATGGCGGCGGCGGCGGCGGTGGCCGGACACTTTACCGATGTGCGCAGCTTAATTTAATATTTTTATCAATATCAAATAATGAAAATCAAAGGGTTATAAGCAGCTTCAGCAAACCTGCATAAGTATCATTGAATTTCAAAGAAGTATTTGGCATTATGATGAATACCAAGGTTCTTGGTTGTACTTAATAAGTGATTTCACCATATACCATTTATAAGGAGTGGGAAACGATGAAAAAATTAGCTTTAATCACAATTGCTACCGTAGCATTGCTAACCGGCTGCAACACCATTGCCGGTGCAGGTAAAGATGTCAGCGCAGTAGGACGCGCTGTTACCCATGTTGCCCAATAATTGGGATTGTTCAATCAAAGGAGTTTAATAATGAAAAAATTCGCACTGATCGCTCTTACCGCCGTTTCTTTCTTGGCCGGTTGCAATACCATTGCCGGCGCAGGTAAAGATGTCAGCGCTGCAGGTAACGCTGTAACCAACACGGCACAAGACGTTAAATCTGCTATGTAATTCATTACCCCCGCCGCAAGGCGGGGTGATTCCGACTGAAAGTACACCATGAAAGCCTTTACCAAAATTACTGCATTGGTTGCCCCGCTCGACCGCTCCAATGTCGATACCGATGCAATCATACCCAAGCAATTTCTCAAATCCATCAAACGTTCAGGCTTCGGCCCCAACTGCTTCGATGAGTGGCGTTATTTAGATCACGGCGAACCCGGCATGGACAACAGCAAGCGTCCGCTTAATCCTGATTTCTCACTGAACCAACCACGCTACCAAGGTGCGCAAATTCTGCTCACCCGTAAAAACTTCGGCTGCGGCTCATCACGCGAACACGCCCCCTGGGCTTTAGACGACTATGGTTTCCGCGCCGTTATCGCTCCTTCTTTCGCCGACATTTTCTTCAACAACTGCTATAAAAACGGCCTGCTGCCGATCGTATTAAGTGAAGAAATTGTAGATAAACTGTTTCAGGAAACCGAAGCCGCAGAAGGCTACCGGCTTTCTATCGATTTGGAAAAACAAACCGTAACCACACCAAGCGGCGAAGCATTCGGCTTCGACATCACCGAGCACCGCAAACACTGCCTGCTCAACGGCTTAGACGAAATCGGTCTGACTCTGCAGCATGCAGACGAAATCAAAGCATTTGAAGCCAAACGCAAACAAACCCAGCCTTGGCTGTTTAATGCCTAAAAACAATAAAGGCCGTCTGAAATTTCAGACGGCCTGACTACATACCCAAACATATTTAATATCAAACTTAATATTCTGTTCAGCAAAGGAAAATATTGCATGACCAAACAAATTGCCATTCTTCCCGGCGACGGCATCGGCCCCGAAATCATCGCCCAAGCCGTGCGCGTGTTAGACAAATTGATTTCAGACGGCCTCGATGTCCAGTATCAATACGCCCCGCTCGGTGGCGCCGCTTACGACGAATACGGCCACCCTTACCCCGAATTCACTCAAAAACTCTGCCGCGAAGCCGATGCCGTATTGCTCGGTGCCGTCGGCGGCCCGCAATACGACAATCTCGACCGCCCGCTCCGCCCCGAGCGCGGTTTGCTGGCCATCCGCAAAGATTTAAACCTGTTTGCCAACCTGCGCCCCGCCATCCTGTATAAAGAATTGGCCAATGCTTCCACGCTCAAACCCGAAGTGGTTGCGGGCTTGGATATTCTGATTGTGCGCGAACTCACCGGCGATATTTATTTCGGCGAACCGCGCGGCATCCGCACGCAGGAAAACGGCGAACGCGAAGGCTTCAACACCATGAAATACAGCGAAAGCGAAATCCGCCGCATCGCCAAAGTGTCGTTTGAAGCCGCACAAAAACGCAATAAAAAGCTGTGTTCGGTCGATAAAGCCAACGTATTGGAAACCACCGAATTGTGGAAAGAAATCTTTACCGAAACCGCTAAAGATTACCCTGACGTAGAACTTTCGCACATGTATGTCGACAACGCCGCCATGCAGCTTGTGCGCGCGCCGAAACAGTTTGACGTGATTGCCACCGGCAATATTTTCGGCGATATTCTGAGCGATCAGGCATCGATGCTGACCGGCTCTATCGGTATGCTGCCGTCTGCGTCTTTAAACGAAACCGGCAAAGGTTTGTACGAACCCTCGCACGGTTCCGCCCCCGATATCGCAGGCCAAGACAAAGCCAACCCGCTGGCAACCATTCTTTCGCTGGCAATGCTCGTGCGTTACAGCCTGAACGACGAAGCCGGAGCCAAACGCATCGAAAACGCCGTTCAAACCGTGTTGGAGCAAGGCTTCCGCACCGGCGATATTTTTGAAGAAGGCTGCAAACTCGTTTCCTGCTCCGAAATGGGCAATGCCGTTTTGAATGCGCTGTAATACCTAAAAACAGTCAAATTTATGTTTACAGGCCGTCTGAAAATTTCAGACGGCCTTTTTTATATATCGACATCATTCTTTGACATCAGTGACAAAAAACAACACACTATGCAAATTTGTATCATACAAGCCGTTTAACATTATGAGCTGGACAGCCTCTCTGCAAAACGAATTGGTTCTGCAACACCAAAAACAAGCCTACCGCACCCGAACACCGCGCCACGCCCAATCCGCATTACCCGATATCCATATCGACGGACAGGATTATTTGAATTTCGGCAGCAACGACTATCTGGGCCTAAGCCGAGACCCGGAAATCATCTCCGCATGGCAGCAGGCACTTGCCGAATACGGAACAGGCAGCGGCGGTTCTCCTTTAGTTACCGGCCATACCCACCTACATCAACAATTCGAGCAAGAACTTGCCGGTTGGCTCGGCTATTCCCGCGCCCTGCTGTTTCCCAGCGGTTACGCCGCCAATCAGGCGGTTTTACTCGGCCTGCTGAAAAAAAACGATGTTTTGATCGCAGATAAATATTGCCACGCCTCCATGCAGGAAGCCGCCATGTCCGGCCCTGCACAATACCGCCGTTTTCCCCACCAAAATCATGCCGCACTCGAACAGCAACTCAACCAATGCGAGAAACAACGCATTTTGGTTGCCAGCGAAGGGGTGTTCAGTATGGACGGAGACATTACAGATATAGGCCGTCTGAAAAAATTATGCCGGCAACACCATGCTTGGCTGATTATCGATGATGCACACGGCATCGGCGTATTAGGACGGGAAGGCATGGGCAGTACCGAGCATTGCCAAGCCAAACCGGATATCCTGATCGTTACCTTCGGCAAAGCGTTCGGACTCATGGGCGCAGCCATCTTATGCAACGATACCGTAGCGGAATATCTCACACAATTCGCCCGGCATCTGATTTACAGCACCGCCGTTCCGCCCGCCCAAGCCGTGGCACTTTCCACCGCCCTATGCCGCATACGGCAGGGAGACGAATTGCGCAAACGCTTAACAGACAATATCCGCTATTTTCAGACGGCCATCATCCAAGCAGGATTAGCCCACCGGCTTTTACCATCATCCACACCGATACAGCCGGTACTGTGCGGCGATAACGGCCACACCCTGAAAACCGCCGCCTTATTGCGCGCCAACCAACTATACATACCGGCAATACGCCCACCCACCGTTCCAAACGGACAAGCACGCCTACGCATTACCCTAACCGCCGCACACGAACACCGACACATCGACACACTGGTCGAAGGATTAATTCATGCTTTCCACGCAACAAACCAAAACTAAAATCGCCGAAACATTCAGTCTTGCCGCCGGCAGCTACGATTCCGCCGCCAATCTGCAACAAACAGTCGGCTCCCGGCTGCTTTCCCTTTTTACCGAACAATTTTCAGACGGCCTCTGGCATAAAAAAATTGCCGATATCGGCGCCGGAAGCGGTTGGTTCAGCCAAGCCATGCAGCAACAGCACGCTACTGTTTACGCACTCGACATCGCACCAGGCATGTTGTCCTATATTCAACAAAACCAACGAGCCGAACACACCATTCTTGCCGACGCAGAAACCCTGCCTTTAGCATCCGATTCGCTAAACGGCTGCTTCAGCAGCCTGGCATTACAATGGTGCAATCTTGGCCAAGCCGCCCAAGAAATGAAGCGCATAACACAAACCGGCGGGCACATCGCCGTCAGCACTTTAAGCAACGGCAGCCTCTGGCAATTAACTGAAGCATGGAAACACACCGACAACAATATCCATACCAACGAATTTCTCGACATAGAAACCATCTGCCAAGCTTTTCAAGGATTTACCCGAATCCGGCACCATAGTGAAACCGTTACCCAAGAATTCGATAGCGTGAAACAACTGCTGCAAGGACTGAAAAAAGTCGGTGCCAATCATGTCATCAACCGCACAACACCAGGGCTGACAGGCAAAAAAACATGGCAGAATTTTCAGACGGCCTATGAGCAATACCGAACACAGGAAGGCAGATATCCCTTGGATTACCAAGTGGTCTATATCATTGCAACCGTTTAAACACAAAGCGCCCCGCAAAACTGTAAAATCAGACGGCAACACCATAAAATTCCGTAAAAACGCAGCAAAACCTTGCCAAAATGCCGATTTATCCTATATTCTAAAAACGTAGCAAACGCTACAAACCCTTTAACACACAGGAAATACAATGAACAAAAGTAAAGTTTTTACCCTATTAGCCGCAACTGCTGCCCTGTCTTTCGGCGTAAAAGCTTACGCAGCCAAAGAAATCAAAATCGCCGACAACAATACACCATATACAGCAAGTGACGTACAGCAACTAGCCTCCACAGCAGTTAGCATGGGCGTCGGCGAACCCGTTAACCTTAATCTTACCAACGGCACCCTGACCGTAACCGGAAGCAACCACACCAGTTGCCAATTTAAAGTAGGCGAAGGTGACAAACCTAAAATCCAAGGTTTGAGCTGTAAAAAATAATTTCGTTTGCTTTCAAATTACACATCAAAGCAAACTTATTTAAACAGTCATAAAACAAAACACCGGCTTCCGAATTATGGAAGCCGGTGTTTCTTCAACCGATAAATATATCCTACACAAACAATAAAACCGCCTGGTTTTAAACAAAAGACGGTTTTACTAAAAACTTGTCAAACAAACATTAAAAACAAAATTCAGCTTTGAACATTAATACCGGCAATGACAGTACTGCTTTGGCTTTGAGCGGCATTGCTTAAATAAGAAGACGCTACCTCGCTGCAACAACCGCAACAAGTAGCCACACCCAATTGCGCCTGCAAATCGCTCAACGAAGAAGCGCCGGCAGCAATAGTTTCCTTGATTTGATGATCAGTAATTGCGTTGCAGATACAAACAAACATGGCGTGCCCCCAATCTAAACTTGATTAAATCAGTTTACAATTGATACTTAATTTCATTTTTACCCAATGATAAATAAAAACGATTACCGTTGCAAGTAATTATTAATGTAAATTAGTACATTAAATTTATTCAATATATCCATTACCCTACATCCCGATACAAACACTAAAAAATATAAAATAAAAACATAACCTTAAATTTGAAAAAAATATCAAACACAACATCCATCCTACCTCGTAACACCGGATTTTATGCTACCCCTACAATTTTCAGACGGCCTCATCGGGAACTTTGGCAGCCAATCCATACAAATTCCGTTTTTTCAGAAAAAACAGACTGCATCAAATGCCTTTTTATGTTAAAGTCTGATTTTAATTATTCTGCGGTTTACACCGCCATTCGAATGGACTGTTTAAATTTAAAATCTGGAAACAATAAGCGATCACTCAAGCTTGTCCGGTTTTAAGCTTAAACAGTCCTTTATCATGTTTAATTAAAGGAAATCCATGAAATCCTGGCAATTACCCGAACATATTGCCGACATTCTCCCGTCGACTGCACGACAACTGGAAAGCGCTAGGGAAGAATTGTTGGCTCTATTCCGTGTTCATGGTTACGAATTGGTACAACCGCCGCTCATGGAATACAGCACGTCCCTGCTGACCCGAATAGACAACGGCCTATCGTTAAAAACTATTCGCGTGGTTGATCAAATCAGTGGCCGCCAATTGGGTATACGGGCAGATATCACTCCCCAAGTTGCACGTATCGATGCACACCTTTTGTCTGCGAATAACGGCATAAACCGCTTGTGTTACGCCGGTTCGGTTCTCCATGCCCGCCCGGAAGGTTTATTGAGCACCCGCGAACCGCTACAGATAGGGGCTGAGCTTTATGGCTTCAAAGGTATAGAAGCCGATGTCGAATTAATCGACCTAATGTTAAAAAGTTTGAAAATCGGCGGCATGGCAGACATTCTGCTGTCATTAGGCCATATAGGCGTATTCCGTGCTTTAGCTTCGGCAGCAAACTTGGATCAAGAACAATCCTCCCGTTTGTTGGAATTGATGCAGGATAAAGATACCGAAGCAGTAGCAGAGCGGGTTAAAGCATGGAGGTTGGACGGCATGTGGTCAAAAGCCTTCACTCTTCTTCCGACACTTTACGGCGGGCGCGAAGTTTTACAATATGCACGTGAAAAGCTTCCGGATTTATTTGCTGTCAAAACAGCACTGGATGATTTACAAGCCATCTGTAACGCATTTCCACAACAAAAAGTGCATATTGATTTATCCGAACTGCGTGTCGACAATTACCATACCGGTTTACTGTATGCCGCTTACGGCAATAATTCACACAATGCCGTAGCTCGTGGCGGACGCTACGACGATCTGGGCCAACATTTCGGAAGAGCCCGACCGGCTACCGGTTTCAGCTTTGATTTGCGTGCTTTCACAGATCATCTGCCTAAGCATGAACGCCCAAAAGTCATCATGGTTAATTATCAGGATGTTTCGGAAGCGCGAGATACAATCGAAAGATTACGCAAACAAGGGCAATGCGTTGTTATTGATTATGGCTTGAAGTCTAATGTTTCACATATCTGTACAGGACGTTTGGCCAAACAGAACGGTGAATGGATCGTGTCCGAAAACAACATCCATTCTGAAAATTAAAAACCCGAATATCCAATTTAAATCAATTTCTCAATTAAAGGTTTGAATAAATGGCTAAAAATGTAGTAGTAATCGGCGCCCAATGGGGTGATGAAGGCAAAGGCAAAATCGTTGACTGGTTGGCTGAAGAAACTTCGGGCGTAGTCCGTTTTCAAGGTGGCCACAATGCCGGACATACTTTGGTTGTCGGCGGCAAGAAAACCATTCTCCGCCTGATTCCAAGTGGCATTCTGCATGAAAAACTGGATTGCTTTATCGGGTCAGGCGTAGTAGTTAGCCCTGAAGCCCTGCTGGGAGAAATCGATGAGCTGAATGCAGCAGGCGTTAAAAATGTTGAAGGCCGTCTGAAAATTGCACCAACCTGTACTTTAATCCTGCCTTACCATATTGCATTAGACCAAGCCCGCGAAGCATCTCGCGGTAGCGGTAAAATCGGTACGACAGGACGCGGTATCGGCCCGGCTTACGAAGACAAAATAGCGCGCCGTTCTATCCGCATGGTAGATCTGTTTGATGTTGAGAAATTGAAAACCAAATTGCAAAGCAATATTGAATACTACAATGTCCAATTGGAGCACCTGCATAAAGCCGAACCAGTAAAATTCGAAGACGTGTTTGCTGTCATCGAAAAATTTGCTGACCGCATCAAACCTATGATTACCGATGTATCCAGCACGCTGTACGCAAAATATGAAAAAGGTGAAAAAGTGTTGTTTGAAGGTGCCCAAGGCACTTTATTGGACATTGACTACGGTACTTATCCGTTCGTCACTTCTTCCAACTGTTTAGCCGGTGCCGCCTCTGCCGGCGCGGGCGTGCCACCTCAAATGCTGAACTACGTTTTAGGCATTGTGAAAGCTTACACTACCCGTGTCGGTTCGGGTCCATTCCCTACCGAATTGTTTGACGATATCGGTGCAGGTTTGGCCAAACGCGGTCACGAATTCGGCTCGGTAACCGGTCGTGCGCGTCGCTGCGGCTGGTTTGATGCTGCCGCTTTAAAACGTTCTATTCAAGTC
Source organism: Neisseria weaveri (assembly GCF_900638685.1). Taxonomy (NCBI): domain Bacteria; kingdom Pseudomonadati; phylum Pseudomonadota; class Betaproteobacteria; order Neisseriales; family Neisseriaceae; genus Neisseria; species Neisseria weaveri. Next base: position 2,137,400 of record NZ_LR134533.1, on the reverse strand, counting down.
AACGGCATTTCAGGCATATGTATTACCAAACTGGATGTAATGGATGGTATTGAAAACATCAACATCTGTGTCGGTTACGAATTACCTGACGGAAGCAAAACCGACATTCTGCCCTTCGGCTCGGATGCAGTGGAAGGCTGCAAACCGATCTATGAAACCATGCCCGGTTGGACAGAATCCACTTTCGGCGTGAAAGAATTCAACAAGCTTCCAGAAAATGCAAAAGCATACTTAAAACGTATAGAAGAAGCATGTGGAGCACCGATAGCAATCGTTTCAACCGGTCCGGACCGCGAAGAAACCATCGTATTGCAACATCCGTTTGCTTAACTTGATAAGCCATAAAAAAGCTGCCGAATTTTCCGGCAGCTTTTTTATATAAAAAATACACATCTCAACACTAAACGGGATAATGGCACACCGGCTAATTTTTCAAGTTAAACGTATTAATCTAATCAACCTACTCGGTAAAAAGCCAAGCTCCCCAATAAATTAGGCATTTTTTCTATCCGCTTACCAGCCGTCATCACCGCCCTTTCTAAAACCCGGATATTGTTTTTCGCGCATAAAGCATCAAAATCATGTAACGTACACCAATGAATATTCGGCGTGTTATACCATTGGTAAGGCATTCTCTCGCTAACAGGCATATGTCCGCCCAATGCAATCTGGAGTCTGTTTCTCCAATAACCAAAGTTTGGAAACGATACAATCGCCTGTTTCGCCACTCGAGTCAAATCCCTCAAAATATCCTCTGTATTCTGCATCGCTTGAATAGTTTGGCTTAAGACAATAACATCAAAACTATTATCGTCGAAATCTCGCAAACCCTGCTCCAAATCAGCCTGGATAACGTTGACACCTCGCTCCATTGAGGCAATTACACCTTCAGTATCAATTTCCACACCGTAACCAGTACAATTTTTTCTCTTTACCAAAGCAGAAAGCAACTCGCCTTTACCGCAGCCTAAATCTAAAACCCTGCTATTTGCAGGAATCCAGTCGTAAATCAATTGCAAGTCATCGCGCAAATTCATGCCTGCAACTCCTTATAGATATTGTTGATATAAGCGCGAACCGCACGGATATAAGGTTCATCCGTCATCAGGAAAGCATCATGGCCATGATGAGATTCTACTTCGATATATTGAACCGACTTACCTGCCTTAATCAGATGTTTAACCAACGCCCTGGAACGCTCCGGTGCAAACCGCCAATCGGTACTGAAACTTGCCACAAAAAATTTGGCCTGAACAGTCTTCAAAGCTTCAGTCAGGTTATTGCCGAAAGCAGCAGCCGGCTCGAAATAATCCAAGGCTTTAGTCATACGCAGATAAGTATTGCCGTCAAAACGCTCCGCAAATTTATCGCCTTGATAACGCAGATAAGATTCAATTTCGAACTCAACGCCATAACCATAGCTGAGGCCGTCTGAACTTAACGTTCTGCCGAATTTTTTACCCAACCCCTCTTCGGCCAAATAAGTAATATGCCCCATCATGCGAGCAATGCGCAAACCTCGGCGCGGAATCGCATTAAACCGGCGGTAATGTCCATTATGAAATTCAGGATCTGTCAAAATCGCCTGGCGAGCAACATCATTAAATGCGATATTTTGCGCCGACAAACGCGTTGCCGAAGCAATAACCAAAGCATGGCGTACCCTACTTGGAAAATCAATCGTCCATTGCAGCGCCTGCATCCCGCCCAAGCTGCCGCCTACAATTGCCGCCCACTGTTCGATGCCCAAATAATCCGACAACATCGCTTGGCTTTTTACCCAATCCTTTACCGTTACCACAGGGAAATCTGCACCATATTCTTCACCTGTATCAGAGTTAATACTCAACGGTCCGGTACTGCCATGACAACCACCGAGATTATTCAAACCCACAACAAAAAAACGATTGGTATCGATAGGCTTCCCAGGCCCCACCATCGTATCCCACCAACCGGGATATTTATCCTCAACAGAATAACGGCCTGCTACATGATGGTTTCCCGACAAAGCATGACAAATCAAAACTGCATTATTTTTTTCAGCATTCAGCGCACCATAGGTTTCAATCATTAAATCAAAACGCGGTAAAGTCTGCCCGCTTTGTAAAACCAACGGGGTTTCAAACGCAATTTTTTCAGGAACTACAATTCCCATATCGGCATTCTGACTCATGATTATTAGGTAAAATCAACAAAAACGGTATTATAACGGTTTGACTGCCTTTTGTGCATGACAGGCTTTTTTCAGGCGGCATTCGGAGTAAAACAGTGATCAGTCGCATTCTACGTTTGATTTTGTTGGCCGCATTTATCGCTTTTATCATCCACCGACTTTTCAACCGGCAACAAAAACACGCATTACATGAAATCGTTAAAGTCTTTATAGTCGCAGCTTTATTGGCTTTAGCGTGGTATGCATGGTCTTATATAGTAAATTGATTATTTTCCAACCGACTAAAAAGCCCAAACCCTTAAAGGCCGTCTGAAATTCTCAGGTGCCCTTCAATAATTTTTTCATCTTCAATCAAATTGCCACTTTATTACAAAACCATGAAATAGCACAACAAACCAACGACACTTTTTTTAATGCTGAACAACAATATAAAAAACCGAATCCTTAAAGGATTCGGTTTTTTCGAGTTTAATACACTCAATGATTAAACTAATTTTTTGCTATTACTCAGCCAAAGCAACAACGGCTACAGTAATGGTTGCAACTGCATCGGTATGCAATGCTACTTCAACTTCGTATTCGCCAACAGCTTTTAAAGGGCCGTTAGGCAAACGTACATTTGCTTTTGCAGCATTAACACCGCTTTCAACGATAGCAGCAGCAATATCAGCATTGGTTACAGAACCGAACAGACGGCCATCAACACCGGCTTTTTGAGCTACTGTAATCGTAGTACCGTCCAATTTGGCTTTGCGTTCTTGGGCATCTTTCAGAATTTCAGCTTGCTTAGCTTCCAACTCAGCGCGGCGTGCTTCGAATTCTTTCATGTTTGCTTCAGTTGCACGTTTTGCTTTACCACTTGGGATCAAGAAGTTACGTGCATAACCGTTTTTAACGGTTACTACATCGCCCAGATTACCCAAACCACCGATTTTTTCTAACAGAATAATTTGCATCTTATCAATCTCCGTTAATTATTTATGTTGGTCGGTGTAAGGCAACAGCGCCAAGAAACGCGCGCGTTTAACCGCTACAGACAATTGGCGTTGGTAACCTGCTTTTGTACCGGTAATACGGGCAGGAATAATTTTACCGTTTTCTGAGATGAAGTCTTTCAACAGGTCTACTTGTTTGTAATCGACTTCTTGAATTTTTTCAGCCGTGAAACGGCAGAATTTTCTACGTTTGAATGATTGACGAGCCATGTCATTTAACCTTTATATTCTTTAATATTCTGTATTCGCAATACCGTTTTGGTATATTTCAGGCTTTTTTGAGTTAGAAAGCCTTCAACTTCCACCATGTCATTTATACGATACTGCCACAGCTCTGCTTGATTGCCGATGAGTCTTGCAGGTATATCAAACTTAACTAAACATTGTTGTCCGTTTTCAATTTGCCAAGATTCATGTTTTAACAGCAAATTTAAAACCGGAATACCTGCCGGGGTAAATCTTAATTCACCGCATTCGGCAATTTTTGCAGTAAGCCTTACAAAATTGTTCAATCTAAATTAAGCTTCAGCAGCAGCTTGTGCAGCTGCACCGGCCAACAAATTTTTAGACTTCTCTTCTTTCATCATCGGAGAAGCTTCGGTTACAGCATGTTTGGTTTTGATGGTCAGGTGACGCAATACAGCATCGTTGAAGCGGAATGCGGTTTCCAGCTCTTCAACAACTTCCGGAGAAGTTTCGATATTCATCAAAACATAGTGTGCTTTGTGGATTTTGTTGATCGGATAAGCCAATTGGCGACGACCCCAATCTTCCAGGCGGTGGATTTTACCGCCGGCTTCAGTAATCATGGTTTTGTAGCGCTCAACCATAGCGTTAACTTGCTCGCTTTGATCTGGATGAACGATAAACACGATCTCATAATGACGCATGTTATCTCCTTACGGCTAATAAAAGCCTTTTACCATGCGAAAGTAAAAGGCAAGGTTGTAAAAACGTGGCATTATAACCCAGTAAGAAACCTTACGCAAGTACGCTATTTTCTGACATTGACAATAAATATATTCAGCCGCATTCACATATCATTCATAATGTCTCATCATTTCCTCATCGGTACTAAAAGATAACGATTAGATGATTGATCTTTATAGACTTGATATATATAAGCTATAATCCGAAGTTTTTCACATTTTGCAACCAAACAAAATACAATTAAGTTATGGATACACACTCAACAGGCAACACTCTTCAATCTGTAGATGCTAATTTTCTTTCCGGTTTTTTCGCCAATCTTTTCGCCCGTAAGCAATTTACCACCCACCTTTTAGAGCGTAACTTCAACCAACCTATGGGATGGCTTGAATTGGGAATCGCTATATCATTAATGGTGTTAACATTTTTGCTTTCCCGTTACTTATGGAAAAAGCGCTTCGGGCCGTCTGAAGACAAGAAACGGCTTTTGCTGCATATTCTGCACCGTATGCTGTGGCCCTTGCTGTTGCTGATTACTGCCGTTCCTGCCCTGTTTATCTGGACTAAATTGGGGCATAACGCCATTTGGCTGCATTTACTTGCCATGGCGGCGCGCTGGATGATCCTTATCCGCCTTGTGTTAGCCGTTGTTAATGCCGCTCTGCCCGAAACCCGTATTTCCGACTGGCTGGAACGTTTTCTTTCCGGTGCATTATGGGTGGCTTTCCTTCTGTGGATTTCAGGCATCGACAATCTGATCATCCAATCTCTGCAATCGGTTTCCTTCTCAGTGGGAGCTGTAAATTTGAATCTTTATACGGTTTTAACCGGCTTGATTTGGTTGTCGCTGTTTATATTGTTGGCACTTTGGGCAGCCAAATTCATCGAGGTCAAATTGATGGAAAGCGAACGCTTGGATATTAATTTGAGAATCGTGCTTTCTAAAATCGTGAAAACCTTAATGCTGGTTTTCGGCGTATTGATTGCCCTGCCTTTAATCGGGATCGACCTAACCGTTTTATCTGTTTTCGGCGGTGCATTGGGTGTCGGTATCGGTTTCGGTTTGCAGAAAGTAGCCAGCAACTATATTTCGGGCTTTATTATTTTGGGCGACCGCTCAATCCGCCCCGGCGACCGGCTGACCGTAAACGATTTTACCGGCTACGTAACCAAAATCACTTCCCGTTTCGTGGTGCTGAAAAATGCCTCGGGTGCGGAAGCGCTGATTCCGAATGAGACCTTTGTAACTTCAACGGTAATCAACGAATCCTATACCAGTAAATCCCTGTGGCAAAGTCTGAATATCCAAGTTGCCTACAAAACCGATCTGCCACAGGCATTATCGCTGTTGGAGCAAGCCGCCGCTGCGCAAGAGCGCGTGGAAACTTCACCTGCTCCCAAAGCGGTCATTTTAAATTTCGGTGAAAACGGCATCGATTTACGTATCGGTTTTTGGGTAAAAGACCCTGAAAACGGCTTTGCGGTTTTATTTTCCGACATTATGTTTGACATCTGGCAGCGCTTTAAAGAAAACGATATCGAGTTCCCATTCCCGCAACGAGAAGTTAGGGTGTTGAACGACAGCGACAACGCCTTAACCCAAACTACTAAGGAACAGGCGTGAACAAGCCTTTAAAACAACCCGTTTCGGTTTTGGTTGTGCTGCACGACGGCCAAAACCGTATTCTGCTGATAGAGCGTGCTGCCAATCCCGGTTTTTGGCAGTCCGTAACCGGCAGTATCGAAATGGGCGAGATGCCGCAACAGACGGCGTTGCGGGAGGTTTGGGAAGAAACCGGCATCCGTCTTTCTGAACAGGTTTTAAACGACTGGCAACAAACCAATGTTTACGAAATCTACCACCATTGGCGGCACCGCTATCCCGAAGGGATCACGCACAATACCGAGCATGTGTTTTCAGCCTGCATTCCTGCCGATACACCCGTCTGCTTAAACCCTGATGAACATGCAGCCTATCAATGGCTGCCGGCCGAAGCGGCTGCGGAGAAAGTCTTTTCGCCTTCCAACCGGCAAGCGATATTGGACTTACACAAACACCGTTAATCCATCTTTCCCTTAAACCAAAGGCCGTCTGAAAATTTCAGACGGCCTATAATCATTCAAATCAATATTTACTGTTTACGGACGAATACCAAATCCCAAACACCGTGCCCCAAACGTTTGCCGCGTGCTTCAAATTTGGTTTCCGGACGGTAATCCGGGGTCGGCGCATAATGTTCTGCGGTGTTCTGCAAAGCTTCGAATCCCTGCAAAACTTCCAACATCTGCACCGCATATTCTTCCCAATCCGTCGCCAAATGGATATAACCGCCCACTTTCAACTTAGGCAGCAGTTTGGCCACAAAAGGCGTTTGAATCAGACGGCGTTTGTTGTGGCGTTTTTTATGCCACGGGTCGGGGAAAAAGATATGGATACCGTCCAAACTGCCGTCAGCCAACATATTTTCCACCACTTCCACCGCATCATGGCGCATCACGCGGATATTACCCAGCTGCTGTTCTTCGACCAGTTTCAATAGATTGCCGACGCCCGGGCCATGCACATCAATGGCCAAAAAGTCTTTTTCAGGCAAGCGCTTTGCGATTTCCGCCGTGGCCGTTCCCATACCGAAACCGATTTCGAGAATTTTCGGATTGTCGCGGTTAAAGCAACGGTTCAGATCGACAGGACTGCTTTGATAATCCACGCCGAATTGCGGCCACAAAGTATCAATCGCCCTTTGCTGCGCCGCCGTCATATGCCCCTGCCGCAACACAAAACTGCGGATACTGCGTTTAGGATCTTCCGAAACGGCACCGCCGTTTTCATCATGCAAGATAGAATCGTTTTGCTCAGTCATCTTATTTCAATACATTCAATATTTAATCGAAAACAAACCGCGCATTGTACTTGGCTTTTCCGGCAAATCCTATCTTTTTTCAGACGGCCTCAAAACACAGGCAGCCGATACAAGATTCACTCAAACGGTTTTCTTCATGACACCAATCCATGTTTGGCGAATCCGATTGAAGAAAACGCCCGTTTGTGCTAATTTTCCGCGCAAGCCGCCCGATAAAACCAACGCGGCCAAATGTTTATCCGACTCAAGCCACCCCATTCCAACTGAAAAGCCGGCATCCATGCCGTTGGCCGGATTGTTCAAACCATTTTCCCGAACGGAGTACATCATGAAAAAAATCGAAGCCATCATCAAACCTTTCAAACTCGACGACGTTCGCGAAGCCCTAACCGAGTTGGGCATTACCGGCATGACCGTCAGCGAAGTCAAAGGCTTCGGCCGCCAAAAAGGCCATACCGAAATTTACCGCGGCGCAGAATATGCCGTTGATTTCCTACCCAAAGTCAAAATCGAATTGGTGGTTGCCGACAGCGATGTCGAGCGCGTTACCGAAACCATTGTCGAAGTTGCCCGTTCCGGCAAAATCGGCGACGGCAAAATCTTTATCCTGCCCGTTGAAGAAGCCATCCGCATCCGTACCGGCGAACGCTCGGATGCCGCCGTCTAAATGCCCGCCGCTCCGACACAAACCGACCCAATATAACAACACAAACCCCTGGCACCGTCTCTCATGAATAAAAACAAATGGATACAGAAGCTGCCTACCAGAGAAAAAATCTTTGCTTCTCCCATATTCAAACCCTTTGCCCCGCGGTTTGAACACGACCACTATTGGGCATTGGACCGCGACCGCGTAGCACTGGCCGCCGCCATCGGCCTTTATTGCGGCATGATTCCCACGCCGTTTCAATTTATCTGCGCCTTCATACTCGCCTATTTCCTGCGCGCCCAACTGCCGGTCGCCCTGTTTTCCACGCTCTACACCAACCCTGTTACCCTCGTTCCCTTATATATTCTGGCTTACGAACTCGGCATTTGGATTCTGCAAGGCGACGTCGCCCATCCCGAACTCATCATGCCCGAATTGGGCAGCGAAAACTTTTGGCGCAACATCGGCACCTGGATAGCCACCTTCGGCAAACCCTGGCTGCTCGGCAGCATACTCATGGCTTCCACCTTTGCCGCCAGCGGCTATGCCCTGATACAGATTTTCTGGCGCTGGAAAGCCGGAAAAAAAAATCTCTCCGATTCCGAATGACTACTCAAAAGGCCGTCTGAAAAATGCCCGTATTCAAACCCGTCGTCATCACCACCACCTTTCCCAACCAAGAAGAAGCCGATAAAACCGGCACACTGCTGCTGGAAAAGCAGCTGGCCGCCTGCATCCAATACGAAACCATTCAAAGCCAATACCTTTGGGAAGGCAAACTCTGCCGCGACAGCGAAATCCGCATGCTTATCAAAACCGCACGCTGCCATTACGCTGCCATCGAAAAACTCATCATACAGAACCACAGCTACGATTGCCCGCAAATCATCATGCAGCCCGTTGCACGCGGCTTCAAACCCTATCTCAAATGGCTCAAACAGCATACAGGCCTATAAATTTTTTCTATATCCGCCGTCTGAAAGATTCCCCGAAAACGTGTACAATAACGCCTTTTTTCAGACGGCCTCCCAACCCTGAACCAATCCGCCGCCGTCTCCCACACACAAACACACACGAAAGAAATTTATGTTCCGCACCATGCTCGGAGGCAAAATCCATCGCGCCACCGTAACCGAAGCCGACTTAAACTATGTCGGCAGCATTACCATTGACCAAGACTTGCTCGACGCCGCCGGCATCTGCGTCAACGAAAAAGTCCAAATCGTCAACAACAACAACGGCGCCCGCTTAGAAACCTACACCATTCCCGGCGAACGCGGCAGCGGCGTTGTCTGCCTCAACGGCGCCGCCGCCAGACTGGTTCAAAAAGGCGACATCGTCATCATCATGTCATACGTTATGCTTTCCGAACCCGAAATCAGCGCCCACGAACCCAAAGTCGTCCTGGTTGACGAAACCAACAAAATCCGCGACATCATTTCATACGAACCGCCGCACACCGTTTTATAACCCCAAAGGCCGTCTGAAATTCAGACGGCCTTTTTTATGCTATTCTCAAGCCGACAAAACAACAGGAGAAACAATATGAAACCCACCAAATTCTTCTCATTGGCCGCCTCGGTATTAAAACGGCTCGACACCCTGCTCCCACCCGAAAACCGCCAACCCGACTGGAAATCCCTCGCCTTCCGCTGGCAGCATATCGGCCGCAAAGGCATACTCGAAAGTCTGCCCCGGCCGCACACCTTTCCGCTCAACCGCCTGGCCGCAGTCGACCAACAAACCCGGCGGCTGGTACGCAATACCGAACAATTTTTAAACGGCCGTCCCGCCAACAACGTTTTAATGACCGGCGCACGCGGCACCGGCAAATCCTCACTGGTCAAAGCCCTGCTGCACGAATACGCCGATCAAGGCCTGCGCCTGATCGAAGTTGACAAAACCGACCTCATCACCCTGCCCGCCCTGTTGCCCATACTCGAAAAACGCAAAGAAAAATTCATCGTTTTCTGCGACGACCTGTCGTTCGAACCCGGTGACGAAACCTACAAAGCCCTAAAAACCGCCCTAGACGGCGGCCTATCGCAACGCTGCAACAACGTACTGGTTTACGCCACCTCCAACCGCCGCCACCTCATGCCCGAATACATGGACGAAAACCAAGCCGCAAGCGGCATACGCGGCGAAGTCCACCCGCGCGAAGCCGTCGAAGAAAAAGTATCGCTGTCCGACCGCTTCGGCTTATGGCTGAGCTTTTACCCCTTTGACCAAAACGACTATCTCCAAGCCGTCGAAAACTGGCTCGATGATTTCAACCTCCCCTTTGACGAAACCGCACGCAAAGCAGCCTTAAACTGGTCGCTCGCACGCGGCAACCGCTCCGGCCGCACCGCCTGGCAATTCGTCTGCGATTGGGCAGGCAGACTGCCCGAAGAACGCATTATTGATTAAGCTTTACCCGCACTATTCCCCATCCGTCAAGGCCGTCTGAAAATTCAGACGGCCTTTTTCACACAAAGACTATGATTCATACGCTTATTTGGAAATCACCATCCAATTTCCCGATACAACCCGAGACAATTTAAAAATTTTCGGATCATCTGAGAATTTTAGGCCGTCTGAGAATTTTAGGCCGTCTGAAAGTTTTAGGCCGTCTGAAAGTTTTAGGCCGTCTGAAAGTTTTAGGCCGTCTGAAAGTTTTAGGCCGTCTGAAAGTTTTAGGCCGTCTGAAAGTTTTAGGCCGTCTGAAAGTTTTAGGCCGTCTGAAAGTTTTAGGCCGTCTGAAAGTTTTAGGCCGTCTGAAAGTTTTAGGCCGTCTGAAAGTTTTAGGCCGTCTGAAAGTTTTAGGCCGTCTGAAAGTTTTAGGCCGTCTGAAAGTTTTAGGCCGTCTGAAAGTTTTAGGCCGTCTGAAAGTTTTAGGCCGTCTGAAAGTTTTAGGCCGTCTGAAAGTTTTAGGCCGTCTGAAAGTTTTAGGCCGTCTGAAAGTTTTAGGCCGTCTGAAAGTTTTAGGCCGTCTGAAAGTTTTAGGCCGTCTGAAAACGCGGTTGGTTTTCAGACGGCCTTGTTAAAAAGCGGTTCGTATCAAGCTCATTCTCCTACTAAAAATTACTGTTCAATATAATGTGAATTTTTAAAATATAAAATCATAAATTTTAAAATATTCGCAATAAAAATAAATAAAATAAAATGAATACGGCGTATAACGGCAGTTTCCTGCGCTTCACTTGAATTTACATCTCTTTGTACGGCTTGTTAAAATATGCCGTTTTTTTTCAGACGGCCCCAACATTATCCGTCTGCCGTTTTATTTTTTCGGGCATGTCGTGCCTGTTTTTCCTGTTTAAGGCAAATTTTATGAAAACATCCGCTTCTTGGTCTTCCAGAATCGGCTTTATCCTTTCCGCCGCCGGTTCGGCCATCGGTTTGGGTGCTATTTGGAAATTCCCTTATACCGCCGGTACCAACGGTGGCGCTGTCTTTTTTCTGCTGTTTCTGCTGTTTACCGTGTTAATCGGTTTGCCTGTTTTGCTGGCTGAGTTTTATATCGGCCGTAAAAGCGGTAAGAATGCGGTTGATGCGTTTAAAACGTTGGCGCCGGGCAGTCTTTGGCATTGGGTCGGGCGTTTGGGTGTGCTGGCTTGCTTTATCTTGCTGTCTTTTTACAGCGTGGTCGGCGGCTGGGTTTTGAATTATGTGGTGCATGCGTTTAGCGGTTCGGTTGATGCGGGAACGGATTTCGGGGCGCTGTTCGGGCAAACGATTGCCGATCCTCGGGGTGTGCTGTTTTATCAGGGCCTGTTTATGCTGATGACGGTTTGGGTGGTGCGCAGCGGCATTTCGGGGGGCATTGAAAAGGCCAATAAGTATTTGATGCCGGCGCTGTTTATTTTGTTTTTGGTGTTGGTTGTGCGCTCGGTCAGCCTGCCGGGGGCGATGGCCGGGGTGGAGTTTCTGCTGAAACCGGATTGGCATTATTTTAATCCACAAACGATGCTGGTGGCCTTGGGTCAGGCGTTTTTTGCGTTGAGCTTGGGTGTGTCGGCCATGATTACTTATGCTGCGTATTTGGGGGAGAAGCAGGATGTGTTCCGTTCGGCCAATAGTGTGATGTGGCTGAATCTGTTGGTGTCACTGCTGGCGGGCTTGGTGATTTTTCCGGCGGTTTTTGCCTTCGGCTTTAAGCCGGATCAGGGGCCGGGGCTGATTTTTGTGGTGCTGCCTGCGGTGTTCCAGCATATTCCGTTCGGCGAAGTGCTGTTTGCAGTGTTTATGGTTTTGGTTTCGTTTGCAACGTTGACTTCGGCGTTTGCTATGTTGGAAACGGTGATTGCGGCGGTTATCCGCAATGATGAAAGCAAACGGCGCAGCCGCACATGGCAAATCGGTTTGGCTATTTTTCTGGTCGGGATTCCTTCGGCCTTGTCGTTCGGGGTGATGCAGGATTTTACGGTGTTCGGCAAAACGGTGTTTGATCTTTGGGATTATTTGATTACGGCGTGGATTATGCCTGTGGGTGCGCTGTGTATTTCGCTGTTTGTGGCTTGGGTTCAAGACCGCCATACCGTCATAAACCATATGCGTTCGGGCAGCACGATGCCGGCTTTGGTTCCGCAGCTTTGGTATAACGCGCTGCGCTATCTGACGCCGATTGCCATTGTGTTGGTTTTTGCCAATACGCTCGGTTGGATTTAATTTATCCTTGGTTTAAGCATCCGGGCCGTCTGAAATTTCAGACGGCCTTTTTTAGTGGTTTAACAGCTGTGGCCGATATTGTATAATTTCATGTTTTACAGCAAGATTATTCTGCTTCACGCTTGTCTGCAAACCGCTTTTCTATGACAAGGCCGTCTGAAAACAGCCGGTAACCCCTATCAAGAAATACGGAACGGTGCAAACCGCCGTTTACAAACAAAAAACTTCAGGATAACAACCATGACCGAACTTATTGAACGCGACAGCATGCAATACGATGTTGTCATCGTCGGTGCCGGCCCGTCCGGCCTCAGTGCAGCGATAAGGCTGAAACAGCTTGCCGCAAAGGCAGAGCGTGAAATCAGCATCTGCGTGGTTGAAAAAGGTTCCGAAGTCGGCGCGCATATTTTATCCGGCGCGGTAATCGATCCGCGCACACTCGGCGAGCTGTTTCCCGACTGGCAAGCCTTGGGCGCACCGCTCACCCGCAGCGTTACCGAAGACAAAGTGCTGTTTCTAACAGAAAACAAAGCGTTCAAACTCCCAACCACACCCAGTTTCAACAACCTCGGCAACTACATCATCAGCCTCGGCCAACTGTGCCGCTGGCTGGCCGAACAGGCGGAAAATCTGGGCGTGGAAATTTATCCCGGCTTTGCCGCTTCCGAAATTCTCTATCATGCCGACGGCTCGGTCAAAGGCATTGCTACCGGCAATATGGGCGTCGGCAAAGACGGCGAACCCACCGGCAACTTCCAGCCGGGCATGGAATTATGGGCTCAGCAAACCATTTTCGCAGAAGGCTGCCGCGGCTCGCTGAGCAAGCAGATCATCAAGCAGTTTGCCCTCGACAGAGACAGTCAGGCGCAAACCTACGGCATCGGTATCAAAGAAATCTGGGAAGTGCCGGCGGAGCAATGCCAACCCGGTTTGGTGGTACACAGCACAGGCTGGCCGTTAGACAGTAAAACCTATGGCGGCTCGTTCATCTACCATCTCGACAACAACCAAGTTGCCGTCGGTTTTGTGGTCGGTTTGGACTATCAAAACCCTTATATGTCGCCGTTTGAAGAATTCCAACGCTTCAAAACCCATCCGGAAATCCGTAAAACCTTTGAAAACGGCCGCCGTATTGCCTATGGCGCACGCGCGCTGGTTGAAGGCGGTTTGCAAAGCCTGCCCAAATTAAGCTTTAAAGGCGGCGTTTTGGTCGGCGATGCCGCAGGCTTCCTCAATATGCCGCGTATCAAAGGCATACACACCGCCATGAAATCCGCCATGCTGGCCGCCGAAGCCGTGTTTCCCGTTCTTGCCGAAGAAGCGGGCGAAAACGGCGCGGAAGCGGTTGCCTACAACGACTTATTCAAACAGAGCTGGCTGTTTGAAGAGCTGCACGCCGCAAGAAATATCCGCCCCGCTTTCAAGTGGGGTTTGTGGCCTGCCATCGTTTACAACGGCTTGGAACAATACGTTTTCAAAGGTAAAACCCCGTGGACCATCAGCCATCACGGCAGCGACCACAAATCGCTGAAAAAAGCTTCGGCCTGCCAACCCATCAACTATCCGAAACCGGACAACAAGCTGACCTTCGACCGTTTAAGCAGCGTATTCCTTGCCAACGTCAGCCATGAAGAAAACCAACCTTCCCACCTGAAGCTGGCCAATCCCGATACTATGATCAAGGTCAACCACCGCGAATACGCTTCTCCCGAAACGCGCTATTGTCCGGCCGGCGTTTACGAAATTGTTCAGGAAAACGGCGGACCGAAACTGCAAATCAACGCTCAAAACTGCGTCCACTGCAAAACTTGCGACATCAAAGATCCGACCCAAAATATCACATGGGTCTGCCCCGAAGGCGGCGGCGGCCCGAACTACGGAGCGATGTAACCGCTAATCTACCGGTACTTATCCGACACTCTCCATCAGGGCCGATACCGTTCGGCCCTGATGTTTTTTATTCCCCAACCCACCACCGATACGCAGGCGCAATAAATTCCATCTATCTCAAATCATCATGAAGCCTGAAATAAATCATGATATTATCTTCAGCTGTCTCAAACCTGTTCGAAAGCCGGATATGACTCCTTTGAAAAACGACACCTTTTTGCGTGCCTTGCTTAAGCAACCCGTTGAATACACACCGATTTGGATGATGCGTCAGGCAGGCCGCTATCTGCCCGAATACAAAGCCACCCGCGCCCGCGCAGGCAGTTTTCTGGATTTGTGCAAAAACACCGAGCTGGCCACCGAAGTGACCATTCAGCCGCTGGAGCGTTTCGATCTGGACGCGGCGATTCTGTTTTCCGACATCTTAACCGTGCCCGATGCGATGGGTTTGGGCTTGTATTTTGCCGAAGGCGAAGGCCCCAAATTCGAGCGTGCTTTGCAGCATGAAGCCGACATCGCCAAGCTGGAAGTGCCGGACATGGGCAAGCTGCAATATGTGTTTGATGCCGTTACCTCCATCCGCAAAGCCTTAGACGGCCGCGTGCCTTTAATCGGTTTTTCCGGCAGCCCGTTTACGCTGGCCTGCTATATGGTGGAAGGCGGCAGCAGCAAGGAATTCCGCACCATCAAAACCATGATGTATTCGCGCCCCGACTTGCTGCACAAGATTTTGGATGTCAACGCCCAAGCCGTAACCGCCTATCTGAACGCGCAAATCGATGCGGGCGCGCAGGCGGTGCAGATTTTCGATACATGGGGCGGCGTGTTGAGCGATGAGGCGTTTGAAGCCTTCAGTCTGCGCTACATGAAGCAGATTGTCGGCGGTTTGAAACGAGAAAGCGAAGGCCGCCGCGTGCCGGTAATTGTATTTACCAAAGGCGGCGGTTTGTGGCTGGAAAAAATGGCCGACACCGGTGCCGATGCCCTCGGCTTGGATTGGACGTGCAACATCGGCGAAGCCCGCAAGCGCGTGGGCGGTAAAGTGGCGCTGCAAGGCAATTTCGACCCGTTCGCCCTGTTCGGCACGCCGGAGAGCATCCGTGCCGAAGCCGCCCGCATTCTGGAAGCATACGGCAACGGCAGCGGCCATGTGTTCAATCTCGGCCACGGCATCAACCAACATGCCGACCCCGAACACGCTAAATTGCTGGTGGACACGGTGCACGAATTGTCTCGACACTATCACCGTTAATCCGCGTTTGAAATAGCATTGAGGCCGTCTGAAAAACTGTTTTCAGACGGCCTTATCAATATTGACCCTTAATGATTTGAATTCTTCAAAAACCGACAAAACGTTTTGCTTCAAACCATTTCCATTTTCAGACGGCCAATTTATCGGCAAACTCGTCCGCCGCCCGCACCAAGCCTTTGGCCACTTCGCCCTCAAACGCCGCATGTCCGCCTTGCACAATCCGCAAATCAGCTTCGGGGAATGCCTGCTTCAATTCCCACGCGCTCTGCATCGGCGTGCAGATGTCGTAACGCCCCTGCACGATCACGGTGGGGATATGGCGGATTTTGTCTACATTCGCCAGCAATGCTTTTTCGTTCTCCAACCAGCAGCCGTTGACGAAATAATGGTTTTCGATGCGCGAAATCGCCAACGCCTGTTCCGCATCTTCTTCCACCGGTTTCGGGTCGAACTGCACCAGCCAGCTTTCCCATTCCGCCCATGCTTTCGCCGCCCGCAGAGCCTGTTCGCGGTCTTGGCCGAACAGCATTTCATGATAGGCCTGCACGATTGCACCGCGCTTTGCTTCGGACACGGGGGCGAGATAATGCTGCCACTGTTCGGGGTAGATGTGTTCCGCACCGCCTTGCTCGTTGAGCCAGCGGATTTCACTCTGCCGCCCCAAGAAGATGCCGCGCAAAATCAAGCCACGCACACGTTCCGGATGGGTTTGTGCGTAAGCCAGCGAAAGCGTGCTGCCCCATGAGCCGCCGAATACCAGCCATGTGTCGATACCGAGCATTTCGCGCACTTTTTCGATGTCCGCCACCAAATCCCAAGTGGTGTTTTCGCGCGTTTCGGCATAGGGCAGCGAACGCCCGCAACCGCGCTGGTCGATAATCACCACGCGGTATTTGCGGGGGTTGAAAAAGCCGCGCGCTTTCGGCGATGCCCCCGCGCCCGGCCCGCCGTGCAGAAAAATCACCGGAATGCCGTGCGGGTTGCCGGATTCTTCCCAATAAATTTGATGGATGTCGGATACTTTTAACAAGCCGCTGTTGTAAGGTTCTTGAATCGGATACATTTGATTGGCTCCTGAATAACAAACAATGCTTCCATGCTAAACCTTTTTCAGACGGCCTGTAAATGGAGCACGGGATACATGATAAAATAAGCGCATCTTCAACACAGGCCGTCTGAAAATGTTTCAGACGGCCTAAACTGCTATCCGTATCCATATGAATTATCCCATCCCCGCCCCCGCCCAAAAATCCCGCTGGCTCGACCTTTCCCGCGGCAGCCTGCCGTTTTTCCTAGCCCGATGCCTGCCTGAAAAGCCCGTTAAAATCATTCTGACGCAAGATGTGGAGCAGGCCCTGCGCCTGCAAACCGCGTGGCAGTTTTTCCGCCCGCAGGATAAGGCCGTGTTTCTGCCCGACTGGGAAACGCTGCCCTACGAGCGTTTTTCGCCGCATCACGATTTGGTGTCGGAACGGCTGGCCGCGCTGTGGCAGATTAAGCAGGGCGCGGCGGATGCGGTGTTCGTGCCGGTGGCCACCGCCATGCAGAAGCTCGCGCCGGTGTCGTTTTTGATGGGGCGCACGTTTTGGCTGAAAACCGGCCAAACTTTGGATATCGACGCGCTGCGGGAAAACTTGGTGGAAGCCGGTTACAGCAATGTTTCCAACGTGATTGCCGCCGGCGAATTCGCCCTGCGCGGCGGCATTTTGGATATTTTCCCCAGCGGCAGCGACGCGCCCTACCGCTTGGATATGTTCGGCGACGAAATCGACAGCATCAAAACCTTCGACCCCGACACCCAGCGCACCATCGCGCCCGTTTCCGAAATCCGCCTGCTGCCCGCGCACGAGTTCCCGACCGACGACGACGCGCAAAAAATCTTCCGCAGCCGTTTCCGCGAAGAAATCGAGGGCGACTACAACGCCGCCACCGTTTACAAAGCCGTGAGCAGCGGCCATTTCGGCGCGGGCGTGGAATATTATCTACCGCTGTTTTTTGAAAACGAATTGGCCACGCTGTTCGACTACATCGGCGAAGAAGCGCTGGTGGTCTGCATCGGCGACGTGCACGCCGAGGCTTCGCGCTTTTGGTCGGATGTCAAATCGCGCTTTGCGATGGCTAAGGGCGATGAAACTTACCCGCCTTTGCATCCACAGCATTTGTATCTCAGTGAAGACCAGTTTGCAGGCCGTCTGAAACCTTACGGCCAAATCCTGCCCGACTTCCACGGCAAACAACACGCGCTGCCCGATGTGGCCGTGAACCGCCAATCCGAAACCCCGCTCGCCGCCCTGCACGGTTTTCAGACGGCCTTTGAGGGCAGGATTCTGTTGTGCGCCGAAAGCGCAGGCCGCCGCGAAACCATGCTCGGCTTTTTTGCCCAACACGGTCTGAAACCGAAAAGCGTGGACGGCTGGCAGGCGTTTTTAAACAGCGATGCGCCGCTGTGCATTGCCGTCACGCAGTTGGCGTACGGGTTTCAGCTGCCGTCTGAAAACGCGGGCGGTATTTCCGAATCGGCCGAACCCGTAGGTCGGATTCTTGAATCCGACAAAACACAATCAGAGCAAATGTCGGATACCAGTATCCGACCTACGGCAGCCCATCTTTCAGACGGCCTTTCAGGTAGCCTGTCCATTGATGCAGAACCCGTAGGTCGGATTCTTGAATCCGACAAAACGCAATCGGCACAAATGTCGGATACAAGTATCCGACCTACAACCGGCCTTGCCGTCATCACCGAATCCGACCTCTACCAATACGTCGCCCGCAGCCGCACCGCACGCCGCAAGAAACACGCTCAAGTTTCAGACGGCCTTTTGCGCGATTTGGCCGAAATCAACATCGGCGACCCCGTGGTACACGAAGAGCACGGCATCGGCCGCTATATGGGCTTGGTCAGCATGGATTTGGGCGAAGGCAGCACCGAAATGATGCTGCTCGAATACGCCAACGAAGCCCAGCTTTATGTGCCCGTGTCGCAGCTGCACCTGATCAGCCGCTATTCCGGCCATGCCTATGAAAACGTGCAACTGCACCGCTTGGGCACCGCTGCATGGGGCAAAGCCAAGCGCAAAGCCGCCGAAAAAGCCCGCGACACCGCCGCCGAACTGCTCAATCTCTACGCCCAACGCGCCGCGCAAGAAGGATTTAAATTCCAGTTTAACGAATTGGACTACCAAGCCTTTTCAGACGGCTTCGGCTACGAAGAAACCGAAGACCAAGCCGCCGCCATCGCCGCCGTACTCAAAGACCTCACCCAAGGCAAGCCGATGGACAGGCTCGTGTGCGGCGATGTCGGTTTCGGCAAAACCGAAGTCGCCTTGCGCGCCGCCTTCGTGGCCGTGATGGGCGGCAAACAAGTGGCCGTGCTTGCGCCTACCACGCTGCTGGTGGAACAACACGCACAAAATTTCAGCGACCGCTTCGCCGATTTTCCCGTTAAAGTTGCCCAGCTTTCCCGCTTCAACAGCAGCAAAGAAACCAAAGCCACGCTCGCCGGCATGGCCGACGGCACGGTCGATATCGTTATCGGCACGCATAAACTCGTGCAAGACGATATCCAATTCAAAAATTTAGGTTTGGTTATCATCGACGAAGAACACCGCTTCGGCGTGCGCCAAAAAGAGCAACTCAAACGCCTGCGCGCCAACGTCGATATCCTCACCCTAACCGCCACCCCCATTCCGCGCACCCTCAGCATGGCGCTCGAAGGATTGCGCGATTTCTCGCTCATCACCACCGCGCCCAGCCGCCGTTTGGCCGTTAAAACCTTCGTCAAGCCCTTCAGCGAAGCCAGCGTGCGCGAAGCCGTGCTGCGCGAACTCAAACGCGGCGGGCAAGTATTCTTTTTACACAACGAAGTCGAAACCATCGAAAACATGCGCGAACGCCTCGAAACCCTGCTGCCCGAAGCCCGTATCGGCGTAGCTCACGGCCAATTACGCGAGCGCGAACTCGAACAAGTGATGCGCGACTTCCTGCAACAGCGGTTCAACCTGCTGCTGTGTTCCACCATCATTGAAACCGGCATCGACATCCCCAACGCCAACACCATCATCATCAACCGCGCCGACAAATTCGGCCTTGCCCAACTGCACCAATTGCGCGGGCGTGTCGGCCGCAGCCACCACCAAGCCTACGCCTACCTGCTCACGCCCGAATACATCACCAAAGATGCTGAAAAACGCCTCGATGCCATTTCCGCCGCCGACGAACTCGGCGCAGGCTTCACCCTTGCCATGCAGGATTTGGAAATCCGCGGCGCCGGCGAAATCCTCGGCGAAGGGCAAAGCGGCGAAATGATGCAGGTCGGCTTCACCCTCTACACCGAAATGCTCAAACAAGCCGTGCGCGACCTCAAAAAAGGCCGCCAGCCCGACCTCGATGCACCGCTGGGCGTAACCACCGAAATCAAACTGCACAGCCCCGCGCTCTTGCCCGAAAGCTACTGCCCCGACATCCACGAGCGCCTAGTGCTCTACAAACGCCTCGCCACCTGCGAAACCGAAGGCCAAATCAACAGCGTGCACGAAGAACTCGTCGACCGCTTCGGCCTGCCCGAACAACCCGTCAAAACCCTGATAGAAAGCCACCGCATCCGCCTGACGGCCAAAGAAATGGGCATAGACGCGATCGATGCCACCGGCGACGCCGTTACCCTCACCTTCGGCAAACACCACAACATCGACCCCGCGCAGATTATCCTGCTGATGCAAAGCAACAAAAACTACCGCATGGCCGGCGCAGACAAATTGCGCGTAAGCGCGGTGATGGAAGATGTGGAAACACGGATTCAAGCGGTGAAAGCGGTTTTGAAGAAGTTGGGGGAGAAGTAAACGGGCTGCTGGAAAGAAAGGCCGTCTGAAAACAGGGTTTCAGACGGCCTGTGATTTTTACCAACCCTCCCGATGTAAGTGCAGTTCAATGCGCAGCTGCGTAGGGGATGCTGGCATATCGCATCATAGGCCAACGGGCAGGCGGCGCCTAACTCAGAAATGAGCGGAAGATAGGCGCAAAGGTTTTGGTCTGTGATTGCCAGCGAACCGCCTTAGACGTTATCCTGCTTGTCTTTATACTTATCTCTAAACCGTTTTATGACGCGCCAAACTGCATTTCTGCTCCTGCTTTGCTGCTTTACCGCCGGCAATCTCCACGCCGATGATTTGTTTTCGTGGTGGCAATCTTACCGCAACACCGCCAAACCGGCCGGGCAGAAGCAGAGGAACGAATCTTACGTCCGATATTACGAAGGTGTGGTTACGGCGGTTTCAGACGGCGATACGCTGAGAATGACCGATACCCACGGCCGAAAGCACAAAATACGTCTGGCTTATATTGATGCGCCGGAATTGCAGCAGGCACACGGGCTGGCCGCCCGCAGGATGTTGGAAAAGGCCGTTTGGGGGCAAACCGCAGAAGTGCGTATTTTCGATATTGACAGTTATGGTCGGGAAGTGGCGCAAGTGTGGGTGCAGCGGCAGGATGTGAATTTAATGCAGATTCAACAGGGCTATGCTTGGCACTATGCGTCGATTGCCAAGCGTAGGCAGCACAAACAGGATTTTGCCGCCTACGCTTATGCCGAGGCGGTTGCCCGCAACCAACGGCTCGGCTTGTGGCGGGATAGCGAGCCGCAGGCACCGTGGGCATTCCGTAAGGCGGAACGTGAGCGGACGAACCGCTTTTTTCTGTGGTAAATCTTTGATTTTCTGTAAATGAAGGGCTAAGCAGGCCGTCTGAAATGTTCAGACGGCCTGAATTTTTGCGAGCTTGAGAGGGCTTTAAAATGTTTTGGAAAATTCTACAAACATATTCTGTTTGCGGTAATCATAGAGAAACACGTTACTCTTGTTGCGGGTATGCTGCCAAGTGATGCGCGGGGTAATGCCCCAGAAATGGATATTGCGGTGCCATACGGAAAGGTTGAGCTGCAAGGCACGGTCTTTTCGGGTTTTTTGAATCGGCCAAGGCATGGGGGCGTGGTAGGTTTGTTTGCTCCATGCGGCGCGGGTGCGGGTGCTGAAGCCTTTGGGCCATTCCTGTATCCAGCCCAGCGATGCCGTCCATTGGTGGTTGCTGTTGTCGGGGTCGTGTAGGGTTTCGCGCTGGAAATCCAATCCGCCGAACCATGCTTGGCGCGGGTTGGATTGGTAAATCAGGGTGTGGCCGGTTTGGCGGCGGATGCCGTCGAAGCGGAAGCGGTGTTCGTGGTTGATTTTTTCGATGCGGGCGTATTGGTTCAGCCGCCAGCGGCGGTCGAGTCGGGTACTTACGCCGAGGGTGGCGCCGAAGCTCTCGGAATACGGTTTCAGACCGCTTTCTTCTTTGCCGCCCCGCCACCAGCGTTTGGAAACGAACGGCATGATTTCGGCATCAAAACGGGCGTTGCGGTAGCCGATACCGGCGGCGGTGTTAACCAGCAGATCGTTGTATTGTTTGTGTGCGGGATAGTGCTTGCCGTGGATGTCGGTGCTGAATTTGGCGGTGAAGCCGTGCGGCAGCACCCAGTCTTTTTCTGCGCCGATACGGTAGCTGACGCCGTGGGCACTTTCGGGTTGCGATCGGGTGTCGAGATTGCCTTGTTGTTTGACGATGGGGGCGTTGTTGATATTGGGTTCGTAGGTGTAGTTGGCTCCGCCGCTGAATTGCCAGCGGTGGCTTTGCCGCAGTTCGTCGAGAAAGCGGTTGATGGCTTGTTTTTCCGGTTCGGGCAGGTCGGATTGGGCGAGAAGTTTGGTAAATTGGTCTTTGGCGGCGAGGTCTTGGCGGTCGTAGAAGAGAGCAATCGCCAGATACATGCGGATTACGTTTAGCTCGGGTTTTTCGGCAATCAGGTTGCGGAGCCCGGCTACGGCTTCACCGAAGCGGCCTTGGTGCATGGCCAGTTTGCTTTCGGCCAATTGCAAAAGGATGGGGTCGCGGTTGCTTGAGGGCAGTTTGCGGTAAACGGGCAGTAATACGCCGATGCCGTCAAAGTCGTTTCGCAATACGCTTTTATCCAGCAGCAGGTTGAGCAGTTGCGGTCGGGCGAGCAAAGTGGCTTCGTCGATATCCTGTATGGGCGCGGAGGCTGCTTCGGCGGGTTGCCATACGGGCTGATCGGATGCCAGTTCGGGCAGTTCGGGTTGGACGGGTTCGGGTTTTTGTTCAGGCGTGAGTGTTTGTGCCGTTGTGGTGCATGTGAACAGCAACAAGGCAGTGGTGAAACCCGTTTTAGTGAAGCCGGCTTTGCCGATTTTGGCGAAACTCGCAAAGCTCGTTTTAGCGAAACCAGCTTTGCTGGTTTTCAGACGGCCTGAACGGTGTGTGTTGGTGTGCATGGTATGTGATGTCGTGAAGTAAGATAAGCGGTGTAATAAACCGCAGGTCAGTTCGATATGGTGTGCGCTGTGGCACGGCTCAGGCCGTCTGAATGTTTTTCAGACGGCCTTTAGTGTTTAAAGCCTGTTGGTTAGAACTTCATTTCAAACCCTACGGTAATGTTGCGGCCGGGTGCGGCGAACTGTTGGTAGTCGGAGCCGGGTACTTTTTGCTGCGACAGGGAGTTGATGGAACTTTGGCGCACGGTTTCCCAAGTCAGATAACGGTAGTTCATGGCGTTATAAATGCCCGCTCGCAGGGTGGCTTTTTTCCACGGACGGTAATAGCCGATCAAATCGACGGTTGTCCACGGTTTGGTGGCCGCTTTGGTAACGGCGCGGTTGATGGTGGGGCCGGTATCCGAATAGGCTTTGCTGATGAGTTCCTGCGGGTTTTTGCCGCGCGAGTGTATCCAGTTCATCGACATTCCCCATTTTTCGGAAGGGGCGTCGTAATTCAGCCCGAGCACATAGCGCGACGGCTGGATGGTTTCGAGCGGATAGTCGGCCAGCCAAGTGTAGCGTTCGGGGTGGTTGTTAAACAGGCGTTTGGCCTTGATGCGGTTGTAGGCCATGTTTAACGACAAGCCTTCGGGCAGTTTGCTCCACATGCCGTTCAAGTCTATCGACGAGCGGATATTGATACCGTTCAGATCGGTGTTTTGAAGGTTGAAGTTACCGATATTTTGGTAATTATTTTTGTCGGTTTTGGTGATGGCATAGGCAATCAGGTCGCGGTAGCGGCTGTTGAACATGCTCAGTTCGATATTGCCGAAGTTGCCTTTAAACGTGAGGCCAAATTCTTGGTTGAACGATTTTTCCGGCTCCAAATCGGCAACGTAGTGGACTTTGCTGTCGCGCGGGATGCCCGGCACGTTGTAACCGTAAAGCTCTTGGAAGCTGGGTACGCGGAAGCCGTTGGAGGCGCGGTAGGAAAGCGCCCATCTGCTGTTGGGTTTGACAACGAGGCCGGCATTCCACGAGCGGTTGGTGTAGTTTTTGTTTTTAATGGCAACATCGTCGGAGCGGAAACGGTGGCGGTCTAAGCGTAAGCCGAGGCCGAGATCGATGTATTTGCCCAAGGCTATATTGTCGCGCAGGGCGAGATAATAGCTGTTGCCTTTAATCGGTTTGCGCGAGCAGGTTTCGATCTTCCAATCGATACAGGGATATACATCAGTTATAACGGTACCCAAGTCTTTATAAATGTCGATGACGCGCTTTTGCCCGTTGATAACGCGGGTTTCCGTGCCTATTCTGACTTGGTTTTTCTGTGCAGAGGTTTCGCGGAAAGCTTTGGCAAAGCTCGAATCGAAATGGTCGTAGCCGGCTGCAATTTGAACGTCGTGTTTGCTGCGCCCCCACTGCCATTTTTTGTTCCATTTGGTGTTGAACAACGTATGGTTTTCGGTGTAGTCGATTTGCTCTTCACTTAAAAAAGAACCGGGTTTGTCTTTGCTGGGGGCGCAGTTGAGCGTTGTGCTGTAATCCGGATAGCGGGAACAATGTGCGTGAACGGTTCCGGTGTCGGTTTTAATGTTTTGGCGGTCGATGCTCAGCTCTAAAGCGTCGGCCCAAGTTCCGCCTTCTTGAGGTTTGTAGCGGTAGGCGATGCCGTTACGCATTTTGCTGTGCCGCTCTTGCAAGAAACGGGCGCGCGACCACAGCAGCTTGGAGTAGCCTTCGCGGAGGTCGTTGCGCCAAACGCCGTCATCGTTCAGCTCGAAGAGGGGTTTGGATAAAGGCGGGTAGTAGGAAGGGTAGCGCATGTCGCGACTGTCGTAGTTCTGTTTGGTGTGTTCCGTCAGCCAGCCGATATGATGCTGCGGAGAAATATGGTAGCCCAAACGAGCCAGCCACGAACCGCTGCGGTATTCCATCGGATTGGGGCGGATGCGGTTAGCACCGGTGTATTCTTTAGCCGACACGGTTTCTTTTTTATGCCGCATGGCGTGGCGGCGCTGGGCTTCTTCTTCGGGCGTGAAAGGCTCGGTGCGGCTTTGCGGCTGCCATAAGTCGGAGCGGGTAGGGGTGGATTTGTGGCGGATAACATCGGGTTCGTCTTCAAAACGGAACATATTGTTGCTCAAGAGGCCCGGCTCTCCGCGCAGGTCGTATTTGTCTTCGTAAACATGTTGTTTGTAAAACGATTGGCTGGTGTTGCCCGCATCTTTGTGGATATCGATTTCGTTGCCTTTGCGGTGGGTGTATTGCAGCAAACCTTCAAAACCTTTATAGCTGAACGCACCGCCGAGGGTTTGGGCGAATCGTTTGTCTTTGCTGCTGTAAACCGATTTGCCGGTCAGCCCCCATTTTTCGCCTTCTTGAAGAAAATCGCCGACGTTTTTGGTGTGGTAGTTTACCGAGCCGCCCAAGCTGCCGCTGCCGGCTTCAACGCTGTTGCTGCCTTTGCTGATTTCTACGGCCGATACGTTTTCATATTCGATTTCGTTCATGGAGCCGCTGCCGCCGCTGGACGAAGTGGTGTCGGCATAGGATTGCAGTTGGGGAATGCCGTCTACCGATACCTGTACGCGGTTTTTGTCCACCCCGCGGATGGAAAACCCGCTGCTGCCGCCCCGGCCTTGTTCTACTACGGAGATGCCCGGGTCGTAGCGCACCAAGTCGCGGATATTCAGCACTTGTTCTTTTTCGAGCTGTTCGGCATTTTTAACCACTTTGCCCAAGCCGGTAACTTCTTGGGTTTTACGGTTGATTTTTTTGGGCGCGGTTACATACACGGTGTCAAGTTCGACCGCACTTTCGGTTTGCGCTTGGTCAGCAGCGTGCAGGTTGCCGGAAAATGCGGCAAAACATAGAGATAACGAAGTTACGATGATTTTTTGCTGTGGTGAGGGATGAGTAGTAAACATAATGGTTGTCTGCTGTATTGATTTATGATTGTTGTCGGTATCGGCGGATGAGGCCGTCTGAAAACCCAGGCGGCTAGGCGGCAGGATGAAACGGGCAAACCGCTTCTCCTGCCGGGTTCAGCCTGCGGCTTATTCTTGTTTGGTTGCGCCGAATACCGCACCTGCGCGGATATCTGTGCTGTCTTGGTCTTTATCCGGTGAGTTGTAGATCAGCGTGCCGCCCAGTTCGCGTGCGCCGGGGCCGTAGAAACCGCCCTCCACTTTGGCATCGGGAACATAGGCGGAATAGCCTTTAGTGAGATTACCCGGGTCGAAGGGGAAGCTGCCGTCGGTATAGCCTCGGCCTGTAAAGCCGCTGCCGTTGATATTGGCTTCGATATTGAATACTCTGCGGCTGTCGGTGCCGATTAATGCGCCGTTCAGCTTTTTGTTATCAAAATCAACGTCAAATGATGAAACGCCGGATCTGCTGCTTGAGCTGATGTTTTTCATGGTGGCGTTATGACCGTAGTCGGGGTTGCCGAATGCGTGGCGTTGCGGCGGTTGTACTTTGATAAAGCCGGTCCAGCTGCCTAAGTATGTGGCTTTTCCTGATTGCGGCAGATCGGATACGGGGGTTCTTTCGCCTTGTAGATAGAGAGCGTGCACGGGGTCTTGCCCTGCTTTTTCCTGTAACACGAATTGGCCGAAGCGCAGATAGCTCAAGTTGCTGCAACACACCTGCACGAACTCGCGGGGCTTGCCTTCGCTGTTCTCCGGTAGGGTAATGCTGTGGGTTTTGCCTGTTGTGTCGGCACCTATTTCGGCGTTGGCGTTTTTCAGCATTTCGTCAAGCTCAGCTTTTTCCAAGTCGAAAACTTTGTTGCCGAAGCGCAGTTTCATGGCATAGCCGAAATTGGCTAAAGGTTTGCGCTCGGTTTCGGTGAGGTGTTGGCGGACTTCGGGTTCTTTTTCTTCTTCTTCGGTAAAGTCTTCTTCTGTAAGGGCGTCGTTTGCGGCGGTGTCGGTTTCGTTGATTTCTTCTTCCTCTTCGTACTCCACATCAACCCGTTTGGGAACGGTAATATAGAAAGCGTCTAATAATGCATTGGTTTTTTTAGGTTGGTTCGGATTGTCGCTATCGCGTTTTGCGCCGAATACGACAAACAAAGAGTTGTCGTTGGCTAAGAATTTGCCGGCAAGCTCTTGGGCTTCGGGGCCGTAGAAACCGCCTTCGAGCAGGTTGGAGTCGGCAGCAAAAAATGCTTTGTCTAAGGTTGAAGAGTCGTCGTTTACCTTAGATAAGGCTTTTCCGGTAAAGCGGTTGCCGTTGAGCTGTGCTTCAATGTCGTACAGCTTCCTTTTGGATTCGATGCGTGATTCGTAATGAAGCCCGCCTGTCATGCTTTTATCGGCGAAATTAACGGTAAAGTCAGACGTATATTTTTTGTCGGTAGTCTCATTTGCTTGGCCGGTTGCACTGGCAATATCGCCGTTACCTTTCAGGCTGTTAAAACCGTTGCCGAGGTGAGGGTTGCTTCCGGGTTCTTTTCCTTTGCCTTTTTTTACGTCGCTCATGAAATACCACTCACCCCGATAGTTTACGTTGTTGTCAACGGGAAGGGCGGCTGCGGCAGAGGTGCCGTGATAAAAGGTGTGAACGTTCCAGCCTTCTCTTTGCGTATACCATTTTAAATCGCCCTCTTTATCCCTAACCGTTTCTTCAATTACTTCGGGATAATCGGCAGTAACGTGGCCGAAGCGGATATATTGGTATTTGCCTTCTTGCTGTTTGCCTGTGTGATAAACATGATGAGCCCCGCGGTTGTTAGGGTCGTTCTGCATTTCTTTCAGCTTGGGAATAGTCAAATCTGCATCGTTAACGGCTTCGACATCGTTGGGATTGAGCGGTATGTAGATTTCCGCTTCGGTAGGATTGCCCGATGCGTCCAACAACGGATTGCCGTTTTGATCGTGCTTGGCTCTGTTGCGGCGCAAGCCTTTCATCACAAAACCTGCGGCAGGTTGTTTTAAGGCAGCCTGCTCTTCCGGATTTTGGCGAGGTTCGGGTACTTTTTCTACTTTGGGCGGTTCGGGTAGCGGGGGCGGTTCGGGGTTGACGTTCAGCGTATCGAAGCTGCCGCCCGCACAAGCGGTAAGCATGGCGGTAAGGCTGCAAAGTGAGAGTGTTTTGAGCTGCTGCATCTATTGTTTCCTTATATCGTATCAATGGTGTTTTGTAACAACGGTTTTTTTAATGTGTTGTTTAAAGCAGGCAGGCATACTGATTCATTACGCCCAGCATCTGTTAAATATCAAGGTGTTCGGTTTTGTAAATATGCGTCAATCCGATAAGTTGTGTTTGATAATATTTTTATGCAAAACAGGTTCTTATCGAAGAAGATGTTGCTTTGGAAATCAGTAAAACTGGGAGTAATCCCGATAGATGGTTTGACTTGTGCGTTAAAAAGCACTTGTTATGTGAGAAGCGTATATTTAATGAAAAGACCGTAAATCATTACAATCTATTTCGTTTTTTAAAATATTAAATCAATATGTAATTTATGTAAATAGGAATTATTTGTAATTTTATTGAAAGAGTAGGGAGTAGATGTCAAACCGATGTCTGCCAAAGTGTAAGCCAAGTGAAGTAGGGGAATCCGGCAAGCGGGCAAACATCGGGCTGACTACCCAAAGGAAAGATGGCGTATAATCAATATATTGATGAGGCTGTATTCGAGTTCGGGGTCGGAGAGGCTGTGCCATTGGCCGAGCAGGATGGCTTTGAACATGGAGAGCAAAGGATAGGCGGGACGGCCGCCATTGTCGCGCACGTAGCGGGTTTTGCGGCCGGCGAGGTATTGTTCGATGGGTGTCCAGTCAAGAATACGGTCGAGTTTGATGAGTGGGAAGCGGTCGAGATGTTTTTCGATGTGGTGGAGGGCGTCGGTGTGTAAAAAGCTGCTCATGAACAAAATCCTCTAAATTCTCGGAGTTTGATGTGAGTGGAAATTTAGAGGATTTTTGAGGGTTTTGCAAAGGTCTCAGGCCGTCTGAAAACTCGCAAAGCTCGTTTTCAGACGGCCTCATTAACATAAACACTATAACACTATATTACCAATAACCTAAAACTTTCCACCAAACGCCGCCGATAAAAATGAATACCAGCAGGTTGACGACGCTCATCACGAAGCCGGCTTTCCACCACTCGCTGAGTGTGGTGTAGCCCGAGCCGAAAATCACGGGTGACGTGCCGGTGGCGTAGTGGGTAAGCGTCATCATGATACTGGAAGCGGCCGCCATCAACAGGGCGAACAGCATGGGCGGTGCACCCAAGGCGATACCGGCGGCGTAGAAAGCACCGAGCATGGCGGTAATGTGGGCGGTGGTGCTGGCAAACATATAGTGCGCATACATATAGGCCAGCAACAGCAGCGTCGATGCGCCCACCCAACCCAAGCCGAGATGTTCGATGCTGCTTTCCAATACGCCGGAAAACCATGCGATCAGGCCGAGTTTATTCAAGAAAGTGGCCATCATGACGAGTGCGGCGAACCACGTTACGGTGTCCCACGCACTTTTTTCTTTGAGAATGTCGTCCCAAGAAAGCACGCCGGAAAGCAACAGCAGGGAAAGGCCGATAAAGGCGGTGGTGGTGGCATCGACTTTCCAACCGCTGCCGAACAACATGGCAGGCACGCCCGCCCACAAGATCAGCAGCAGCGCGAAAATGCCCAGCATGATTTTTTCGCCGCGGTTCATTTTACCCAATTCTTTCAGCCGTTCTTTGGCAAACTGGGCGGCGTTCGGTGTTTCTTTGATTTCGGGCGGATAGATGAAATAGAGCACCAACGGCATCAAAAACATGGCGGCCAAACCGGGCAGCAACATGGCCAGCGCCCAAGTGCCCCAAGTGAGATGAATGTCGGAATTGGTGACTTTGGCAACGATATCGACCACCAGCGGGTTGGGCGCGGTGGCGGTGATGAACATGGCAGAAGTAATCGGATTGCTGTGATAGTTTACCAGCGCCAGATATTTACCGATGCGGCCTTGCGTGCCTTTTTCAGGGTCGGAATCGTAGCTGGAGGCAATCGCTTTCATCACGGGGTGGATGATGCCGCCGCCGCGTGCGGTGTTGCTCGGCGTAACGGGGGCGAGCAGCAGCTCCGACAAGGCCAAGCTGTAACCGATGCCCAAGGTTTTTTGCCGAACAGGGAAATAAACAGATAACCGATACGCGCGCCCAAGCCGGTTTTCAGGATGCCGCGCGAAATCATAATGGATACGCCAATCAGCCAAATCAACGGGCTGGCGAAACTGCTCAAAGCATCTTTAATGGCGTCGGCGGGCTTTTCGGCGGTAACGCCGGTAACGGCCACCAGCATAATCGCCACCATCGAAAGTGCGCCGATCGGCATGGCTTTGCCGATAATGGCGGCAATCACGCCGACAAACATTGCCAGCAGATGCCATGCTTGGGGCGTTACGCCCTCTGGCACGGGAATCACGAACCAAATCAATAAGGCCAAACCTACTGCAATGGCAGCGGGTATCGGTTTGAAGCCGAGTTTGTTGTCCATATCGGTATCCTTTTTGTGTTTGAACGGGAAGCATAATGTGAATATGCTGTTGAGATAAAAATGCTTATTTATTCTACCGAAAAGGCCGTCTGATAAAAAAAACGCAAATTTCAGACGGCCTCAAAACGATATAAATTTTCCAACTGCAGACTACGCACGATAAATTATTCCGGCCCTTTACTTATGATAAGCAGATTGCATAAAAGTTTTACCTTTTTTCAAAATCTCCCATTCCCACTCCAAAACCGGCAATGCCATAGCAGAAAAACCGTTTATTTGCGATAATAAATCCCTTTTTTATCAGCATCAGCCTTCCCATGCACACACCCAAAGCATTGGCTTTATTAGGCCCGACAGCCAGCGGGAAAACCGGTCTGGCCTTGGCGCTTTCCCAACATTTTCCGATTGAAATCATCAGCTTGGATTCCGCGCTGGTGTATAAAAACATGGATATCGGCACTGCCAAGCCGACGGCTGCAGAAATGGCGGCGGTTCCCCATCATTTGATCAATATTATTTCGCCGCTGCAAAGTTACAGCGCGGCGGAATTTGTAACCGACTGCGTGCGCTTGGTGGACGATATTCATGCGCGCGGCAGGTTGCCGTTGATTGTCGGCGGGACGATGATGTATTTCCATGCGCTGACGGAAGGCTTGAACCGACTGCCGCAAGCGGATGGGCATGTACGCAGCCGGCTTCAGGCAGAAAAAGCGGAATTCGGCCTTTCCCATCTTTACCGCCGTTTGCAGGAAATTGATCCTGAAACCGCCGGACGGCTGGAGCCGCAGGACAGCCAGCGCATCGAACGTGCTTTGGAAGTGTATGCATTGACCGGCAAGCCTTTAAGCGTACATTTCAGCGAGCAGGCGGCTTTCTCTCCGCCGCTCAGCCTGCACACGGTTGCCCTGCTGCCGGAAGACCGTGCCAAACTGCACACACAGATTGCCCGCCGCTTCGATTTGATGTTGGAACAGGGATTGATTGATGAAATGCATAATCTGAAGGCACTCTACCCTGAATTAGATGAGAATATGCCGTCTATGCGCTGTGTCGGCTACCGTCAGGCTTGGGACTATCTGGAAGGCCGTCTGAATTATGAGTCGTTTATCGAAAAAGGCGTGGCGGCCACCCGCCAGCTTGCCAAACGGCAGCTGACTTGGCTGCGGAAAATTCCGTTTTCGCAAAGCACGGATCCGTATCGCGACAATATTTTTCAGACGGCCTCCGAAGCTGCAAAACGGCATTTCGGTTTATAGAAACGTATCCGTTTTACCTGCGGTATAATGCGACAAACCAACTGGTTTTTCTGCCGGCAAACCGCAGCCGGAATCCGTTTATTTACGCAAACGCTGACTCTACTTTACCGATAATTATGCAAAATCTCCGTCCGGTTACTTTAAAACGGCGCACTGCCGCCTTAATGTACGAAGCCTTATTGGTCGGCGCCGTTACCGCCTTTGCCTCACTTGTTGCCGGTGTTGCTGCAATGGGTTTGAATACTTTGTCGCCGCTGTTGTCGAGCTTGGCGGTAACGCTGATTCTGATGGCTTCATGGTGGTATTACTTCAAACTCAACTGGCATAAAAAAGGCCAAACCCTGCCCATGCAGGTTTGGAAAATCGGCTTGGCCGACCTGAACGGCATACAACCTGCGCTGCCCCAACTGCGTTTGCGCTTTATGTGGGCCTGCGTATTTATTGTTTTTGTGCCGCTACTGGCTTATCTGGCCTTACGTTATCTGATGGGCGTACCGCCGAAAACCGCTTTCGGCGCGGCTTTGATTTGGTGGATACTGCCCTGGGGCTTTGCCTGGTTTAACAGCGACCGGCAATTTCTCTACGACTATCTGGCCGGTACGCGCCTGGTTGATTTGAAACAGCCGCCCCAACATAAAAAAACAAAGGCCGTCTGAACAATAAATCCCCACACGGTCAAACATTCTATTCATAACATTCAAAAGGAAACCCACCATGCGCTGGCAAGGAAGAAAACAAAGCTCGAATATCGAAGACCGACGCGGCCAAAGCCGACGCGTCGGCGGTAAAGGCACAGGCATTATCGGCCTGATCGTATTACTGATCGGCGCATATTACGGCATCGACTTATCCGGTGTTGTCGGCGGCGGTGCGGCAAGTATCGGCGGCGCCCCTGCCAACCAACCCGTATTGGAAAGCAAACAGGAAGCGCAGCTTAAAGAGCTGGCCGGTGTGGTTTTGCATGATACCGAATTGACTTGGGGCGAATATTTTGCCAAACACGGCAGCCGTTACACTCCGCCGAAGCTCGCGCTTTACACCGCCGGCACGCAAACCGCCTGCGGCATGGGACAAGCCGCTATGGGGCCTTTTTACTGCCCGCTCGACCAGAAAATTTATTTGGATTTATCGTTTTACGAAGATATGCGTAAAAAACTCGGCGCGTCAGGCGATGCCGCGTTCGGCTATGTGATTGCGCATGAAGTCGGACACCACGTTCAAAATCTGCTGGGCATTCTGCCTCAAGTGCAGCAGGCACAGCAGGAATCCAACAAAACCCGCGCCAACGCACTGTCTGTCAAACTGGAATTGCAGGCCGACTGTTTTGCCGGCATTTGGGGCAACTATGCCGTTGCCAACAATATTTTCGAGCAAGGCGATATTGAAGAAGCCTTTGCCGCCGCCGAAGCCGTAGGCGACGACCGCCTGCAACACCAGCATCAGGGTTATGTGGTGCCGGACAGCTTTACCCACGGCTCGTCTGCCGACCGCAAAGCCTGGTTCCGCCGCGGCCTGCAAAGCGGCAACATCGACCAATGCAATACGTTTGCCACCCGCTAAGCCGACTGCGTGATATGGCTGATAAACGCAATAATAAAAGTGTTTAAGCGTTTATCTGCTGCATTAATTGATAAGCAAGGCCGTCTGAAAATATTTTTCAGACGGCCTTTTATGATCTGTTTGGTTTATATTATTTTCTAATATCTCTTCTTGATAAATAATATCCGCAAAAAATCGCTTTAATTTTCTGCAAACAAAGGCCGTCTGAATTTTCATACGGCCTCCTGCTATCTGTTTGCTATTGATGTTGGTTGCAACCCGACCATGACTGTAATCAATCGGTTTGGCTTACCTTAAATAAAGACAAACAAAGGCCGTCTGAAAATTCAGACGGCCTTCTACTACAAACTATCTGTAAAAATATAACCATACCGCACAGCAATACGATATGAGGTATGGCTACCCCAACTCTCCCATCAATACCGTGCGTCTTTCGGTTTGTCGCCGTTCGGCCAGTCTTTAACCTTGCCGGCAAAGTCCGGGCGCGGTTGGTGGGTGAAATATTCGGCGATGTCCACGGCTTCTTGGTCGGTCAAGACTTTGCCTTCGCCCCACATGCCGTGCATTTGTGCGCCCATGGGCATGGCGGCTTTGATGAAGGCGGCGGCTTTGTAGGTGCGTGCCATGCCTGCGCCGATATTGAAGGATTCGTCACCCCACAGCGGCGGGAAGGCATAGACGCCGGTGCCGTCTTTTTTACCTTCGCCGTTGCTGCCGTGGCATGCGGCGCAATGTTGGGCATACAGGTTTTTGCCGCGTTCGGGATTGGGCACGAGGTTGGTGTCTATCTTCACGGCGTTTACGATATCGACTTGCCGGCCTTTGGGTACGCCTTGTCCGACCCATTTGATATAGGCCACCATCGCCTGCATGGCTTCGCTGTCTTTGGGCAGCGGTTTGCCGTTCATGGAGCGTTGGAAGCAGCCGTTGATGCGGCCGACCAAGTCGATTTCTTTACCCGGGCGGGGCATCACGCGGGGATAGCGGTTGTAGGTGTTGATGTAGGGGTTGCCGCCCGGCACTTTGCCTTGTGCGATGTGGCAGCTGCTGCAGTTCATTTTGCTGCCGACATGCTCGGGGAGCAGGCGCGGGGTTTCGTTCATCAAGCGTTGGCCGTAGCGGATTTGCTCGGCATTCGGCTCTTTTTCGATGTCGCTGTCGGCCGGTACCGTGTATTGGCCGACTACTTTTTTCTGGTCGCCCTTGCCGGTCACAATCGGATAGGTGTAGGGGTGTTCGGCTGTTTTTTCAGACGGCCTCTCGTTGCAGCCTGCCAATCCGAAAAGAGCCGCGCCGACGGTCATGCCCAATAAAGCGAGTGTTTTATTCATGATGGTCTCCCGATGCGGTTTGAGGCACGATGTTGGGTGCTTTGGTGTTGACAAAACGGCGGATTTCGGCAACGTCGCCCGCTTTGACTTCCGGAGCTTGGTTGTGCCAGCTGTTGCGGACAAAATTCACGACTTCGGCGATGTCTTCGTCGCTCAAGTGCCTGAATCCGGGCATGGTAAACGCCATAGTGTCGTGCTTGGTGTGCGGCGTGCGCCCGCCTTCGAGCGTCACTTGAATCACGGATTGGGCGTTGTTGGCGTAAACCGCGCTGTTTTTATTCAACGCCGGGAAAATGCGCGCCATGCCGTTGCCGTCGGCACGGTGGCAGGCGATGCAGTGTTCGGCATACAGCATGGCACCGCGGCTGTTGTATTTGCCGCTTTTCAGCATGGCTGTGGTCGTGTCTTCACGTTTGGGCAGCCCTTGTGCTTTATCGGGCGACGGAGACAACGTTTTCAAATAAGCCGACATGGCTTTCAGGTCTTCGTCCGTCCAATATTGCGTACTGTGTTCCACCACTTCGGCCATAGCGCCGAATGCAGCAGTAACATCGGTGCGGCCGCTGGCAAAGAAATCCTGCAACTCGGCTTCGCTCCATGTGCCTAAACCGCGTTCTTCGCCGCGCAGGCTTTTCGCGCGCCAGCCGTCAATCACGGCACCGCTCAAGAAATGGCGTTTATCGTCGCTCAAGGCTTTTTCCTGATAAGCAAAGCCGCGCGGCGTATGGCAGGCGCCGCAGTGTCCGGGGCCTTCGACCAGATATTTGCCGCGGTTGATGCGGGCATCAAAACGGCGGTCGGCTTCAAACTGCCGCTGCGGTGCAAACATCGCTTGCCAATACGCGAGAGGCCAGCGCCAATTCAATACGGGCGGCAGGGTGCTGTCGGCATTTTTTTGGGATACCGGCTCCACGCCGTTCATAAAATAAACATACATTGCGCGCATATCGTCGTCGGGCATAATCGTATAAGACGGATAAGGCATGGCCGGATACAGCGGGGTGCCGTCTGAACGGATGCCGTGTTGCACGGCGTTTTTGAACTGGGCGTAAGTATAATTGCCGATGCCGCTTTCTTTATCCGGCGTGATATTGGTGCTGTACACCGCGCCTAAAGGCGTTTGCATCGCCAAACCGCCCGCGTAGGGTTTGCCTTTGGGTGCGGTGTGGCAGGCAAAGCAGTCCGACAAACGGGCAACGTATTCGCCGCGTTTGATCGTCTCCGAACTTGCCTCAACCGCCGTCGCGCTTTGAGGGCTGCGGCTGTAGGTTATCCATTTGGCTCCGCCGTATGCCGCGCCGAACAATATCGCCACAGCCAGAGCCGCTTTGGTAAACATTTTCATATGTGCTCCTTTTTTCCACCCTTCGGCATCGTTATATTTACAGTTTAATGAATCTGTGCTTTGATGCTTAAAAGAATATTTATTTGTGCTTGAGCACATTGTCGTACCACCGGCCGTGGCGGCTCTATTGTGGAAAACCACATAAAGCAGCCATATTTGACCTAACGCAATAAAACATAGGGATATCCATGATCATTCGGCTGTTTTTTTGCATCACCGCACTGTTTTGCGCCACCGTTTCGGCGAAAACATGGTATGTCGGCGTCTTGGCGCCGCAAGGTGCGGAAGCGGCGCGCAGCCAATGGCAGCCGTGGCTGGATTGGCTGGGCAAGAAACAGGAAGGCGAGCAGTTTGTGCTCGTTCCTTTAAGTTTGAACAATTGGCAGAAAGAGCTGTCTTCGCAGCGGATTGATTTCGCGCTGGGGCCGCAGGCGCAGTTTGTTTCGCTGCCCGATACGCAGGGCTGGCGTTGGCTGGCGACAGCGCGTTTCCCCAGCGGGCATAAGCCGAAAGCGGCCGAACAAGTCGCCAGCACGATTTGGGTGCGCGCCGATTCGGGTTTGGGCAGCGAAACCGACTTGCGCGGATTAACCGTTGCCGCCGTTGACGTTCAGGCGTTCGGCGGGTTTATGTTGGCCGAATCGGCTTTATTGGAAAAAGGATTACGCTCGGGGCGGGATTATCAGGTCGTGTTTACCGGCTATCCTGTGGAGCAGACCTTAACCGCCCTGCAAAACAAAGAAGTCGATGCCGCCATCACGCCTTTGTGCCTGATGGAAGAATGGCGCGTGCAGCAAGGTCTGCCCGAAAGCAGCTTCAAACCGCTGCACGTTCACAGCGTCGTCAACAACTGCATCTCCGGCACGCCTGTTTTCCCGCATTGGGTGCTGGCCGCCCTGCCCTCCGTGCCGGAGCAAACCGCCTCGCGCATCGCCGCCTCCTTGATGGGCAGCACCGCCGCAGCAGGCATACCGTCGTGGTCTCCGCCGGTTTCGTTTGTGGAGGCAGAACAAGTGTTGGCGAGTTTAGGGCGGCATCCCCTGCATCCCAACTGGCAGATGCAATGGAAAAACTGGCTGTATGAAAACACGATACTTGTCGGCGCCGTGGCGCTGATGCTGGTGATTTCCCTCATCAACTACGGCTGGATGGGCTGGCTGGCTTACCGACGCCGCAAAAAGCTCGAACAAGCCTACCGTCAATTATTAGAGCGCGACCGCCTGCTGGCACACGCCGACCGCATGAACATCGCCGGCGAAATGGCGGCCGGTCTCGCGCACGAACTCAACCAGCCGATGGCCGCCATCCATTACTACGCCGAAGCCTGCCTACAATTATTGGAAGCCGGCAAACAGCCCGAATCCATACGCAAAGCCCTGCACAACATCATCCAAACCACCGAGCGCGGCAGCCGCATCATCCGCAATTTGCGGCAATGGAGCAAAACGCCCGAACACGTTTATACCGACGCGCGCATAGAAGACATCCTGCAACACTGCGCCGACTGGCTGGCCTGCCAAAAACACGCCCCGCAGCTGCATTGGCACAATCAAAGCGGCTTATCCTCCATCCGCACCGTTGCCGGCATTGTCGAACAAGTTTTGATGAATTGCCTGCTCAACTGCCAGCAACAACAGGCCAAGCGGATCGACATCACCATTTTCAGACGGCCTGAATCCGAAGAGCTGGTAATCCGTATTGAAGACGATGCCGGCGGCTTCAACCAAGACATCTTGGCCCAACCTTTTATCCCGTTCCGCAGTACCAAATCCGACGGCTTGGGTTTAGGCTTGGTCATCTGCGACCGCCTGCTGCGCGGCATCGGCGGCAGCATCACCTTAGCCAACCGCTCTGACGACATTGCCGGCGCCCGAATCGAAATCTCTTTACCCGAAAGGAACACCGATGCCTGAACTCGATATCCACGTTGTCGATGACGATGCAGCCGTGTTGGACGCTTGCGGTTTTCTGCTCGAAAGTTTGGACTACCGCCCCACACTCTGGAGCGACCCCAGAATATTCCTCGAGCAAGCCGAGCTGGATAAACCGGGCATCGTACTCACCGACTGGAACATGCCGTGGCTCAACGGCCAGCAGCTTCAACAAGCCTTAATCCAACGCGAAAGCCCCTTAGCCCTCATCGTGATGACCGCTTTCGGCGACGTGCCGCTGGCAGTCGATATGCTGCAACAAGGCGCGGTGGACTTTTTAGAAAAACCCGTTTCCCTCCACCGCCTCCAAAGCGCCTTAAACACCGCCACCAAGCAAACGCTCGACAACTACGCCCAATGGCAAAGCAAACAACGCTTCAAACTCTTGAGCGCAAAAGAACAAGCCATCGCCTCGTATCTCGTGAAAGGCTATACCAACAAACACATGGCTGACGAATTAAACGTCGCCGTGCGAACCATCGAAGTCCACCGTGCTAACCTGATGCAGAAAATGCAAGCCGACAGCTTGGCCGACCTGCTGCGCCAATTGATGCTATTGGGTATTGAATAAATAGCTGAGACCTTTGCAAACCCCCATCTGCGGCGCATTTCTGCGTTGTGCGCTGCTCGCTCGTTTGCCTATCTGTATGATATGTCTGCACTCGCTGCGCTGCTACGCCTTGAACTGCATCCACATCTGAGGGTTTGCAAAGGTCTCAGCTTGAATAAACAAGAGGCCGTCTGAAAACTTTTCAGACAGCCTCTTAAGCAATCAGCAACAATTAGAATTTCACGCGTACACCGGCAGAAATTTCATGAGAAGAAACTTTTTCATCTTCGAATTTACCCCAGTAGTTATAGCGGTAACCTGCATCTAGCACCACATTCTCAGTTACGTTGTAACCGATACCGGCCAATACGCCCAAACCGGCTTTGGTTTTTCGGTAAGATTCTTCTTTAGTAACAGCAGGACTTTTTTCAGAATAGTCGCTAGCAACACGGTTCAAACCCAGACGTACGCCAGCATAAGGTTTTACAGGTGCGCTCGTGGGGAAATCATAAATAGCAGCAAGACCCACACTACTCAATTTCGACTTATATTTTTCAGTTGTTTCGCCCTCTACGTAAGTTGCTTTAGCAGTTTTATAGTGCGTATAGTCAACAGCAGCACGCCAGTTGTTATCAAAGTCGTAACCAACAGAAAGACGTGGGCTAAAACCATTTTCTGATACTGATTCGCCACCACTAGAAACTCTTACTTTGCTATACCCCAAATCACCTTGAACATACACGCCAGGAGCAGCCAAAGCAGTTCCAGATAATAATAATGCGGCAGAAGCCATCAAAGCTTTTTTAACCATTTATAAATTCTCTCAATAGAAATAACAAATGAATATTCAACTTATACGAAATATATAAGTTTCTAAATTATACATCAAAATAATTATCCTGTATCAAAAAGTTTGTGCATCATTAATGAGATTTTAAAAATAAACATAAAAAACCAAAACAGAGTTATCTCTATCAAAGATTGCACTGTTTGTTCGAATAAATAAAAGCTGTAACCACACAATTATAGCTATATACAATGCTCCACTACACAATGCTCAAAAGCCAATAAAAAGATAACTCGCTTCCTTAAAGTCAACTGTTAAATAAGGATTCACTCTACTTTTAGAAAAAGTTTCTGTTTTAATTTTACTGTGTCTAATACTGCTCTTAACATAAGATACCCAAGGCGGAAAATGTAACAGCCGGGAGTGTTAACAAAATTTCTATAGTATCAATCTTCTTAATCATTTTAATTTAATAAATACAACCCCATAATATTAAAAAATACAGAATATTTTGAAATTTATTATCAACATATTCATATAAAAGTAATAAAATCAAATTAAAATATACACATAGAATAATTGATAAAAAAATTAACTGAAAAATATATAACAATAAATTAAATTTCATTAAATATAAATTAATAAAAATAATAGTTAAAATAATAAAAAATATGCATATTTTTTTAAAATTTCAATGAACTATCCAACATAATTTCATATCTAATAATCTTACCTTAATTATTTCTACAAAAAGTGAGTGATAAATATGCGTAACAATGACACAACATTCCTTTCCGCAAATAAGCATGCAGATGCGGTTTTAACCATGGCTAAAGCCACAGAGCCTAAAACATTTACCGGTTCTTCCGATGACGATGTTTACTACGTCAACAACCGTGCCGATAAAATCATAGAAAATCCCAATCAAGGCAAAGACAGCGTATACAGCAGCAGTGATTACGTGCTGCCCACGAATGTCGAAAATTTAACCCTGGTCGGAAATCAAAATATTTATGGCTCGGGAAATAATTCAGACAACACGCTGTTCGGGAACACCGGACACAACCGCTTAAACAGCGGACGCGGTAACGACACAGTCTACGGACAGGGCGGTAACGACAACATTAACGGTGGCGAAGGCAATGATTCGCTATACGGAGACAGCGGCGACGACAACATTAACGGCGAAGAAGGCAACGATTATTTGTTCGGCGGCGAAGGTAACGACACCTTGAACGGCGGCAAAGGAGACGACATGCTTTCCGGTGGCGTCGGAGAAGATACATATATCTTCAAGGCCGGTAGCGGCTTTGACACCATTATCGACCATCAAGGCGTAAACACTGTCCGACTGGACGAAAACATTACGCTTGAAGATCTGAATATTTCGTCAACCACAGATGCCGAAGGCAATATTTCCTTAATCATCAAATTGAATGAAGATTCGCAATTAACCGTAAAAAACCAATATACCAAATCTTCTTACAAACCCGCCGTTCAATCATTCATGGTAGGTTCGAAAACTTATGACGCCTATGAAATAGCCCAAAAAGCCAATATCAGCATTACCGCTCCTGCCGAACACAATCCACTGGATATTCGCGGCAGTAAAGCAGGCGAGACCCTAAACGGTACCGAAGGGAACGATAAGCTGTACGGCTACGAAGGCGACGACACCTTATATGGCAATAAAGGCCATGACGAAATCAACGGCGGCAGCGGTGCCGACACGATGTATGGCGGCGCCGGCAATGACCTTTATTACGTCGACAATAAAAATGACAAAGTTATCGAAAAAAACGGCGAAGGTGTTGACGAAGTCAAAAGCTGGGTAAGCCACACTTTGAATACCAACGTCGAAAATCTGATATTGATGGGTAACGCCAATATCTTCGGCTCAGGCAACAATTCGGACAATATTCTTAAAGGCAATGCCGGTAACAACCGTTTGAACTCAGGTCGCGGCAACGATACCGTATACGGCGATGCCGGCGATGACACTTTAAACGGCGGCGAAGGTCATGACCAACTTCACGGAGATGACGGCCACGATTATCTCAACGGAGAAGAAGGCAACGATGCATTGTACGGTGGTGCCGGTAACGATACTTACGTATTCGGCAGAGGTTATGATTCAGATACCATCACCGATAGCTTAGGCAGCAATACAGTTCGATTCGACAACAGCGTAACGCTGCAAAATTTAAGCCTGCAAAGCATTAAAAATGACAAAGGCGGTACAGACTGGCTGATTTCTATCTCGGATACTGCAGACAATTTATCCATTTCCAATCAGTTTTCAAGCGATGGTAAAACCAGCATTTCATCTTTTATCGTCGAGGGAAAAACCTATACCGCACAGGCGTTCTTTGATGCATTAAACCAACCGGAAGCCGGTTTGGTACTTTCCGGAACCGATGAAGACAATGTCTTAACCGGAACTGCCGGCAACGACAAGATTGACGGCGGCAGCGACGGTAGGGACAAACTGTATGGCAAAGACGGGGATGATGTTATTGTCGAACACAGCCGCACTTACTACGGCGGCACTTGGGCTGACCGGGACGATTATCTTGACGGAGGAGCCGGCAACGATTCACTTCATGCAGATACAGGTTCAGACTATTTAGACGGCGGAACCGGAAACGACTTTATAGAAGGCGGAGACGGCAGCGACACCTATATTTTCGGAAAAGGATACGGCCACGACGTTATCTTCGACTACACCTTGACTTCCGACTTCGAATATCTCAATACCCACAGCAATAGGAACCGTGTTTCCTTTGTAGACGGTATCACGCCGGACGACTTGGAGATTTCTATTTACAAAGGCTATCACCTGCCCGATACACTGCTGAATTCGCCGCTAGATAAATTTTATACTACCCACCCCGTGACGAACGGCGATACTTGGATAATCAAAGTTAAAAACACCGATGATACCCTGACCATCTTGAACCAAAAACCGGTTATGGGAGCAATTGCCGTATTTGAATTTGCAAACCAATCCTATACCGCTTCCGAGTTTTTCGAATTAAAGCATAAAGGTTTAAGCGGTGAAGAGATAACCGCTCAAAACGCCAGCCAAATTTACACCATAGATAAAGACGGCCACGCCAATTTCTACGGTACGTCTGATCAGGATAACTTCCACTTCGGCCAATACAGGGAAGAATATACTGCCGCTTATTCTCTTGAATCGATTAGCGCCTATGGCGGAAACGGCAATGACAAGGTTCATGTAGGCAGAGAAGGCGAGCAGGCAAACATCAGCTTCTACGGCGGAAACGGCGATGATTCGCTGTCGGTAACCAGTGCCAATAATCCGATCAAAGTATTCGACGGCGGTAAAGGCAACGATAAACTCGATGGCTATAACAGCCATATCGAAACTATCGTGTTCCGTGCAGGAGACGGACACGACACTATCGTTAATCAACATTACGCCGGCATAAGCAATGTCACGCCGAGCAATCCCTTGCATGAAAGCAAACCGGAAATTCATTTTACCGGCGGTCTGACGTTAAACGACTTGGATATCCGTTATACGGGAGACAAAACCGTTATTACTGTAAAAGATACCGGTGATACCGTGACTTTGGGTGTAAATTCCGGAGATCTGCATCTTCCTGACTACTCCATACCGGCTTTAACGGTCAGCTCTATCCGTTTCGACTCCGGCGAAACCTATTCGCTTGAAGACTTGATTCAAAACCATCCGCTTCCAACCGGCTTGGCAGACTTGGGCGGCAATACCGTTACTCCCGAATCCGCAGCGATACCTGCCGGCTACACGGCTTCAGTCAACAAAGCCAAAATCAGCAGCCTGAAAACTGCAGAAAACGGTTTATCGGATGACGGGTTGTTTGAAAACACAGCAAAAGAAAATGCGTTAGATAATGCAATCAATCAGATGACTGCCGCACCGGCCTCCTCCGGTAACAGCTCATCGGATCATGCAGTTTACGCAAACATTGCAAGCGATTCTTTCGTTACCATGAATGAGGAGCCGATTGCACTAATCTAAAATAAGCTTATTTAAAACCCCTAAAAGCCGTCTGAAAATTCAGACGGCCTTTTTCTAAAATACAAACAATACGATATAGCAATAGCAGCTTTTAAGGCCGTCTGAAAATATCGACTGTAAAAAAAGCCTGTTTGAACAATATATCAAACAGGCTTTAGTTTAATCGGCTACTTAGACAATATTGAAACTGGTTTCATCGATGGTCAAATCAGCTTTCAATGCTGCAAAATGAATCTTATCTGTTTTACCGGCCCCATCTGCATCGTAGTACAAACGCCCCGTACTTGATTCATAACTGATGTGGCTGTTAAACCAAGACTGATTATTTTTCAACTCACCGAAAATTGCCGTAGACAGCTCAATCGTGTCTTCGCCGTACACGAAATCGCTAATCGTCGATACGCTGCCGTCCAAAATTTGATCGAATACGAATGTATCCCGGCCATTACCGCCCGTGAGCGTGTCATTACCGCCACCGCCAATAATACGGTCGTCTCCATCCATACCGTTCAATACGTTGTCCGCATCATTACCCCGCAAGGTATTGGCTGCGGCATTGCCTGTACCGTTAATCGTATTGCTACCCAGCAAAGTCAGGTTTTCCAGATGGTTGCCCAAAGTGTAAGTGATCGTGCTATACACATGATCCGTACCCTGATTCTCAAGCTCTTCAATAGAATCACGCTCGTTGTCGATGACATAACTGTCA
Organism: Neisseria weaveri; assembly: GCF_900638685.1. Taxonomy (NCBI): domain Bacteria; kingdom Pseudomonadati; phylum Pseudomonadota; class Betaproteobacteria; order Neisseriales; family Neisseriaceae; genus Neisseria; species Neisseria weaveri. Next base: position 2,093,705 of record NZ_LR134533.1, on the reverse strand, counting down.
TCACCCGTCCCGCCAATCAGCGTATCTTCGCCTAACCCGCCGTCCAGATAATCGTTACCTGCTTCGCCGCGAATAATATCGTTGCCGGCGCCGCCGGAAATATTATTATCCGCTCTGTTTCCGGCTAAAACGTCGTTATGCTGCGAACCCACCAGGTTTTCGATTTGCGTACCGTACCCGATAAACGCTTGGCCTTCGGTGTAGGTATTCAGCGTAACTTTTTCATTTCTGGCGTTACCTGTAATCGACGCATCGTGAGCCAAATTAAAATAACTGCGCATATCGTAGGTGGCGGCACTCTTCACACCGAATGTTTTGGACAGCTCATTACCGACATAAATCCACGATCCCGGAGTAAGGTTAACGTGAACACCGGCCTTTTCTTGAGACGCGTCAAACGTATCTACACCGCCAGCATCCCAAATGTAAAGATCTGAATCTTGGCTATACATATTGTAGTTTTTAAACGTGTAGATATCGTTTCCGGTTCTCACGGTTTTATTCATACCGGCTGTGTAATGCAAGTAAGCCAAGTCGTAAGTACGCAACTGCCCTTTTTCTATGAAGAAACCGTTATTGGCATAAGCGTTATAAGACATATTGGAAAATTCGATGCTTTCTTCCGGCGCATAATCGCCTTTAAAACCATGGGAAGTATGAGTCATACCCAAAGTATGGGTTACTTCATGCAACACGGTATAGTGAAGAAAGTCCTTGCCCCAGCCCATATAGTTGTGGCGGCTGTTCCAAGCAATCAATCCGCCGTTATAAGCAATAGCAGATGCACCTTCGAAGCCTGACTTCAAATCCCCCATATAATAATTGGTATTGGCTTCGGCCATCGTGCCCACTTCAACAAACTGAAGATTGGTTACCGCACTAATTTCCTTATAGGCATTACGCACAATATCTTGAAGCTCGGAAGGGTAGCTTCTCATCGAAATCCGGTCCACATAACGGTTATGATTTTCCGATAATGTGCCGATTTCATCTAAAGTCATGAAGTGGTATTTCACAACGGTAGGGCCGTTTTGATCGCCTCCAAACGGGATATTGTAACTTCTGCCGTTGGTATTACCGATTTTATCAATGAAGTAAGGGAAATTATATCCGGAGGAAATATGCTCGCTGTTTATGATCGCAGGTTTGCTATGGCTTTCCACCAACTTACCGTCGTTTTGTTTTACTACGGTATACTTTTCCACATCGCTTACCGTAACCGACCGGCCGGATAAATCTGCTGTTTTCAAAACTGCTTTAATGGTTTGATCTTTATCGGCAACCAAATCGGCCGCAGAAACCTCCACTGAAAAAGCTTTCCCGGTTGAGTCTACTTCGGTTTGGTAAACTTTCTGACCAATTTCCAATACTACTTTATCGCCTGCTTTAGCCGTACCTCCGACTTTACCGTGAATAACGGCTGCAGAATCTTTTACGCCAGAGACAACATAGCCGTCTGTTTTTGTGTCCTTGATAATATAAGGGCTGTCAAACTTAATGTCTTTCACCTGAACAGCTTCAAAACGCTTTAAGTTGTTTACCCTATATGTGTTATCTCCGGTTTTGGTCAAATCGAATAACTGCGGATCTGCCTCAACTTTAAAGCTGATTGGTTTGCCATTGAGTTTGACCAGCTCTTTGGTGGGAATATCTAAGAAAAAGCTTCTGTCTGACTTAACACCGGCTTTATAAGTTTTATCATCAATATTCACTGTGATTTGACGCATACGCCCGCTGTTTAAGCCTTGCGCGAACATACCCTCGAGCTCAATCACGCCACCGATACGCGTATTGGAAAAAGCCTGCGCAGTATCAATGCTGAAATCGCTGTCAATACCGGTAATATCAATGGAAGCGGCCACTTCGGAAGACAACTTATACACGCGCGCGGTTTTGGCAGTTGAACCATTGTTAGAAACACTTGCTTGAACCGTATAGTCGCCATCTGAAATAAGCTCAGAAGCCGCAATCTTGGTTGTAAAAGTTAATCCGCTACCAACCGTAGCTTTAATAGTTTTACCGTTAACAAGCAAATCAACAATTTGCCCTTCTTTAGCATCAGTGCCGGTGACTTTGCCAGAAATCGCAATCTCCTGCTTGGCTTCGGTAACATTGATCAAATCATCTCCGGTAATCACATCAAGTTCGATACCGAGATTACCTTTGTTGACACTATATGCCAGCGATGTTTGTGCGCCGGCGCTGTTGCCGGCATCATCTGCCGTTGCAATCGCTGCAGTAATGACTGGTTTTTCGGAAGCTGTTAATTGCGAAGTTTCAAGCGCTACTTGGAAGGTGCCATCCGCTCCTACCAAAACTTCTTTTTTTACGTTTCCTACCGTAATGTCAACTTTATCATTCGGCTTGAAATCACCGGTTACACGGCCTGTTAATGTCGTAGTTGTATTTGATGCGTCACCATCAGTGATCACATTATTTTGATTTAGCGGATTCAATTCAATAACAGGAACGGGAGCAACAGTATCAACCGTATATTGGCCTTTCACGGTATCTGAAGCCTTATTACCGTGCTCGTCTGTTACGCTGATAGAAACCGTGATTTCAGGTTTAGCGTTATGAGCTGCCAATACCGCAGCAGGGACAGACAACCTCCAAGTAGTCTCCGAAACTTCCGCTTTATATGAAACGCCGCCTATATCAATAGTTACTTCTTCCGTACCGCGAACGACGTTTTCGCCCAACTCAAATGAACCTGTCAAAATAATATCTTGATGCAGGCTTTCAATATTTATGGCTTTGCCACCATTAACTGTATTAATTGTTATATCAACATGGGGCTCAGTTATTTTTTGGCTATAGTTTTGCGAACCTTCTACCGCTGAGGCCGTCTGACCGCCTGCATCTTTTAACTCCGCTCTGCCGGTAATCTGGCTGTTGGCAACCAATACATTAACGGGAATTTCCACATTAAAGGCAGAGCCGGTTACGTTTGCGGTATATTCGTTTCCACCCACGCTTACCGTTGTTGAAACAACATCATCACCTTCGCCCAATCCAAGGATTCTGCCTGTTACACGTATGGTTTGAAGTTCTGATTCAGTTTTGTTGATCACATTATCATCTGCGATCGGATCAAACACCACTGTGCCGTTCGGCGCAGATTGGTTAATCGAAAATGTCCGTGCAAAACTTATCGTGCCTTTATCTCCGTTACCTGCAGAATCGACTCTTTCAACACTGGCCGAAACCCAATATTTGCCGTCGTTGCCATTGGGAGCGATTTTTGCAATTTCCGCTTCTACACTGTAAGAGCCGTCAGCCTGAATCTGTGCGGTATAAGTTGCCTGACCGATTTTAATGGTCACGATTCCGCCTTCGGCACCATCGGTCACGATGCCGCTTACAGTAACATGCGAGCGCGACATTTCTGTTGCATTTAAGGTATTGTCGTCGGTCACGGAATGTAATGTCAGAGCAGTTTTATTCTGCAAATCGACTTTATAACTTTGTTGCGCAGAATACGTCGATTCTGCGGCACTATCCGCATCCAGCTTAACCGTTGCAGTAACGAGGCCGTCTGAATTTTCCGTAGTAGGCAAAATGCCCAAGAATATGTCGTCGGCAATTACACTAAATTCACCGTTTTCCACTTGGGCGGTCAGGGTCTTGTTGCCTGACCGCAAAATAATTTCCGTTCCGTCTTCTACATTTTCCACCTTACCGCTCAGGATAAACTCACCCCGTTCAAATTCGGCACGGTTGATGAAATTGTCATCCGCAATAGCATTCAAGGTGATAACCGGCTCAAGCTCGCCGACTCTGTATGAACGGCTATTTTCCGCAGTTGCACTGTTGCCCGCATTATCGGTTACGGTTACAGATACGTTTACATTGTCTGTTTTTGCCAATTCCGAAGACGGAATATTGACAGAATAGAGATTACCCTCCACCTGCGCCGCATAATTTTGTCCGCCGACAGAAACCGAAACTTCTCTGATTTTTTCGCCTTCCTGCAAACCGCCGATGGTGCCGCTGACAGTTTGTTCTTGCTGTGCTTGCTTGGCTTTGGTCAGAATATTATTGCCTGCAATGGTATTGATTTCCACGCTTACCCGAGGAGCTTCCAAGTCTTTGGTATATTCTTGAATCGTCTCCACAGCAGCCGTATTGCCCGCAGTGTCTTTAGAAGTCACTTTTGCTTTAATCAGGTTGTAACCGTTTTTCGATAATTGCGCTCCTTCAAAATCAACAGTGAAGCTACCGTTTTGAACTTTGGTAACAATATCAATCCACTTCACGCTACCGCAACTTTCGCAGCCGCATGAAATGACAATATCCTCATTATCGGCAACATCGGTTACGGTTCCTGTAACGGTAACAGTATTATTCGATTCTTCGATATTCAATACGTTGTCACCGGCAATCTTATTCAAACTAATCGTCGGAGCATATTCGGTATCTACAGAATATGTATGTTCCGTATGGCCCGTTAAGGTATTGCTTTCGCCGTCAGCCGTGCTTACCGCTGCAGAGACTTTACCGTGATTCAATAAAGACTTGGTGTCGACCGAAACGGAAAACTGTTTATCTGCAATAAAGCCTTTGTAAACAGCCTGTCCAACGGTAATGACGATCTCGTCATTATCCTTTGCATGTTCCACACGGCCTGAAAGTACCGTGCTTTCCTGTCTGGATTCAAGCAGGTTGATAATGTCGTCTTCCGCAATCGGATTAAATGTAATCACAGGGGCTTTGGCTGCAACTTTCTCAGCAGAATCGCCTGAAGAACCGGATCCTCCTGCGCTACCCAACGAAATCCCGGTAGCGGCACCCAGAACACCCAAGCCGATCATACCCTTTTGGAAATTGGTCAAGCTGCCGTTAATCAATACTTCTTCAGCAACCGGAAGAACCGCTTCTTCATAAACCTGCTCAGGTTTACCCCAATATCCGGCATAAGAGGCCGGATAATGGTTTTTCGCATTTTGTAAAATAAACTCAGGATGACCTTCTGTGTTGGAATTAAGCTCCAGCCACATATCTTCTTCAACAAGTTTTACCTTAGGCTGCTCGATCGGCTCCCCTTCTTCTCCGACAAGCTGGTAAAACAATTCGGGCTGCTCTTGCGGTAGCAAATCCGCATCTGCAGAACGATTAACCGAGTTTTTTTGATTTTTGTGAGTTTTATCCGATTTGTAATGTGTCATAGTCGTAATTTCTTAATTATGCAATTTGAATTTAAGTTTTTAAAAACTTACGTGATTAAATTATAATTCAAATATATTTCTTTAGAAATTACTCTCTTAGTTACCATAAAACAAATACGCCATTTTTCGTACGATTTTGGCAACTCATCTGCAATACACATTCTTACTTATTGTTTCATAAAAACATTTACTTTAAATTCACCAAACAGACAGTGAACTGAAAATGTTACAATCACGCTTTTCAGTATCCGTTTCCAACCATGGCAAAAGCACCGAAAACCGTTTACCAATGCAGCGAATGCGGCGGTACTACCCCCAAATGGCAGGGCAAATGCCCGCATTGCGGCGAGTGGAATACCTTGCAGGAAAGCCTTGCCGCGCCCGAACCGAAAAACGTGCGCTTCCAATCGTGGGCGGCAGATACCGCGCAGGTGCAGGATCTTTCCAAAGTAACGGCCACCGAAGTGCCGCGCGAACCGACCGGCATGGGCGAACTCGACCGCGTATTGGGCGGCGGTTTGGTGAGCGGCGCGGTGATTCTGCTCGGCGGCGACCCCGGTATCGGCAAATCGACGCTGCTCCTGCAAACCATAGCGATGATGGCGAAAAACCGCAAAGTGCTGTATGTATCCGGCGAGGAATCCGCCCAACAAGTCGCCCTGCGGGCGCAACGCTTGGGCTTACAAAGCGAAGGCGTGAACCTGCTGGCGGAAATCCGCATGGAAGCCATTCAGACGGCCTTAAAACAACACGAACCCGCCGTGGTGGTGATTGATTCGATTCAAACCATGTATTCCGACCAAATCACTTCCGCACCCGGCTCGGTATCGCAAGTGCGCGAGTGTGCCGCGCAGCTCACCCGCATAGCCAAGCAGATGGGCATTGCCATGATTTTGGTCGGCCACGTTACTAAAGACGGTGCCATCGCCGGCCCGCGCGTGCTCGAGCATATGGTCGATACCGTACTCTATTTCGAGGGCGACCAGCATTCCAACTACCGCATGATACGCGCCATCAAAAACCGTTTCGGCGCAGCCAACGAGCTGGGCGTTTTCGCCATGACCGAACACGGCTTGAAAGGCGTGTCCAACCCTTCGGCGATTTTTCTCGCCAGCTACCGCGACGACGTGCCCGGCTCGTGCGTGCTGGTCACGCAAGAAGGCAGCCGCCCGCTGTTAGTAGAAATTCAGGCATTGGTTGACGACGCACACGGCTTTACGCCCAAACGCCTTACCGTCGGCCTCGAACAAAACCGACTCGCCATGCTGTTGGCCGTCTTAAACCGCCATGCCGGCATCGCCTGCTTCGACCAAGACGTGTTCCTAAACGCCGTGGGCGGCGTAAAAATCAACGAACCCGCCGCCGACCTCGCCATCATCCTTGCCATGCTCTCCAGCTTCCGCAACCGCCCGCTGCCCGAAAAAATGGTGGCCTTCGGCGAAATCGGCTTGAGCGGCGAAGTCCGCCCCGTAGCACGCGGGCAGGAACGCTTGAAAGAAGCGGAAAAACTCGGCTTCAAACGCGCTGTCGTGCCTAAAGCCAATCTGCCGCGCAACCCTAAAGATTTCCCGGGCTTGCAGATTTACGGTGTGAGCAGTTTGCAGGAAGCAGTGGATGTGTGCCGGAATGCTGAAGAATAAACATACTCCGCATCATCCGGGCATGAAACCTCCATTGTCATCCGCTTTCGGCAACCCACTCCGTAAACAAACTATTATTGCTTTAAGCCCGAACATTTGAAACCATCAAATTGTTAAACACTAAAAATCAGGCCGTCTGAAAATTTCAGACGGCCTCGATTCATATTTATCCCCAATTTCCGATACAAAACTTCCCATTTATTCCAAACCAAACGGCTTCACGGCATAGTCATTCAAAATTCTGATGGAAGCCATAAAAAACTTTTCAGACTAACGCTAAATATGTTAAAAATATAGAGAAAATAACAATACACACCGCCAAAACCTCCGCGGAACACACCAACTGCGAGGCAAAGGAGCAATAATGGATTACACCCAACTACGAACTTTTACCGTCGTTGCCCACACCGGCAATCTCACACAAGCAGCCGAGCGCCTGCATTTATCGCAGCCGGCCGTTTCGGCACAAATCAAATCGCTGGAAAAAAATCTGGATATCCAACTGTTCAACCGCAATGCGCACGGCATGAGCCTGACCGCTGCCGGCGAACGCTTCCTGCCTGAGGCAGAATCCCTGCTCCAACACCACCACAAGCTCGACCACTTTGCCAAAAGCCTGTCCGAACGCTACGTCCACCGCGCAGGATTAGGTTTGATCCATCCGGCCGATCCCGCCAAAATCGCCCGCCTGACCCAGTCTATATTGCAACAGAATCCGTCCATCCACCTGCATATCCAATACGGCATGAGCGATGAAATCAAACAGCGCGTGTTGGACAAGCAGCTGCACGGCGGTTTTTATCTCGGGCCGGTCAAACACAATGCCTTACGCTGCCTGTTTTTGGAAAACATCCAATATTCGCTTATCTGTCCTGCCGGCGAAGCCGACAATATTCAAAATAAAAACATTTCAGAGCTGGAAAAATATGCCTGGATCGAAATGTCCGGCGTTTCAGGCAGCAGCAAGCACCTGCATCAATTTTGGGCAAAAAACAAAATTTCCCCGAAGCATCAAATTATCTGCGACTATCCCCAAACCATTATCGACTTGGTCGCTTCCGATATGGGTATCGCCATGGTACCGACACACAAAGCCGAATCCGCCCGCAACGACGGCAAGCCCGTTGCCATTCTCCACAACTACCGGCAAAACCTGCCGCTCAGCTTTATTTATCCGGCCGAATTCGAAGAAGATCCGTCTTTAATTCTAATTAAAAACGTTGTCGAAACCATTTGGGATATTTACAGTCAATCCAATTGATTTTCTAGACAAATCGGAAAACCGCAAGTACAGTATCCGACTCAGTTGTACCGCTGCTGCAAAGCCGTTACCGACAATGCAAAGGCCGTCTGAAAATCCGATATATTTCAGACGGCCTTTATTCACTATATAATAATGTTTTTCCTCTTTCCGGAGTATTCGAATAATGAAAAAATCCTTACAAATCAGCGCAATCGCACTAGCCGCCCTTGTTTCTCTTTCTGCCTGCAAACAGGAAGTTTCCAATACGCAGTCAGCGCAAACGCAAACTTCCGGCGATCCTGCCTCATTAGGCAACCCCGTACAGCAAGCCAGCTATGCAATGGGCGTCGATATCGGCCGCACACTCAAGCAAATGAAAGACCAAGGCACAGCCGTCGATCTCAAGCTGTTTAACGAAGCCGTACAAACCATGATGGACGGCAAACAGCCCAAAATCAACGAAATCCAAGCCCAAGAAATCATGATGACTTTCTTGACCGAACAGCAGCAAAAAGCCCAAGCCAAATTGGCTGAAGCCTCTAAAGAAAACTTGGCCAAAGGCAAAGCCTTCCTGGGCGAAAACGCTAAAAAAGAAGGTATTAAAACCACTGCTTCAGGCTTGCAATATCAAGTTAAAAGCGAAGGCACCGGCAAATCTCCGAAAGCTACCGATACCGTTGTCGTCGAGTATGAAGGCCGTCTGATTGACGGTACCGTCTTTAACAGCAGCAAAAACAGCAACGGCCCGATTTCCTTCCCCTTGAACCAAGTTATCAAAGGCTGGGGTGAAGGCGTTCAGCTGATGAAAGAAGGTGCGGAATACACATTCTTTATCCCTGCCGAATTGGCCTACGGCGACCGCCAAACCGGCAATATTCCCGCCAACTCCGCTTTGGTGTTCGACATCAAACTGCTGAAAGTCGAGCCTGCCGCTCAAGCCAAATAAACTATTGCCGTTAAATCAATAACCGTACCGTTCCACGGTACAACCGGCACAAACTAAGGCCGTCTGAAATTTCAGACGGCCTCCCATTCAAGCAGAAAGCGAATCTTTATGACTACTTTGGCACAATTTCTCCCTGCCCATTTGAGCGAAAACCATATTCCGACCGAACTGGGCAGCGTATTGGAATCCATCATTGCCGCCTGCACCACCATCAACAACCAGGTACGCTTGGGGGCTTTGGCCGGCATTCTCGGTGAGGCCGGCACCGGCAACGTTCAAGGCGAAGACCAAAAGAAATTGGACGTTATCGCCAACGACACCCTAATCCAAGCCCTAAAACAAAATGCCAACGTCGGCGGCTTGGCCAGCGAAGAAGAAGACACTTTTGTCGCCTGCAATGAAAACGGCGGCTATCTCGTGCTGTTCGACCCGCTCGACGGCTCTTCCAATATCGACGTCAACATTTCCGTCGGCACCATTTTCTCCATTCTCGCCAAACCCGAAGGCGCACTGACTACCGAATCGTTCCTGCAAAAAGGCCGCGAACAAGTCGGCAGCGGTTATGTGCTGTACGGCCCGCAAACCCAGCTGGTATTTACTTTGAAACACGGCGTGTTTGTGTTCACGCTCGATTCAGACGGCCAATTCGTACAAACGCAAGCCAACCCGACCGTACCGGCGCAAACCAAAGAATTTGCCATCAATATGTCGAACCAGCGCCATTGGTTCCCGCCTATACAGCAATACATTGCCGAGCTTTTGGCAGGCGACACCGGCGTGCGCGGCAAAAACTACAATATGCGCTGGGTGGCCTCGATGGTGGCCGAAATCCACCGCATTTTAATGCGCGGCGGCGTGTTTATGTATCCGCAAGACACGCGCGATCCGGGCAAACCCGGCAAACTGCGCCTGATGTACGAAGCCAACCCCTTGAGTTTGGTACTCGAACAAGCCGGTGCAGCCAGCAGCAACACCGTTCAAAACATGCTCGACATCCAACCCGAAGGCCTGCACCAACGCGTTTCCGTTGTCATCGGCAGCCGTGAAGAAGTCGAATACGTCCACAAACTCCACCGCTGATTTTCATTTGAATAAGCATTTACAGGCCGTCTGAAAAATTCAGACGGCCTTTTACATATTTTTAAAAACCGCAACGGCAAAATCCGAGATAATATCAGCGTTTTTTACAACCGAAGCCGCCGAAAACGGCATCCGCCAAACCAAACTGCCAAGGTATGGTTCGGCGGAAAATTTTAATACAAAGGCAAAGAACAATGACGAAAACCTTATCCGCACTTCTCACCGGCACCCTGCTCGCTTTGGCCACCCTCAACGCCCAAGCTGAAACCCGCGCCCTGATCGAAACCAATATGGGAAAAATCGAGCTGCTGTTAGACGAAAAAAAAGCGCCGAAAACCGTGAAAAACTTCATCAACTACGCTGAAAAAGGTTTTTACGAAGGCACTATTTTCCACCGCGTTATCGACGGCTTTATGATTCAAGGCGGCGGTTTCACACCGGATATGGCACAAAAAAGCACTGAAAAAGCCATCAGCAACGAAGCCGACAACGGCCTGAAAAACACCGTCGGCACCATCGCCATGGCGCGCACCATCCACCCCAATTCGGCCACCAGCCAGTTTTTTATCAATGTGGCCGACAATGATTTTCTGAATTTCAAAAACAAAAGCCATCAAGGCTACGGCTATGCGGTATTCGGTAAAGTAGTCGGCGGCATGGATGTGGTTAAACGCATTGCCAAAGTGAAAACCACCAGCCAATACATTCATCAAAATGTTCCGGTCGAACCCATCGTTATCAAAAAAGTAACCGTTACCCAATAACGGCATACGCATACGGCAAGCTAAATCAAAATTGACCGTATCCATAAATTCAAGGCCGTCTGAAAATTTCAGACGGCCTTTCCGATAGTCATCAATCAGACTGCTTTACTGCTTCGCAATCAAACGGTCAAACAAACCGCCGTCGGCAAAATAAGTCTGCATAATTTCATCCCAATTGCCGAACATTTCGTCGGGGCGGAATGTTTCCAATTCCGGAAATACCTCGCGGTGCATTTCCAAAACCGCTTTATTGCTCGGACGGAAATAAAACTTGGCTGCCAATTCTTGTGCAGGCTCGCTCCATAAATATTGCAGATATGCCGCTGAAATTTCTGCCGTAGCTTTCTTCTCCGCTACCGTATCCACCACGGCCACCGGGCTGTCCGAAGCGATGGTATAGCTCGGATAAACGATTTCAAATTGCCCCGGTGCCAATACACGGCTGACGTGGTTCGCTTCGTTTTCAAAGGTTACCAACACATCTCCGATATTGCGCTGGGTAAATGTTGTGGTTGCAGCACGTCCGCCGTTTTCAAATACCGGCGTATTTTTCAGCACCTTGCCCACAAATTCGCCGGCTTTTTCCTTGTCCCCATTGTGCAGTTTCAAACCGTATCCGTACGCGCCCAAAAACGTATAACGACCGTTTCCGCTGGTTTTCGGATTGGCAATCACCAGTTTCACATTGTCTTTGGCCAAATCAGACCAATCGCGGATTTGAAGCGGATTGCCCTTTCTGACCAAAAACACCGTTGTTCCGGTAAACGGTACCGCATTATCCGGCAAACGCTCCTGCCATCCTTGCTTGATCAGCCCCTTTTTTTCCAAAATCTCAACATCGGAAGTCTGATTCATCGTAACCACATCTGCCTGCAAACCGTTTGCCACAGACAAAGCCTGCTTGCTCGAACCGCCGTGAGACTGCTGCACCACCACATCCGTATTCGGATTCTGAGCTTTAAAATGCCGAATAAAAATCGGGTTGTATTCCTTATAAAAATCGCGGGCCACATCATAAGAAACATTCAACAGCTTCACTTCCCCGGTTACTGCGTCCTGATTTTTATCCTGAAGCTGCGCTTCTTCTTGCTTAGAGCAAGCCGACACGGCCAACACGCTCCCCAATAAAGCCACCAACGCAAACTTCTTACCCGATTCCATATACGCTCCTCTAAATCTGTCCAATAACCGGAAAAACATAAAAAAATTTATCCGCTACGGAAACAATGTAATACAGGCCGTCTGAAAATAAAAAGAACCGTTGGTTTTAATCAAAGACGATTTTGTTATAAATGCCAAAAGGCCGTCTGAAAATTTCAGACGGCCTCCGATATAACATTTGCAGCAATCAATAAGTACCTTTAACCAAAATGCTGCTGTCGACATCCTGAATATTACGGTGCCCGGTAAAGGCCATAGTCACATCCATTTCCTTATAAAGGATTTCCAAAGCACGGGTAACACCCTCCTCGCCATACGCACCCAAACCATATAAGAACGCACGCCCGATCATCGTGCCACGCGCACCCAAAGCCCAGGCTTTCAAAATATCCTGACCGCTGCGGATACCGCTATCCAACCACACTTCGATATCGCTGCCGACCGCACTGACAATATCCGGCAAAGCTTTAATCGAAGACTGCGCACCGTCAAGCTGGCGGCCGCCGTGGTTGGACACCACCAACGCATCCGCACCGCTCTTTACCGCCATTTCCGCATCTTCCGGCTCCATAATGCCTTTGATAATCAGCTTGCCGCCCCACAAATCTTTAATGCGGGCAACATCATCCCAGCTCAAACGAGGGTCGAACTGCTCCGAAGTCCAAGAAGACAACGAAGACAAATCACCCACGTTTTTCGCATGACCGACAATATTGCGGAACGTGCGGCGCTCTGTGTTCAGCATTTTCATGCACCATTCGGGCTTGGTCGCCAAATTGATCAGATTCGGAATGGTCGGCTTGGGCGGCGCAGACAGGCCGTTTTTAATATCCTTGTGGCGTTGGCCCAAAACCTGCAAGTCGGCGGTTAAAATCAATGCAGAACACTTAGCCGCCTGAGCGCGCTTAATCAGGTTTTCCATAAACTCGCGGTCGCGCATCACATACAGTTGAAACCAGAAAGGTGCGCTGGTATTCTCCGCCACATCTTCAATCGAACAAATCGACATGGTAGAAAGCGAAAACGGAATACCGAATTTTTCCGCCGCACGCGCCGCCAAAATTTCACCGTCGGCATGCTGCATACCCGTAAAACCGGTCGGCGCAATCGCAACAGGCATTTTTACATCATGACCGACCATTTTAGCGGCCAAACTGCGCCCTTCCATATCGACCAAAACTTTTTGACGCAACTTAATACCGTCAAAATCACTTGTATTTTCACGATAAGTTGTTTCAGTCCAAGAACCTGAATCCACATAATCATAAAACATCTTCGGCACTTTACGCTTCGCTACGCGGCGCAAATCCTCAATACAAGTCATTTTGCTTAAATCACGTTTCATATCAATATCCTGTCTGTTTTAGATTGACAAAAAACCGGATAACCGCACAGAAAACCCTCCCGTCTCCGCGGATACCAACCAAGCAACCGGTTTAATTTTTCAATGTATACCAAGCCAAACAACATTGCAAATGTTTTTCCAATAAAAACCGCAAAACAACCGCACAAAACAGCATTTTAAAATAAAAATTTACATTAAATTTAATATTTAATATCAACATAAATTTAAAAATAAAACCGTAATAAATATGATTAGCTTTTAAAAACGAAAGATTGATTTTTTCAACCCGCCCCATAACAAAACATACTTGACTGAATCACTAGGATATTAGACAATCCCTGCAAAATAAAACAACCACATCCAAGCACACAGGCAGACACATCCATATGAGATTAACCACCAAAGGCCGCTTTGCCGTTACCGCCATGATCGATTTGGCCATGAATGCCCAACGGGGCGCAGTCAAACTCAGCGCCATCAGCGAGCGGCAAAATATCTCCCTCTCCTACCTGGAGCAGCTGTTCAGCAAATTAAGACGCGCAGAGCTGGTGGAAAGTCTGCGCGGCCCCGGCGGCGGCTACATCCTTGCCGTACCCGCTTCAAAAATCAACATCGCACAAATCATCGCCGCAGCAGAAGATAAATTAGATGCAACACAATGCAGCAATAAAGCCAACTGCCACAACGGCGCCCCCTGCCTGACCCATAATTTATGGGAAAACCTGAATAAAACCATCAACGACTATCTCAGCAGCATTACCCTGCAAAATATCGTTGACGACCACAACCAGGCAGCGCAAGGCAACCACACCGTTACCTTTACGCATATCCATTAATTTAGACTTTTTCAAAACAAGACAAACCGAAATCCAAGCAAATTTTAAATTCAGACGAAGAAAGAACACTGCCATGACCCTTAAAACCCCGATTTACCTTGATTACGCCGCCACCACCCCCGTTGACCCGCGCGTAGCCGAAAAAATGATTCCCTACCTGACCGAGCTTTTCGGCAACCCCGCATCCAACAGCCACAGCTTCGGCTGGACGGCGGAAGAAGCAGTAGAAAACGCCCGCAACGAAATCGCCCGACTGATTAACGCCGATTCCAAAGAAATCGTGTTCACCAGCGGTGCCACCGAATCCAACAACCTCGCCCTCAAAGGCGCGGCGCACTTCTACAAAACCAAAGGCAAGCACCTCATTACCGTTAAAACCGAGCACAAAGCCGTTTTGGATACCATGCGCGAACTTGAACGCCAAGGCTTTGAAGTAACCTACCTCGGCGTGCAGGAAAACGGCCTGATTGATTTGGAAGAACTCAAAGCCGCCATCCGCCCCGACACCATCCTTATTTCTGTGATGTGGGTCAACAACGAAATCGGCGTGATCCAAGACATTCCCGCCATCGGCGAAATCTGCCGCGAAAACAAAATCATCTTCCACGTTGACGCCGCCCAAGCCTGCGGAAAAACCCCTGTGGACGTAGAAGCCGCCAAAGTCGACCTGCTCTCGATGTCCGCCCACAAAATCTACGGCCCCAAAGGCATCGGCGCATTATACGTACGCCGCAAACCCCGCGTGCGCCTCGAAGCCCAAATCCACGGCGGCGGCCACGAACGCGGCTTCCGCTCCGGCACCCTGCCCACCCACCAAATCGTCGGCATGGGCGAAGCCTTCCGCTTGGCACGTTTGGAATTGGAACAAGACATCGCCCACGCCCTCAAGCTGCGCGAAATCTTCCTCAAAGGCATCGAAGGCATTGAAGAAGTGTATATCAACGGCGATTTGGAGCACCGCGTCGCCACCAACCTCAATGTGAGCTTCAACTTCGTCGAGGGCGAAAGCCTGATCATGGCCGTAAAAGAACTCGCCGTATCCAGCGGCTCCGCCTGTACCTCCGCCTCGCTGGAACCCAGCTACGTTCTGCGCGCATTAGGCCGCAACGACGAGTTGGCACACTCTTCCCTGCGCATTACCTTCGGCCGCATGACCACCGAAGAAGAAGTGGCTTTCGCCGCCGAACTGATTAAATCGAAAATCGGCAAACTGCGCGAACTTTCACCGCTGTGGGAAATGTTTAAAGAAGGGATTGATTTGAATACGGTTGAGTGGGCGGAGCATTAAGATTGATGCCAAAGGCCATCTGAAAAGACGAAATACGGTTTTTCAGACGGCCTGCAATACCCTTGATTGACCGTGTTTGATGTTGCTGACTAACGAGTTATTAACACAGTTTTACACTTGCTAACTAAACGTAAGGATAATTAGTTATGGAATTTATTAATAAATTCTTCAAAAAACGTAATAAAAAAAGCTAAGTGATTTTATGGAAAAAGCAGAGATAAATTTTCGGTCTGACACAGATTTGAATACTCTATTTAGAGACTATTCAGAAAAATTTATAGGTATAAATAGCTCAAATGTAAATGATGTTAATAGTAAAGAATTTATTGAGTATTATTTTGTTAAAAATAATACTCAAATAACAAACATTAAACAGCAACTGAAAATTGACTTTGACACCATGGACTGTAATAACACCCGTTCAGGAACCCATTATGCATTAGTGTACCCTAATGCCAAAGAATCTCTTGCAACACAGGCTGGAAATGTAAAGTTCTTATTAGATCATTTAGAAAAAATTGAAAAATATATTGCCGAGTGTAAACGATTAAATCTAGAAATAGGTATCGGAATGGAATAAATATAACAAGCGTAGGTTAGATTGAAAACCCAACAAACCCGTAAAGCTTTCTGAAATGTTGGGTTTAACAATCTAACCTGCTAAATGCTGCGACTGATAAATTAAAAACTTTCGATTTATCAAATATATAATATCGTCTGAATACTTGAATTCCTTTCAGACGGCCTTAAATAAACCGAATAACCCAATATATACACAAGGAACCCACATCATGGCATACAGCGATAAAGTGATTGATCATTACGAAAACCCCCGCAACGTCGGCTCGTTCGACAAAAACGACGAATCGGTCGGCACCGGCATGGTCGGTGCGCCTGCCTGCGGCGACGTGATGAAACTGCAAATCAAAGTGAACGACGAAGGCGTGATTGAAGATGCCAAGTTCAAAACCTACGGCTGCGGCTCGGCCATTGCCTCTTCTTCACTGATTACCGAATGGGTAAAAGGCAAAAGCCTCGACGAAGCCTTGGCGATTAAAAACAGTGAAATCGCCGAAGAATTGGAATTGCCGCCGGTAAAAGTCCACTGCTCGATTCTGGCGGAAGACGCGATTAAAGCCGCAGTTTCCGACTACAAAAAGAAACACGGCGCGGAATAAGGCTGAAACAACATGGCGGGCGGCTGGGCGCCGGACCGTGCGGAGCAAGAGCAGATCGAAGCCTCGCTGGAAGATGCGCTGGCTTTGGTTCGGCAACATCTTCCTGCGGGTGAAAGTGCACGCGAATGTGTCGAGTGCGGCGAACCGATTCCCGAAGCCCGCCGCCAAGCCTTGCCGGGTGTGCAATTATGTATTGCCTGCCAAGAACAAGCCGACAAACAACAGGCTTTTCAGACGGCCTATAACCGTCGCGGCAGCAAAGACAGCCAATTAAAATAGGCCGTCTGAAAATACAAACACATTTGAAAACAAGGTAATCGCCATGCCCTTCACTCCCGAACAACAGCAATCCCTGCTGGCGCAAAAAGGCGTGGGCAAAACCATTTTGCAACGCTTGCAGCAAATGGGCTTGGATGACACCGCCAAACTCGCCGCGGCAGATGTGGACGATATTTTGCAGCAAGGCGCGGCGTTAACCGGCTCGACCTGCTGGAAAAACAGCCCGCAAGCTAGAGCGGCCATTGCCGCAGCGGTAGAATGGGCTAAGGCGCAAAATTAATTTTTCAGACGGCCTCAAAGCTCATAAAGGCCGTCTGAAAAACCGCAGGGCGGGCATCCCTGCCCGCCGCTTGATAAAACCGACAATCTTTAGCGCAAACCTGATTTTGCCGGCGGGCAGGGATGCCCGCCCTACGGAATGACAAGATACCCGCACATAAGCGTAAAGGATAAGACGATGATTACATTAACCGAAAAAGCCGCCAACCATATCCAAAACTTCCTTACCAAGCGCGGCAAAGGCGAAGGCATCCGCCTGGGCGTGAAAACCAGCGGCTGTTCCGGCATGGCCTACACGCTTGAATTTGTGGATGAAATCCAGCCCGAAGATTTGGTATTCGAAGGCCACGGCGTAAAAGTGTTTGTCGATCCGAAAAGCCATGTTTACCTCGACGGCACACAGCTCGACTACACCAAAGAAGGCTTGCAGGAAGGCTTCAAGTTCCAAAACCCGAACGTGAAAGACGAATGCGGTTGCGGCGAGAGCTTCCACGTTTAAGCATAAAATTTAAAAGGCCGTCTGAAAATTTCAGACGGCCATAAATAAAGACGGGACAGTTTCAAAACCGTCCCGCCATTTTTTCGCAGCCTGCCTGTTATAACTGCCTTTGCCCTTTTTCTGACGCTCCACCTTATGGCGGAACACATTGGATCGGACTAAAGCCTTTTGCGCGTTATCTTGAATCACGCCTTTATTGATTTCGATTTTTCTTTGTGCCATAACTTTGTTTTCCAAATAAAAAACGGATCATACGCCAACCGAATCGATCCATCAAACCTTAAAACCGACAGCCGAATATTATGAGCCAATTTTTTCAATTGTTTTCACTGCCCGAACAATTTCCCCTCGATAACGATGCTTTGGAGCAACGCTACCGCACTGCTGCTGCACAATGCCATCCCGACAAATTTGCCGCCGCTTCTTCATTCGAACAGAAACAGGCCATGATGATGGCCTCGTTGGTAAACGAAGCCTACCAAACTTTAAAATCCCCTTTGGAGCGCGCCGCCTATCTGCTCAAACAACAGCAAATCGACGCAGACGCACCCGAACATACCTCGTTTGCTCCCGATTTCCTGATGCAGCAGATGGAATGGCGTGAAGCTTTGGAAGATGCCCGGGCAGAAAATAATCAAACCGCGCTTGCCAATCTGGACAACGATATTTCCGGCGAGCAAAACACACTGTACGGCCAACTGCAAACCGCTTTCGAGCAAGCTCAATACGAACAGGCCGCAGAACTGGTACGAAAAGGCCGTTTCCTAAACAAATTGCGCCAAGAAATCCGACAAGCCCGATCTTGAAAAGCTTGGCAAATTTTCAGACGGCCGTCTGAAAAAACAAGTAAAAACAGCGGCCGTCTGTCCTTGATTGTATGTTACAACGCTAAAATACGCTTTTCATTTATTCTGGCAACACATGAAAAGGTTACTCCTCACACTTTCCGTCTGCCTGCTTGCAGCCTGCCAAGCACAAGCCACGGAAAGCCGCCGCAGCAAAGTCATCCGCTTTATCATCAGCCACCCTATTGCCGCACAAACCATCGGTCTCGACAGCGACCGGGCAACAAACATTACCAGCAATGCCGTCCGTCTTTCCAATGCCACCAAATTAGACAACAGCCACCGCGACGGCCGGGGCACACAAATCAATGCCGTCCGCCACACGCTTTGGCAAGCCGCCATCACATCCCGTTTCAATGCCGATATTGCCCGAAAAATCGGCGATGCCTATGAAATCAATCCCAGTATCCGGGAAGATCAACAAGACTACGCCGACCGCTATCAGGCAGACCAAGCCGTTGATTTGAGAAACAACCGTATCGGCCGAAAAATCGGTACAACGCACAATAAAACCAATATGAAAACCCTTGCCGGCCTGGTGCTGGAGCACTTTCACCGGCACGGCTTATGGACGGCTTCCGAAATCAAAGAAAACGGAAAAACTTTTTGGCGTATCGAGCAAACCCGTATCGGCAAAAAAGCCTACCAAAAAGCACTGACCGAACTGGAAAGCCTCAACCACAACGGATTTACCCCCGAGCAGCAGCGCCGGTTCGACCAAAACAAAACCAACGCCATCACACAAACCATCCAATCGATACGCGAGCGCCAATAAATTTCAGTTTGAATATCAAATAGGCCGTCTGAAAATCCATCCCTCCGTTTTTTCAGACGGCCTCAATATTCTTGATAAAAACACTCAACTATCTGTAACGAATCTGCTAAAATACCGCTGATTTTAAAAATGAAGCAAGATGCACCGCCTACGGCCCGGCACAACCGAATAGATAACGATATTCAGACGGCCGCACATGCAACGCGGTGTATCTCTCCGAAAAAAGGCACAACACACCATGGCATTACTCCAAATTGCAGAACCCGGTTTATCTGCCGTTCCCCACCAGCACCGCTTGGCCGTCGGCATCGACTTAGGCACGACCAACAGTCTTGTTGCCTCCGTCAAAAGCGGCAGCGCCGTCTGTTTGAAAGACGAATCAGATCGGGTAACCCTGCCCTCGGTTGTCCGTTATTGCGAAAGCGAACGTATCGAAGTGGGCCATGATGCGTTAAAAGCACAAAAAATCGATCCCCTAAACACCATCAGCTCCGCCAAGCGCTTAATCGGCAAAACCCTTAACGATGTACAAAAAGAAGCCGCCTATCTGCCTTACCGCTTCGGCAGCAACGAACGGATTATCGAACTGCATACCCGTCAAGGCATTAAAACTCCTATTGAAGTTTCAGCGGAAATTCTGAAAGTTTTGAAACAGCGTGCCGAAGAAAACCTCGGCGGCGAGCTTGTCGGTGCCGTGATCACCGTGCCTGCCTATTTCGACGATGCCCAACGCCAAGCCACCAAAGATGCCGCGCGTTTGGCCGGATTAAACGTTTTGCGCCTGCTCAACGAACCGACCGCCGCCGCGATTGCCTACGGTTTGGACAACCGCTCGGAAGGCACGTTTGTGGTGTACGACCTCGGCGGCGGCACGCTCGACGTATCCGTGTTGCAGCTCACCAAAGGGTTGTTTGAAGTGAAAGCCACCAACGGCAACAGCGCGCTCGGCGGCGACGACTTCGACCACCGCCTGTTCTGCTGGCTGCTGGAGCAAAACAAACTCTCGCAGCTCAACGAGCAAGACAGCCAACTGCTGCTCAGCCTTGCCCGCGCCGCCAAAGAAACCCTCACCACCGACACTAGCGCCACCGTGCAAACCGTGCTTTCAGACGGCCGCACGGTCGATACCGCCATCACCCGCCAAGAATTCCACAACCTCACCCAACATCTGGTGGCCAAAACCATCGAGCCGGTGAAGCAGGCCTTGAAAGACGCGGGTGTGGGCAAGGCCGACGTGAAAGGCGTGATTATGGTGGGCGGCTCCACCCGCATGCTGCACGTTCAGCAAGCCGTGGCTACCTTTTTCGGCCAAACGCCGCTCAATAACCTCAACCCCGACCAAGTGGTCGCACTCGGCGCGGCGATGCAGGCCAATGTGCTGGCGGGCAATAAAAACGAAGACGAATGGCTGCTGCTCGACGTAACGCCCCTGTCGCTCGGCCTCGAAACCTACGGCGGGCTGGCGGAAAAAATCATCCCGCGCAACAGCACCTTGCCCACCGCCCGCGCCCAAGAGTTCACCACCTTTAAAGACGGCCAAACCGCGATGACCATCCATGTGGTGCAAGGCGAACGCGAACTCGTGTCCGACTGCCGCAGCCTCGCCAAATTCACCTTGCGCGGCATTCCGCCGATGGTGGCCGGCGCCGCCCGCATCCGTGTTACCTTCCAAGTGGATGCAGACGGCCTGCTTTCCGTGTCCGCCCGCGAACAATCCACCGGCGTGCAGGCGCAAATCGAAGTGAAACCTTCCTACGGTCTCGACGACGAAACCATCACCAACATGCTGAAAGAGAGCATGTCGAACGCCTCCGACGACATGGCCGCCCGCGCCCGCGCCGAAGCCGTTGTGGAAGCCGAAGGTCTTACCGCCGCCGTAGAAACCGCGTTGGAAATGGATGGCGATTTGCTCAAAGAAACCGAACTCGCCGCCATCCGCGACAGCATCGCCGCTTTGCACAATCTCGTTCAGACAGGCAATGCCGACGAAATCCGCAATGCCGTATCCGCGTTAGGACATGCCACCGACGACTTCGCCGGCCGACGCATGAACCGCAACATCCAACGCGCCCTGGCCGGACAAAATGTAAACGATATTTAAATTTCAGACGGCCTCCCAACTTGAGGCCGTCTGAAAATAACACAATCAATAACACCACCCTAAAGCCGCCAAGCACCTACCCGAACGGCTGAATAAAAAAATAAAGCGTTGCCCGAACAAGGCCGCAAAAGACAACCATGAACCTCTACACCCTAAGCATTCTGGCCTTTGCCATGTCTGTCGACGCCTTTGCCGCCTCGATAGCCAAAGGCGCCGCCTGCAACTGCAATTGCCTGACCTTGCGGCGCGTCGGCCGTACGGCACTGATTTTCGGCGTTATCGAAACCATTACGCCCTTAATCGGCTGGCTGGGCGGCTCGGCAGCCAAACCCTTCATCGCCGAATGGGACCACTGGGTCGCCTTTATCCTGCTGCTGGGTTTGGGCGGCAAAATGATTTACGGCACTTTATCCGACCAAGAAGAAAGCGGCGAAAACACAGGGAAAAACGGTTTCCTGCTCACCGTCATTACCGCCATCGCCACCAGCATCGATTCCATGATTGTCGGCGTCGGCCTCGCCTTTGTCGAAGTCAACATCTGGCTGGCGGCCTTTATGATCGGCACCACCACCACATTAATGTCCGCCACCGGCATGGTTTTGGGTCGTTCGTTTGGCAAAGCCGTGGGCAAACGCGCCGAAGTGTTGGGCGGCATCGTGCTGATCGTGATCGGCTCGTCGATTCTGATCGAACATTTGGAACTGCTTGCCTGAAAAAACCAAACCGTTTACCCAACCGAACAAGCGGCGGAAATCTCAAGCAGCGCTTACCGCCCCATTTAAAACATTAATAGCAAACCGGCAGCAGCACCTGCCGTATCGGGTAAAATAGCGCCCGACCATAACTTCATTTCATTTAAGAGAACACACATGCCGAAAGTAACCATACTGCCACACGCCGAACTCTGCCCCGAAGGCAAAATCATCGACAACGCCCCCGAAGGCCAAACCATCTGCGATTTGCTGCTCGACAACGACATCGAAATCGACCATGCCTGCGAAAAATCCTGCGCCTGCACCACCTGCCATGTGATCGTGCGCCAAGGTTTCGACAGCTTGGAAGAGCCGTCTGAAATCGAAGAAGACCTGCTCGACCAAGCATGGGGCTTGGAAGCAGAATCCCGCTTGAGCTGCCAGGCTAAAGTCGCCGATGAAGATTTGGTGGTGGAAATTCCCAAATACACCATCAACCATGCGCGCGAGCATCATTAATCGCAGAGGCCGTCTGAACAATTATTTTCAGACGGCCTGAAGCCTTAACGGAACCTATACCGTTTTCCGATGGGTTCCGTCTCAAAAATCACAAAGGAGTACACCGATGAAATGGACCGACACCCAACGCATTGCCGAAGAACTCTACGACACCCACGGCGATATCGACCCGAAAACCATCCGCTTCACCCACTTGCGCGAGCTGATTCTCGCCCTGCCCGATTTTGACGACGACCCTGCCCGTTGCGGCGAAAAAATCCTCGAAGCCGTGCAGCAGGCTTGGATTGACGAAGCGGAATAAGCCGATGCTTTCAAGGCCGTCTGAAAAACACACCCGGCTTAAGCCCAAACGGTTTTCAGACGGCCTCTGCTTTCAAATATTTGATTTTCACTCAAACCGCAAACTGCTACAGTATTCCTGTTTTTACTTCTCCCATTAAAAAATGCATTATTTCAGTATCCACACCTTAGCAGGCGAACATCTCGGTTTTTTGGTGATGATGGCCGACAACGAACATGAAAATCCGCCCGGAAGCGGATATTTGACCGTCAAACTGCAAAGCGAACAAGCTCCGAAAGACGAGGCAGCCGCCCAAGCCGTCCATGCTTGTGAAACCGTTGATTCTCCGTTAACTTGGCTGCTGGAAAAAAACGGCATCGCCCTATACGGCGGCACAGAGCCGATCGGCCGCATCCGCAACGAATACCTGACCCTGCACGGGCAAACTCTTGTATTAAACGATCTGACAGGAATGATGTAATGGAAAGCGTATTTATCCTGATCCCCATCAGTATTATTCTGGCTTTTATCATTGCTTATTTTTTCTGGTGGTCCGGTAAAAGCGGTCAATTTGATGACCTGGAAGGCCCCGCACACCGGATTTTGATGGATGACGATTCGACCGACCGTACACCGTCTCAAGAAAAAGATACCGCCGATGAATTTAAAAAGTAATTTGGGCTTTGCGGCAGAAAAACGCTTTTCCGCTTTGTTTGCCACCCAGTTTCTCGGCGCATTCAACGATAATATCTTTAAAACCGCGCTGTTCGTGATGATCAGCTTTTACGGTTTGGGAAACAATGATTGGCTGCCTGCCGGCCAAATGCTGAATCTCGGTGCCCTACTGTTTATTCTGCCTTATTTCCTGTTTTCAGCCTTGTCCGGCCAATTGAGTACCAAATTCAATAAAGCCTGCTTAGCCCGTGTAGTCAAACTGCTGGAAATCGTGGTAATGAGTGTGGCAG
Source organism: Neisseria weaveri (assembly GCF_900638685.1). Classification (NCBI taxonomy): domain Bacteria; kingdom Pseudomonadati; phylum Pseudomonadota; class Betaproteobacteria; order Neisseriales; family Neisseriaceae; genus Neisseria; species Neisseria weaveri. The sequence goes on along the minus strand of NZ_LR134533.1, from coordinate 2,069,822 downwards.
CTTACGGCTTTTATATCCAATCCGCGCCGCTGCTGCTGTTTTGCCTGTTTTGCATGGGTACGCAATCCACCCTGTTCGGCCCCCTTAAATACGCCGTTCTGCCCGACTATCTTAATGACAGAGAATTAATCATGGGCAACAGTCTGATTGAGTCGGCAACATTTATCGCTATCCTGCTCGGCCAGATTCTCGGTACCGGCATGGCAGGCCTGCCTCCGCATTGGGTCGGTGTCATTGTTGTTTCCATTGCCGTTTCCGGCACCGTTGCCAGCCTGTTTATGCCATCGGTTGCCGCCAAAGAACCCGACATGCGGATACAGGCAAATATAGTCAAAAACACCAAAGATTTACTAAAACAAACCTTTGCCCAACGCGAACTCTACACAGCCGTTATCGGTATATCATGGTTTTGGCTTGTCGGCTCGGTTTACACCACCCAACTGCCGACTTTCACCCAAATCCATTTGGGCGGCAACGATAATGTATTCAACCTGATGCTGGCTTTATTTTCCATAGGCATTGCCATCGGCTCTATCTTGTGTGCCAAAATCAGCAAGCAACATTTAAACCTCAAATTGGTAAGCGTCGGCACAATAGGGCTGACCGTATGCGGTTTGATATTGGTGTGGCTGACTCACGGGGAACGCTTCACCCAACTGCAAGGGATCGTGTGGTTTTTATCCCAAGCCAAAGCATATCCTGTCATCCTGACCATGACCGCCATCGGCTTTTTCGGCGGCTTTTTCTCCGTACCGCTTTATACTTGGCTGCAAACTGCCAGCAGCGATGTTTTCCGTGCCCATGCCATTGCCGCCAACAATATTGTCAACGGCTTGTTTATGGTTACAGCCGCCCTAATCAGCGCCTTGCTGCTGTTTTTATTTGACAGCATTACCCTGCTGTATTTATTTGTGGCTTTAGGCAATATTCCGCTCATGCTGTATTTATGGAAACTCGAGCCGCGATTTATTAAATCGCGTTGAAGATAACGAGGCCGCCTGAATTTCAGACGGCCTTTTTCAGTCTATACCCTCTTCCGATACAGCCGAATTGGCTATAATGCTGCCATTATTCCGACCAATGCTAAAAATATGAAAACCATCTTAATCACCGGCTGTTCAACCGGTATCGGCTATGATACGGCCAAACAGCTGCACGCTATGGGCTGGCGCGTATTTGCCGGCTGCCGCCGCCCCGAAGACGTAGAACGCCTGAAACACGAAGGCTTAGCCGACGCCTTGAAACTGGACGTTACCGACAGCGGCAATATCCGCCAAGTATTTCAATACATTGCCGAAACCACCGGCGGTCATTTAGACGCCCTATTCTGCAACGCCGGCTACGGGCAGGCCGGTGCGGTTGAAGATATTTCCCGACACGCCTTGCGCGAGCAATTTGAAACCAATGTTTTCGGGGCATGGGAATGTATCAGCGAAGCCATGCGCCTGTTCCGCCGGCAAGGACACGGGCGGATTTTGGTCAACAGCAGCATTCTAGGCTTTGCCGCCATGCCTTGGCGCGGTGCATACAACAGCAGTAAATTCGCACTCGAAGGTATGTGCGACACCTTAAGGCACGAAGTGGCAGGCAGCAATATTTTTGTCAGCCTGATTGAGCCCGGCCCGATTGCCACCCGATTCCGTCCCAACGCCTTGATTAAATTCAAGCAACATATCGACATCGAAAACAGCGTCCATCAAGCAGCCTACCAAGCCCAACTCAACCGCTTGGAAGCCGAAGGCTCGGTAGCACCGTTTACCATGTCCTCTCCCGATTGCGCTGCAGTATGCGTTAAAGCATTAACCGCCGGCAAACCCAAAGCGCGCTATTTGGTTACATTTCCGACTATTCTGTTTTGGTATCTCAAGCGTATACTGCCAACTTTCCTGCTTGACCGCTTACAACGCGGCGCAGTCAAAGGACAAGGAAAATAAAATACCCAAAGGCCGTCTGAATTTTCAGACGGCCTCAAACATTCCATACCATAATCCGCTATAATTCCCACTTTATCTATCAAAGCAACACATCATGTTTACAGAAGCCGTACAACAACTGACCACCGTCCGCGACATCCTGCGCTTTGCCGTCAGCCGTTTTAACGAAGCCGGACTGTTTTTCGGCCACGGAACCGACAACGCACACGATGAAGCAGCCTATCTGATCCTGCACACGCTAAACCTGCCCTTAGACAGTTTGGAACCCTATCTCGACGCCAAACTGCTAAACGCTGAAAAAGAAAACCTGCTCGGCCTGATCGAGCGTCGCGTTAACGAGCGGCTGCCCGTTGCCTACCTGACCAATCAAGCTTGGCAAGGCGAATTCGACTTTTATGTCGACGAAAGAGTCATTGTGCCTCGTTCATTCATTTACGAGCTGCTCGGCGACACCATCCGCCCGTGGATCGAATACGATGAGTTGGTGCACCGAGCCTTAGATTTATGCACCGGCAGCGGCTGTCTGGCCATTCAAATGGCACACCACTACCCTGCCGCAGAAATTGATGCCGTCGATTTAAGTTTGGACGCCCTGGAAGTTGCCGCCATCAATATCGAAGACTATGGTTTGGAAGACCGAATCAATCTGATTCACACCGATTTATTCGAAGGTTTGGAAGGCACATACGACCTGATTGTTTCCAATCCTCCCTATGTTGATGCGGAATCGGTCGAAGCCCTGCCGGAAGAATACCTGCACGAACCCGAACTGGCTTTGGGCAGCGGCGAAGACGGCTTGGATGCCACAAGGCAAATCCTGCTGTATGCCGCCAAATACCTTAATCCCAAAGGCGTACTACTGGTGGAAATCGGCCACAACCGCGATGTTCTCGAAGCTGCCTATCCTGAACTGCCGTTCACTTGGTTGGAAACCAGCGGCGGAGACGGATTTGTCTTTCTGTTAACCAGAGAACAATTGTTAGGCGAAGAATAAACTGCCGAAATAAAATATCAGGCCGTCTGAAAAAATCTCCAGACGGCCTTTCTTAACCCACACCGGCAATCATATTGACTATAATAGCCACCACAAGATTATTTTCAGGCAACACGATGCACACAGCGCTATTAACCTTAAAAATCAGCAATCCCGACTATCAAAATCTCATTACCAAACACAGCTCCGGCTTCAGCAAAGCCGAACACCAGTTGTTGGCAGAAATCCTATCGGGATTTGATTTTGACGTTGTACAGGCTCAAGCCTTAGCTCAAGCCGTTATCCAGCAGGCCAGATTCGATCCGAATGCACAACATATCGAAGAATATGATGACGAAGACGTTACCGGTATTTGCGCACACTGCCTGAACCCGCCCGTACCGCCGTTGCGCGATTACCTGATGTGGCGAGAAAAAACCGCCCTATGAATTTCGTCCGACACAAAATGAGCCCCAATCATGCTGCAAACCGATAATCTGACTGCAAACCCGTCCCAACGCATCATTACCGCACAAAAAATCTCCAGCCAAGAAGAATTGCTGGAGCGCGCATTGCGGCCCAAAACCTTAGAAGACTATATCGGACAAAAAAAAGCCAAAGAACAACTGGCCATCTTTATCGAAGCAGCCAAGAAACGCGGCGAGGCTTTAGACCATACTTTATTATTCGGCCCGCCCGGACTAGGCAAAACCACTTTGGCACACATTATTTCAAAAGAATTGGGAGTTAACCTGCGCCAAACCAGCGGTCCCGTCTTGGAGCGCGCAGGCGATTTGGCCGCACTGCTGACCAATCTCGAACCACACGACGTACTGTTTATCGACGAAATTCACCGGCTCAGCCCGGTTGTTGAAGAAATTCTCTATCCCGCACTTGAAGACTACCAGCTCGACATTATGATTGGCGAAGGCCCGGCCGCACGTTCGGTTAAAATCGATCTTCCCCCCTTTACCCTAATCGGTGCCACCACCCGGGCAGGCATGCTGACCAACCCGTTACGCGACCGCTTCGGCATTGTAGCCCGCTTGGAGTTTTACGAAAATCAAGACCTTTCCACTATCGTAAAACGCTCCGCCCAATTACTGCAGCTCAATATGGAAACAGAAGGCGCTATGGAAATCGCCAAACGCAGTCGAGGAACCCCCAGAATAGCTAACCGTTTACTCCGCAGGGTGCGCGATTATGCCGAAGTCAAAAACAGCGGCATCATTAATGCCCAGATAGCAGACTCAGCCTTAAGCATGTTGGATGTCGATGCAGCAGGCCTGGATTTAATGGACAGAAAATTCTTGGAAGCGATTCTATATAAATTCAGCGGCGGGCCCGTCGGCCTCGAAAATATCGCAGCAGCTATCGGAGAGTCTACCGACACCATTGAAGATGTCATCGAACCCTACCTTATTCAGCAAGGCTTCCTCCAACGCACTCCACGGGGGCGGACGGCCACGGAAATATGCTATAACCATTTCGGCTTGAAAAACCAACCTGAATAACTATAAAAAACAAACTTGGTAACACACCAGAAACAAAGATTCTACTGAAGCAAGCCCAACCTAATCTTTTATCCAAAAAAACGAGCTTAAAATATTAAGACGGCCTCCGATAATTTCATTACCGGAGGCCGTCTGTTTTATTCAAATCTACTGAAATGTAAATTACATCGCACTGCTAGCAGCTTTAACTTCCAATTCTTCCTGTTCAACCTTCAGAGGCTCAACATGAACCACATCTCTGCTTTCAGCATCTTTCGCATCTGTAATTTGAGCAACAGCACTAGGCACAACATATTGTTGCTGTTCTTGTGGGTTATTTTTATTGGGGTACTGAACCATACCTGTATCAACCACTACATCTGTCGCCAACTGCTGAGATTCGCTCGGTAAAATACCTTTATTATGGTATTCCGTCTCAGTAGCCACAACTTCCTGCGAAGCAGATAAACCGGGAACCCACAATTGCCAAGCCACAACTGTAATGGCAACTATACTGGCCACCATCGCAAAAAAATTAAATGCTCTTTTATTTGCGTACCCCGATTCAGAGTTTGCTAGTGAATCCGAAACATCCTCTGCCTGGCTCTCATCATTACTTACTTCATCAGAGAACCATTCTCCTGCAGTAAACGGTTGTTGATTTAAAAGCTGACTGCGGTATTCCAAGCAATCTTTTTTCTGCAAACAATCACGAATTAAATGATATTCTCTCCATCTTTGCTGTGCATCTTCATCTGCCAGCAATCGATCAAGTATGTCTTCAGACAATTCTCCATCCATTGCGGCAGACACATATTCAAAATCTTCATCTTTCGTATTCATAACTTTACCACCTTCGGTCTTCCGAGGTATCCAATAATGGCCTCAACTCTTGGGCAATAGCTTCCCTAGCTCTGAAGATTCTGGAGCGAACCGTACCGATGGGGCAATCCATAATCTGAGCAATTTCTTCATAAGACAAACCTTCCATTTCCCTGAATATAATTGTTTTTTTCAAATCTTCCGGCAGCTTGGCGACTGCTTCGTCTACTGTTTGTAATATTTCGCGGTTAATCATTTCCGCTTCCGGGGTATGATTATCTGACAGCTGATCTGCCAAACTTAAAATATCCCCGTCTTCGTTGGCAACATCTGAGCTAATAAAGGGTCTTTTTCCTGAATTAGCCAAAAAATTCTTAGCCGTATTCATACCGATGCGGTACAGCCATGTATAAAACGCACTCTCGCCACGAAAACTAGGCAAGGCTCTGTAAGCTTTGATTAACGTATCTTGAGCAATGTCGTTAACTTCATGCTCATCTTTGATAAAACGTGCCAACAGGCGTATTAGCCTATGTTGATACTTCGCAACTAACAGTTCAAATGCTTTTTTTTCACCTTTTTGAGCACGCTCTACCAATGCCTGATCGATTTTACGATCGTTCATGTGCAACCTTTAATTTATCTAAACAACAATAAAAAACTCAAACGATAAAGCGAGCCAATAAAAAATTGGACGGTAAACAGTTTCTGATTTCGATGGGATCAAGCACATCATACTATCTACCTAATAGACGCCAAACTTTGATTTTGGTTCCACGATAAACTGGTTAAGGCTCTCAAATACAGGTAAAAAACCATTGTCCACCGCATGACTGTGATCAACAGCGATGTTCGCCACCGCGATACACCTGTCATTTTCGTCCACCAATACAGGCCACTTATGTCTGATAAATGGTGGTACTTTGCGTTCTTTCAGGATTTTTACAATATTTTTACGACAAACGGTTAAATTTAATGAATCAACGGAATTGACAGCACGAATAGACTTAATACGCTTTATTCCTTCCCGACTCAAACCCAATTTACTCACACTTAAAACAAACCCATAATCTTGCATAAGATTTTGTCTTGTCTTATCAAAATGCAATGGGCAGCTTAACCATCTGTACTCACTTTGCCAACCATTTCTTAAAATAAATAACCGGTTAGCATACGCATAAATCTCACCCTCAGGCAGCTTCCAAAGAGCCGAACAGTTACCTATCTCACTCAAAACACGCGAAAAATCAGCAACACTATCACCCCTACAATATCCCAAAGCACACTGTTTCACAAAAAACTTTAACTGTTGTTTTTTTCGCAACTCACTCAATTTACGCCAACGAACGACGTCAAAAAAACCTGGTTGCATAATATACTTAAAGTCTTCCTGAATGACTTCATCCAACAAAGCCAATTCATTCTGTAAAGCAGAAACACTGTGCAAAATATGCTGCTTGATAAAAGGCACCCTGTCATGCAATACCGGCATCAATTGGTGGCGCACCCAGTTTCGCAAATAAGTGCTATCACCATTACTCGGATCTTCAACATAGTTCAGTGAGCATTCTGCTGCATAAGATTCAAGTTCTGATCTCGATACATCCAACAACGGGCGCCATGCAACCAAGTGTTCGGTAAGCTTTCTCCATTTAGGCATAGCGGATAATGCACGCGTGCCTCCACCTCGCAATGCCGCCAAGATAAAGGTTTCCACCTGATCATCGCGGTGATGTGCCATAGCTAAAACTTTTGCGCTACTGTGCCCAAAAACCCGGTAACGCTCACGACGGGCAGCCGCTTCAACTCCTAAACCATCCTTAGAAACTGTTACCTTTTCTACTCTTAGTGGAACATCAAATTTTCCGCATAGCTTTTTGCAAAAATCTACCCACTCATCAGCACAATGCTGCAAACCGTGATTTATATGCACAGCATATAACTTAAATCCCAACTCTTCTTTTAAGCAAGACAAAATATGCAGCAACACCACCGAGTCGACCCCGCCGCTCAATGCCACTTCTATACTTGCATATTTGATATCGGCAGCTAAAAACTCCTGCCTTACCGTATCAAGCAAGCATTTAACCGATTCAGGAAGGATATCTACGTTTACCATAATATTACAATTTCATTACATTTATATACAAATATATAATAAAAATAATATGACTTAACTCAATATTCGTATCAAATTTTACACATATATTCAGAAGGCCGTCTGAAAATAAAACAAGCAGGCTTTAAGCCTGCTTGTAAACATCGTTTCAAATCATTATTTTTCTGCAAATTTTCCATAAGCCATAATACGGTCAAAGCGACGCGTCAACAAATCCGGCATTGGAATATCTTGAGCCATACGCAATTGCTCTGCCAACACTTCTTTAACCCGTCTGGCCATTTCTTCATGATTTCTATGTGCACCGCCCATAGGTTCTTCAATCACCCGATCAATCAAATTCAATTTGGCCAAACGGTCTGCGGTAATACCTAAAGCTTGTGCAGCATCGGCCGCTTTTTCTGCCGTCTTCCACAAAATAGACGCACAGCCTTCAGGCGAGATTACCGAATAAGTGGAATATTGCAGCATATTCACATAATCACCAACAGCAATCGCCAATGCACCACCTGAACCGCCTTCACCGATAATGGTACAAATAACGGGCACTCGCAATTTGGTCAGCTCATATAAGTTTTTGCCAATAGCTTCGGATTGGTTGCGCTCTTCCGCACCGATGCCGGGATAAGCTCCCGGGGTGTCTACAAAGGTAAAAACCGGAAGATGGAATTTCTCCGCCATCTGCATCAAACGTAATGCCTTACGATAACCTTCAGGGCGCGGCATACCGAAATTGCGACGGATTTTTTCTTTGGTGTCCCGGCCTTTTTGATGACCGATAACCACTACGCTTTGTCCGTTAAAACGCGCCAAACCACCGACGATTGCATGATCGTCTGCAAAATGTCTGTCGCCGTGCAACTCTTCGAAATCGGTAAAAATTGCTTTGATATAGTCAAAAGTATAAGGACGTTGCGGATGCCGGGAAACTTGCGATACTTGCGCAGGCGTCAATTTATTGAAAATCGACTTGGTCAAATCGGCACTTTTACGTTGCAAACGGGTAATCTCATCTGAAATATCCACAGCCGATTCACCCTGCATAAAACGCAGTTCTTCAATTTTTTTAATTAATTCGGCAATGGGTTGTTCAAAATCCAAGAAAACAGGTTTCATATAGCTGATGCTCTCATCAATGGTATTCCAGCGTTATCATACGCTAAGAAAGACGCTTTAGCAGCACTTTAATCACTGCTTATTTAAAATTAAATGCTTTTTTTAGACATCCTTGCAGCATATTGTCACACTGATTAGCGTTCAGGCCGTTTGAAATTCAAACAAATAATAACAGGTATTTTCATTTAGTATAAAAACACTAAAACGATAATTTTACCTTACAATAAGCCCGAACAGCAATCTGTTGGGTTTCTACATACCCGCTGCTGCCCAGATTATTTTTTCTGTCAGGCTGTGGTCATAAAGTTAAACTGGGCATATTTCCGGCAATATCAAACTCGGTTATCATCCCAACTATTTTCATCATCCGACAACACCGGCTTCAGTTTATGAAACAACACAATGACCACTCATCATCTATGCGCTTAGACAAATGGCTGTGGGCAGCACGCTTTTTCAAAACCCGTGCTTTAGCGCAAAAGCACATCGAGCTTGGACGGGTTATGGTTAACGGAGCCAAAGTCAAAAACAGCAAAAATATCAGCGTAGGCGACACCATCGACTTAACCCTAAACTCACTTCCCTACAAGATATCTGTAAAAGCACTCAACCATCAACGCCGCCCAGCCCCGGAAGCACGACTGCTATATGAAGAAGATATGAAAACAGCCGAATTACGCGAACAGCAAAAGCTGCTGGATCAGGCTTCTAGAGTCAGTGCTGCTTATCCTGACGGTCGTCCAACCAAGCGCGACCGCCGTCAAATCGAAAAATTGAAAAGGGGAGACTGGTAAGCACCGGTTAGAAAGCTGTAGTAACCGACAATACAGACCGGCAGCAAATTAAGCCAATATATTAATAAACAATATTTTCTACTTAAGCACGAGGCCGTCTGAAAATCTCAGACGGCCTCAATCACACAGCGACGTTTATAGAATAAATGGCTTATTGAAACACCAACACCGTTTTTTCATCAGCACTATTCCAATCCACCAATACTTTACCGCCTTCCGACAATCTACCGAATAACAACTCATCGGCCAATGCCTTACGGATTTTATCCTGAATCAACCGGCCCATCGGACGAGCACCCATATTTGGGTCAAAGCCTTTATCGGCCAAATATTCTCTAAGCGCAGGAGAAAATTCGATTTCCACTTTTTTATCTTGCAGCTGCTGCTCCAGCTGTAACAAAAATTTATCAACCACTCGGGCAATAATCTCTTTATCCAACGACGCAAACGGCACAATTGCATCCAAGCGGTTGCGGAATTCAGGCGTAAACAGCTTGTTGATTGCCACCATTTCATCGCCGCGCTCACGCTTCGAAGTAAAACCAACAGTCGGTCTGCTCAAACCTTCAGCGCCGGCATTGGTTGTCATGATAATAATCACATTGCGGAAATCGGCACTTTTACCGGTGTTATCGGTTAGCTTTCCATGATCCATCACTTGAAGCAGAATATTGAAAATATCCGGATGCGCTTTTTCGATCTCGTCCAACAGCAATACACAAAACGGCTGTTTATTGATGGCTTCAGTCAGCAAACCGCCTTGCTCGAATCCGACATATCCCGGCGGCGAGCCAATCAAACGGGATACGGCATGCCGCTCCATATATTCTGACATATCAAAACGTTGCAAAGGCACGCCCAACGAATAAGCAAGCTGTTTCGCCACTTCGGTTTTGCCGACACCGGTCGGCCCTGAAAACAGGAAACTCCCGATAGGTTTATTCGGCTGCCCCAATCCTGATCGGGACATTTTCACCGCATCAACTAAAACTTCGATGGCCTTATCCTGACCGAACACCATATTTTTCAGATCACGGCTCAAATATTTCAGCACTTCCTTATCATCATGCGAAACATTTTTTTCCGGAATACGTGCAGTTTTAGCTACCACAGCTTCAATCTGAGCCTTACCTATCACTTTCTTCTGCTTAGATTTCGCCATAATACGCTGTGCTGCTCCGGCTTCATCCATCACATCAATCGCCTTGTCAGGCAAAAAGCGATCATTGATATATCGTGCCGACAATTCGGCAGCAGCCTCAACCGCACCTTGCGTATATTTAACCTGATGAAACGCTTCAAAAGCCGGTTTTAAGCCGCGCAAAATCTGCACGGTTTCCGCAACAGAAGGCTCAACAATATCGATTTTTTGAAAACGCCTGCTGAGTGCGTGATCCTTATCGAAAATCGTACGGTATTCGTCATAAGTTGTCGCTCCGATACAGCGCAACTGCCCCTTAGCCAATGCCGGCTTCAATAAATTAGAGGCATCCATCGTCCCGCCGGAAACACTACCTGCTCCGATAATCGTATGAATTTCATCGATAAACAAGATAGCGTGTTCAACTTGCGAAATTTGTTTTAATACCGCTTTGACCCTGGCTTCAAAATCACCCCGATATTTTGTACCGGCCACCAACGCGCCCATATCCAAAGCAAAAACCGTAGCGTTTAATAAAATTTCAGGAGCCTGTTTATGCACGATTTGATATGCCAAACCTTCCGCCAATGCCGTTTTCCCAACCCCGGCCTCACCGACTAACAGCGGATTATTTTTGCGCCTTCTGCACAATACCTGAACTAACCGCTCCATTTCATGCTTCCGTCCGATGAGCGGATCAATACGGCCGGCCTCAACTTCTGCATTTAAATTGACTGTGTAATTGCTTAAGGCATCTTTTTTATCGGAAGCCGTCTTTTCTTCATCAGCATGTTCATCGACAGACGAAGACTCATCAAAGCCACCGTAAGCAATGCTGCGCAAAACCTCGAAACGGTTAACCGACTGCAGCTGAAGAAAGTAAACGGCATGGCTCTCGGTCTCGCTCATCAACGCCACTAAAACATCCAAAGGCAATACTTCTTCTTTCCCTGCCGACTGCGCATGTACCATCGCCCGTTGAATAACCCGTTGGAAACCGATTGTCGGCTGGGTTTCCACCCTATCCAACATATGTTCGGGTACCACAGGCGTATTATCTGCCACACTTTCATGCAGTTGGCGTTCCAGAATATTCAAGTCCGCGCCGCAACGTTGCAATACTCCGGCAACATTCTCATCTTCCTGAATCAGCGTCATCAATAATTGTTCGAGACCGATAAACTCATAATTCTGGGTTTTCGCCTCCGCATACAATAATTGCAGAATCCGCTCCAACTGAGCCGAAATCATTTACATCTCCTCTAAGATACACTGCAAAGGATGCCCTTCCTGCCGCGCCCTATCCAGAACTTTCTGCTGCTTGCTTTGTGCGACATCCCTACTGTACACACCGCACAAACCCTTACCTTCGTGATGCACCAACAACATAATGGCATGAGCTTTTTCTTCCGCGAGCAAAAAAATTTCCGTCAACACTCCGACCACAAAATCCATTGTCGTGTAATCGTCATTCAACAAAAACACACCGTATTTTCTCGGTGGCGACAAATGCTTGCGCTCTGCCAAGCCTATGCCGGATTCACGTCCCGTTTGTTCTTTGCTCATAATTTTTGGTCTTTAAAAGTGGTTTTCAAATAAGATTATGTTGTATTTTTTATTATTTTAATAAATTTTGACCTTTTTCCCAAACATTACTTGACTACACTACTTAACAAAGGTAAAAAGTTAACTAAGCAGAGCTTGGCATGCACAAAAAAGCATAATTGTTTGGGAGGAACTCAAAACTTTTAGGTTTTCAGCGTTGCCTTATTTTGCTGGATTTTATTAATTTATTTTTAGTATAGGAAGTTCAATGGCAACCGGTATTGTTAAATGGTTTAACGACGCTAAAGGTTTTGGTTTTATCACTCCGGACGAAGGTGGCGAAGATTTGTTCGCACACTTCTCTGCGATCAACATGGAAGGCTTTAAAACCTTGAAAGAAGGCCAACGCGTTTCTTTCGACGTTACCACCGGCCCTAAAGGCAAACAAGCTGCTAACATTCAAGCTGCTTAATTATTTAAATATTGAGCCTTCAAGCAGGCACCAATAATATATGGCAGGTTTTCAAGCCTGCCATTTTTGTTTTTATTTTTGTCTTATACCACCCCGAATTCATCAGCATTATGAATGACATGAATGACGATTATCAAACCGCTTTAAAGCAACTCGACGAGCTGATGGTACACTTTCGCAGCAAAGGCAAAGCCAGCTGCGAGATTGCGGAACAGGAAGACATGCTGCTTATCCGTCTGGATACATTAAAATATCTGCTGAAACCCACAGATACCAAAGCCATCAACGATATCCGAAACTACTACAACAAACACATCAATCATGCCGAATCAGATTAAACCCGGTATTTACCGCCATTACAAAGGCAATCTCTACGAAGTTATCGGCTCTGCCACCCATTCAGAAACCGGCGAAAACATGGTGGTTTACCGAGCGTTATACGGCACATACGGATTATGGATACGTCCGGCGGCCATGTTTTCCGAAAACATCAAAATAGGTCAAACCATGCAACCCCGCTTTACCTGTATCCAAGCGTTTTAATTTTTCAGACGGCCTATCTCTGTTAGAATAAGCCGTCCGAACTTATCTCAAGCGAATTACCATGAGCATAGCAAATAATAAGAAAGCTTTTCACGACTATTTTATCGAAGACCAAATCGAAGCTGGATTGGTATTGGAAGGCTGGGAAGTCAAAGCCCTCCGCGCAGGTCGTGTGCAATTGAAAGAAAGCTATATCCACTGGAAAAAAGACGCTTTTTATTTGGTCGGCTGCCACATTACCGCCCTACCGACAGCTTCGACACACATCAAACCCGATGCCGTCCGCCAACGCAAACTGCTGCTTAACCAATCCGAAATCAATAAACTGATCGGAAAAACCGAGCGTGCCGGTTATACCATTGTTCCGCTCAATCTCCACTACAGCCGGGGCAAAATCAAAATGGACATCGGCCTAGCCAAAGGCAAAAAGCAGCACGACAAACGGCAAAGTATGAAAGAAGCCGATTGGAAGCGCGAAAAACAACGCCTGATGAAAAACGCGCGTTAAATAGCAGTAAAATTATTTATAGATTCGGCGCCCTGATAAAAAGTAATGATTTAAAAACAAAAGATTAATTCAAAGTCCCGTTTACATTCCCCGTTCAGCGCCAAGCTACAGCCTATCTTTCAGACGGCCTCAGTGTTTATAATCGTGGCCGCCTGAAAATATTTTGGAAAACCTAAAATGCCACAATCTTCACTTGTTCTCCCCCTGTTCCTGATTATCGGCGGTGCAGTTTGGTTTTTAAAGGCCACAGACATTCTGCCTGCCACGTCCACGCTTGTTGCTGTCGCACTGGCCGTTATCGGTCTGATTGTTTTGATTATGGACGGTATTAACAAGCAGTCTATTGTGGCCGGGCCGTTGCTCATCTACATCGGTGCGGCAATTTATATACGCGGCCAATACTTCTTAGGCTATTCTCCACTGATCGCCTTGGGTATGATTTTATTGGGCTGCTTACTATTACTCTCAAGAAGCAGCATCATCCCTTATAAACAGCACAAACATCTCAAACATCCACTCAATTGATTACCGTTTTTTTATGCAAAAATCTACAATACACGCATAAAAAATACACGCCATCAACACCTTCAATACAATATAAAAAGGCCGTCTGAAAAAATTCAGACGGCCTTTTTATGGTAAAATGGCGCCCATTATTTTTTCAATCTATTTTCAATAGAAACTGCCATGACCCAAGACAAAATCCTCATTCTCGATTTCGGCTCGCAAGTGACCCAACTCATCGCCCGCCGCGTGCGCGAAGCCCACGTTTACTGCGAACTGCATTCCTACGACATGCCTTTGGAAGACATCAAAGCTTTTGCGCCCAAAGGCATTATTCTTTCCGGCGGACCCAATTCCGTTTACGAATCCGATTATCAGGCCGACACCGGCATTTTCGACTTAGGCATTCCCGTACTCGGCATCTGCTACGGCATGCAGTTTATGGCGCATCATCTCGGCGGCGAAGTTTCCCCCGGCGACCAGCGCGAATTCGGTTACGCCCAAGTAAAAACCATCGACTGCGAACTCACCCGCGGCCTTTCAGACGGCCAACCCAACACGCTTGACGTGTGGATGAGCCACGGCGACAAAGTATCCAAGCTGCCCGAAGGCTTCTGCATCATCGGCGACACGCCAAGCTGCCCCGTGGCCATGATGGAAAATGCCGAAAAACAATTCTACGGCATCCAGTTCCACCCCGAAGTCACCCACACCAAACAAGGCCGCGCCTTGCTCAACCGCTTCGTGCTCGACATCTGCGGTGCACAACCCAGCTGGACCATGCCCAACTACATCGACGAAGCCGTGGCCAAAATCCGCGAGCAAGTAGGCAGCGACGAAGTGATTCTCGGCTTGTCCGGCGGTGTGGATTCTTCCGTAGCCGCCGCGTTGATTCACCGCGCCATCGGCGACCAACTTACCTGTGTATTCGTTGACCACGGTCTCCTGCGCCTGAACGAAGGCCAAATGGTGATGGACATGTTTGCCCGCAACTTAGGCGTCAACGTGATTCACGTGGATGCCACCGACGACTTCATGGGCAAACTCGCCGGCGTGACCGACCCCGAACAAAAACGCAAAATCATCGGCGCAGAATTCGTAGAAGTGTTCCAAACCGAAGCCGGCAAACGCCAAAACGCCAAATGGCTGGCACAAGGCACGATTTACCCCGACGTGATCGAAAGTGCCGGTGCCAAAACCAAAAAAGCCCATGCCATCAAGAGCCACCACAACGTAGGCGGCCTGCCTGAAACCCTCAACCTGAAGCTGCTCGAACCGCTGCGCGACCTGTTTAAGGACGAAGTGCGCGAACTCGGCGTAGCTCTCGGCCTGCCGCGCGAAATGGTGTACCGCCACCCCTTCCCCGGCCCCGGCTTGGGCGTGCGCATTCTTGGCGAAGTGAAAAAAGAATACGCCGACCTCCTGCGCCGTGCCGACGATATTTTCATCCAAGAGCTGCGCAACACCACCGACGAAAACGGCACTTCATGGTACGATCTTACCAGCCAAGCCTTTGCCGTGTTCCTGCCGGTAAAATCTGTCGGCGTCATGGGTGACGGCCGCACTTACGAATATGTGGTTGCGTTGCGCGCTGTCGTAACCAGCGACTTCATGACCGCACATTGGGCCGAACTGCCTTATTCGCTGCTGGGCAAAGTGTCCAACCGCATCATCAACGAAGTGCGCGGCATCAACCGCGTGGTGTACGACGTGAGCGGCAAACCGCCTGCCACGATTGAGTGGGAATAAAATAAAAAGAGGCCGTCTGAAATTTCAGACGGCCTTTTTGTAAAGATAATACTTTTTTCAAGTTTATTACTGTTTCACAAATCCAAAAGCCGGTGGCTACATTCAAAACAGAGTGATGAAAGCTGACGATACATAAAGGCCGTCTGAAAAAATCGTAATTTTTCAGACGGCCTCATACAAATCAGCATTCAAACTTAGAAGTTTTTATTCAACTGAATATAAACATTGCTTTTCTCATGACCGTAAAACGGATGGTTGCTCTTGGTTTTTTGCCATACGCCAACCAACTTCGGCGTTACACCTTTAAAACTCAAACGTTTATGGGAAACAGCCAAACTGGCGGAATATTCTTTGTCTTTACGGACCACTTGAAAAATATCTGCTGCTTCATAATTGCGAACGGCATATCCAAGCGACATAGATGTGGTTAAATGCTTCTGCCACTGCTGCGTCCAACCCACTCGGGCACCGCTGCGTCGGTAAGCATCCGAGCGGTCTTTAGCTTCTTTGCGCGCCCAATCCGCACCTAATGTCCAATATTGGCGGTTATTGGGAACAAACAGCCAAGTGGCTGATGCCGTATAGTTTTTACCGTCTAGATGCTTCCGTCTTTCATGACGCTGATCACCGGCTTCCGCCGCTACATACATTTTATGCTTGGGCGTTACCCAATACTGTGCAGCCGCACGCAAACCTTTTTCTTTGGAGTATTTTTCGGTGCCGTACCAACGTCTTTCAAAAAAAGGCTGTAAAGACGCTTCCAAACGTGCAGTTTGGTACACACCGCCAATTCCGGCGCGGACGGTCAAATCATCATATTTATGATTGTCCCAATAAAATTTGCCGTAACCGTCTAGCTCGGTTCTTAATGCATAATTATCGGCCAAACGCCAATTTTTACTGGCGCCGACATTGTAAGCGATACCTTGTGCGGATTCTGCTTTCGGCAAAGTCCAAGTGCCTTTGCCGTCTTTGATCTGCCTCTTCCCTGTTGCATTATTGATGTTGTTATCACGCACATAATTCGCATCGACATTAAATTGCCAGCTCTTGCGTTCGTCCAAAGCTTTCAAATAGTTGTCGGCCATATTGACAATTTGCTTGGGTGCATCCGGCAACTGCTTGATTTTTTGAAATTCTGCTTCCGCACTTTTATCCGCATGATTCTCAAACAATGCTTGAGCCAAAGCAATACGTGCAAACTGCAAATCTCCGTTTTGCTGTAACGCTTCGCGGTATTGCCGGATTGCCTGTTCATATTCCCCTTCCGAACGGGCGATCATGGCTTCCGAAATCTTCATTAACAGTTCGTCTTTCTTTTCGGGAAGCTGTTTATATAACGGCAACAGGACTTTAACGCCCTCCACATTGCTAAACAAAACTGATGAAATTAATGCACGCTTCAACAAATCCGGGCGCTGAAGCAGCTCTTCTTCGCTAATATCGATACTGGCCTGTTCCCGCTTTTTTTCCAAGCCTTCCGGTACGTTTGCAGGCCTATTAACCGGAGTTGTCACGTTAAAATGCCCTTCCGGTTCCACCGGTTTGGGCTGAGGCTTGACATCTTCGGCGTAAACAGGCAAAGCAAATACGGCCAATGATGCCGAAACTGCTATTTTGCGAATAAGAGATGAAGAAAACATATCCGATCCTATTGTTATATATTGTGAATAGTGAGTCCGTAATCATACCGATAAGATGATTTTACATACCACTTATCAAATGAAACACTATTGTAAACCATAAAAAGGCCGTCTGAAATTAATTTTCAAACGGCCTTGATTGTTACCAAGTTAACCGAATTTATCTTTTTCTTGGATCAACTTGTGTTGTACCGAATACGCCCTTGCTGTTGTGGTATTCAGGATTCTTATAGGTTGTTCCAACATTGTATACACCACCCATATCCTGACCGAGACCACCAAAGAATCCGCCTTTGGTGCTTACACCACCGCTATTGCTACTGAATGTATTACCGGTAATGGTGGCTGAAAATGACAACGCACTATCATATGGACGATTTGTGCCTAACACATTACCAGCCGGCTTCAGAGTCACATCAACAGTCTTCTTACCAAAATTGACTTTGGCTTTTACGCCGTTAACACGCGAATAAGCATTGTTACTATCAACATGCACGGCATATCCCTCATAAGCATAATCTTTATCGCTTGCAGGAGGCATATAACGGCTTGGCTGACCTTGTACAAATAGATGGTTGGTTCCTTCTAATTGATAAACGCCAAAGCGCATGGCTTTAAAGCCCTCTGAATGGAAACTATCAGTTGTAGAACCAACTAAACCTTTACCGTCTTTAGTTTCGTCATATACTCCGCCATCTCGCTTCAAATCTTTAGCATTAAACGCTCTCATGCTAATACCGTTTAACAAATCCTGACCGCTAGCCAATAGAGGAATAATATGTCCATTTAACTTCAGCTCTCTAAAGCTGTCAGCTTCTTTACCTTCTGGACGTACTGCACTGAATTTGCCTTCTTTACCTACAGTTAAAATAACACCATTGGTAACATATGTACTGGGATCGTAATAGCTTGTGATACCTGATTTCATGTAACCAGGTCTAGACTTATCATCTTGAACAAAGCCGTTTTTCATTGCTTCTTCAAATGCACCTGAAACAGAAACAGGCGGAACAGGTTCACTTGAAGGCGGCGTAGGAACAACAACCGGCGGCTGTGGTTTAGGCTCTTCAGGTTCAGATACAGGCGGTTTAGGCTCTTCAGGAACCGCAGGCGGGGCAACCTGAGCATTGAATTCTTCATATGCCGCCTGTTTTTTAGAAGCATAAGAACCATGGTAACCTGCAAACTCACCCTCGGTTCTTTGGAAAACGCCACCGGCATATCCTGCTTCATCTCTCCATCCTGCCCGAAAGAATCCGCCTCGGTGTTTTACTCCTCCATCTGCGCCGCTAAAGGTATTGCCGTTAATTTTTCCTGAAAAATCAAAAGCAGCATGATTGTTGCTCGGCGTAATGCGGATATTCACATTTTTAGTATCCCCAAAATCTACGTTTACATGTGACAGCGCCGGCACGTAATTACCTGATTTTCCATAAACCGCACCGCCTTTAAAAGTGAACTTGCCTTCTTTAGGCATATTACCATAAGAACCTTTAGGCTCACCATGTACAAACAACGTACTCTTGCCTTGATCTTGATAAACACCGTAACGAACATGGTCCTCACCCACAGTGCCAAAAAGACCTTTGCCCGTACCTTCTTCTACTTGGAAATTTTTCACAATCTGAATATCTTTATTTTTTTCATCATCAGAAGTAGAAAAAGAATACTTATCAAATTTATGAACCGCTTTACTGTCAATCTCCAGCTTATGCGGTTCTGTATCATATTGATCTGCCAAAGCTGAAGTGCCTGAAGACAGAACCTTACCTGATTTATCTTCATAGGTAACCGATGCACCATTTCTTACACCTGATTGCATCAAACCGTCTGTATCGGCTTTAAATGTCGCACTGAAATCAACTGATGCCGGATCAGCTTGTTCAACAGTCACATCACCGCTTCCGCTATCTTCGGTGTTGCTGCCGCTGCCTTCGGTGTTGCTGCCGCTGCCCTCGGTATTGCTGCCGCTGCCCTCGGTATTGCTGCCGCTGCCCTCGGTATTGCTGCCGCTGCCTTCGGTGCTGCTGCCACTGCCGCTACTACTTCCATTTCCAGACTGCGAACCACCCGTACCGCCACCTGTTGCAGCACCTTTTCCTGGAGTATCTTGAGCCAACGGATTAGCAGGAGCAGAGCCTCCGCTTGAACATGCTGACAATGCTAATGAGCATGCAACAACAATCATGCTTAATTTAAACTTATCCATAATTAACCATCTCCTTAAAACTTTTAATTTATTTTTAATTAAAAATAAAAACTTTAGCATTTTTACATTTAAATAAATGAGAATAGTTTATATTCAAAAAATTTAAAAATCAATACATATTATTTTTATTAATTTACTATGTATAAAATAATTTAAAATATAATCAATAAATTAAAAATAAAACCAGCCGATACTTGCGCAGTATCGGCTGATTTTTTACCTGATGAATGTAAAATTATTTCCTGCTTCTCGCCATCAAAGCCAAATACATCATGGCAACATTAATAGAATCGTTTAATGCATCATGCCTCGGCAAGTCGGGAATCCCGAGTTTTTTGATCATAGGCGCCATTCTCATGTCAACGTAGCTGTCATAAAAACGCTTATTTACTTCTTGCCTGTAATAAATACTGGAAACTTCGATTTGCTTATTCGGCAATCTGATGCCCAACATGGGTTTGAGGAATTTGTTGACCATTGCCACATCGTATTCTAAAAAATAACCGATAACCGGTCTTCCGCCAACAAACTCCAAAAACTGCTTTAATGCTTCTTCAATCGGAATACCGCCACTTAAATCTTTGGGCCGCAATCCGTGAATAGTGACATTCGCAGCTTCCATCATGCCTTCGGGCTTAACCAAAACATAAAACGATTCACTGGTCAAAATTTGGTTTCCGCGCAACTTCACTGCGCCTATTGAAATAATTTCAGCTTCTTTAACATCCAAACTGGTCGTTTCACAATCAAAGCTGACAAATTCGTCAGGATGCTCCTCAAATAAAAAATCGTAATGCTTATCGGTCAACTTCTTACGCTCGCTACGGCGCTTTAAATTCTCCCAAATACTCATATTCATACCCCTTAAGCATTCAGGTGGAAATGGTGGCGCACGACATTTTTAAAGCGTTTGACAACTTGCAAAGCATCTTTCAAAAGATCCCGTTCCAAAGTGCTCAAACTGTAAATATCTACTTGGTTCGGCTCGCTAACCTGACCATTATGCATAGACAGCAAACCGGCTTTTAACCGCATTTCCATCAAATAGCGTTGGGCTTCCGCTACATCTTTACCCAGTTGTTCGTCCAATATATTCAACTGCACCAATTTCTGAATACGCTCAAATGTATTGGTCTCGTCCAGACGCGCTTCCAATGCCAACGCTCGTACACCGTGCACAACCGGGAACAGGCCCATTTTCTTAATATCCATTTTTTGGGCAGACTCGCGACGGATAAGCTGAGAGAAAAAGCCCTGGCCATGCACATCGAATTGTTCGATGGCGCGGGCAAAAGTCATCAGCATTCCTGCGTCGTTGCTTAAATGTTTTTTCAGATGGCCTTTGACTTCCTCCAATAACGATGAGTCTCCTGCCACAGATTTTGCATCTATGAAAATAGCCAAATTCATCATGGCAGCCGGGCTTGGCTCAAAACACCAGCGGCTGACCATTTTTTTAAATTCAGGTAAAGTCTTGCGCCATTCCGGATTATTCACCATGATTTTACCCTTGCAAGGCGGATAGCCAAGCTCGGCCAATACTTCGGAAAAACGCTCCGCCGCCTCGGCTGCCGTCTGAATATCGACGCCTTCTCTTAAAATCAAAGCATTATCTTGGTCAGTTTTTAAAACCTGTTCACCACGGCCTTCCGAACCCATCACAATCAGACAGGATTGCTCATAAATCTCTGGCGGCACAATCATACGCCAGGCTTTTTCAAACAGGCTGCTGTTTAACACCTGCATCAATTGCGCAAGCTGGGCGGCCCGAACGCCATTTTTGCGGAGCACTTTAATCGATTCGGTCATCTGCAAAGCAATACCGACCAACTCATCGACACTCTTCGCCCGTTCCAAACGCTGTGCAACCAAATGGCTGTGGTTAGAAACATAAGCCAAAACATCGATTTGCTCCAATGCTCCGACTACCTTGCCATTTTCCTCAACAACTACCCTTTGAATATTAAACTGCGTCATTCTCAAAAGCGCGTTAAAAATAAAATCATCGCTCTCGATAGAAATCAAATCAAATGTCGACCATTTATGAGCAGGTTCATCCGAAGAAGCACCGGCAATTACAATATTTCTGAAAACAGATTCGGTAAACAGGCCGACTTTACCTTCATGATTAACCAATAAAGACTTCGCCTTAGCCTCTCTCATCAACTGCGCCGCCTCCAAAATTGTGGCACCGCCCTCCAACCACAACGTATTATTCCGGCAGGCATCTTTCACTTTTGCCGTAAACAGGCTGGCAAACTCGTCTTCATTTTTGTTTTCCGACAAACTGGCAAATTTCTCGGCTACGGAAGCATAAAAATAAGCACCGAACTGCGGATTGGATTCCACGATCTGCATCACCGCCACTTTGGGAATCGTATAAACCAAAGCCTGTTCCGCAACAATAAACTGATGTTGGCTGACCCCCTCCGCCAAAGCACGGGTATCAAACGTATCCCGCGCATGATAAAGTGCAACCACTTCGCCTTCCGCTCCGATTTCTTTAACCAAGCCCTTAATAATCACATATAAATGCTCGATAGGCTGCTGCGGCTTGATGATGACCTCTTCGTCATCAAAAAATGTGATATTGACCGAACTTTGCAGAATCTGGCGCTGACTCGGATTCAAGCTGTCATACGGTGCATAACTAAAATCAAAGCGGTCCATCCTATTTCTCCTAAAATGGTTGTGGTTTTATCCGATTATGCCATGACTGTTGTTAAAAAAGCAGCATTCCAAACAAATAATCAAATAGATATCAATAAAGAAATTTTTACAATAAAACTATCTATTTGCGTCGACAGCTGCTTTTATAGTACGCTTATCAAATATAACTCATTCAAACAACCGTATTGAGACTCCACATCCGGGTAAAAATTTATGGAACCCGAAAAAATATATTATGCGGCCGTTATTTTAATTTCCGCCGTTTCCATCTTACTCAGCCCGTTTTTCTATGTACGGCGGATATCATCGGCTAAAAACCGGAAAGCGGATAAGAAAGATTGGAAAATCATTTTAGCCAGCAATATCCTTATCGCCGTCATTCTGATTGCCGTTTGGTATTTTTGGCTGAATTAAACGAAACTTTCTTACTCAAACACATATTTATTTAGCGACTTATCATGCAAAAAATCTCTCTGCTTGCTCTCGCCCTGCTTGCTGCATCATTCGCTCAGGCAGTTTCCGTTTACGAATGCACAGTTAACGGTAATCGCGTTTACACCCAAAACCCAAGTGCAAACTGTAAAAAATCCGACTTGGGCAAACCATCGGGTTATACCTCCGCACCGGTTCAGTACACCCCTCCGGCAGCCAAGACTAACGCCGGCACCGACAAAGACCGTTCGGAAACCGAAGCCAAACAAAAATTGGATCAAGCCAAACAGGCCTTGGAAGACGGTAAAAACGTACGCTTAGGCAACGAGCGCAACTACAGCAAATACCAAGAGCGTATCCGCAGTTTGGAACAAAACGTAGAGGCTGCAGAAAAAGCCCTGAAGGACAAAGATACTTCCATACCGCTTCCTCAATAAATACAGAAAGGCCGTCTGAAAATTCAGACGGCCTGAGACCTTTGCAAAATAGCCCCTTTACCCAACAGCCGAAACCCAAACACAGGATTTCGGCTGTTTTCCGTTCTAAATATCCCCTTTATTCCCCTCAAATACCCGATAATCGGGTATCTGAGCTGCCTTTCAGATGGCAACAGACACACCTATCCTGTTGGCCGCCTTCAACAGGTTCACACACATCGCCTTCAGGTGGCTTTGCGCCCTCACTTTGCCCAACCCGAAATAGGCTGCCCGTCCATAGCGGAATTTGCGGTGCAACGTACCAAAGCTTTGTTCCACCACATAGCGCACTTTCGCCAGCCGGCCGTTGCGGATTTTTTGCTCTTGGCTTAACGGGCAGCCACGGTGTGCTTTTTTGCATGATGCCGTCCCGCAACTGATGTTCTTCCAGATGTTGCCGGTTTTCCATACTGTCGTAGCCTTTATCGGCATAGACAGTCGTGCCTTTGGCTAGGCCTTCCAACAAAGGCAGCAGGTGTTTGCACTCATGGGCATTGGCGGCAGTGATGTGCAGTTTCTCAATATAGCCTTCCGCATCGGTACGGGTATGTTGTTTGTAACCCAGTCTGTATCGGCCGTCTTTCTTTACCCAACGGGCATCGCTGTCTTTACTCGGTGTGGTTTGGCTGTTGACCTTCCCTTCGTCATCCACTTCTATGGCCTGACGCTGTTTGCCGCCGGCCGTCTGAATAATGGTAGCGTCAACGATGGCGGCGGATGCTTTCTCTACTTTTAAACCCTTGTCAGTCAGTTGGCGGTTAATCAGATCCAGTAATTCGGCCAAGGTGTTGTCTTGCGCCGGCCGGTTGCGGTAACGGCATAAGGTGCTGTGATCGGGGATGCTCAGTTCGTCAAAACGGCAAAACAGATGGAAATCGATGCGGGTAATGAGGCTGTGTTCGAGTTCGGGATCGGAAAGGCTGTGCCATTGGCCGAGTAAAACGGCTTTGAACATGGACAGCAGGGGATAAGCTGGACGACCGCGGTGGTCTCGAAGGTAACGGGTTCTTTGATGGTTGAGGTAATGCTCGATCGGTTGCCAATCAATCACCTGCTCCAACTTCAACAGGGGGAAGCGGCCGATGTGTTTGCAATCATAGCTTGGGCGGTTTGCTGAAAGAAGGTGCTCATGAAAAATCCCCTAAATGTCTTGGGAGGGAATTTAGGGGATTGTGGGGAATTTTGCAAAGGTCTCGGCCTTTTTCAATCCTTAATCGGTTTTACAGATAAACAATCTCGCCGCTTCTGCCTTTGCTCTCAGTGCTTGACCACCAAATAAAATGCGGCATGATGTCTGCGTATTCCTTACGCTCGTTACGTGCCTCACCCGGATGGGTTTTCATCCGTTGCGGCGAGTTAACCGATCCCGGCACCAACACATTGGCACGCAGGTTCGGGAAACGCTCCCACTCGTCTGCCGCCACTTGGCATAAATAATTCAACGCTGCTTTGGAAGCCCCGAAGCCGCCCCAATAAGCTTGAGGTTTTTCGCCGTGAGTCTCGCCGACAAAGATAACCGAAGCATCCGAAGACTCTTTCAGCAAGGGCAGGAACGCACGGGTCAAGCCCATAGGCGCAACCGTGTTGATGCGGTATTGGTTGACCCATTCGGCAACGGTTTGAAAATCCAAAGGCGACAAAGCATAAAAATAGCTGGCACAATGCACGATACCGTCCAACTTATTGCCGGTTGCTTCTGCAACGGTAACGGCAAACCGGCCAAACTCGGCTTCTTCCGCAGTTAACAAGTCAAAACAGATGGCAAACGGCTCGGGATAGCCTGCGGCGACAATATCGTCGTAAACTTTTTCCAGTTTCTTCTGATGACGCGCAACCAAAATCACCGTTGCACCTTCCGAAGCGTAGGCTTTGGCAACCTGTTCGCCGATACCTTGCGAAGCACCGGTTACTAAAATAATTTTGCCTTCAAGTCGGCCCATATTCTTTCCTTTTTTGATTGGCTAATTCTGTAAGACATAAATCTGCTGCGGTAAAGCCGGATTGTACCGCAGCTTCCAATGTTGCCGGATAGCGAGGGTGCAGATAATCGCCGGCCGGATAAATATTCTGATGATGAAGCCATGTCGTATCGGGCAAACACCGGTCAACGGTAGCGGCGATGGTTGCCCTTTTTTCCGTCATCACTTTGGCTGCCGACGGTTTGCTCAAATGCGGACAAATTTTTTTAATGTCTGCATCAATCTTATCAATCCACTCGTCTCGGGTTAAATCGCCGAAACCGTCCGACACGCTGATCACCGCCACCATTTCCCGATCGGACAAGCCTAAAGCCCGCCGGTCAAACAGCCATTGCGCCGTACCGTTTTTTACACCCGTCATCGGAGCCGGTAAAGAAACGGCTTCCGGATAACGTAAATAAACCGTCGTAATCGCATGATACTTCATCGAGCGGTAGGCCGTCTGAATATTATCCGGAGTTTCAGACGGCATCAATGCCGCCGCATGATAAGGAGCTACCGCCAAAATAACGGCATCAAAAGGTTCTCCGTCGACAGCTACCTTGCCGTCGGGCAGGCATTCCAAGCCGTTCACCCTGTTTTCCAAACGGATATTCGCACCGCGTCTGCGCAGATACGAACAGGCAGGCTCGGCCAACACACTGCTTAAATCGCGCTTGGGCAGCAGATAATCGCTGTCCTGCTTTTCCGCCCAAACGCCGTCATGCAAAACATGATACAGGGTTTTCAAACCGGCTTGCTCCAAAGGCGTATTCAATGCACCGTAAACCAAAGGCTGCCAAAATTCGATTTGCAGCTTATGGGATACACGGTTTTGTTGCAGCCACGCGGCAACGTCAATATCGGCCGCATCAGATTGACCGTATTTCTTCAAAACGCGCATGCTTTTCAGCAAAGCCATTTTTTCCGAAAAAGCCAAGTTTTTCGCACGCAACACGCCCAACAGCAAATGCCAGGGCTTGGGTAACGAGGCCGTCTGAAAATTCATGCCTTCCGCCATATACCATGTCAGGGGCATGCGGCGGAATACTTCTTTTTCATCTACGCCGATTTGGCGCATTATTCCCAACACCCCGTGATAAGCGCCGAGCAGAATATGTTGGCCGTTATCTAAAAAACTGAGTACACCGCTGCTGTCAACCCGTCTCGCCCTGCCACCTGCCCTGCGTCCTGCTTCAAAAACCGTCACATCGGCACGGCGTGCCAATTGAACGGCTGCGGACAAACCTGCCCAACCCGCGCCGACAACGGCAATTTTAAAACGGGTTTCGCTCGGCTTCATAATTTCAACCCCAGCAACCAGATTTTCAAAGCAATCCGCTTTTTCCGCGGAGTGGGAATGGCAATTTTATATTTCAATACATTTCCAGCGCCGTCCGCCTCAATCTCTTTCAGCAGCGCATAATAGATACCGGCCATAATCAAACCGACTTTCTGCGTTTTTTTGTCTTCGGCAGGCAACAAAGCCAAAGCTTCGGCATAAGCCTGTTTCGCACGCGCTATCTGAAAGGCCATCAATTGTGCAAATTCAGCATTCGGCTCGCCCTGCATAATTACCCTGGCGGGAACATTGAAACGCTCCAATTCTTCCGTCGGCAGATAAATCCGCCCTTTTCTCGCATCTTCGCCGACATCGCGGATAATATTGGTTAACTGGAGTGCCAAACCCATTTTTTCCGCATAAACCAAAGTTTCAGGCCGTCTGAAACCGAGAATACGCGCAATCAGACGCCCTACCACACCGGCCACGCAATAGCAATAACGTAACAGCTCTTCAAAACGCCCGTAACGCGCTTTTTCCAAATCCATCTGCATACCGTTAATGATGTCGTCCAGCTCTTCTTTAGGAAGCGCATAATCGGCCGCCACGCTTTTCAATGCTTGGCAAACCGGATGTTCCGGCATTTCCTCACCAAACACTTTTTGCAAATCCATGCGCCACCAGTTCAAGGTTGTTTGCGCAACCGCCGCTTCCGAACACTCATCAACCACATCGTCCAATTCCCTGCAAAAAGCATACAGCACGGTTACGGCATCCTGTTTGGCCTGGGGCAGAAAACGAAAACCCGCCAGAAAGCTCGATTTGCTCTCGGCGGCTTTATAACGGCAATATTCAAGTGGTTGCACAACGTGTCCTGAGTAATGTATATGATATGGGTCTAATTGTAACGGTATTTTGAGTTACCAACAAACCCAATCCCGATATTTCAGGGGTATAAAAATATCCCTGCCGGCGCGGTTTTATCCGTTGCGGCAGGGACCGTTTTACTACAGGCCGTCTGAAAATCAATCCAGATTCAGCACGGCGGAAGTATAAACGTCTTGAACGTCGTCCAAATCTTCCAAAGCGTCAATCAACTTCTGCATTTTTTCGGCATCTTCACCACTCAACTCGGTTTCGTTTTGCGCGCGCATGGTTACATCGCCGTCTTCGGATTTAAAGCCTGCCTCTTCCAAAGCACTCTTGATGCCTGCCCAATCGTTCGGCGCGGTAATCACTTCCAAAGAACCGTCGTCATTGGTTACCACATCTTCCGCACCGGCTTCCAATGCCGCTTCCATCAACGCATCTTCATCCACACCCGGCGCAAACAGCAGATAGCCTTGATGCACGAAGTTAAATGCCACACAGCCGTCCGTACCTAAGTTGCCGCCGTTTTTATTGAATGCATGACGTACATCGGCAACGGTACGGGTTTTGTTGTCGGTCAGGCAATCCACCATCAGCGCCGCACCGCCAATACCGTAGCCTTCATAACGCAATTCGATGTATTCCACGCCCTCCAGATTGCCTGTGCCTTTGTCGATAGCGCGTTGGATATTGTCTTTCGGCATATTGTTGTCGAAAGCTTTGTCCATCGCCAAACGCAGACGCGGATTGGAAGCGGGATCGCCGCCGCCCATTTTGGCCGCAACGGTAATTTCTTTAATCAAACGGGTAAAAATCTTACCGCGTTTGGCATCCTGACGTTCTTTTTTGTGGCGGATATTCGCCCATTTACTATGACCTGCCATGTATTTTCCTTACTTACGCACCGCCCGGTAATACGGGTAGTCAATCAATATAAAGCGCGATTTTACCATAAGAAAAGCCGCCTTAAAAAGTATGCCCCTGCTGCTTTCCGAGTCTGAAAAAGCCTTACTCTATTAACATTTAATTGAAATTTTGTTACCATTCAACGTTAAAATTACTGTATCAAACGTATAATTCTGTAACTAAATTAGCATTCAATACCATTTCGGACATCAAAAATGGGAGCAAGCAGATTTTCAGGCCGTCTGAATTTCAACAAGTTGAAATTTCAAAACCCGCTTTTCAATAAAAGGACAACGCTATGGACACCATGCTGACCAATGCCGTCGGCATTATCAATACGGTTTTGTGGGATTATCTGCTGATTTACGCCCTGCTCGGCATGGGACTGTTTTTCAGTTTTTATCTCGGCTTACCGCAAATCACCAAATTCGGTACGGCTTTACGCACTGTATTCGGCGGACTGTTTCAAAAGAACAGGCCGTCTGAAAAAAACGGGCAATCGCTATCGCAATTCCAAGCGCTGGCCGTTGCCGTATCCGCCCAAATCGGTACAGGCAACGTAGCCGGCGTCGCTACCGCCATTACGGCCGGCGGGCCGGGGGCGGTTTTTTGGATGTGGCTGTCGGCGCTGTTGGGCATGGGTACGATTTTTTCCGAAGCGGTTTTGGCACAAAAATACCGCGTAAACGTTAACGGCAAATACGTCGGCGGCCCGGCTTTTTATATTACTTACGGCTTATCCGGTAAAATCGGCGGCAAACCTGCACGGATACTGGCCGGTGTATTTGCCGTCGCGATTATTCTTGCACTCGGCTTTATCGGCAATGCCACGCAATCAAATTCGATTGCTTCCGCGGCAACGGTTGCTTTTGCGGTCGAGCCTTTGTGGGTAGGCTTGGCAGTGGCGGCTTTAGCCGGTCTGATTATTGTCGGCGGCATCAACCGGATTGCGGCGGTTACCCAGTTTGTCGTACCGTTTATGGCCGTACTTTATATTTTGTGTGCCGTCATTATTTTATGGCAGTTTTCCGAACAGATTATTCCGACTTTGGAACACATTTTCATTGCCGCTTTCAACCCTGCTGCATTGGGCGGCGGACTGGCCGGTATCGGCATGAAAGAAGCCGTCCGCTTCGGTGTTGCCCGCGGCCTGTTTTCCAATGAAGCAGGCATGGGCTCGACGCCGCATGCCCACGCCGCAGCCGATGTCAAACATCCGGTTCAACAGGGCATGGCTGCTTTTATCGGTGTGTTTATCGACACGATTTTAGTCTGCACGGCCACTGCTTTGATTATTTTGCTGACCAAAGCCGATTCGCTCGGCCTGCAAGGCGCGGCAGTTACTCAGGAAGCGTTCAATATTGCGTTCGGCACCACAGGGCAGAAACTGCTCGCCGTATGCCTGACTTTTTTCGCTTTTACCACCATCATCGGCTGGTATTACTTTGGAGAATCAAACATCCGCTACCTGTTCAAAGGCAGATATCTGGGCGTTTACCGCCTGATGGTGTTGACGGCGATTGTATTGGGCACGCTCGGAAAAGTGGATTTCGTATGGAGTTTGTCGGATATGTTTAACGGCTTTATGGTTATACCGAACTTAATTGCGTTGTTTTTACTGCGCCGCGAAGTTCGCGAGATCTTTGACGATTATCTGAAGCAGAAAAAATCGGGCAGACCTTTGTCTTACCCGTATCAGTAACAACCTGATTCAATATATATATTACCTGATTCAATATATATATTAAAGGCTGTCTGAAAATTCAGCTGATTTTTCAGACGGCCTTGATTATATATTCCAATCCGATATCAAACCTGCTCTTCTTCCACAACCACTTTGGGCGTATACAGCAAATCGTAGGTCGGCTTATTAACCAAATCTTCCAAAGTAAAACTGTCGAGATAATTTAAAAACGCCTTAATGCTGCCGCTCAATACGCCGGCCAAACGGCAATTTTGCGTAATCAGGCATTTGTCGTCTTCCGACATACACTCGACCAACTTCATCGGCTCCATATAACGCACCACCGCCCCCACGCTGATTTGACGCGCCGGTTTTCCCAAGCGCAAACCACCGCCTTTACCGCGGATACTCTCTACAAAACCGCCTTTTACCAACGCCGTTACCACTTTCATCAGATGACTTTTGGAAATTTTATACGCATCGGCAATTTCGCTGATATTGACCAAGGCATCATCGTTAATCGCCATATAAATCAATACCCGCAAACCATAATCCGTATGTTGGGTCAGATACATAACACACTTCACCTACGTTTTTTAAAATTATTTCAGCGGGTTAAACAAAAACAGACAGACTGTTTGACTTCATACCGCCATAAGTTTCATAATATATGAAACTTTAAAAACCGACTACCCTGACATTATTATTTTAATCATGAAACCGCTGAAAAGACACCCCGTACTTCAAGAGCGTTCACGCGAACACCATCATTCGCTCGCCCTATGCGTACGCATATTGAGAACGCCGTCTGAAAGTCACCAAGACGACATCGAAGCCCATATTCCCGATTTATTGAAACACTTTGAAAGCGAAGAAGAGCAGTTTGACGGCATTTGGCACCTGCTCGATCCCAAGCTGCAACAGCGTTTCGAATCCGACCACCGAAAACTGCGCGAAATGGCGGCCTCTCCCGAGCACGGCAACAGCGCATGGAATACCGAATTTGCCCAAACATTGCGGGACCACGTCCGCTTTGAAGAACGCGAACTGTTTCCGGCTGCACAGGCATTATTGGACTGACTGGACGCCCGCTTCTCCTTACCCTACCCCACCCATAAAGCGCAAAAGGAACCATTATGACTACGCTGTTCAAGCAGCCCGTTTGGGCATTCGCCTTCCGGCCGCTCTATCTGCTTGCCGCACTCTACGGAGCGCTGTCCATTTTACTTTGGGGCTTCGGCTATCAAGGTACAGCAGCCCTTCCTTCCTTTTACTGGCATGCCCACGAAATGATTTGGGGCTATGCCGGTGCCGTTATCGTTGCCTTTCTGCTGACCGCAGTAGCCACATGGACACAACAGCCGCCGACACGCGGCGCTGCCCTCGCCGGGTTGGCGGCATTATGGCTTGTTGCACGCATAACCGTTTTCTTTTCAGGCTACACCGTCATCAGCGGCATAGCCGGCACATTATTTTTCTGGGCTGCATCAGTCTGTATGGCCATTCCGGTTATCCGCAGCAAAAACAGCCGTAACTATATTGCCGTTGCCGCCCTGTTCCTATTCGGCTTGACCCATGCCGTCTTCCATCTCTTCCTATACCCGTTCCAAGCCGCAGAACTGCTAAACGGCTTATTTTCGGGGCTCATTATGGTTGCCGGATTTATCGGCTTGGTCGGTATGCGCATTATGCCTTTCTTCACGGCCAAACGTTTGAATATCCCCCAAGTCGGCAGCCCGATGTGGGTGGCGCTGTCGGCATTGGTTTTACCCATGCTGACTGCCGTCTTAACCATGCTGCACACTGCCCCGACCATTGCCGCGCTTGCCGCACTGGCCGCAGGCATCATCAACTTTATTCAGATTTTCCGTTGGTGGCACCGCGGCGTATTGCGCGAACCCATGCTGTGGGTACTGTTTGCCGGTTACGGCTTCACGGCCGCCGGACTTACCGTTTTCGGTTTCGCACAATGGATGCCCGCTTATATGAGCCTCGGCGTACATCTAATCGGCGTCGGCGGTATCGGTCTGCTTACCGTGGGCATGATGGCCCGAACCGCACTCGGACACACCGGCCGTACTATCTACCCCGCTCCCAAAACCATGCCGCCAGCATTTCTACTGATGCTCGCCGCCACACTGGTACGCGCTTTGGCCGCATTCACAAGCGGAACCGCTTATACGCACAGCATCCGTTTGTCGGCCGCTTTATTTGCCGTTTCACTGCTGCTTTACGCTTGGCGTTACGCCCCTTGGCTGCTCTCCGCACGCGCGGACGGCAAACCCGGTTGATTGGATTTGCTGATAAAAATTCAGACGGCCTTACCGTTAAACACCAGCCGAATCCCATTCCAAACCGATAAGCGCAAATAAAAAACACTTGGCTTTCCATGCCAAGTGTTTTTTATACATTTCCGAGACCGGCCCTGCTTCAGCGTTTATATACCGAACACCCGAAACAACGGCGCTATACTGCTCCAATAAAACAGGCAAATAATCGCACAAACCGCGATCACAATTCCTGCCGCATTGATCGTGCTGACTTTTTCCTTAAATACAGCCGCTCCCACCAGCGTACCCAACACAATCACACCGATATTCATCCCGGCAAACACCAGAGTCGGATTTTCACTCATAGCCCGATGTGCCCAAATATAAGTCAGAATATTGGCAAAATTGAGCGCACCCAACACCACGCCGCCCAACACACCGGCCATATTCCACTTGCTGCCTTTGTAAAACAGATAACCGAACATCAACACGGCCGACAAACAAAACGCCACCAACAAACTTCCCGACAACGCCGAACCGCTTTTGGCCAACTGCTTAAACAGAATATCGATCACGCCGTAACCCAGCCACACGCCCAGCAGCAAACCGGCTTCCTTGATCAGACTGTCCGACTTTTTTCCACCGCCTTCTTTCCACAACAAACAAAACAAAGCAACAAAAGCCAAAGCAATTCCGATAATGCGCCCCTGCGTCAGCGTTTCACCGAAAATCAGAAAAGAAGCGGTAATCGGTAAAAACAGCGACAACCGCTGCGCCGCATCAGACTTCACAATCCCGGCCTGAGCCACCGCCCGTCCCATAACCACAAACACCGAAGGCAGCAAAACACCCAAAGCCGCAAACACCCACCAAGTCGGCAGCAATTTCTGCCACGCCCCCAAATCAGGCTTCAAAACCAACATACACAGCGCGATCGCCACAATATAATTCACACCGACCGCCTGCTCGATATCGATTTTCTTACTGCGCGCAACCTTCAGCAACACCGATACCGAAACGCTGCACAAAATACTGATCATTAAATAAATCATAAATCCAACATCCTTATTATTTCAGACGGCCTATGCAACATCAGGCAAAAGGCCGTCTGAATATTCCGCTACCGGTAGAAGCCTAGGCATCGGTTGCCACATTCACGCTTTGCGGATTCAACGCCTTCAAAGCCTCGGGCGACACCGCCACCAAAAAGCCGCGCTTACCGCCGTTGATATAAATCGTATCCAAATCCCAAACCGTATGTTCCACATAAACCGGAAGCACGGTTTTCGTGCCAAACGGACTGGTACCGCCCACCAAAAAACCCGTCCACTTGTTTGCCTGTTTCGGATCGGCAGGCTCGATATGTTTCATACCCAATTCGCGCGCCAAATTACGGGTCGAAATCTGCTTGTCGCCGTGCATCAACACAATCATGCCTTTTTTCTGTTCGTTTTGCAGAACAATTGTTTTGACCACATGATGCTCGTCCACACCCAAACACAAAGCCGATTGAGCCGTTCCGCCGTGTTCGACATACTCATAAAGCTTGGGTTCGAAATCGATGCCGTGCGCCCTTAAAAAACGTATGGCGGTCGTAACCGGATAATCTGATTTACTCATAAGGCCGTCTGAAAAAAGAAAAAGAAAAATCTGCCCGGCCGCTTTTTAAAATCTACCTCAGCAAGACAAAATACCGGAACACATAAGCCGAAACAGCAAAGCAGCGCTGTTTCGGCGGCAGCTATGTTACCATAAATACCTTATCAACCACGACAAACCCAAACGAAGGATATAGAAATGAGCGTTCAATATTTCGGACAAGCACACCGTCTTTCAGAAGCCACCGTTGCCAACGGATTCGTTTTCCTATCAGGCATGGTTCCCGAAAATACCGATGTCGACGTAGCCGAACAAACCCGCGATGTACTGGCCCAAATCGACAAATGGCTGGCCGAGTGCGGCTCGGATAAAAAACATATCTTGGAAGCCACCATTTTTCTGCCCGACTTAAACAACTATCAAGCCATGAACGAAGCATGGGACGCTTGGGTCGCACCCGGCCACGCCCCCGCCCGTGCCTGCGTCGAAGCCAAACTGGCCAATCCCGACTGGGGCGTCGAAATCAAAGTTTCAGCCGTACAGATAAAAAAATAAATGCCGGCACAAAAAAAGCCGTCTGAAAATTTCAGACGGCCTTTTTCTATATATCAATCCGAGCCTTATTCTTCGGCAACATACCAAGGCACACCGGCTTCCTGCAAACGCTTACACACCGCATCACTCGGAACACGGTCGGTAAACACCGCATTAAATTCCGTCATATCTCCCATACGCACCAAAGCATTACGGCCGAATTTAGTATGATCCACCGCCAAATAACGCAAACGCGCATTGGCCATCATCGCCTGCATCACACTGACTTCTTTATAATCGAAATCCAACAACGAACCGTCCTGCTCGATACCCGACGCACTCAAAACCGCATAATCGACTTTAAACTGATTAATAAAATCCACCGTTGCCACACCCGTTACCCCGCCGTCGATAGGACGGACCACACCCGACGTAATCAATACATTGTAATCGCTGCGGCCGGAAACAATAGAGGCAACATGAATGTTATTGGTGATAATACAAAGGTTTTTACGCTTTTTAATCAAAGCCATAGCAACCGCTTCAATAGTCGTACCGATACTTAAAAACAATGAAGCATTATCAGGAATATGCGACGCAACCAAATCGGCAATATGCGCTTTTTCAGTTTGCAGTTTGACTTTATGGCTTTGAAAATCATCGTTTTCCAAACCCTCGCCCAATGTAGCGCCGCCATGATAACGGCGCAGGATATTTTCCTCGCACAACTGGTTGATGTCGCGACGGATCGTCTGCGGCGTAACATCCAATTCCCGGGCAAGCTGTTCGATCGGCATAAAGTTATGCTCGCGAACCAAGGCAATGATTTTTTCGTGTCTTTGTATGCGTGGCGGCATAATTGAATTCTTTTATTTATATCATAATTTTATGATATTCTGCCAAAATTATCCGATACCTGCAAGGCAGTATCAAGCTTAAAAGCGCAGCGAAGAAAAAACAACCATTAAAAACGGCGCAATAACATTAACAATAAAGCCGAAACTGATGGCCAACGGCACGACCTGCAAACCGCCCGCACTTTGAATCACCGGCAACGTAAAATCCATACTTGTCGCCCCGCCCACACCGACCGCCGCACTCGGATAACGTCTCATCAAAATCGGAATAAAAACCAAAGCAAAAAACTCGCGCGACAAATCGTTTAACAAAGCCACACTGCCCCACACCGGCCCGTAAGCCTCCGTCATCACGATGCCCGACAGCGAATACCAACCGAAGCCCGATGCCAAAGCCAAACCTTTTATCCAAGAAACACCGGGCATCAAAGCGGAAAACAGCAACCCGCCCGCCAATGAAGACAAAATAATGCCGATACTGGTTTGCACACCGCGTTTATTGACCAACACCTGCCGCAAACGGACACCGCTGCTGCTCAACTGCACACCGACCAACAACACCATCAACATCAGGCAATACGTACCCAAATTTTCAGGCGGCAATAAAAACTCAGGCAAAACCACACCTAATGCAAAACCCGAAACCACACAGCCCATCTGTTTGATGCTGCCCGCAACACTGACTCTGGATTTTTTCCCGCCCCCCGAAGTCTGCCATGGATAACGCCGGTCGAACCACATCAATACCGACAGATTCATGCCGATCACACACACAAACAACAAAACCGCCGCACCGGCTATCGTTTGGATCTGCCCGCCCAAATTCTCAACACGCGACAGAGAGACGCCGATTAAAGCCAAAATCATGTACACCAACACCGTCAGCAACCTATCCACAGCCGGCAGATAAGCTTTGGGCAAGCGGATAAAGAATCCCAAAAACAGCGGCGTCAACACCATCGCCAAAGTCATCAAACTATTCATATTCTTTTATTTTTCAGACGGCCTTCAACCTATTGCAACGACAACATCATGTTTTCCCACAAAGTTTTACCGCATGAACATTCATTTTGAAACCGGGTATTATACCCGAATTTATTTTACACCCGATTTCAAAACATACCGATTGTCTACAAAACAGGCGGGCGGGAAAATTTTAAGGCCGTCTGAAAATTTGAGGCCGTCTGAAAATTTGAGGCCGTCTGAAAATTTGAGGCCGTCTGAAAATTTGAGGCCGTCTGAAAATTTGAGGCCGTCTGAAAATTTGAGGCCGTCTGAAAATTTGAGGCCGTCTGAAAATTTGAGGCCGTCTGAAAATTTGAGGCCGTCTGAAAATTTGAGGCCGTCTGAAAATTTGAGGCCGTCTGAAAATTTGAGGCCGTCTGAAAATTTGAGGCCGTCTGAAAATTTGAGGCCGTCTGAAAATTTGAGGCCGTCTGAAAATTTGAGGCCGTCTGAAAATTTGAGGCCGTCTGAAAATTTGAGGCCGTCTGAAAATTTGAGGCCGTCTGAAAATTTGAGGCCGTCTGAAAATTTTCAGACGGCCTCGCTGCCAAAAAGGCAGATCGGTTTATTGCTCTACAAATGCACGTTCGATCAGATAATCGCCGCGCTGTCCCATCTTCGGAGAGACTTTCAAACCGAAGCTGTCCAATACTGCTGCAGTGTCTTTCAACATGGAAGGACTGCCGCACAACATGGCGCGGTCGTCTTGCGGATTCATGGGTGGCAAGCCGATGTCTTCAAACAGTTTGCCGCTGGTCATCAAATCGGTCAAACGGCCTTGATGAACATATTCCTCACGGGAAACGATCGGATAATAAATCAATTTTTCTTTGACCATTTCACCCAGATACTCATGCTCGGGCAGCTCTTTGGTGAAGCGGTCGTAATAGGCCAAGTCCTGCTTGTAGCGCACGCCGTGCACCAGAATGATTTTTTCAAACTGCTCGTACACTTCGGGATCTTTGGTAATGCTCAGGAAAGGAGCGATGCCTGTTCCCGTGCTCAACAGATACAGGTGTTTGCCCGGGTTTAAATCGCCGCAAATCAATGTTCCGGTCGGTTTTTTGCTGATCAGCACTTCATCGCCGACTTTCAAATGCTGCAGACGGCTGGTCAACGGGCCGTTTTGGACTTTGATACTGAAAAATTCCAAATGCTCTTCCCAGTTTGCACTGGCCACGCTGTACGCGCGCATCAGCGGTTTGCCGTCAACCATCAGGCCGACCATCACAAATTGGCCGTTTTCAAAGCGCAGGCTCTCGTCGCGTGTGCAGGTAAAAGTAAAATAAGCATCTGTCCAGTGATGAACGGATAATACTTTCTGGGTATTAAATGCTGCCATTGTTTAAGTTCCTATTCAAATATCAGGCCTGTCAAGGCCGTCTGAAAAATCTTTTGCCGAGAGCCGTTGCTTCAACCGTCAAATTGCAGGCTGTGCAGGTCGGCATAGCGTCCGCCGCGTGCCAAAAGTTCTTGATGCGTGCCCTGCTCGACAACTTTGCCTTCGTGCATCACCACAATACTGTCGGCTTTTTCGATAGTAGACAAACGGTGGGCGATCACAATCGTGGTACGGTTCTGCATCAGCGTTTCCAATGCCGTCTGAACCAAGCGCTCCGATTCGTTGTCCAGTGCGCTGGTGGCTTCGTCTAAAATCAAAATCGGTGCGTTTTTCAGCAATGCGCGGGCAATCGCCAAGCGTTGGCGCTGACCGCCCGACAGTTTCAAGCCGTTTTCGCCGATCTCGGTTTGCAGCCCTTGAGGCATATTTTTGATAAATTCCCAAGCGTTGGCGGCTTTGGCCGCATCGATAATATCGGCTTCGCTGACTTTGTTTAAAGAACCGTATGCAATATTTCCGGCCACAGAGCCGTTAAACAGCACGACATCTTGACTGACCAATGCCATTTGGGCACGCAGACTTTCCAACGTGTATTCCCGGATATCGACGCCGCTTATCTTTACTACGCCCTCGGTAGGATTGAAAAAGCGCGGCAGCATATTGGCCAACGTGGTTTTACCGCAACCCGACGCGCCCACTAAAGCAATCACTTTGCCTTGCGGTACGGTCAGATTGATCCCGTTCAAGCTGTTGCGTTCCGCTTCGGGATAACGGTGTACGACATCGACAAATTCAATATCGCCGGGCTTATTGCCCAATCGTTGCAAGCCGCCGTCCACTTCCTCCGGCTCGTCTAAAAATCCGAATACGCTTTCCGCAGCCGCCAACCCGCGCTGCAAAGACTGCATCACGCCGGTCATCCGCTTGATGGGATCGAACATCATAATCATGCTGGATAAAAACGACATGAAATCGCCGGCACTGAAATCGGTATTGCTGGCTTGATTGGCGGCCATATAAACAATCACGGCCAAAGCGATCGAAGCCATCAGCTGGGTGAAGCCCGTTCCGAACGAGCTGGCAGAAGCCTGTTTGACGATATTGCGGCGCACTTGTGTGGCCACATTGTCGAAGCGGTTGCATTCGTATTTTTGACCGCCATACACTTTAACGACCCGCGCGCCATCTATGCTCTCGCCCAGCACCTGCATCATCTGCCCCAAATAAAGCTGGTTGCTTTGCGACAGTTTGCGCAAACGCTTGCTGACCAGGCGCACGCTTAAGGCAACCATAGGCAGGACGGCAAAGGTAATCAGAGTCAGCTTCCAATCCAAATACAGCAACAGGCAAAACAGGCCGATTACGCTCACTCCGTCTTTGGCCAACACTGTAATTACGTTGAAACCGGCTTCGGTGATTTGGTTCACATCGCTCAAAATCCGCGACATGACCCTGCCGCTGGCGTTATTGCTGAAATATGCGCTCGGCAGCCGCATCAGCTTGCCGAACATTTCACCGCGCAGACGTTGAACCAAATGGCTGGAAAGATAAGTTGTGCAGTATTCGTTGATAAAATTGAACACGCCGCGAATCAGAAACAGGCCGACCACCGCCATCGGCAGCCAAACCATTTTTTCCATATTTTTATCCACAAAGCCTTCATTAATCAAAGGCTTGAGCAGATAACCGAATGCCGGCATCGTTATGGCTACGACCAACATGGAAAATAATGCAAGCAGGAAAATCTTCCAGTAATCTTTCAGATAGCCCAACAAACGCCGGTAAAGCTGCCAACTGGATTGTTCTTTAGGTGTAGGCATAGATACTCTTAAACATTAGAGTAAACACGTTATTTTAAACAAAAATACTTTGCACAACAATGTTTACGGTTTGCCGGCTGCCCGCCTGCTTCAGGCACGCAGACCAACCGGCAGATTTTCAGACGGCCTCTTGATTCCATCGAAGGCCGTCTGAAAATTTAGGTTGCTAGGATTATTTTTCCAACGTTTCGCGGATGATTTCTTTAACCACTTCCGCATTATTCGGCACAACCTGAACGCGCTGCGGCAACGATTCCAAACCCTCCAAACCTGCCGGACGGGGAATATCGACTTTGCCGACCGCTTCATAAACCGTGTCTTCAAACTTGGCCGCCAATGCCGTTTCCAGGCAAACAATCAATTCGCCTGCCTCTCTGACTTCACGCGCCACTTTGATGCCGTCTGCGGTATGCGGATCAACCAATTGGCCGTCTGTCTGATAAACTTCGGCAATCACACGCAGGCGGTCTTGATGCAGGCTCTTACCTGAAACGAAGCCGTATTGGTTGCGCACTTTCGACAAAAGCCAATTCAAATCAAAACCTTTACCCGTACCGACTTCCGCCCACAAAGCCTGAATCTGGCTTGCATCGCGGTCGGTCAAATCGAAAATGAAGCGTTCAAAATTCGAGGCTTTGGAAATGTCCATCGACGGGCTGGAGGTAACATGCGTATGCTCGGCCGTACGCGGACGGTATTCGCCGGTTTTGAAAAACTCGTCCAATACATCGTTTTCATTGGTGGCGACAATCAAACGGTGGATAGGCAAGCCCATCTGGCGGGCGATGTGGCCGGCACACACGTTGCCGAAGTTACCGCTCGGTACGCAGAAGCTGACTTTTTGCTCGTTGCTTTGCGTTGTATTGAAATAACCGGCAAAGTAATACACTACTTGCGCGACAATGCGGCCCCAATTGATCGAGTTTACCGTACCGATATGGTATTTTTCTTTGAACGCCGCATCGTTTTGCACGGCCTTAACGATATCTTGGCAGTCGTCAAACATACCGTGAACGGCGATATTATGGATGTTTTCGTCTTGCAGGCTGTACATCTGTGCACGCTGAAACGCACTCATTTTACCTTCGGGCGACAACATAAACACATGCACGCCTTTTTTGCCGCGTAAAGCATACTCGGCCGCCGAACCGGTGTCGCCGCTGGTAGCGCCGAGAATATTCAACTGCTTACCCTCTTTTGCCAACACATATTCAAACGCGTTGCCGAGAAACTGCATAGCCATATCTTTAAATGCCAAAGTCGGGCCGTTGGACAATGCTTGGATTTTAATGCCGTCCGAAAGCGTGCGCACGGGCGTGATTTCCGCCGTACCGAATGCGGCTTCGGTGTAGGTGCGGTTGAGAATATCGCGCAAATCTTCAGACGGAATGTCGGTTACAAACAGACTCATGATTTCAAAAGCCAGCTCCGGATAGCTCAAACCGCGCCATTGCTGCAAGGTTTCCGGGCTGATTTGCGGATAACTTTCAGGCAGCATCAAACCGCCGTCGGGTGCCAGACCCATCAGTAATACTTCGCTAAACGGTTTATGGGCGGTTTGCCCGCGGGTACTAATGTATTTCATGATTTGTTTTCTTCTTTGCGTTGAAGCCGAACCGGTCTGAATAATTTTCAGACGGCCTCCCGAATATCTGATCAAGCCGTCTGAATCCTGTCGGCACTATAAAGTTTTTCAAAACAAGCCGATACTGCACTGACTGCCGAAACGGCAGGATGAGGCAACCGGCACAATGCCGCATATTGTACCGCAAGCCGCTTATTCAAGCTAATGATTACGTTGCCGTCCGTGCGTTTCGGTTCGGCATCAATCTGTTGGGGAAACCGCATAATCCTTGCCATCCATATCGAATGATATTCATGCAATTTGATTGGCTATATAATCGGAGGCCGTCTGAATTTTTTAGGAAGCCGCCATGATGACCGACTTATTTTGCCGCCAACCCGATGCCCCTTTGGCAGAGCGTCTGCGGCCGCAGGATTTGGATGAAATTATCGGTCAGCAGCATTTGGTCGGCACAGGCAAACCGCTCAGAATTGCCATCGAAAGCGGCAAGCCCCATTCCATGCTGCTTTGGGGGCCTCCGGGTGTCGGCAAAACCACGCTGGCACGGATTCTCGCCCAAAGTTTCAATGCACAATTCTTGCCCGTATCAGCGGTTTTTTCAGGCGTAAAAGATATTCGGGAAGCGGTAGAAAAAGCGCAAGTCGCTTTGCAAAACGGCCAGGCCACCATTTTATTTGTCGATGAAGTCCACCGTTTCAACAAAGCCCAACAAGACGCATTTCTGCCTTATGTGGAAAGCGGTTTGCTCACCTTTATCGGTGCGACAACGGAAAATCCTTCTTTCGAAGTCAATCCCGCCTTACTCAGTCGCGCACAAGTCTATGTCTTGCAACCGCTCAACCAAGAAGATATGCGCCTCTTGATTGCAAAGGTACTCCGCCTGCCCGAATACAGAGAATTTGTCGTTAACGAAGAAGCGCAAACTCTGCTGATTCACGCGGCAGACGGCGATGCGCGCAGAATGCTCAATCTTTTAGAACAGCTGCTGCGTGCCGCACAAACACGCGGCTTAAAAGAATTGACCGCCGAATTTCTCGCCGACAGCTTAGGCACGCAAATCCGCCGGTTCGACAAAGGCGGAGAAAGCTTCTACAACCAAATTTCCGCATTGCACAAATCCGTTCGCGGCTCCCGCCCAAACGCAGCCTTATATTGGTTTTGCCGCATGCTCGACGGCGGTGCGGATCCCCGCTATCTTTCCCGACGCATTGTCAGAATGGCATGGGAAGACATCGGCCTGGCCGACCCGCGCGCCTTGCAAATTGCCAATGACGCCGCCACGACTTATGAGCGGCTCGGCTCACCCGAAGGCGAACTGGCCTTGGCTCAAGCCGTGCTGTATTTGGCGGCAGCGGCAAAATCCAATGCCGGCTATAAAGCCTACAACCAGATGCGGGCTTTCGTAAAAGAAAACGGCGCACACGAAGTACCGGTTCACCTTCGCAATGCTCCGACCAAATTGATGGAAAACCTAGGCTACGGCAAAGCTTACCGCTACGCCCACGACGAGCCGCATGCTTACGCGGCAGGCGAAAGCTATATGCCCGACGGTGTAGACGAACCGGATTTCTACCAACCCGTACCGCGCGGTTTGGAAATCAAAATCGGTGAAAAACTGGCTTGGCTGAAAACTTTGGACGAAGAAGCCAATCAATCCGAAACTTAATATGCATATGTCGGATTTTTAACAGCCAACCCAACGGATAAATACAATACCTGTTCAAAAAGGCCGTCTGAAAATTCAGACGGCCTTTAGCTTATTTAATCAAATTATTTCATCAAACCTTATTGACGCTGCGCATCTACCGCCGTCAACGCGATCATATTCACGATACGGCGCACGGTAGAAATCGGAGTAACGATGTGTACCGGTTTGTTCATGCCCATCAGAATCGGGCCGACGGTAATACCGTTGGTCGCATTCACGCGCAGCAGGTTGTAGCTGATGTTGGCGGCTTCTACATTCGGCATCACCAACAGGTTGGCCGAGCCGGTGAGTGTGGTTTCGGGATAAATGCTTTTGCGCATCTCTTCATCCATCGCCACGTCGGCCTGCATTTCGCCGTCGATTTCCAAATCCGGGTCGATTTCACGGATCATCTCCAGCGCTTGTTGCATTTTGATGGCATCTTTATCGCTACGCGAACCGTAATTGGAGTTGGACACCAACGCCACTTTCGGTTTGATACCGAAGCGTTTCATTTCTTTGGCGCACATCAACGTACCTTTGGCCAATTGGTCGGCATCCGGGTCTTCATTGATGTAGGTATCGGCGATGAAGAAGTTGCCTTTGTTGGAAATCAGCGCGTTCATGGCAAAAGCGTGGTTTTCCGGGTTGTTGTAGCCGATGACTTCTTCAAAGATGTTGAAGTGGTCGTAAAAACGGCCCATCGTGCCGCACAGCATACCGTCTGCATGGCCGAGACGTACCATCAAGGCGCCGATCAATGTGCTGTTGGCGCGCAGGCGGCGGCGTGCCATTTCTTCGGTTACGCCCTTGCGTTTGCGCAGTTGGTAATACTCTTTCCAGCTTTCTTCGAAATGGGGATTGCAGTTGATGTCGATCAGTT
Source organism: Neisseria weaveri (assembly GCF_900638685.1). NCBI lineage: Bacteria > Pseudomonadati > Pseudomonadota > Betaproteobacteria > Neisseriales > Neisseriaceae > Neisseria > Neisseria weaveri. The sequence continues at coordinate 2,026,397 of NZ_LR134533.1, read as the reverse complement.
CGAAGTCTTTGCCGGGCTGAATGGTCAAACCTTGCGACTGCAAGCGCTCTTCGATGGTTTTTTTGTCGCCCACCAAAATCGGGAACGCCAGTTTTTGCGACACCACTTGCTGCGCGGCGTGCAATACGCGCTCGTCTTCGCCTTCCGTTAACACGATTCGCTTAATTTGTTTGCGCGCTTGGTTGAAAATCGGGCGCATAAACAGGCTGGTTTTGTAAACAAACTGGTTCAGTTTTTCTACATAAGCGTCCATATCGTGAATAGGACGGGCTGCCACGCCGGAATCCATCGCCGCTTGGGCAACGGCCGGAGCGATTTTGGCGATCAGGCGCGGGTCGAACGGCTTGGGAATCAGATATTCCGGGCCGAAGGTTAAATCGGCATCTTCATAGGCACCGGCCACCTCTGCGCTGGATTCGGCCATCGCCAAATCGGCAATGGCGCGCACGCAGGCGAGTTTCATTTCTTCGTTGATGGTGGTTGCGCCTACGTCCAATGCGCCGCGGAAGATAAACGGGAAGCACAATACGTTGTTGACTTGGTTGGGGAAGTCCGAACGGCCCGTGCCGATAATCACGTCGGGGCGCGCTTCTTTGGCTTCAGGCGGCCAAATTTCGGGCGTAGGGTTGGCCAGTGCAAACACGATGGGGCTGGCGTTCATGGTTTTGAGCATATCCGTGCTCAACACATTGGGGCCGGACAAGCCCAAGAAAATATCTTTGCCGTTTACCGCGTCGGCCAATACGCGCTGGCCGTTGTCTTGAACGGCGTAGCGCACTTTGCTCTCGTCCATGCGTTCGCGGTCTTCGCGGGTGGTGTAAATCACGCCTTTGGAATCGCATACGGTGATGTTTTCGCGCTTCATGCCCAAGGCTACCAGCAAATCCAAGCAGGCAATGGCAGCCGCGCCAGCGCCGGAACACACCAGCGATACGTTTTCAATCGCTTTGCCGGTAACGCGCAAGGCATTCAAAACGGCAGCGGCGGTAATAATGGCCGTGCCGTGTTGGTCGTCGTGGAATACGGGAATATTGCAGCGCTCGCGCAATTTTTGCTCGATATAGAAGCACTCGGGCGCTTTGATGTCTTCAAGGTTGATACCGCCGAATGTAGGCTCTAAAGAGGCGATGATTTCAACCAGTTTGTCGGGGTCGGTTTCGTTGACTTCGATGTCGAATACGTCGATACCGGCGAATTTTTTAAACAAAACGCCCTTACCTTCCATCACGGGTTTGCCGGCCAAAGCGCCGATGTTACCCAAACCCAATACGGCGGTACCGTTGGAAATCACGGCAACCAGATTGCCGCGGGCGGTGTATTTGTAAGAAGCCAGCGGATCGTTATAAATCTCCATACACGGAGCGGCCACACCCGGCGAATAAGCCAGCGAAAGGTCGTATTGCGTCGCCAAAGGCTTGGTGGGGGCTACTTGGATTTTGCCCGGATTGGGATATTCGTGAAAATGGAGGGCGGCTTCTTTGATTAAATCGTCCATGCTGATTTCCTGATCATAGTTATCGGTTTGAGGCCGTCTGAAAACTGTAGAAATAAGACGGCATTTAAAGTAATAATCTTAACACAGCCTTAAAATGGCGGATATACCCAAACTTCAAAACAATATGGCACAAACGCTTAAAAAACAACGTAAATTCAAAGCATGCAAGCGCTATTCCGCCATGCTTCGATTTTTCAGACGGCCTCACCGGAAACCGCTTATGGTTCCGATAAATATGTCAGATTGAATAATTCAATGCTGATGATATTTTCACAGGTATAAAGAGTTATTTCGGCCTTCTTATACTTGACCTATACCTTATCTTTCCCCAAATGAAACCTATGTTTTGCAGCCATATACGAAAAACGCTTTGCAGATCATGCAAAGCGTTTTTCCTTACTTGGAGCTTTCAGGCTGTTTCAGCAGCTTTTCCATCGGTTTCAAATTGACGGCATTTCCCTGACTGACAATCCATTTGTCTTCAACGCGCCATTTTCCTCCGGTATCTTCAACTCGGACATACCAGTGATTGGCATGCGGCAACGGCTTGAATACTGCGGAATATTCGATTTTATCGCCGCTGGCAACATAATTCTGCTCCGCCTTCAAAACAACGGTTTGGTCTTCCGATTTTTTCGAAGGGTGCAAAAGTACCAAATTCAACGGTTCTTTTTTATCGAAGTCACCGCTCACAAATACTTTGGCGGCACTGTTGTTCGGGCTGATCAGAATCTGGGCATGAATATTTCGCTTCAGCGCTTCTTCGTCCCGATGCAGCAAAATATCGATATGTTTGCCGTCTTTGTAATAATCGTCGGAAACCAAATCCGCTGCATTTTTCTGAGCCAGATAATAAGTATAGAAACCCGCAAAAACCACGATAATCGGGCCTGCCATCAACAGCCACGGCCAAGGTTCCTTATACCAGACTTTGGATTGCTGTTCTGCCAAGTTACTCTCCAATAAATGAAGCTTTTTCGGTAATCACATCAGGTTTTGCATCCGCATCTACCGTGCTTCTGTATGTAAATTCAAATTCAATCGGATGGCTGCCTTTGTCGGCATATTCGGGAATGGTGGATACCTGAACAGGAATCGTAATGGTTTCCCCTCCCGGCACACGGACACCTTCTTCAGGCAAGCCGGTCAACGCGATCTCATCGAAACCGCTGACTTTTGCCGTCAACACCTGTTCGTCTTCACTGGCATTAACGATACGCAGATTATACGCATTTTCCAACCAGCCTTTATTATTTTCGCGCACCATAACACCGCGGTCTTTAATAATATCGACTTCCAAAGTTGCACGCGTGGCAATACCGATGAGCCAAGCAATCACCACCAACATCAATACAGAGCCATAACCCAACACCCGCGGACGCAGCAGACGGCGTTTGATGGCTTTTTCAGGATATTCATGTTCCAGCGCCGCTTCGGTCGTATAACGGATCAAACCGCGCGGATAATTCATCTTATCCATAATTTCATCGCAGGCATCGATACAGGCCGCGCAACCGATACATTCATATTGCAAACCGTCGCGGATATCGATACCGACCGGGCACACCTGCACACACATGGTACAGTTGATACAGTCGCCCAACTGGGTTTCTTCCTTATTTGCATTTTTCTTACGTGCGCCGCGCGGTTCGCCACGCTCCACATCATAAGAAATAATCAACGTATCACGGTCAAACATGGCGCTCTGGAAACGCGCATACGGACACATATATTTACACACCTGCTCGCGCATCATATGCCCCATAAACCAAGTCATGAAACCGTAAAACGCTGCAGTGAATAAAATACCGCCGCCCACCGTCATAGTGAAAATAGCGGGAACCAACTCGCGAATGGGCGTAAACCAACCGGCAAAAGTAATACCTGTCCAAGCACTTACCGCGAAAATCAACAGATATTTGACCGCTTTGATACGGATTTTACGGAAATTCCACGGTTCCTTATCCAGCTTCAACCGCTTGTTGCGGTCGCCCTCTACCAAATGGTCGATCCACAGCATAATCTCGGTATACACCGTTTGCGGACACGCATAACCGCACCACAAACGCCCGGCAATGGTTGTCCACCAAAACAGACCGAACGCACAAATCATCAGCAGACCGGCCAAATAAATCAAGTCGCCCATACCCAGCGACAAGCCGAAAATATAAAAATGCCGTTCCGGAATATCAAACAAAACCGCTTGGCGGCCCGACCAGTTGAACCACGGCAATACATAAAACACAAACTGCGTCGCAATAACCGCCCACACCCTCAAATTGGTAAAACGGCCTTTCGCCAGTTTAGGATGAATACGTTTACTGCCTTGATATAGCTGGATAACCTGCTCTTTAGGCTGCCGTCCCTGTGATTCTTTCGACATGGTAGCGTTCCTTTATCCTTACTTATATAAATTTATTGTTGTCATCGCACGGATTATATCGCAAATAAACTTATCACCGATACCAAAACACCAAGCAGATACGCTACGGTTCGGCAGCCGTCTAAGTCCATTTACCATCAAGATTTTCAGACGGCCTCTGCTCTGTTTGGTGAGGCCGTCTGAAAAATACTTGCCAAATATTCAAAACCACTATAAATTACTTTGTATTAATACAAAATGGATTTTGTATGAGTGAATTAAAACCCAAAGGCACCACCGCTGTCAATATTGCCCACTCTATTGAAGAACTTATCCGTAACGGAAGCTGGCCTGAGGGCCACCGCCTGCCGACCGTCCGCTTGCTGGCCGCAGAATTAAACGTCAACCCCAACACCGTTTCCGCCGCCTACAAACAACTCAGACATGCCGGCATTATCGAAACCGACGGACGCCGCGGCAGCTTCGTCCCCCACACAACCGAAATCCTGCACACGGAAACCGCCACGCCGCCGAATCTGATCGACTTGGCTTCAGGCAACATAGACCCCAACCTGCTTCCCCGCCTAGACCAACACACTTTCGCGCACTATCAACTTGCCAACGATGTCGGCAATCACGGCGATCACCCCGAATTAATCCGTTTTATCGAAAACTGGTTACAAAACAACACCGGCATACAAACCGAAACCATGCTGCTCTCCAGCAGCCTTGAAATCATCGAACGCGCACTTACCCAACGCTGCATGCCCGGAGCCAAAATATTGGTAGAATCCCCGTGCTGGCTGCCTTTACCCGCTTTACTCGCCCACCTGCGGCTCGAAGCCGTACCGATGGAAATGGACGAAGAAGGCGCCGTTATCCCCGCCCACCTATCCCCAGACCACATTTCCGCCGTCATCCTGACCGCCCGCGCCCACAGCCCGACCGGTATCTGTTACAGCAAAAACCGCTGGCAGCAATGGCAACAATGGCTCAGTCGCCACAATCCGCTCCTGATTATCGACGACCACTGGGCAGCCCTCAGCCGCAAACCTTTCCACGGCATGGAAGGCTTTACCAACGAATGGATTTACAGCACTTCCACCAGCAAATTTCTCGGCACCGATGCCCGCATCGCTATTGCCGCCAGCAACGGCCCTACCCTGCGTGCCATGAAAAAACGCTTCTCACTCGGCCCGCGCTGGATAAGCAAACTCCTCCAACACATCACCCTGCACCTTTGGCAACAACTGGATTCAGACGGCCTCGCAAACATTGCCGAAAGTTATCAAAGCCGTCGGGACAGCCTGATTAGCCATCTCAAACAACACGGCATCCATGTTCCCGGCAGCACAGGCGAAGGTCAGCACATCTGGCTGCCCGTACCCAACGAATCCCAAATCATCCAGTTTCTCGCCGCCAAAGGCTGGGCCGTACAAAGCGGCGCTTCATTCAACTTCGGCAAAAAACCCGCCGTACGCATCACCATCGGCAACCTGACCCTGGCAGACTGCAAAACACTGGCCGACGATATTGCAGAAACGCTGGCCGTAAACGGCAAAGCGATTTACTGATTTTTGCTTATTTAATTAACAGTAAAAGGCCGTCTGAAAATTTTCAGACGGCCTATTTTCAACCTTAGCAAACTAAAAAACTCTGTTATCATTACACTTTTTAACTCTAAGGCGAAATATGGACCAGCAACCAGCAACCAGCAACCAGCAACCAGCAACCAGCAACCAAATTATAAATGAAAATTACAATAAAATCAACATATTAAAACTAAAATCTCTCTTTCCCGAAGCCTTTTGCGAAGACCAAATCGACTGGGAAAAACTCAAGCTCATTCTCGGCGAAGAGAATCTCGCCCATCACAACGAACGCTACCAGCTCAACTGGGCAGGCAAAAGCGAGGCCTACCGCACGCTGCAAGCGCCCACGTCCAACACACTGATTCCCTGCCAAGCCGAATCGGTGGATTTCGACGGCACGAACCATCTCTTTATCGAAGCTGAAAACCTCGAAGCCCTGAAAATCCTGCAAAAAGCCTATGCTGGCAGCGTGAAGATGATCTATATCGACCCGCCTTACAACACCGGCAGCGATTCCTTTATCTATCCCGACAAATTCAGCGAAACCCGCGAAGAATACGCCCGTCGCGTCGGCGACAAAGACGACGAAGGCTACCTGAAACGTGACGGCGTGTTTCAAGGCGCATGGCGCAAAAACAGCAAGGAAAGCGGTCATTACCACAGCAACTGGCTCTCCATGATGCTGCCGCGCCTGCATCTGGCGAAAACCCTGCTGCACGACGACGGTGTGATTTTTATCTCGATTGACGATAACGAACAGGCGCAATTGAAACTGCTGTGTGACGAAGTGTTTGGGGCAGAGAATTTTGTGGCTGATGTGATTTGGAAAAAGAAATATGGCATTCAAAATGATGCAAAATTTTTTTCAACTAATCATGATTTTGTATTAGTTTATGCAAAAAATATTTTGGAATATCAACAGAACTTATTACCAAGAACAGAAGAACAAGATAAGCGATATACCAATCGTGATAATGATCCACGCGGTGCCTGGAAAGCTGGTGATTTATCAATTGGAAGAACAAACGAAAAAGATATTTATGAAATTATTACACCAAGTGGAAGGAAAGTTTTGCCCCAAAGCGGAAGTTGCTGGCGAGTTTCTCAAGAAAAATTTTTAGAATTGGTTTCTGATAATCGTATTTGGTTTGGAGAAAAGGGGGACAATGTACCCAGTATTAAGAGATTTTTATCTGAAGTAAAAAAAGGGCGCACCAGTTCAACTATTTGGGAATACACAGAGGTTGGTCATACAGATGCCGCTAATCGTGATTTGAAAGAATTAATGAGTGGTAAACAGTTTTTTGATTATCCAAAACCAGTCAGTTTAATTAAACAGGCACTAATACTTGGATCAAATTCATGTGATTTAATCCTCGACTTCTTCTCCGGCTCCGGCACCACCGCCCATGCCGTGATGCAGCTTAACGCCGAAGACGATGGCAACCGCCGCTATATCTGCGTGCAACTGCCCGAAGAAACCGACGAAAAATCCGAAGCGCGCAAAGCCAGTTTCGACACCATCGCCGAAATCGCCAAAGAACGCATCCGCCGTGCGGGCAGGCAAATCTGCGAACAACACCCTGAAAAAACCGTTGATACCGGCTTCAAGGTATTCAAACTGGCCGAAAGCCATTTCAAACCGCGGAGGCCGTCTGAAAACGGTTCAGACGGCCTCGAGGCGCAACTGGCCATGTTTATCGATCCTGTTGCCGAACATGTCGAACCGCTGAATATGGCCTACGAACTGATGCTGCGCTTAGGTTTGAAACTCACCTGCCCACTACATGTATCAGACGGCGTGTATTGGGCGGAAGACGAAGACACGGGCAAACGCACCGCCCTGCTGCTTACCCGCGCCGACGAAGCTTTGATAGATACGGTGATTGCCGAAAATCCCGCCAAAGTCGTGGCACTCGACCATTTGTTTGACGGTAATGACGCGCTAAAAAGCAATACCGTTTTGCAGATGCGCGACGCGGGCATTGTTTTTGAATGTGTGTAGGTCGGATTCTTGAATCCGACAATGCCCGCCCATCAGGCCGTCGGATACAAGTATCCGACCTACCGGCCAAATGCGGCAATAAGCAAAAAAGCCCGTAGGGCGGGCATCCTTGCCCGCCGTGCTGCTGCCCATGTTGCCGTCCGATTCGGCGGGCAGGGATGCCCGCCCTACGGCAGATACGGTTTTAAGGTTTTCAAGCCGTTTCAAACCGCCGCAGCCGTCTAAAAATATCTGCTCAATGCAAGTGATGATCTTAAAAAGAAAACGATATGGAACTGAAATTTGAACAACTGAATTACCAGCTTGATGCGGAAAAAGCAGTCGTCGGCCTGTTTGAAGGGCAGCCGGACTGCAAACAGGTTTTTTCCCTGCAAAGCAGCGCTCCCAACCGCTTTGTGGGTAATGAATTGGCTTTGGATTGGGAAACCATAGGCCGCAATCTGAATACGGTACAGGCTGAAAAAGGCCTGCCTGAAACCGACATCGGCAAACACGGCTTGAATTTTTCGGTAGAAATGGAAACGGGTACGGGCAAAACCTATGTTTATCTGCGCACGATTTTCGAGTTGAACCGGCAATACGGCTGGACGAAGTTTGTGATTGTGGTGCCGAGCGTGGCCATCCGCGAGGGGGTATTGCAAACCCTGCGCAGCACGCGCACGCACTTTGCCGACCTGTTCGACAAGCCCGTGATGAATTATGCAGAATACAGCAGCAGCCGTTTGTCGGCGTTGCGCTCTTTTGCCGTTAACGACAATATTGAAATTTTGGTCATCAATATCCAGTCGTTTGAAAAAGACTTGAATGTGATCAATCAGGTCAACGAAAGCGGCGATGCGCCCATTACGCAAATCAGCCAAACGCGTCCGATTGTGATTATCGACGAACCGCAGAATATGGAAACGGAAGGCCGTCTGAAAGCGATTGAATCGCTCAACCCGCTGTTTACATTGCGTTATTCGGCCACCCACAAAGCAAGCCGCCACAAGATTTACAGCCTGAACCCGGTGCAGGCTTATAACCTGAAGCTGGTTAAGCAGATCGAAGTGTTGTCGGTTACGGCGCAAAACGATGTGAATGGTGCGCCGGTAGAGCTGCTGGAAGTGGTGCGGCCAGCAAAAGGCCGTCTGAAAGCGAAAGTGAACATTCTGGTTCAGGATGCACGGCAGACGAAAAAGAAAACCGTGAGCGTAAAAAGCGGCGATGATTTGTTTGACAAATCGGGCGGCAACGAAGCCTACCGACACGGCTTTATCATTGAAGGCATGGATAGCGAAACACAGGAAATCGCGCTTTCAGACGGCCGAACAATCGAGCGCGGCAGCGGTGATGCGATGCGCGACAATATCATGAAAATGCAGATTCACCATACCGTTGCCGAACACCTGAAAAAGGAAAAACGCCTGAAAGCCTACGGCATCAAGGTGCTGTCGCTGTTTTTTATCGACAAGGTGGAAAACTACCGCACGGCGGCGGGCGAAGCGGGCAAGTTTGCTTTGTGGTTTGAAGAGATTTACACCGAACTTTCGGGCGGAGAAAGCCCGGAAGGCGTACACAACGGCTATTTTTCGCAAGACAAACAAGGCCGTCTGAAAAACACCAACGGTACAACGCAGGCCGACAACGACACTTACCATCTGATTATGCGCGACAAAGAAACGCTGCTTTCGTTCGACAGTCCTTTGCGCTTTATCTTTTCACATTCCGCCCTGAAAGAAGGCTGGGATAACCCGAACGTGTTTCAAATCTGCACGCTTAACGAAAGCAACTCGCCGATCAAAAAACGGCAGGAAATCGGACGCGGCCTGCGTTTGGCAGTCAACCAAAGCGGTGTGCGGGTGCGCGATGAAAAAGTGAACGTACTCACGGTTATTCCCAATGAAAGCTACGAGCATTTTGCCGCCACACTGCAACAGGAATACCAAGACGAGTGCGGCATCACGTTTGCATCGGACAATATCAAAAACGCCGCCCGTAAAAAAACCGTGCGCTACCGTAAAGATTTTACGCTCGACCCCGCGTTTCAGGCCGTTTGGCAGAAACTCAGCCGCAAACCGCGCTACCGCGTGGATTTCGACACGGCCGTACTGATTGAATCCGCCGCCGAAACCGTGCGCCATATGCCCGAAATCCAAAAACCGAAAATACAAATGCACAAAGCCCGAATCAAGCAGTCGCAAACCGACGGCGTTTGGGCAGAAGAAACCGCCAGCCGCAGCTTGGCCGTGGAAGCCGAATGGGCTATTCCCGACGTATTGGGTGCCATTCAGAAAAAAACGGGGCTGACACGGCGCACCGTGTATGAAATCCTCGTCCAATCCGACCGCCTGCCCGACCTACCCGGCAATCCGCAACGTTTTATCGACCTTGCCGCCGACAAAATCAACGTTGCTCTGCAAAACCTGATGGTAAAAGGCATACGCTACGACATCAGCGAAGACGAACGCTATTGCCAAAGCCTGATGGAAAAATGGCGAGATATGGAAACCAACGGCACGGAGTTTTACGAAAACGACTACACGTTTAAAGTAAGCAGACCGGAGAAAACCATTAATGAAAACTATATCCCGCTGGATTCAGCTATTGAAAAAAATTTCGCCCGCGATTGTGAAAACTACAACGACGATACGTTTGGAAAAATACCTTTCTATTTCAAACTACCCAAATGGTTCAAGATTCCCACACCTTTGGGCAACTACAATCCCGACTGGGCGGTAGTTGCCGAAACCGGGAAACAAGCGTTTTTCGTTGCAGAAACCAAAGGCACAGCTAAAGGTATACAAGCGGGCGTGGATAAAGACCAACTCCGTTACTCTGAGCGTTTGAAAATCGAATGCGCCGAAAAATATTTCGCCGAACTGCCCGAATTGCAATATCGGGATGTTCAAGAACTTAGTGAACTCGATCCTGATTAAACTCCATCTGTGTAAATAACAAAGGCCGTCTGAAAATTTTCAGACGGCCTTTGTTTAAACGCTTAAACAAATACTATATTTTTCAGAAGGCCTTATTTCTTCAATTCCGCCAGAATCTCATCCACAGTCGCTTTCGCATCGCCGAAGCACATCACGCTGTTTTCATTGAAGAACAGCGGGTTTTGCACGCCGGCATAACCTGTGTTCATCGAGCGTTTGAATACCACCACCTCTTTGGCTTTCCACACTTCCAATACCGGCATGCCGGCAATCGGGCTGTTCGGATCGGTTTGGGCGGCAGGGTTCACGGTGTCGTTCGCGCCGATCACCAGCACCACGTCGGTTTCGGGGAAATCATCGTTAATTTCATCCATCTCCAACACGATGTCGTAAGGCACTTTGGCTTCGGCCAGCAATACGTTCATGTGTCCGGGCAGACGGCCTGCTACGGGGTGGATACCGAAGCGCACTTCCACACCTTGTTTGCGCAGTAAATCGGTGATTTCGGCAACGGGGTATTGCGCTTGGGCAACGGCCATACCGTATCCGGGCGTGATGATCACTGAGTTTGCGCCTTTGAGCATTTCAGCCACTTCGGCAGGTTTCACTTCGCGGTATTCGCCGATTTCTTCTCCGCCTGCTGCTGTGGAAGAACCGTCGGTGCCGAAGCCGCCGGCAATCACGGAAATGAACGAGCGATTCATGGCCTTACACATAATATAAGACAAAATCGCACCGCTTGATCCGACCAACGCACCGGTAACAATCAGCAAGTCGTTGGCAAGCATAAAGCCCGCTGCGGCGGCCGCCCAGCCTGAATACGAGTTCAGCATGGAAACCACCACCGGCATATCAGCACCGCCGATGGAGGCCACCAAATGCCAACCGAAAGCGAGCGCGATGGCGGTCATCAGAATCAGAGCCAACCAGCTGCCATCAGCCGATACAAACACCAGCATCAGGATAAACGATACTACTAAAGCAGCCAGATTCAGCTTGTGTTTGTGAGGCAGTTGCAAGGGCGCGCTGCTGAGTTTGCCGTTCAGTTTGCCGAACGCCACAATCGAACCGGTAAAGGTTACGGCACCGATGAAAATGCCGAGAAACACTTCCACCAAATGAATGGTGTGCATATCGGAAGATACCTTGTCCGCTTCGATAAAGCTGTTGAAGCCCACCAACACGGCAGCCAAACCCACGAAGCTGTGCAGCAAGGCAATCAATTCGGGCATTTCGGTCATTTCCACTTTTTGGGCTTTGTAAATACCGATAGCCGCACCGATGGCCATAGCGATAATAATCCAACCCAAGCCTGAGGTTTGTTCGCTGAACACGGTGGCAAATAAAGCAATCACCATACCGGCAATGCCGTAATAGCAGCCGTTTTTGGCGGTTTCCTGTTTCGACAGGCCGGCCAATGAAAAAATAAATAAGATTGCAGCGACGATATATGCCGCAGTAACTAATCCTTGTGACATTCTCGCCTCCTTAACCTTTACGGAACATATTCAACATGCGGCGGGTAACGTAGAAACCGCCGAAGATATTAATGCTGGCAATCAGCACGGCAATAAAGGCGAGGAACGACACCACGCCGTTACCCTGCCCGATTTGCAGCAGCGCACCCACTACGATAATGCCGGAAATGGCATTGGTTACCGACATCAGCGGCGTGTGCAGCGAATGGCTCACGTTCCACACCACGTAATAGCCGATCACGCAAGCCAGCACGAACACGATAAAGTGGTTTAAGAATTCGGCCGGAGCTACCGCACCCATCCACAATACCAAAACCGCACCGATTACCGCTGGAGCGAGTTTTTTCCATGTCGGAACGGGTTTCGGCTCGGGTTTCGCCACAGGCGCGGCTTGCGCTTGCTGTTGCGGCGCGGCGGACACTTGAATCGCGGGCGGCGGGAAAGTGATTTCGCCGTCGCGCGTAACGGTCATGTTGCGGATAATCACATCTTCGAAATCAAGCGCAATTTCACCGTCTTTATTCGGGCTTAACAGTTTGCTCAGGTTCACAAGGTTGGTGGCGTAAAGCTGTGAGGACTGGCCGGCCAAACGGTTGGCCATATCGGTGTAGCCGATGATTTTCACACCGTTATCGGTAACGAACAGCTCGCCCGGTTTGGTCAATTCGCAGTTGCCGCCGGTAGCCGCCGCCAAATCGACAATCACCGAACCCGGCTTCATGCTTTCCACCATTTCTTTGGTAATCAACTTCGGCGCAGGTTTGCCCGGAATGGCCGCCGTCGTGATGATGATGTCCACTTGTCGGGCTTGCTCGGCAAACAGTTTCATTTCCGCCGCGATAAACTCTTCGCTCATCACTTTGGCGTAACCGTCGCCGCTGCCGCCCGACTCTTGCGGGAAATCGAGCTTAAGGAATTGGCCGCCCATTGATTCGATTTGTTCGGCCACTTCCAAACGGGTGTCGAACGCTTTAACCACCGCGCCCAACGAGTTTGCCGTACCAATCGCCGCCAAACCGGCTACACCCGCACCAATCACCAGCACTTGCGCCGGCGGCACTTTGCCCGCAGCGGTAATCTGGCCGGTAAAGAAACGGCCGAACGCATTCGCCGCTTCAATTACGGCACGGTAGCCGCTGATGTTCGCCATAGACGACAGCGCATCCAACGCCTGTGCACGCGAAATACGCGGCACCATATCCATAGCCAGCACGTTCACTTTTTTATCGGTAAGCTTTTGCACCAACTCGGGATTTTGTGCGGGCCATAAGAAGCTCACCAGCGTTTGGCCTGCATTCAGACGGCCTACTTCGCTTTCAGAAGGTGCGTTGACTTTATAAATCAGCGGGCTAGACCATACTTCCGCTGCATCCGCCACAAGCGCACCGGCAGCTTCATATGCCGCATCATCCAAACTCGCCGCCAAACCGGCGCCGCGTTCCACCACAACTTCAAAACCCAGTTTTTGCAGCTGGGTTACGGTTGCAGGGGTACACGCAACACGGGTTTCACCGGGCAGAGATTCCTTCGGAATACCAATCCTCATCTCGACTTCCTTTATCGAAAGTTAATCAAACAAAACTTTACTAAAATGTAATTTAACTACAAAAATTCTTATCATTTCTTAATGGTTATATTTATATACAATTACAGACAGCATGACAACTTTTTTCCCGAAGCTGAAATCTAAATTTCAATAACCGTTTGATATGCATAAACATCTCAAGTTCAAAACAATTTACCTCCCTTTTTCACCACCGAAATAAAATTAACTGTTAAAATAAAACAAACCATGAAAACATTTGAGGAATACCACCATGAGAATGCTGCATACTATGCTGCGCGTCGGCAATTTGGAAAAATCTTTGGCTTTTTATCAAGACGTTTTAGGTATGAAACTGCTGCGTAAAAAAGACTATCCGGAAGGCCGGTTTACATTGGCATTTGTCGGCTACGGCGAAGAGTCGGACACTACCGTTTTAGAATTAACCCACAATTGGGATACGGAAAGCTACGATTTAGGCAACGCATACGGCCACATCGCCATCGAAGTGGACGACGCCTACGCAGCATGTGATTTGGTTAAACAGAAAGGCGGCAACATTGTCCGCGAAGCCGGCCCGATGAAGCACGGCACCACCGTCATCGCTTTCGTTGAAGATCCTGACGGTTACAAAATTGAATTTATCCAGAAAAAAAGCGGTAACGATTCTGTCCAATATCAATAAATAAAAAACCAAATAAACAAGGCCGTCTGAAAATTTCAGACGGCCTTTCCATATTAAACAGCAATCAAATTATGCTTTGACTGGTGCTTCTGCACCTTCTGGCAAGCCGAAGATTTCACGCAAAATCACTTTATAGAATGCAAATGCATCTTTCGCGCCTTTAATCGCCTCATCTTGAGCAGCTTTATCCAAACCCAAATTATTCAGATAAACCACAAACTCACGCCAGTGTTGGCCACGGCCGTCGGGATGGGGAGCCAAGTGGCGCGCACCATTGTCGGCATTAAAACTTAATTTTTGCGCATCTTTAAACAAAAACGCCGCGCCCAAGTTTGAACCTTCCGCACAATAAAGCCAACCGATGGCTTCATTGCCTTCGGGTTTAGGCAGATTGCCGGAAAATTGATAGGGCTCGCTGTTCAAGTCTTTCAAATCTTGAACAACCGCATCATAACGCGCCATGTCTGCCAATTGGGGAATCGCTTTGTTTAACGCTTCATCTTTATAGATATCGTCAACAATTTTATGAAAAACAGATTGCAGTTTCAAAAACTTGGTATAGTTTTCATTGCTGACAAACGGCTCTACGGACATAACCAAATTGTCCACGCTGTCATGCGTAGTGCGGTTTTCTTCTTTCAGACGTTGTGCAAATGTTAATTCTGTAGTCATGTCTCTTCCTTTTTACAGTACATTATTTTCAGACGGCCTCTTCAGTTAGAGGCCGTCTGAAAAACCAGATATTAGAATCGCGCTTCAAGTGTTACGTTAAACGTACGTCCCGGTGCGCTGAAACGTGTGATACCGGCATGCGCGCAAGTTGCGTGTTGCGGACCGTTGCCGACGTTACAGTTGTCCACCCTGTTAACCGTACCGAATTCACGGATACTGCGCAGGGAATCCCACGAATAGTACTCTCTATTGGTAATGTTGTACACGCCCGCACGCAAAGTAACGTGTTTGCCGAAGTTATAATAGCCTGCCATATCCCACAAAGTATAGTTGCCACTGTGGCGTGCAAATGGGAACGGTTCATCGCGTTCGTCCGAACTGCGGATGGTATCTTCAGGTTTTTTCCTTGCGGTATGGGTCACAAAAGTCGTCAGCCCCCAGCGTTTGGACGGTGCGTCATAACCCAGCGACCAAGTTGCCGACCAAGGCGCCAAAGCATTAATCGGATAATTCTTACCGTTTTCATGCTTGGATTTACCTTTGATATAACTGGCCACCAAACCTGTATGCATACCTTTACTCAAACCAATACTGTCCAAATTCCATTTACCTTGGAATTCGATACCGTTTACATTAGCCGAAGCACGGTTTACGTTTTGCCATACCGGCGCACCCAAAAGTTTGTCGCCGTTTGACAGCATGGCAATACGCGTAGTCAAGTTAGACGGACCTAAATAAGCCAATTCGATAAAGTCACGGTATTTGGTTTTGAAACCGGACAAACGGAATTCACCGGCTTTACCGCTACCGGCAATACCCAATTCGTAGTTTTTCGCAGTTTCATGCTTCAACTTGGGACTGGCCAATAAATAGAAGTCCGGATGAGGGAACAGCAACCAGTTTTCGTCAGAAGTCGGTGCACGGAAGCCGCTGCTGTATTTGGCCAAAAAGTTAAAGTTTGGATGGAAACGCCAGTCGAAACCAAGGCTGTAGCTGTTGCCTTTATGCGTTGTACCGTTTCCCAAACCGGGCACCAATAATTTCAACGATTGCGGATAAGTCGGATTATCCAAGGCTTTACTTTGAACGCGGTCGTGCCGCCAACCCAAATTCAATTTATACTGCTGCTGTCCACCGAAACGGAAAATATGATTCCAGTATAAATTTCTGTTTTTTGATTCACTCTCGGTCAAGAAAGTACGCTGCCCCGAGCTTGAAGTCATAATATTTCTATCATGCAGTCTGGCAAAATAAGTTTGGTCGTCATTCTCATTACTGCCTTTACCCCAACCCAATCCGTACTGCATAGCCCATGCCAAAGGGAAAGAATCAAACTCAATGGTTTTCTCTGCATCTATTCGGCTTTGCTGACTATATTGTTTCAATTGACGGAACGAATGGTAAACTTCGCTGTTAATGCCTTTTAAAGCATAATTAGTCGGTAAATCCCATGTCCAAGTATTCATTAAGATATCTTGCTTGTCCCAACGGAATTTGATTTCATCCCAAGGCCACCAAGCAACATCATTAATACGGTTTTCAAATTCAAAACCAACCCGTTTTCTATAACTAACATCTTGACGGTTACGGGTATCCGCACTCGCATTACCTGAGAAATCTGAGGCAAACAAATTAGACAGCTCTTCGGTTTTTCTGTCGTTTCTGCTTTCTTCAAAAACCGCACCGAAATAGTTTTCATCCTTATCACTAAAACCAAAACGGTAGCCGCCTTTCAACAACACGCTTTCGGCATTCCATCTTTGCGGATCAGGTAAACTTCTTAACTTACCATATGATTTAATCCGATCAGGATAATGGATATCAGTCATACTAATACTTGGGTCAGCCGGGTTATACACTTTATTGGTGTCTTTAACTTCATATACCAACGATTTAGCATTATTTTTGGTTTCATCACCTTTTCTTCGTGTGTACACACCCAAAGCCTCAAAACCTTTGAAACGCCCTGCTGCAGTCATGCTGCTGAAACGCTGATTATTCCTTCCTACATAACCGGTTTTCAAGCCCAAGAAATAATTTTTCTCATCGTTTAAATAATCGCTTGGAGATTTGGTTTTGTAATTAATCGCACCACCCAACGCACCGCTACCGGATTTTAAAGAATCCGCACCTTTGGTAATGGTTACTTCTGAAATATGTTCAATTTCAGCTGCATTTCGGTTTGCATTGAAGTTGCCGTAAGCACCAAACAACTCTTGGAATGCTTCTGAAGAACGGCTTTCAGCCTGCGCCAAACCGTCCACATTAATAGCAACACGGTCTTTATCCACACCACGAATAGCAAAGCCGTTGGAGCCGGCACGACCGCCTTCTACAACGGTTACACCGGGATCATAACGAACCAAATCATGCTCGTCTTGCACCATTCTCTCATCCAGTGCTTTACGGCGGACACGTTCTTCTCCCAAATTTTGAACACGACGCTGACCACGTACTTTTACTGCTTCCAAAGTAGTGGTATTGGCAGCTTCAGGTGTACTAGAATTTTGCGGAGCAGTCTCGGCGTAAACCGCCAAAGGATAAACCTGAGCAACCATTAATGCTAAAAAAGCCGGTTTAAACGGAAATGACATTTTACTTTCCTTTGTAACAATTATTTGGCGATAGTGGGTAAATCAAGCGATTCATCACTAGGGTTATATTTATCACGCATGCCGCCGAATACGGTATCTAAAGAACGGCTTTGGTCAAATACCACTTTGCCGCCAATCTCTTTACCATCAGAAGAAAAAAACTTACCTTCAACATTGCCGTTAACTCCACCTGACTTAGCCGAGCCACTAAAACTATTACCGACAATATCAACATTACCCATCACAACATCCGGACCATAATCTTGATTACCCAAAATGGTTCCGCCTAATTTATTGGTATTAAAATTAACTAAAATATAAGAAGCCTCAGGCTTGCCACGAGGATATTTGCCATCAGTCGGAGTTGAGAAGCCGGTGTATGAAGAAGTCACAAATTTTCCGCCTTTCTCACGAACACCCCATACTTCATAGATTGCCGTACCTTTAGGCTTGCCTTCATTATTCCAAGCACCTTGCATTTTCGCTACATCTGCAGGCACACCGCCGACAAACAAATCGACTTTACCGTTCGGATCAATCCATGCTCCGTAACCGACGTTGTCCAATCTCGTCGCAGATGCCTGCCTCCATTGGAAAGAGCAACAGGCAAACAAACGTCCGCCATTTTCTGTTGCCTGGCCCTCATGAGAATTTTTAAGAGTGTAGCTCGGAGAAAAGCCGTCCTGAAGTATAGGCGTGTTATAAGTACCGAATCTGAATAACTTCCCATCGGGTGTCTGATAAACAAAAGCATCATCAACTCTTGGACCGAAATTACCATGATGATGTATATCCAACTTCCGCAATTTCGCCTGCTTCGGATCATCCAAAGTATGAAGCGTTACCAGCTTGCTATCATCAGCATGCAAAACACCTGCTTCAAACGAAATCTCAGATTTATCGTTTACAATCTTTGTTTCTTTTAAAACCGGAATAGCAAAAGGCGTACTTGGTTCAGCGGTTCCGCCTCCGGCACATGCCGCCAACAAAGAAATAGGCAAAAGGCATAATATTTTTTTACTCATAGCATCCACTTTCAAAAATAGAAATTTTTAAAAATTACGAAATTTCCCAATTTAACGATAATTATTACTATTTTCTATGATAGATGATATTATTGCGTTTATCAATTATTTAATAACATTTTTTTACAAGTCGATTAGATAACTTTATAAATAGATTCAAAAACTTTTAGAAACAAATACTAATATGAAAAAAATATTATTAACCTTAATAATAATCCCGATATCAAATTTAACTACCGCATCAATCATCCATCCACCCACTGATCAGCAATCAGAACAAATACAACAAGAGCAATGGGTTGAAACGTTGCAAAAACAATCGCACCAAACTACCCAAGCGCAGGAACATTCTGCCAATCAAACCACTGTACCCACCATTACCAATCAAGATTTAATCCAAAATCCGGAGCTGCTGACTGCTCTAATGCAACAAGCCATCGATACCAAGCAGCAAGACTTACTGACCTCTCTTTCTGAAGCCTACGCCATGCTGCCTGAACAACATCAAAATCCTGCGATGCGGCAACAAGCCTCAGGAACGCTCGCATATCTGAAAAAAGACTATAAATCCGCCATTAAAATCTATAACAACTTATTACAAGAAATCCCTGAAAATCCGCGAATCAGGTTGGATCTTGCTGCCATGCAGTTTGAAGACAAGCAATGGTCAGAATCTCTCAATCACTTCAACACCGTTTTTTCCCAACCGGAAACCCCTAAAAATGTAAAATACAATATCGCACGGTTTCAAAACACCATAAGAAATACCACTGCTTGGCAACTAAATGCTGGACTGACCCCTACCCGCCAATCAAACATCAACGATGCTCCCCCGAAATACTGCATAAGCAACCGCGTATGTTCAACAGAAACACCTGTTTCAGCAACAGGCCTTTCCTACCACTTGGGTATAAGCAAGCTCATGCCGCTGAAAACAAACCATAACTTAATCTTTCAAAGTCATATCAACGGAACAAGCTATTTCCTGGATAAAAAATCCGAATACGACCATGCTTTTTCCAGAATCCATCTGGGCTGGCAATGGCAGGATTACCGACACTCTTTATCGATTAAGCCCTTTTACCAAGCCCAATTTGGCGGAAGCGACGACTTCAGCAGCAAACCTAAAAAGTCAAAGCGGGTTCTGCCTTATATGCTTAACCATGGAATAGGCGCACAGATTGCTTACACCCATACCCATTCCAACAAAATGCAAAGTCAATATTCATTCGAGCGATATGCTGTAGACTATAGAGAAGCAAACAGAGCCAAATTGAATAACGGTTTGCAAGACAGCTTCTATACATCCTTAGCGTATCAAATCACACCCGATATGCTATTAATCGGCAGCTATCAATTCAACCGCTTCATTCCCAAACACAAACAAATCCACTCTAAGCAAAACAACGCCGCTTATAACCGTCATGCATTCAGCTTGGGATGGATCCAACATTGGAAACATACCGGCGGACTCGAGAGCAGTATTTTTTACACCCAAGCCAAACGCAATTACAAAGGCATTGCCAGCTTAAGCAACGAATCACAAAGAAACAAAGAAACAACATGGAATATCAGCTTAAGCCACAACAAACTGTCTTATAAAGGCTTTAAACCCAAATTAAACTTTCACCGCTACACGGTTAACAGTAATCAAGCATGGGCAACTCGAAAAAATACCAACCTATCCGTTACCGTAGAAAAAAACTTTTAAACAGGATAATCTCATCAATAAAGGCCGTCTGAAATTTTCAGACGGCCTTATTTTCCCAAGCCCGGAATCTTATGTCTCTTTATTAACTATGACTGCTAACGATTAAGAAATCTAAAATCGCTACTCTCAAAATACAAATCTTACCATAAACATGAAAAACTCTTTTAAGCCATATATATAATGAAAACAGGCCGTCTGAAAAATTTTCAGACGGCCTCGGTTTTTTCAATTAAAGAATCTTATGCTTCTTTGTTTTCAGTCGCTTTCGCACGCAAGCGCAGGCTTAACTCGCGCAGTTGTTTCTCGTCAACCGCATTCGGCGCATTGGTCAGCAAGCATTGTGCGCGCTGGGTTTTCGGGAAAGCAATCACGTCGCGAATGGATTCGGCACCGGTCATCAAAGTGACCAAACGGTCTAAACCGAACGCCAAACCGCCGTGCGGAGGCGCACCGAATTTCAGGTTGTCCAGCAGGAAGCCGAATTTGTTTTGCTGCTCTTCCGGAGTGATTTTCAGGGCGGCGAACACTTTTTCCTGAATGTCGGCACGGTGGATACGGATAGAGCCGCCGCCGATTTCCCAGCCGTTCAGCACCATATCGTAGGCACGCGCCAAGCAGTTTTCGGGATCGCTTTCCATCAAATCTTCATGGCCTTGTTTCGGCGAAGTAAACGGATGGTGCATGGCGGCATAGCGGTCGTTTTCTTCGTCGTATTCAAACATCGGGAAATCAACCACCCACAACGGTTTCCACTCGTCCACGAAGTAGCCGTTTTCCGCGCCGTGTTCGTGGCCGACTTTGATACGCAATGCGCCGATGGCTTCATTCACAATCTTGGCTTTGTCGGCACCGAAGAAAATGATGTCGCCGTTTTGCGCTTCGGTTTTGGCAATGATTTCTTTCAGGCAGTTTTCAGACAGGAATTTCACAATCGGAGATTGCAGGCCGCTGTCTTCGCCGTTGGTGATGTTGCTCACGTCGTTGACTTTGATGTAAGCCAAGCCTTTCGCGCCGTAGATGCCGACAAATTTGGTGTATTCGTCGATGTCTTTTCGGCTTAATTTCGCACCGTTCGGCACACGCAAAGCCACCACGCGGCCGCCTTTCATGTCGGCTGCAGCACGGAATACTTTGAATTCTTCGGTTTTCATCAAGTCGGTCAACTCGGTGAATTTGAGCGACACGCGCATATCGGGTTTGTCGGAACCGTAGTAGAACATGGCTTCGGAGAACGGCATACGTGGAAAATCGCCCAATTCCACGCCCAATGCGTCTTTGAACACCTGTTTGGCCATGCCTTCGGTGATGTCCATGATTTCGTTCTCGCTTAAGAACGAGGTTTCAATATCGATTTGGGTGAATTCGGGCTGGCGGTCGGCACGCAAATCTTCATCGCGGAAGCATTTGGTGATTTGGTAATAACGGTCGAAACCGGCCACCATCAGCAGTTGTTTGAACAGCTGCGGAGATTGCGGCAAAGCGAAAAACTCGCCCGGATGCACGCGGCTGGGCACGAGGTAGTCGCGCGCGCCTTCGGGAGTGGAACGGGTCAGCATCGGCGTTTCGATGTCGATAAAGCCTTGTGCATCCAAATAACGGCGCACGCCCATGGCTACTTGGTAGCGCAGGCGCAGGTTGCGCTGCATTTGCGGGCGGCGCAGGTCGATAACGCGGTTGGTCAGGCGCACGTTTTCGCTGATGTTTTCGTCGTCGATTTGGAAGGGAGGCGTGGCGGCAGTGTTTAAAATCTCGATTTCTTTCGCCAAAATTTCAATCTTGCCGGAAATCATTTTATCGTTGGCCGTCCCTTCGGGGCGGTTGCGTACCTTACCGGTAATGCTTAACACGTATTCGTTACGGGCTGAATCGGCGGTTTTAAAGGCTTCCGGTGTGTCGGGGTCAATCACCACCTGCACGATGCCTTCGCGGTCGCGCAAGTCGATAAAAATCACACCGCCGTGGTCGCGGCGGCGATGCACCCAGCCTTTCACGGTAACGGTTTGGTCTAAATATTGTTCGCTGATTAAGCCACAATAGTTGGTACGCATAAATTCACCTTTTTATTTTTTCATCTTGAAATTGATTAGCAAGGCCGTCTGAAAAATTACTTATTTTAAAATACCGCCAACACTCAAAATATCGAACCGGGTATTTTTATTCTCAGTAAATCAAACCGCCGTTTTGTCTTGCAACAGTATTTTGGATTTGACAGCCTCGTCCGGCATTACCATACCCAACGAAATCACATATTTCAAAGCCTCATCAACACTCATATCCAACTCCTGGATATCATGCTTCCTTACCATCACATAATATCCGCCCGTAGGATTGGGCGTAGTCGGTACATAAACTGAAATAAAATCCTCATCAGGCAAGGCTTTTACAATATGTTCGGACAAGCTGCCGGACACAAAGCCAATGGTCCATATATTCGGCTGGGGAAACGGTACCAATACAGGCGTTTTAAAAGAACGGCTGTTATCAGACAATAACGACTCAGATACTTTTTTCACGCTTGAATAAATAGATTTGACTACCGGAATTTTTCCCCAGAACTTATCCCAAGCGGAAATAATCTGTTTACCCAATACATTGGCAGCAAACACACCTGTTGCAAACAGAATAAAAACAGCTGCCACTACTCCTAAACCGGGGACATCAATACCTAAAAAATATTTCGGCTGCCAATGAGCGGGCAATAAATTAAACAGCTGATCCGAAGCCGATATAATATAAGTAATCACCCAAACGGTAACTGCTATCGGCAACCATACCAACACCCCTGTAATCAGGTACTTTTTTAGAGCCCTTGCCAATTTACCGCCCGGAGCCACATTGTCTGCCATACACCAGTATCCAATTAATTATTGACGCCAACGGAGTATTATAATACGTGTTGAAATAATAAGAAATGTATCTGCAAAATCAAATTGGCATTTATATGCCGTCCCAGTCATTAAACATTAACCCCATACCTAAACCTGTCTGCTTATGATTATAGTCAATCAAGCTTTCACCATAACCGTGAAAACCGCGGACATAAGCTTTCAGTTTGCCTTTTAATGGGAATGTATAACCTGCCTCAACAGAGCCTTTTCCTGTCTTCAAATTGTAGCGGATTACCGAAGCCAAAGTTTGTTTATCATTAAAGCGATACTGTAATTTAACATCTCCATAACCCATAAAGTGATTGATATCAGGGTTATCGTCTTCTTTTCCGCTTTGATCAAATGTTCTGAGCCATACTTTAGGAATCACTGTAAGCTTACCCCACTCCATGCCTGCCATGGCATACATTCGATTCCAGGAACGAGACTCCGGCCGGCTTTGGCCGTTAGATTGATGTACAAAGCCCAAACCTAAAACACGTAACTTTCCACCCAAGGGCAAATCTGACTTAACCGGTTGAGTTAATAAAACTTCAGGAGAGTAATCCGTATTGCGGAATGGCGCCGATTTAGTACCTTGGTTATAAACTTGCCAATCAGACTTTTGTGTATATCCAAACCAGAGATCAGCCCTTGTTTTAAAAACATCCTCCCAAAGCTTGGTTTTGAAAGACACCTGCATTTTCGATTCCAAACGTCTCTGTTCTGAAAATCTCGCCGCTTCGGTTCTTCCTCTTGCAGAAGTTTCCGGATGAAAATTAGGGGCCCGATTGTACCAAAAAGGAATTAAATACATAGGTTCATGTTCCCTCACAGAAAACAGTCCTCTTGAATCATTTTGGTCCAAATCGTACATAATGCTTAAAGGAGTATAAGAGTCGGCAACAATATTCTGCTGAACATCAGCCTTTTCAAAACCACCGCTTTCTTGCTGTTGTTTAGTCTGGCTAATATCGCTAAATACGATTGTTGCTTCTTGGTTACTCAAGCTTGCATCAACCGTCTTGACTAAATCAATAGATTTAGATGGCTGCTTTCTTTTATTTTCCTGGTGAAATATTTGCCTAGAAGGAAGCTGCGCACCATAAACCTGATCAAAACATGCCAAACGGGCAGTATTATCCTGTAACAAGGTGCATTGCCAAGCTGCATCAGCCCCGTTAGCGAAAGCATATTCCACCAATAGGCTACCCCCTACAACCATAAATACATTGCGTACTTTCATGATATTTCTCATAAAACAAAATCCATAATAATGGGACTAAAACCAGTCTTAAATTATTTTATTTTTCATTTTATAGCGAAAAAGCCAAGAAATTAAAATACCCCGAAAACAAACTCTCGTCCGTTTCATCGGGGTATTTTCAAATGATTTAGGTTAACTGCAATAATTTAAGCTAATGCTTTAACTTTTGCAGACAAGCGACTCTTATGACGAGCAGCTTTATTTTTGTGGAATACGCCTTTATCGGCGATACGGTCAATCACTTTAACTGATTCAGCATATACTGCTTGTGCAGCGGCTTTGTCACCGGCTTCAACAGCTTTCAATACTTTTTTTACTGCAGTGCGGAAAGCGGTACGCAAGCTGGCATTATGAGCACGTTGTTTAACAGCTTGGCGAGCACGTTTACGGGCTTGTGCGCTATTGGCCATATATAAAATCTCCTGATGAAAATCAAAATTTCGTAAACGTTCGATTTTAAAGACTTAGCTGATTATATGCAAGTTTTTATCAGTATTTTTTCATTCCCACAGTATTTTTTATCTTGGAAACGACAATCACTAAAACCGAATATGTTCACTTCCAATAACAATATACACAGTAAAGCATCCTATCCATATTTAGATATCATTTTGATTTTTATTAACACTTCTATTACAATAATTACGGATTACCACCGGGGTTTTGTGGGGTGGTAATTTTGATAATTTAATTACTTAATAACTCTTTCATCAGGAAAAAAACCCGTATGAAAAAATCTTTATTAACAATGTTAACCGCATTAGCTTTAACAG
Organism: Neisseria weaveri; assembly: GCF_900638685.1. Classification (NCBI taxonomy): domain Bacteria; kingdom Pseudomonadati; phylum Pseudomonadota; class Betaproteobacteria; order Neisseriales; family Neisseriaceae; genus Neisseria; species Neisseria weaveri. The sequence continues at coordinate 2,001,413 of NZ_LR134533.1, read as the reverse complement.
CTTGCGGTGGACAAAGCGAGCAAAAAACAGCCCAACCTCAAGCAGATGCTGCTGCAACTGCTGCCAATGCCGGTGAAGTGCCCGCTACCGACACGCTCAACATCTACAACTGGTCAAACTATGTAGATGAAAGTACTGTCGAAGAATTCAAAAAAGCAAACAATTTAAACCTGACATACGACTTGTATGAAAATAATGAGACCCTAGAAGCTAAAATGCTGACAGGAAAATCAGGTTATGACTTGGTTGTACCTGGTATCGCTTTTCTTCCACGACAAATTAAAGCTGGTGCCTATCAAAAGGTTAACAAAGAGCTAATCCCCAATTACAAAAATATAGACCCTGAACTGTTGAAAATGTTGGAATCTGCAGACCCGGGTAACGAATATGCCGTGCCATATTTTTCAGGGGTAAACACATTAGCAATTACTGCCAAAGGCAAAGAAATTTTAGGCAACAACCTTCCTGAAAACGGTTGGGATTTATTATTTAAACCTGAATATACCAATAAATTAAAATCTTGCGGTATTGCTTTATGGGATACGCCCAGTGAAATGTTCCCGATTGTTTTGAACTATTTGGGCAAAGATCCTAAAGGCGACAATCCTGATGACATCAAAGCAGCCGCTGAAGTTTTAAAAGCTATTCGTCCGGATATCAAACGCTTTAGCCCTTCTGTTATCGATGAATTAGCCCGTGGTGACATCTGTCTGGCAGCCGGAAACGGTGGAGATTTAAACATGGCTAAAGCCCGCTCCAAAGAAGTAAAAAACAATGTTGGCGTAGAAGTGTTGACACCAAAAGGCATGGGCTTTTGGATTGAATCTTGGCTTATTCCTGCCGATGCCAAAAACATCGCGAACGCACACAAATATATCAACTATACTTTAGATGCTGATATTGCTGCTAAAAATGGTAATTACGTTACCTTTGCCCCTGCCAGCCTTCCTGCTCGCGAAAAAATGGATCCTGCCTTAGTTGCAACTCGATCGATTTTCCCTAATGAGCAAGATATGAAAGATGGGTTTGTGATGCCACAAATGAGTGATGATGCTAAAAAACTGACTGTAAATTTATGGCAGAAAGTTAAAGTAGCCGCCCATTAATCTAAATTCGCATAATTTATCAAACGGCCAATAAATTGGCCGTTTTTTATTATTCCATAGGGAAAATACTTATCCTCTAAAAACAAAAGATCCAGCTTACATTTAAAATAAGCTGGATCTTAGTTAGTTTAAGATTAAATATATGATTATTTATTCAGCTCTTTAGCTAAATACAACCATGTTTCAATCACAGTGTCAGGATTCAAAGAAATAGTTTCAATTCCTTCTTCAACTAACCATTTAGCGAAATCCGGATGATCAGAAGGACCCTGACCGCAAATACCTACATATTTATTATGCTTACGGCACGCTGAAATAGCCAAATGCAACATGACCTTTACAGCAGGGTTACGTTCGTCAAAGGTACTTGCAATCGGACCACCGCTATCCCTATCTACACCCAAAGTTAATTGAGTCATATCGTTAGAACCGATAGAGAACCCATCAAAATACTGGAGGAACTGTTCTGCTAACAAAGCATTACTTGGCAGCTCACACATCATGATCAAACGCAAACCGTTTTTACCACGCTCTAAGCCGTTTTCTTTTAATGCCTTAACAACTGACTCAGCTTCACTTAGCGTGCGCACGAATGGAATCATAATTTCCACATTGGTCAGTCCCATATCATCACGCACACGTTTCAGAGCCTGACATTCCAATGCAAAACATTCTTTAAAATCTTCAGATACATAACGGGCCGCACCTCGGAAACCCAACATAGGATTTTCTTCGTGAGGTTCGTAAATATTACCGCCCACTAAGTTCGCGTATTCGTTAGATTTAAAGTCAGACATTCGGACAATCACTTTACGCGGATAAACAGAAGCCGCTAAAGTAGCTACCCCTTCTGCAATCTTATCTACATAAAATGCAACGGGAGAAGCGTAACCTGCAATACGCTCTGTAATTTCCGCTTTCAAACCATCATCTTGCTTATCAAACTCCAACAAAGCTTTAGGGTGAATACCGATTTGACGGTTAATGATAAATTCCATACGTGCCAAACCGATACCTTCGCTAGGCAGATTTGCAAAACTAAATGCCAACTCAGGATTACCGACGTTCATCATAATTTTAACAGGTGATTGCGGCATATTATCCAAAGCAACATCTGTAACTTCTACATTCAACAGGCCTGCATAAATCAAGCCTGTATCACCTTCGGCACAAGACACTGTAACTTCTTGGCCGTCTGAAAGTACGCTGGTTGCATCACCGCATCCAACCACTGCAGGAATGCCCAATTCCCGGGCGATAATTGCCGCGTGGCAAGTACGGCCGCCACGATTGGTTACAATCGCCGCAGCACGCTTCATAACCGGCTCCCAGTCCGGGTCAGTCATATCGGTAACCAAAACATCGCCGGCTTGAACGCTGTCCATCTCCGACGCATCTTTAACCAAACGCACTTTACCTTGGCCGACTTTTTGACCAATCGCACGGCCTTCACACAACACTTCCGATTTTTCAGCGATGTTGTAACGACGCAAACTACGGTTTCCGCTCTCTTTTTCTTGAGATTTAACCGTCTCTGGCCGAGCCTGCAAAATATACAATTTACCGTCAACCCCATCGCGACCCCATTCAATATCCATTGGTCGGCCGTAATGTTTCTCAATAATCAACGCGTATTGAGCCAGCTCTGTAATTTCTTCATCAGAAATAGAGAATTGCTTGCGGTCTGCCTCGTTAACATCAACCACTTGTACCGATTTACCTGCCTGAGCTTGCTCGGTAAAGGTCATTTTAATTAACTTGGAACCTAAAGTTTTACGTAAAATCGCAGGTTTTCCAGCCTTTAAAGTGGGTTTATGAACATAAAACTCATCCGGGTTTACAGCACCTTGAACAACGGTTTCACCCAAGCCGTAAGAAGACGTTACAAATACAACATCTTCGAAGCCTGATTCCGTATCAATAGTAAACATCACACCGGCTGCACCGCTGTCTGAACGAACCATACGCTGAACACCGGCAGACAAAGCTACCACATCATGCGCAAAACCTTTATGCACACGGTAAGAAATCGCGCGATCATTATATAAAGAGGCGAATACATGTTTCATCGCATCTTTAACATTTTCCAAGCCGTTAATATTCAGGAATGTTTCTTGTTGGCCGGCAAAAGACGCATCAGGCAAATCCTCTGCAGTAGCAGACGAACGAACAGCAACGGAAATGTCCGGAGTACCGGCATCAGCCACCATTTTATCCCAAGCTTGTTTCACTTCATTATCCAGTTGCTCCGGGAAAGGCGTATCCAAAATCCATTGGCGGATTTCTTTGCCGACACGAGCCAACTCTGTGACATCTTCAGCGTCCAATGCAGCCAAGGCTGCAGAAATACGCTCATTCAGACCGTTATGTGCCAAAAATGCGCGATACGCTTCTGCTGTTGTTGCAAAGCCTCCGGGAACACGTACACCTTTTTCAGTAAGCTGACTAATCATCTCACCCAGAGAAGCATTTTTACCGCCAACGCTTTCTACATCGGTCATTCGCAGATTTTCAAACCAAATAACGTAATTTGCAGCCATTTCTTAATCCAATTGTGAACAAGTTAAAAAAGAGTAAATCTTGCAGGCGTATTCTAACCACTCAATTATTCAGTGTCATGTTTTTTGAATCAAAAAAACTACGACAGCAGTTTTAAAAATTGCTTGTCAGGCCTGCACAATCCACATGAAATTTAACTACACAACATCAAATTTACCATTAATACCTTTTTAATCATGTAGTTAACAACCATCAAACAAATAAAACCTCATCTAACAAGGTTTATATTTTAAAATATAATTCCAAATTTTTATTTTATTTGAAATAAAATGTGTATTTTGCTTGTTTATATTCACTTGTAACTTGATGTAATGTTTTACAGGCAGCTTGAATTGTTCAAAATTTACTTTTTATGATATGTTTATATTCATTTGATTTTGCAAATTAACTTAAGTTGCAACTCCTTGCAATTTTCATTAACGATTCATCTGTTACAACACAAAACCAGCCCAATAAATTTCACGCTTAGGAGCGCAAATCATGGCCAGAAGGACTGCTTTTTTTATTTCTGATAGAACCGGTTTGACATCAGAAAGTATGGGTAAAGCATTATTGGATCAATTCGAAGGCGTTACTTTCAAACACGCAACTTATCCTTTTGTAGATACCCCTGAAAAAGCACGGGCAATGCTACAAATCATCAATGCAGCTTTCGAGCAAAGCAATCTGAAGCCTTTGGTTTTTACCAGCATCATTAACCCTGAAATCCGTGCAATTATCAAAACCTGTAATGGCTTACATTTAAGCTTCTTTGATGCGTTTTTGGGCACTATCGAGCGTGAACTCGGTTTGGCGGCAAGAAACAAAGCAGGCAGAAGCCACGGTATCACTGATACGGAGCGCTACGATGCACGTATGGAAGCGGTTAACTTCTCTTTAAATCATGATGACGGAATCAGCGGAAAAGATTTAAAAGATGCCGATGTAATCCTGATGGGGGTCTCACGCTCCGGTAAAACGCCTACTTGCCTGTATTTAGCATTGCAATACGGTATCCGAGCCGCCAATTACCCTCTGACTCCCGATGATTTGGAAAGCACCGAATTACCCAGAATGGTGAAACCTTACAAAGACAAAATCTTCGGCCTGACCATTGCGCCGGAGCGATTGCAGGCCATCCGTCAAGAGCGCCGTCCGGATTCGAATTATTCCAGTTTTGCCACCTGCAAACGTGAAGTTGCCGACGCACAGAATATGTTTAGACAACATAATATCCCTTGCACCAATACAACGGATAAATCTGTCGAAGAATTGGCTGCGCAAATCATGCAGTCATGCCGCCTGCAACGACGCTTCTAAGTATTACCAACCCATACCGAACAAAAAACGTCCTGAGAAAAATCTCGGGGCGTTTTTATTGCCTACGCAATTAACCACTAAAAAATTGTCTTCAGTAATCTATCCGATCGCAATTATCTCCCAGAAACATCAATTATTACCAAAAAAAAACATAACTTATCACAACAATGACCGTATTATGCATTCTAAGGCTATATAGTAACCGACACTAAATAAGTTATTAACAATAAATACTAATATAAGGAGTATTCATGCAACACAGAAGACGTCAAACCATTTTTCAAGCCGCTAAGCGGGCCGTTTTCAACACACCGCAAAAAACTGCCGAAAGCCATACCACAGCGGTTTTGAAAAAACACTGATTAATACGCTGCTCTGACAACCTAAAAACCAACTAAAATTGGGTATACGGATTTAATGGTTGATGGGGCACCTTCACCCCATCAATCTGATACCACCCTCAGATGGTTGATAGATCGACTCCGTAGTTGAGTTCCTCTGCGAAGTCCGGCAGTCCGTAACCGATGGTTTTCTTGTAGAAAGGAGAGACCTTCGCAGTCGGTGCCTTCTTCTTGTGCTTCGTGGTGTAGAGCATTCGTGCCCGCATCACCTCGAAGGAGTAACCGCGCCCTTCACGGTTCTTGTCCTTGGCCAGTCGGTTGATGGACTCCGTGTAAGCGTTGGTGACGGGCATGTCCGTCTCGAAGTAGGTCATGGTCTCTTCGCGCCAGTTTCCCACTGCCCTGACCAGATCGCTCCAGACTTCCTTTTGGCCCTTCGGGATGGTGGCTATCCACTCGTCCAGGGCGGCTTCTGCCTGGAGCCGTGTGGTGGCGTCCCAGATGCCGTAGAAGCGCTCCTTGTGCTCGTAGGCGGCCAGCAGTTGCGGGAACGCGCCTGTCCAGGTCTCCATGATGAGGCGCTCCCGGTCTGAGACTTCGTGAGCGCGTTTCAGCAGGATTTTCCGGTCTCCCTTGAGAGTCCGGCTCTGGGACGGTTTCAGCTCCTTTCTGAGGCCCTTGCGCACTCTCTCTAGGGCATCGTTGACCATGCGCACCACATGGAACTTATCGACCACGATACGGGCCTGGGGCAGCACAGCCTTGACCGCTGCCCGGTAGGGGTTCCACATGTCCATGCTGACGATCTCGACCTTCTGCCGGTCTTTCAGCTTCATCAGGTAGTTGGTCACCACGTCCTGGCGGCGGGTGGCCAGCAGGTCGAGCAGGGTTCGCTCCTCAATGTTGGTCAGAATGCAGCGGTAGCGCTTGTTCAGGTATAGCTCGTCAATGCCCAGGATGCGGGGCGTCTCGAAGCGGTGCCAGCGCCCCAGGAACTCGGCGCGGGCGTTGAAGATGTCGCGCACCGTCTTCTCGTCCAGGCCGGTCTGTGCCGCCACAAAGGTGTAGGGGTGGTTGAAGGATTCCTTCTCCACGTACTCATGCAGCCGCAGTGTCATACGGAATCCGTCCACCATCTCCGGTAGCTGGGGCCTGAATGTTGTCTTGCAGGCCCGGCAGGTGTATCGGCGGCGGACCACCCAGAGAGTGACCCGTTTGCCGTGGATGGGCAGATCACGATAGGGAACGTCACGCTTGCCGAACCGTACGAACTCACCCTGCACGCCGCATTCCTCGCAGGCGATGGGATCGGGCACGTCCACCTGGAAGTGCATTTCGTCGTCGGTTGATTTGCAGCCCAGTACTTGGTATTGCGGCAGGTGAAGGATGTTGTCGGGAAGTTCGGTCATGGTGTTGTATAGGCGTAGGTGTCAGTCAGATCCATCCGACTCGGCATTGGTGTTTGCTTTTTTACCCAACAAGCTGCTGGAAACGAAAAGTAAGGCACCGAGGACAATTGCAATATCAGCCAGGTTGAAGGCCGGCCAATGCCAGTCTCGCCAATAGAAATCAAAGGAATCCACAACATAGCCGCGAAAGACCCGGTCAATCAGGTTACCCATGGCGCCACCGAGGATAAGACTGTAAGCGATGGCTTCTCCTTTATGACGATTTTCAAGGATCAGCTTGATCAGAAAAATCGAGACCACTACCGTGATTCCGATAAAAAAGTAGCGCTGCCAGCCTCCACCATTCGCAAAAAGACTGAATACGGCACCGGTGTTCCATAGGTGCACCCAGTTAAAGAACGGGGTCACCGAAACATACTCGCCATAGGCCATTGATTGCTGCACCAGCCACTTTACAGCCTGATCAGACGCTGCCAGCAGGCCCGATATGGACAATAGGGCATACGGCGAGAGCTTTTTGCCAATAATGAGCATTATTTAACCCTTCAACGCCAAAATGCGTCTGGCACCGTTAAGTACAATGCCCCCCGCGATGGTGCCGATAATCAGATCCGGATAATTGGAACCGGTCCACGCGACCAGGGCGCCGGCGGTGATGACCCCCAGGTTGATCACCACGTCGTTGGCCGAGAATATCCAGCTTGCCTTCATGTGCGCCCCACCTTCCCGATGTTTGGATATGAGCAGCAGACAACTGGTATTGGCAATCAATGCGACGAATGCGATAGCCATCATCACCAGCGATTCAGGCTCACTACCGAATACAAAGCGTCTCACCACCTCTACGAGCACGCCCACAGCCAAGATCAGTTGCAGTACACCAGCAAGATGCGCGGCACGTACCTGCATTTTCACGCTATGTCCAACCGCATAAAGGGCAAGCCCGTACACCGCCGCATCGGCAAAATTGTCCAGGGATTCTCCAATCAGGCCGGTGGACCGGGCGATCAGACCGGCAGTCATTTCCACCACGAACAGAAGTGCATTGATGCCGAGCAACCAGCGCAGGGTCCCGGATTCTTGCTTAGCAGAAGCTGCCGAAAACTCGGCGGCCTTGATGGTCTCCGGATTTGCAGCGACGGTTTCCTGAAGCGAGGCGCCTAGCCCCAAGGTCTTCAGTTTCGAGGTGACGGGCTCGACCTCGCCGTCATGCACGACCTTCAGCCGGCGGTTCGACAAGTCGAAGGACAGCGCCCGAACCTCCTCAAAGCCGTTCAGGGCTAGGCGAATCATTCGCTCTTCTGATGGACAGTCCATCTTCGGCACGGCATAAACACTGACCCATTTCCCTAGCGCCTCGGAGGAGGCCTGTATATCGGTATCCGCTGCGGACATTGCATCACCGCCACAGGCGCCACCACAGGATTTGCTCATGATACGACTCCACTTGAACAATGTTGTGGTACCATTTTAAACTATAAAGCTACTATAAGGTCAATAGAGTAAAGAATCCGTTGGGGAGGAGGCTGATGCGCATTGGTCAGTTGGCGCAGTTGGTAGGGGTCGAAACACAGACGATCCGCTTCTATGAACAGCAGGGCTTGTTGCCGCCGCCTGATCGGCAGGACAACGGTTACCGTGTCTATACCGAGAAGCATGGTGAGGGGCTGGCCTTCATCCGTCGCTGCAGAATCCTAGGCCTGTCACTGGCTGAGATTCACGAACTACAGAGCTATCAGGATGACCCTCATCAGCCTTGTACCGCCGTCAACGCCTTGCTCGATGATCACATCTCTCATGTGCGGTCGCAGATAACCGCTCTGCAAGCGCTTGAGAAACAACTCGTTTCACTGAGAGCGAGTTGCAACGATGACCGGGAAGTTGAGGCGTGTGGGGTTCTTGCTGGAATTAGCGAAGGAAACATGCACCAGCAGTAGGTGAAGCATCAACCAGATAATCCGATGAGATGCCGGTCTGTCTCACTCTCATGCAAAGGTAAGATCAACCATTTAATCCGCTTACCCCTAAAATTTAATTACAACATTAAAAACTATCAAAGGCCGTCTGAAAATTTTCAGACGGCCTCTTCTATAAATCCAATCAAACTTGCAATCCCTGTTCAAAGCTACCCGTTTCTCAGCACTTTATCTTCCTGAATAGGCAAATTTAACAAAGCTGCAACCGTTGCCAATGCAGCATCCGCATACCACATCCAACCGTAATCGCCGAATGCCGTTACCGCGATACCGCCCAAATAAGCACCGAAAAAACCTCCTATTTGATGAGACAGCAACGTCAGTCCGAATAAAGTCGCCAGATAACGCAAGCCGAAACGCTTGCCTACAATCGCAGCAGTCGGCGGCACAGTTGCAAGCCAAGTCAGCCCCAACCCGACGGCAAAAAGATAAAAAGTCATATCTGTTTTTGGTGCGGACAAATAAACCAATATCAGCAGCGCACGCGAACCGTACATCCAAAACAAAATATATTTACTGCACCATCTGCCGACACACCAACCGACAGCCAAGCTCCCCACTACATTGGCAATGCCGATCAATGCCAGCGACCATGACGCTACACGCGGCGGCAAACCGCACAAAGCCACTTCAAACGGCAAATGCGTTACTAAAAACGCGATATGAAAACCGCAAGTGAAAAATCCCAAATGCAGCAAAATATAACTTCGGTCTTTAAAAGCCTGCACCAAAGCCTGCTTGAGCGTTTGGCCGTCTGAAACTACCGCCGCTTTACGTCCCGTACTGCCTTTCATCAAAAAATGCGATAACGGCAACACCAGCAGGCTGACCGCACCCAAAGCATACATTGCACCTTTCCAACCTACCGCCGGTAAAAAAATCAAACCCTGCACCAACGGAGCAAACAAAAATTGGCCGAACGAACCGCCCGCATTGACCACGCCGGATGCCGTACCGCGCATATTTTGAGGCAGCTTGTTTGCCACCAGGCTCATCAGAATAGAAAAACTGCCTGCCCCCGCTCCCAAAGCCAACATAACACCCATGCTGAATGTCAGCCCCCAAATACCCGGCAACAAAGGCACGGCAACGCATCCGGCTACCAACAGCAATGTTCCCCAATATAGCACAGGCTTGGCACCGAAGCGGTCTGCCAACGCACCGGTCAAGGGTTGGGACATTCCCCACACCAACTGCGACACTGCCATGGCAAAGCTGATGGAAGCGATACTTAAAGCCGTGCTGTTAACCATAGGCTGGACAAACAGCCCCAGCGACATACGGATACCCATGGTAATCATCAATACCACTGCAGCGGCCAATACCACCATCCACAGATAACGGCTGTTTTCCTGAACAGTCTGCATACTTTCCTCTATTTCACATTTTTTTGTTTTTTACGAAAACCAATTGTAAACAATATTAGGCATCATCGAAATATTGTTATATAAACGGATAATTGAACAGAAAGGCCGTCTGAAAATTTCAGACGTCCTTTTTATTTTTATTTACTCTCCGCATTTCAATCTGAACATCTGTATACCGCTAATTTAAGATAAGCGGAATAACAAAAAACAAACAGGCTTTTGTTTATTAAAACACCATTATGACGGCGGTTAATAACCAAAAACCTGTTTCGATTCTGTCGTAAAAAATCTATATTCTAGTCCGAATATTTCACCAAAATTTTTTTCAACTTAATGGGTATGGTCGTGATCATGGCTGTGACCGTGATGATCATGGCCATGTTTCATTCCCTTCGGTGCATTCTCCACTTCAACCGTTACCGTTTTTGCTTGGGCATTTTTGAATTTCAAGGTTAACGGAAATTCATCGCCTACTTTTAAAGGCTTTTTCAAACCCATCAGCATCACATGGTAGCTGCCCGGTTTCAGCATAACTTTTTGGCCTTTAGGCAAAGGAATACCGCCCTCAACCTCACGCATACGCATCACGCCGTTATCGTTGATGTGGTTGTGCAGCTCCACTTTTTGGCTGACGGGAGAAGACGCCGCAACCAATACATCATCTTGTTTGGTTTCATTTTCAATGGTCAAAAACACTCCGCCCATGCTCATGCCTTCAACGGTAGCACGTGCCCAAGGATGATCGATATCCATACCGGAAGCCGATGCTGCCTGCCAAAAACCGGTTAACAAAACTGCAGCCAGTAATTTTTTCATTTCATACATCCTTTCATTTCGTTACCAAAAAATTTGAATCTTCAATACCGTTTTAACATCTGTTTGATTAAAACAAAATACGGCAATATCGGGAAAAACCGATACTTTCCCCCATCATACCTAACACCGATAGAGTTTTATTGACTTAAAACAAATTCAAACCATATTCGCGCCACAATGCCAGCAACCATAAAACCGCCAATAAAACCGAAGCAAGCAGCTGGGCGGCCGATGCGGCATCTTTCGCACGCTTTGCCAATTCATGCTTGGCTTTGGAAGTATGGTCAACTGCCGCTTCAATAGCAGTATTGATCAGTTCGGTAATCAATGTAATAAACGATGCCGTCAACAACATCATTCTCGTTGCCGGCCCGAAATCCAAAACAAACATCAACACCAGCAATATACCGTTTAACCATGCCAACTGTCTGAAAGCATCTTCATGACGGTAAGCGGCACTCAAGCCGTCTTTCGAATAACCAAACGCATTGCGGATTCTGGTTAATCCCCTTTTCCCTTTTACCTGTTCGGCAAAATGCTTGTCTTCCATCTCTCAACTTCCTACCCACGCCACCAACCATAACAGCGCAACCACAGCCAGCGTTACATATTGCGCAGCCGAACCGACATCTTTCGCTTTCTTCGCCAAAACATGCATTTCTTGCGAAGTATGATCGACTGCTGCCTCTATACCCGTATTTACCAATTCGATCACTATCGACAATGCGGAAACCAAAATCAACACCATCTTAACCGGCAAAGTAAAACCGGCGAAAAAAAGGCAAAGCATTAAAACGGCATGAATCCATAACAGCTGTCTGAACCCCTGCTCTTGGCAGGCGGCACGGATACCGTCGGCCGAATATTTCAAAGCGGCAGCAATACGCTTTACACCTGTTTTACCCTTCATGCTTTCCGCATAAGTTTCAGGCCTGTCCATTAATGCGCCTTTGACCACTCAGCCACAGCATCGGCAAATACGGCAGCCACATCAAAACCTTTCTGCTTCATAATTTCTTGAAAACCGGTTGGGCTGGTTACATTGACTTCGGTCAAATAATCGCCGATCACATCCAAACCGGCCAACAAAATGCCCCTGCGCTTCAATTCCGGCGCCAAAGACTCTGCAATTTCCCGATCTCTGCCACTCAATTCCTGAGCCACACCACGCCCGCCTGCAGCCAGATTGCCCCGTGTTTCGCCGCCTTGCGGAATCCTAGCCAAAGCAAAAGACACAACCTTGCCTCCGATAACCAAAATACGCTTGTCTCCTTTCACAATCTCAGGAATATAGCGCTGCGCCATAATCGTTTTGGTATCCAAACGCATCAGTGTTTCCAAAATACTGCCGATGTTCGGGTCATCTTCCCTCAACCTGAAAATGCCCATACCGCCCATGCCATCCAACGGCTTCACAATAATGTCACCGTGCTGCTGTAAAAATGCACGTACCTCCTGCGAACGTGTCGACACCAAAGTCGGAGCGGTAAATTGGCTGAAATTCAAAATAGCCAATTTTTCATTAAAATCACGCATTGCCTGACCACTGTTAAACACTTTCGCCCCCTGCTCTGCGGCCAGCGTTAACAGTTGCGTTGCATATAAATACTGCATATCGAAAGGCGGATCCGTACGCATGATAACCGCATCATAATCCGTTAAGGCCGTCTGAAAAGAATCGGCGGCAACAAACCAATCCTTATCATAATCATCTTTCGCACCGACAAATTCGAACGGTGCCGCCAATGCGGTTACCCGGCCGTTTGCAACCGACAAACCGCTACTCAAAGTATGCGACAAACGCCATCCGCGCCGTGCCATTTCTTTCATCATGACATAAGTCGTATCTTTATAGGTTTTAAACGAAGCCAAAGGGTCGGCAATAAATAAAATGTTCATAACTGAATCCCGGTGTAGAGAGAGCGTTATCATACCTTGCTTTCCCCATAGCTGAAAACAAAACGGCACGCCGGAAACTGCGCGTACCAATCCATGCGCTAATGAAAATACAATCGAAAAATTACAATGTGATAAAATCTTTCCTATTCAAATTTAGTGATTGTAATCACCAAAACTATATACATCAGCAAAAATAAAACCAATCAAAACAAGCATACAAAATCCACACAGAAACCTGTTCAGTATCTGATGTCGATTTAAAACCAATCCTTCAACACAAATTTTAGATACGGAATTTTTTATGACAACCATCGCCCATGATATTTTCAAAGCCTACGACATCCGCGGCATCGTCGGCAAAACCCTCACCAAAGAAGCAGCCTACTTAATCGGCAAAGCCATTGCGGCCAAAGCAGCCGAAAAAGGCATCAAAAAAATTGCTTTGGGACGCGATGGTCGTTTAAGCGGCCCCAAACTGATGGAAAGCATTTCAAAAGGCTTAACCGAAAGCGACGTAGATGTATTGAACGTCGGCATGGTTGCCACGCCTATGCTCTATTTTGCCGCCATCCGCGAATGCGAAGGCAGCGGCGTGATGATTACCGGCAGCCACAACCCGCCCGACTATAACGGCTTCAAAATGATGCTCGGCGGCGACACGCTGGCAGGCGAGGCCATTCAAGAGCTGCTGGCCACCATTGAAAACAAACGTTTTGTTTCAGACGGCCTCAAAGGAAAAGTTACCGAAAAAGACATCTCTGCCGAATACCGTAACCATATCGTCGGCCACATTAAACTCAAACGCCCGATGAACATCGTCATCGATGCCGGCAACGGTGTAGCCGGAGCATATGCAGGCGATTTATACCGCGCCCTCGGCTGTACCGTAACAGAGCTTTTCTGCGATGTGGACGGCACTTTCCCCAACCACCATCCCGACCCTGCCAAACCGAAAAACCTGCAAGATGTGATTAACGAACTGAAAACCGGCAACGCGGAAATCGGCATTGCTTTCGACGGCGACGGCGACCGATTGGGTGTGGTTACCAAAGAAGGCAACATCATTTACCCCGACCGCCAACTGATGCTGTTTGCCCAAGACGTGTTAAGCCGCAATCCCGGCGCAAAAGTGATTTTCGACGTGAAATCCACCCGCCTGCTGACCCCGTGGGTAAAAGAACACGGCGGCGAACCGATTATGGAAAAAACCGGCCACAGCTTCATCAAATCATCCATGAAGAAAAACGGCGCACTACTGGCCGGCGAAATGAGCGGACACACATTCTTTAAAGAACGCTGGTTCGGCTTCGACGACGGCCTCTACGCCGGCTGCCGCCTGTTGGAAATCCTTTCCGCCGGCGACAACCCTTCCGCTGTGCTGAATGCCTTGCCGCAAAGCATTTCCACGCCCGAGCTGAACATCGATTTACCCGAAGGCAGCAACGGCCACAAAGTGATTGAAGAATTGGCTCAAACCGCCCGCTTCGACGGCGCGGAAAACATCATCACCATCGACGGCCTGCGTGTAGAATTCCCCGATGGCTTCGGCCTCATGCGCGCATCCAACACCACGCCGGTATTGGTGCTGCGCTTTGAAGCCGACAGCGAAGAAGCCATCGCGCGGATTCAAAACCAATTTAAAGCAGTGATTGAAAGCAATCCCGATTTAACTTGGACTTTATAATTCCATTGCCAGCATATCTCTCACAGGCCGTCTGAAATTTTCAGACGGCCTTTTTATCAGACAACACATCCAAAATCAGATTTAAATCGTCCAAAGCCACTTGGCCGGGTGCAGAAGCTTTACCTGCCGCCCCGAATGTCATGGCTGAACCGAAGACTTCGCCGCACAAACGGCTCACCATCCCCAAACGTCCCATCGACATCGTTACCAAAGGCTGCTTGGCGAAACAGTTGAACATCATCTGCGTTGCCTCCAGCAACACCAACACATCCGCTGCCGAATGCGGCATGACCGCAATTTTGCAAATATCCGCACCCAAATCCTGCATTCTGCGCAAACGACGCACAATTTCATCTTTAGGCGGCGTTTTATCAAAGTCATGGTTGCACAAAACCACTTTCACACCATGCTGCCGTGCCGCCGAGACGATTTCCGCAATACGCGCCTCATCCGTAAACAACTCGACATCCAGCAAGTCCGCCAAGCCCGATTCCGCCACTTGGTGCAGCAATCCGAAATACGCTGCCGATTCTAAAGGATGTTCGCCCCCCTCCTCGACACGCCGAAACGTAAACAGCAACGGCACATCAGGTAACGCATTCCGAATCAAACGGCAACATGCCAACACAAAACCGGTTTCTTCCACCCTATCCAAAAAATCAGCCCGAAACTCCAACACATCGAAATTTAATCCGGCCAAACTTTTCAGCTGCTCCGTCAACTCCCCTTCGGTCCGCGCCACCAAAGGCACACACACCTTAGGCTTACCCTCACCCAAAACCACATTCCGCACAGACACACGATTCATTTCCATCTTTTCCCTACCAACCGAAAAACCAAGTTTAAAAGAGTCCCATCATATCGGTTATCCCCCCGATTGTGAACAAGCCGCAAACCGCACTTTAAAATACCGGAAAAGCAACCATATCCCCAAGCAAACCACACACAACAAACAACACCATGCCCGCCAACCGAAAATCATACCGCCACAAACTCCCCAACCGCGAACAAATCTTCTCGTCTCGCTGGACCAAACCGTTTGCGCCCATGTTCGACAAACCCTATTTTTGGACACTCAACCGCAGACAGGCCGCCTTATCCGTTGCCGTCGGCTTATTTTGCGGCCTCATGCCCGGCCCCACCCAAATGATCAGCGCCCTGATTGTTGCCTATCTCGTGCGCACCAACCTCCCGCTAGCCATATTCTCCACACTCTACACCAATCCCCTTACCTATATGCCGCTATATTACCTTGCCTACAAAATCGGCAAATTCATACTCGGCATCGACAGCGCAGACACCCTTACCTTTCCCTCGCTCAGTAGCGGCCAATTCCTGCAAGAATCCTGGCATTGGCTCTTAGGCGCAGGCAAACCCCTACTCGTCGGCGTACCCGTATTAAGCAGCACCCTTGCCATTACCGGCTATTTCGCCGTACTCGGCATTTGGAAACTCCATACCCTATACCACTGGAAAAAACGCAGGGAAAACCGTGAATAAACGCTGGAGAAGACTTACAGAAAACGAAATCCGAGCCGCACGCCTGATTTTTTCAGACGGCCTCGACTACACACGCATCAAAATCTATCGCGGCCTGCCTTTTTTTCCATGGCACAAACAAGCCGTTTCACCCAACGGACACATCTATTTCCCCGCCCAACACTGTCCCGAAGACTTTACCCAAGCACAGGCAAACTATCACATCTGGTTCATCCACGAAATCACCCATGTCTGGCAATACCAAAACGGCTATAAAACCTGGCTTGGCGGCTTAATCACCGCCCTTCGCGGCGGCTACTTCAGACAACGCTGCTACCGCTATCCCAACCCCAAAAAACTCAGCTGCATCTCCCAACTCAACATGGAGCAGCAAGCCGACTTTATCGCCTATTACTACGCCGCCACACACTTAAACCTCCCCCATCTCGCCCCCGATCTCCCGGCTTTTCAGACAGCCTTAAACAACCTTTTCTGTAACCCCGGCAATAAAAACCTGCTTCCCGCCTATTTTTACCGCAACCAACAAAAACACAGGCAAACTAAATTCAATTAAAATTCAAAAAACTAAATAAAACACCCTCAAATACCTATTCACAAGCATTGACAAAAATCCGTCAAAATATATAATGCTCACTTCTTCCCCGATAGCTCAGTCGGTAGAGCGACGGACTGTTAATCCGCAGGTCCCTGGTTCGAGCCCAGGTCGGGGAGCCAGATTTTAAAAGCCTAAGCAAACGCTTAGGCTTTTTCCTTTTCTATCAGCCGTTTATGATAAAAACACCGGCACCCCAACCTGCATGGTTTCATACTGATATTTCCATCAACAACCACTTAACCCTCACACACCCAAGCAACAGGCCGTCTGAAATTTTCAGACGGCCTGTTTTTCAGACGGCCTTTCCATACACAGTATAAAAAACACCGATAAATATTTATATATCACATACCGCCGCTTACCCTTATAATCCTAAGCAACCGAATCCATAACTTTCAAAATAACGGATTCATCATTCCACACGCCAACACAACGGAAAAAACCATGAAACAAAACATTAAATTACTGCTTCTTGCCCTCACCGCCGCCCTCAGCCTGAACGCTTGCGGATTCGGCGACGAAGACAACGACCGCAGCGAACGCGGTCAAAAATACGAACGCGACAGCGACGACCGCCGAGACAACGACAGAGATAACGACCGCGACGATGATCGTGATAACGATAGAAGCGACCGCCGAGACCGTGACGACGATGACGACCGCGATAACGACAGAAACGACCGCCGAGACCGCGACAATGATGACGATCGCGATGACGATCGACGCAAACGCAATAAAGACCGAGACCGCGACGACTAACATCACCGGCCTGTATTGATCACTCCATAGGTAAGGCAGGAATATCTCCACCTTACCTATCGGCTACTTATCTAACATTCTTAAACCAACATAGACCCGATTTTCGAATCCGATAAGATTATTTGCTGCATGGAATCGGATACGAGCCTCAATCCACATTTAACGACAGATTCTTCCCTAACCCATCTTTAATTATCCAAACAAAAGGCCGTCTGAAACATTCAGACGGCCTTTCTCAATCAAACCGAAATCAAGCTAACTTACCGCTAACCCAATCATTCATGCTATTTAAAGCATCGGGCAATTTAGCGGCATCCGTACCGCCGGCCTGCGCCAAATCCGGCCGTCCGCCGCCTTTGCCTCCTACTTGCTCGGCGACAAATTTCACCAAGTCGCCTGCTTTCACTTTGGCGGTTAAGGGTTTGGAAACACCTGCGCACAGGGAAACTTTGCCGTCGTTTACGGCGGCGAGCAGTACGATGGCTTTATCGGATTTGCCGGTAAGGTCGGTAACGATTTCGCGCAAGGCGGCTGCGTCGGCTTCGATTTTGGCCACCACGAGCTTGGCTTCGCCCACGTCTTTGGCGTTATCCAAGAGTTTTGCGCCGGTGTGTACGGCAAGCTCGGCTTTGGCTTTGGCCAAATCTTTTTCCAACGCTTTGGTTTGGGCGGCGTTGGCTTGGATTTTGCCCAATACGTCGCGCTCGGTTTGGGCTTTTACTTCGGCGATGATGTCTTTAACCAAACTCTCTTGGTTTTGCGCCCATTGCAGGGCGTTCAGGCCGGTGATGGCTTCGACGCGGCGCACGCCTGCGGCGATGCCGCCTTCGGAAATGATTTTGAAGAGGCCGATATCGCCGGTGCGTTTAACGTGTGTGCCGCCGCACAATTCGGTGGAGAAATCACCCATTTTCAGTACGCGTACTTCGTCGCCGTATTTTTCGCCGAAGAGCATCATGGCGCCGGCTTTTTGGGCGTCTTCCATGCTCATAATGTCAGCATCTACGGCTACGTTGGCGAGGATGGCGGCGTTGACGCGGCGCTCCACTTCAGCGATTTCTTCGGCGGTAACGGGCTGCGGATGGGAAATGTCGAAGCGGGTGGATTGGGCGGTAACGAGCGAGCCTTTTTGTTCTACATGTGTGCCCAATACGTCGCGCAGGGCTTTGTGCATCAGGTGGGTGGCGCTGTGGTTGCGCATGTTGGCATCGCGGATATCGTTGTCGATTTCGGCGGTAACGGTGTCGCCCACTTTCAGACGGCCTGATGATACGACGCCGAATTGTCCGAATACGGCGGCTTTGATTTTTTGGGTGTCGCGCACTTCAAATACGTTGCCGTCTGCTTTAATCAAGCCGACATCGCCCACTTGGCCGCCGCTTTCGGCATAGAACGGGGTGTTGTCCAGCACAACCGCGCCGGTTTCGCCTTCGTTCAATTCGTTTACGGGTTCGCTGTCTTTATAAAGGGCGAGGATTTTGGCTTCGGTTTTGCGCTCGGTATAGCCTTTGAACTCGGTATCTTGACCGTCGTAGGCAAGCTGGGTGTCGGCTTTGAAGCTTTGCGCGGCACGGGCGCGTTGGCGTTGGGCTTCCATTTCGCGCTCGAAACCGGTTTCGTCCATGTCGATACCGCGCTCGCGGCAGATGTCGGCGGTAAGGTCGTAAGGGAAACCGTAAGTGTCGTAAAGTTTGAAGATGATTTCGCCGTCCAGCATTTTGCGGCCGTCTGAAAGGGCGTTTTCCAGCAAAGCCATACCGGTTTCGAGGGTTTGGGCGAAACGGGTTTCTTCATGGCGCAAGGCTTCGGTGATGGCTTCTTGCTTTTCTTTCAATTCTGGATAGGCTTCGCCCATTTCGGCCACCAAATCGGGCACGAGTTTGTGGAAGAACGCGCCTTTTTGGCCGAGTTTGTAGCCGTGGCGCACGGCGCGGCGGATGATGCGGCGCAGCACATAGCCGCGGCCTTCGTTGCTCGGCAGCACGCCGTCGGCAATCAGGAACGAGCAGGCGCGGATGTGGTCGGCAATCACTTTCAGGCTGGGCACGTCCATGCTGAATTCGGTGCCGGTTTCGCGGGCGGCGGCTTTGAGCAGGTTGCCGAACAGGTCGATTTCGTAGTTGCTGTTAACATGCTGCATCACGGCGGCCATGCGCTCCAAGCCCATACCGGTATCTACGCTCGGCTTGGGCAGCGGGTTCATATTGCCTTGTTCGTCGCGGTTGAACTGCATAAATACGCAGTTCCAGATTTCGATAAAGCGGTCGCCGTCTTCTTCATCGCTTCCCGGAGGGCCGCCCCAGATGTGGTCGCCGTGGTCGTAGAAAATTTCGGAGCAGGGGCCGCAGGGGCCGGTGTCGCCCATTTGCCAGAAGTTGTCGCTGGCGTAGCGTTCGCCTTTGTTGTCGCCGATGCGGATGATTTTTTCAGACGGCATGCCGATTTCGTTGAGCCAGATGTTGTAGGCTTCGTCGTCTTCGGCGTAAACGGTGGCCAAGAGTTTTTCTTTGGGCAGGTTCAGCCATTCGGGAGAGGTAAGGAATTCCCAAGCGAAATGGATGGCATCGCGTTTGAAGTAGTCGCCGAACGAGAAGTTGCCCATCATTTCAAAGAAGGTGTGGTGGCGGGCGGTGTAGCCTACGTTTTCCAAGTCGTTGTGCTTGCCGCCGGCGCGTACGCATTTTTGTGCGGTGGTGGCGCGGTTGTAAGGGCGTTTGTCGAAGCCTAAGAATACGTCTTTAAATTGGTTCATGCCTGCGTTGGTGAAGAGCAGGGTGGGGTCGTCGTGCGGCACGAGTGATGAGGAGCGCACGATTTGGTGGCCTTTGCTTTCGAAGAATTTGAGGAATTTTTGGCGTAATTCAGTGGTTTTCATGATCGTTTCTGCACTAAGTTAAAATGTTTCAGACGGCCTGCCGAGCTATATCGAGGCCGTCTGAAAAAACAGGATAAAATTCGGCAATATCTTACCGTAGTTTTGTTTTTGCGCCTACTCTCAGCCCTGCTATCCAATCCATAAATTTTGCATAAAGCAACAATTCAGGCGGCATTTTCCGAATTTTCTGGCTTCAGGCGTTTAACCGGCTATCTAAAACTAACACTATGTTTTATAATAAACAACATAACTTTTACAAAAACAAAACAAACTTAAACATTAGAAATGATGAGAAAACCCATTCCTTTCTGTACTGCGGCACTGATGATGCTTGCTACCTGTGGCGACGACAGCAAAAAACCACCGGAACCGGCATACGCAGAAACCTCGGAGCTGAAAATTTTCAACTGGCAGTCTTACCTGGCTCCGGAAACCCTGACCGACTTCGAAAAACGCTACAACGTGCGCGTCAGATACAATCATTTCAACAC
Organism: Neisseria weaveri; assembly: GCF_900638685.1. NCBI lineage: Bacteria > Pseudomonadati > Pseudomonadota > Betaproteobacteria > Neisseriales > Neisseriaceae > Neisseria > Neisseria weaveri. The sequence goes on along the minus strand of NZ_LR134533.1, from coordinate 1,980,737 downwards.
CGACAACGAACTCGACGAAGCCATCGGCAGCAACGAGCTCGATTACGACCTGATTGCCCCTTCAAACAACCTGATTTTGAACCACATCCGTACCGACACCTACCGTAAAATCGACAAAAGCCTGATTCCGAACTATAAATACATCAATCCCCAAATTCTAAGCTTCATCGCGAAAGCCGACCCCAACAACGAACACGTCGTTCCTTTCTTTTGGGGCGTGACCACTTTCGCCATCAACACGGAGCAAGTCAAAAAAACGCTGGGAACCCAATACCTTCCTTTCAAACAATGGGATATGGTATTCAATCCCAAATACACCGAAAAACTGAAATCCTGCGGCATCGTTTATTTGGACAACCCTACCGATATGTTTCCGCTCGCGCTCAACTACTTAGGCAAAAACCCCAACAGCCGCCACAACAAAGACCTGCAGGAAGCCACCGACCTGATGAAGCGCAACCGCCCCCATGTTCAGGATTTTCTAGCTCAAACCGCCGCCGACACACTGGCTGAAGGCAAAGCCTGCGTTGTCGTCGGCTATGCCGGAGACCTGCACATGGCGCAGAAACGAGCACAGAAAAACGGCGTCGGCGAGCTGAAAGTAATGATGCCGGCCGAAGGCGTCGGCATTTGGGTCGACTCTTTTGCCATTCCCGCCAATGCCCAAAACGTGCTCAATGCACACCATTACATCAACTACGCTTTAGAGCCGGAGATTGCCGCAAAAAACGGCAACTTCGCCGCCACCGCACCCACCAGCATGCCCGCCAAAGAATTGATGTCGAAAGAATATCAAAACCTGCGCACCATTTTCCCCAACGACGAAGATCTCTATAACAGCTTTATCATGGCACCGGTTACGCCGCAAAAATTTATCTATATCACTGAAAAATGGCAGGAAATCAAAGACTCGCCACCCCAATAGCTTTAAATTTGATTTAAGGCCGTCTAAAAATTAGGCCGTCTGAAAATTTAAAGGCCGTCTGAAATTTGAGGCCGTCTGAAATTTGAGGCCGTCTGAAATTTGAGGCCGTCTGAAATTTGAGGCCGTCTGAAATTTGAGGCCGTCTGAAATTTGAGCCCGTCTGAAATTTGAGCCCGTCTGAAATTTGAGCCCGTCTGAAATTTGAGCCCGTCTGAAATTTGAGCCCGTCTGAAATTTGAGCCCGTCTGAAATTTGAGCCCGTCTGAAATTTGAGCCCGTCTGAAATTTGAGCCCGTCTGAAATTTGAGCCCGTCTGAAATTTGAGCCCGTCTGAAATTTGAGCCCGTCTGAAATTTGAGCCCGTCTGAAATTTGAGCCCGTCTGAAAATATAAAAGTAAAACCCAAGCTGTTTGCTTTAAATTTTCAGACGGCCTACTTTCATCTCCTAAAGCGAATCCGTACAATACAGGCGGCCATACCGATTAATCCCGTTGAATCCGAATATCATGCTTAGTTACCGCCACGCTTTTCACGCAGGCAATCACGCCGACGTTCTCAAACACCTGACCCTGTCGCTGGTCTTGGAGTATTTCAACCGCAAAGACAAGCCTTATTGGTATATCGACACGCACAGCGGCGCCGGACTGTATGATTTGCGCAGCCGCGAAGCCCAAAAAGTCGGCGAGTTCAAACAAGGCATAGGCCGTCTGAAAAACATGCAAAACCTGCCCGAAACCGTATCGTCTTTTCTCAGCTTAATCGACCGCATTCTGCCCGACAAACAACTCTATTGCGGCTCGCCCTGGCTGGCACAGGCTTTGACCCGTCCGAGCGACAAACTGCGGCTGTTCGAGCTGCACCCCGCCGATTTCCAATACCTGCAACACAATATGCGGGAAGCCTGTTTGGGGCGCAAAGGCCAAATCCGCCAAGAAGACGGCTATCACGGCCTGATTTCCCTGCTGCCGCCGGCCAGCCGCCGCGCCGTTATCCTGATTGATCCGCCTTACGAAGAAAAACAAGACTACACCCGCGTCATCCATACGCTTAAGGAAGCACAAAAACGTTTTGCGTCAGGCTGCTATCTGGTGTGGTATCCCTGCCTGAGCCGCGAAGAAAGCAGAAGGCTGCCGGAGCAGCTGAAAAAGCTGTCGCCCGATCAGTATCTGAATGCCGAGCTGCACGTGCATACGCCGCGCGCAGACGGTTTCGGCATGCACGGCAGCGGTATCTTTGTGATCAATCCGCCCTACCTGCTTGCCGAGCAACTGCAATCCGCCCTGCCCGCTCTGCAAACGGCATTGGCTCAAGACGAAGGAGCAAAAACGGTTTTGGACTTCCAAATCAAGTAAAACCGTATGCCGTCCAATAATTCACTGCCAAAACAATCGGCAATGCCATACCGGTAAAACCGGCAAACCTATATAAAAAGGCCGTCTGAAATTTTCAGACGGCCTTTTGCTTTTATTCAAACGATTACAATACTTTCACAATGCTTTGGCAGAGATAACGGATATTGTCTTCGGTAATACCTGCCACGTTGATACGGCCGGAACGCACGGCGTAAATGGCAAATTCGTCTTTCAAGCGATCAACTTGTTCAGGCGTTAAGCCGCTGAACGAGAACATGCCGTTTTGTTCGATGATAAAGCTGAAATCTTGCTCTGCGCCGTATTCTTTCAGCAAATCCACGAATTTTTGGCGCATTTCTTTAATGCGGCCGCGCATTTCGTCCAATTCGGCAATCCATTGCGCTTTCAAACCTTCGTCTTTCAACACCAGCGCCACGGTCGAACCACCGTGTGAAGCAGGGTTGGAATACAGGGTGCGGATGATGGTTTTCACTTGGCTGAAGGCGCGGTTGGCCGTGTCTTCATCGGCGGCAACAACGGTAAACGCACCCACGCGCTCGTTATACATACCGAAGTTTTTGGAATAAGAGCTGGCTACCAGCAACTCTTTATTCAGTTTGGTAAACGCGCGCAAGCCGTAGGCGTCTTCTTCCAAGCCGTTTGCAAATCCTTGATAAGCAAAGTCAAACAGGGGCAGCCAGCCTTTTTCGGCAGACATTTTCGCCAAAGTTTCCCATTGCTCGGGCGTCGGGTCGATACCGGTCGGGTTGTGGCAGCAGCCGTGAAACAAAACCACATCGCCCGCTTCGGCTTTGGACAAATCTTCAATCAAACCGTCCCAATCCAAACCGTGGGTGTTTTTGTCGTAGTAACGGTAGTCGCAGATATTCATGCCTACTGCGTTGAAAATGGCATTGTGGTTCGGCCAAGTCGGAGCGGAAATCCACACGTTTTTTGCATTGGTTTGGCGTTTGACAAATTCGGCAGCCACGCGCAAAGCACCGGTACCACCCAGACTTTGCGCGGTTTTGGCACGTTTGGAAGCGATGATTTCACTGTCGGCACCAAACAGCAGTTTTTGCGTTTGCGCGTTGTATTCGGCCACGCCGTCGATGGTCAGGTAGTTTTTGGTGTTTTCTGTTTCCAACAGGCGTTTTTCCGCCTCTTTAACCGCTTTTACAATCGGAGTCCGGCCTTGGGCGTCTTTGTAAACGCCGATACCCAAGTTTACTTTTTCCGCACGGGTTTCCGCTTTGAATGCTTCACCCAAACCCAAAATCGGATCTGCCGGCGCAGCCTGAATATGTTCAAACATACACACACCTTTCAAAATAAAAAATTAAACAAACAGACGTAATTTTCAAGCGTAATCTTACGCCTTTAACCGTTAAATGAAAACAGCGGAATCCCGAAAACAACGGCACCGCCGCAAAATAAAGGCCGTCTGAAAACAGTAGGATTGTTTTCAGACGGCCGACTTCTTTTTAAAGACAGGACAACAGTTCCGACGGCGTACCTATGCGGTAATCATAAGGCCAGGTTTCCGTCTGATCGGTCGCGGCAATATAACCCCAATCGACCAATACCGTTTTCATACCGGCATTTCTGCCGGCCTGCATATCGCGTTCGGCATCGCCCACATACAGGCATTTTTCCGGATTCACGCCGATCTTTCCGCAAGCATAAAACATCGGTTTGGTACTCGGCTTGGCTTCGCCGCAGGTATCGCCGCTGACCACGACCGCAGGCTCGACGGCAAAACCCAATTTCGGTACCAGACGGTGGGTGAAAGTATGAGGTTTATTGGTAATAATGCCCCATTTGATGCCTCGCCGCTCCAGCTCGCCAATCAGCGCATTAATGCCTTCAAACAATACGGTCTCGCGGTCGAAGCATTGTTCGTATTCCGCCAGATATTCCTGCCGCCAACGCGCATATTCGGGATGGTCGGCACCGATTCCGGCTCCCATCAGAATCAAACCGCCGGCACCGTGGCTGGCAACCGTACGTATCTCTGCCATGCTTTTTTCAGGCAAACCGTTGCGCCGCAGCAAAGTGTTTAATGCGCCGCCCAAATCCAGAGCCGTATCGGCCAATGTTCCGTCCAAATCAAACAATACCGCTTCAATCATCGCCGCTTCCTTAGCAATCAATACAGGCCGTCTGAAAATTTCAGACGGCCTGTTATTCTAACAGATTCACCCTGCCTGCTGCTGTCTCATTTCCAACTCGAAATCTTCCAACATAGCCAGCTCGAAACGGCTGAATCCCGCCTGCTCCCGGGCTTCAAGATTCACATAGCCGCGGAAAATAAACAGGTCATATCTTGAAATCAATGTTTTAAACAGCCCGATCGGGTCCAAACCGCGCTGCCTGCACAAATATTGATACCAATGATTCCCGACTTTCACATGCCCCACTTCGTCGCGGTAAATGATATCCAAAACCGCACAGGTTTCCTGATCGCCTTTTTGCGCGATTTTGGCACGCAAGCCCGGTGTTACATCCAAACCTCTCGCTTCCAATACTCTCGGAACCAAAGCCATACGCAGCAAAGGATCGAAAGCCGTTTTATAAGCCATGTCCCACAAATGGTTGTGCGCTTCGAAATCGCCGTAATCAAATCCCGCTTCGCGCAAACGCGCACGCATCAAGCAAAAATGCAGTGCTTCCTCCGCCGCAACGCGAATCCAATCCCGTGCAAACTGTTTGGGCAGCTTCCGGAAACGGTAAGCCGCATCCAAAGCCAGATTAATCGCATTAAACTCGATATGGCAAATCGCATGCAGCATGGCGGCATAGCCTTCCGGCGTCGACATTTTCCGCGCACGAACCTCAGAATGCGGCACCAACTCGGGCTTTGCCGGCCTGCCGGCAAAACGGAAATCCAAAGGTTTGCCTTCCGCCCCGCCCCACACATTTTCCGTTTGGCACGCTTGCGCCGCCTTCTCGGTCAAACGGCATTTTTCATCAGGATGATCGGCCAATAAAGCCGATTCCAATATCGTATATATACTTTCTGTCATCACAACCAACCACCAACGCAAAAGGCTCTTTTTCCACCGCAACACAAACCGTCCGATTTCCAATATAAGCCTATTTGCTCAAAATCTACCGGCCTTCCAAACGCCTACCGTCTGTACAGATACTTGCAAAAAAGAAAAACCGCCCTATTTTGCCTGAATTCCGATACAAAAATAATACAGATTCTCAAAAAAACTCATAGAATCTGCATGAAAAAAGCCGCATACTTTTCAAAAGGCTAAAAATAAATTTACTGTTTGCCGCATTTAAATTGCAAGCCAAGGGCTTGTTTGCACACCGGTAATGCTTATACCCTAGAAAACACCAGCGACCCCAGTCGCCCCGTCATAAACGAGGAAAATATTGATGAAACAGACAACTTTTCTGAAAACCTTAACCGCATTCGGCCTGGCTGCCGCCATCGGTATCAGCCACGCCGGTGCCATCGATGCCCTGAAAAAATTCAACGAAGATGCAGACGGCCTGAGCGGCAGCTTCAGCCAAACCGTCAAAAACAAAAAGAAAACCCAAACCACATCGGGCACATTTCAAATCCTGCGCCCCGGCCTGTTTAAATGGGAATACACCAAGCCCTACAAACAAACCATCGTCGGCGACGGGCAAACCATTTGGCTTTACGACATCGATCTGGCGCAAGTAACCAAATCTCCGCAAAACCAAACCATCGGTGACAGTCCGGCATCGATTCTTTCCAACAAAACGGCCTTGGACAGCAGCTACACTTTGAAAGAAGACGGTGCGAAAGACGGCATCGATTATGTATTGGCGCAACCGAAAAAGAACAACGCCGGCTACCAATACATCCGTATCGGTTTCAAAGGCGACACCTTGTCTGCCATGCAGCTGAAAGACAGCTTCGGCAACGAAACCACCATCCGCTTCAACAACGTCAATTCCAAGCCCAACCTTTCACGCAGCTTATTTAAATTTACACCGCCCAAAGGCGTGGACGTATTAAGCAACTAAACACAAAACCGAAAAGGCCGTCTGAAATTTCAGACGGCCTTTTTCGTATTGTCTTTAAACAATCCATCATTGATGTTCGGCACGAATCTGCTGTAAAAAACGCCGGGTACGTTCATGCTGCGGATTGGCAAACAACACTTCCGGCGCACCCTGTTCCACTATCACACCGCCGTCCATCACCACAACCACATCCGCCACTTCCATAGCAAACTTGATTTCATGCGTAACCACCACCATCGTCCAACCTTCTTTTGCCAACTCCTTCATCGTATTCAGCACGTCCTGAACCAATTCAGGATCCAAAGCCGAAGTCGGCTCGTCAAACAACATTAAATCAGGCTGAATCGCCAATGCCCTGGCAATGCCGACACGTTGCTGCTGGCCGCCTGAAAGTTGGAAAGGATAAAGGTCGACTTTATCTCCCAAGCCGACTTTTTCCAACAGAGCCAGCGCATCGCGCCGCGCCTCTGCAACCGACTTACCCTGAACCGCAACCGGACCTTCCATCACATTTTCCGCTGCCGTTTTATGCGGAAACAGATTGTATTGCTGAAACACCATGCCGGATTTACGGCGTAATGCCAAAATTTCTTTTTTGCCCGGTTTGGCAGCAAAATCGATATTCAACGGATTCGGTTCGTCAAAACGAATCTGCCCTTGTTCCGGCATTTCTAATGCGTTTAAACAACGCAAAAATGTGGTTTTACCCGATCCGGACGGCCCCAAAATCACCACAACCTGCCCTTTGGCAACGGATAAATCGATGCCGCGCAAAATCGGATTGGAACCGAAAGTTTTATGGATACCGCGTATTTCTATCATGCCCCATCCTTATTTCGCTACATAACGATCCAAGCGTTTCTCGATTTTGGCCTGTGCCAAAAACAGTACCCAACAAAAACACCAATACACCAAACCGGCTTCGATATACACCGGCAGGAAATCATAAGCACTGTTTGCCACCTGCTGCGCAACGCGAAACAGCTCCGTCACCGTTACCACCGACGCCAACGACGTTTCTTTAAACAGGCTGATAAACGTATTGCTCAACGGCGGCACCGCCACTCTAAACGCCTGCGGCGCAATAATGCGGCGGAAGGTCTGCATATACGTCATACCGATTGAAAAACCGGCTTCCCATTGACCTTTAGGCACGGACAAAATAGCCGCACGGATGGTTTCCGAACCATATGCACCGATATTGATCGAGAAGCCGATAATCGCCGCAGGGATAGGATCGATAAAAATACCCAAAGCAGGCAGACCGTAGAAAACGATACAGATCTGCACCAAAATCGGCGTACCGCGTATCGCGGAAATATAAATTTTGGCCAAGACCAAAGCGATGCGGTGCAGCCAGCCGCCTTGCGGCATAACCCTTAACAGAGCCACACCGACCGCGATTATCATGCCGATGATAAAAGAGGCCACCGCCAACGGCACCGACACTAAAAATCCGGCCTTAACCATAGGCCAAAACGCGCTGATTACCAAATCAGCGCGTGCTTCCGTCATAAACGGTAATGATGCTAAAAAATTATTTAACACTGATGTCTTCACCGAAGAATTGTTCACCCAGCTTTTTCAATGTGCCGTCTTGTTTCAACTCAACCAATGCACCATTAATTTTAGCCATCGCTTCATCCTGATTTTTGTTCAAAATCAAACCTGCACCCAGCTTCTCTTCGGCAGGAGCACGCCAAGCTGTTTTTAAACCGGAGTTCGGATTTTTCTTCAGATAATCCAACAAAGCCAGAGAATCGTTTAAGGTTACGTCGGCACGCTTCTGCTGAATCAAAGTCAAAGCCTGAGCCATACCGTCCACCGGCACCACTTCCGCTTGCTCTTTAACCGCACGCTCGCCGTAATTGCTGCTTAAGGTTTGCGCTGCCTTCAAGCCTTTAATGTCGGAAGGCTGCTTGATACGGTCGTCATCCTGACGCACCAGCATCATCGGACCGCTCCAGCTGTACGGCTCGGATTTATCGAATGTTGCCTGACGTTCGGGCGTAGTCAGACTCACCTGATTGGCCACCATATCGAAACGTCCGGCTTTCAAACCGGCCAACATTGCGTCCCACTGGGTTTCTTTAAATTCAACCTGAACACCCAGTTTTTCTGCCACCGCACGTGTTACCTCAACATCATAACCCGTCAATTTTCCGCTTTGGTCATGATAGGTGAAAGGCGCATACGTACCTTCGGTACCCACGGTAATCACGCCTTTGCTGTTCAAACGCTCGATTAAAGATGCGCCTGCTTTGGCTTCAACCGGTGCGGAAGCAGCAGTTTGAGCAGACTCACCGCCGCAAGCAGCCAACACAACGGCAGCAATGCCGCCCAATACGATTTTCTTTAACATTCTCTTATTCCTATATTGCTTATGAAGCGAAAAACGTATTGTACGGCAATATACCTATCCGGATAAAGAACCATTACTTCTATCTTTATAGCCGATTCACTGATTTCTTCTTCAAACCAACGACACACAATTGAAACAGTCAACCGTCTTACTCAAACCTTATTCAAAGTGAAGTTTGTCTGCAGAACACATCAGGCCGTCTGAAATTTTTATAGACTGATACAAAATCTTATTTGAAGTTTAGAAAACATTATCTATAATAAGAAAAAATTTAGTTTAATTTAAATTTATCTTAGCAAAGGAAGGCTTATGCTGCTGGCTCTTTCATTACGGGACTTTGTAATTGTCGAACAGCTGAATCTGAATTTCCAAACCGGCTTTACCGTTTTAACCGGTGAAACCGGCGCAGGCAAATCCATTACCTTAGATGCCATCGGCCTGCTGTTGGGCGACAAAGCCGACTACGGCCAAATACGCAACGGCGCCAAAGAAGCGCATTTGTCTGCCCTATTCGACATTTCGCACTTGCCTGTATTACAAGCGCAACTACAAGAACAAGGCCTGCTTGAAGCAGGCGCCGACGAACTGAGCATACGCCGCATTATCGACATCAAAGGAAAAAGCCGCAGCTTTATCAATAATCAGACGGCCACCTTGGCGCAACTCAAAAATATCGGTGAACAGTTAATCGATATTCACGGGCAAAATGCACATCACTCCCTAAACAACGAATCCGAGCAGCGCAACCTGTTGGATGCCTTCGCCGGCAGCAAACAGCAGGCCGAAACCGTCAAACAGCATTACCAAAACTGGCAGACGGCTAAGAAAAAACTGCAAGAAGCACACAACCAAGCCGAAACGCTTGCCGTCGAACGCGAACGCTTGGAATGGCAATTTAACGAATTGAACCCTATGGGACTCTATGCCGGCGAATGGGAAACCCTTTCACAAAGCCACAACAGCCTGGCACACGCCGCCGAACTGCTGCAAACCACAGAACAAGTGGAAGAAATGATCAACGGCGACCAAGGCATCCAATCCGCCATTTACCAATGCCAAAAATTATTGGGCTCATTGCAAAATATCGAACCCCGCTTTGCCGAAAGCCTGAATATGCTGGCCAGCGTTGAAGCCGAATTAAGCGAAGTCTGCACCAATATGCGCGACGTCCGCACGCGGACCGAATTGGATCCCGATGAATTGGCCGAGCAGGAAAAGCGCATGGGCGAACTGATGTCGATGGCCAGAAAATACCGCACCAACCCTGAAAATCTGCCGGAAAAACTGACCGAAATCGAAAACAGCCTGCATTCACTGCAAGCTGCCGCCGATATAGAAGCATTGGAAGCAGCCGTTCAAAAAACAGAAGCAGAATACATGAATGCCGCCCAACACCTGTCCGCACTGCGCCGTCAGGCAGCCTTGCGTTTGGCCGAAGAAACCTCCGACCAAATGCAGCATCTCGCCATGCAGGGTGCCAAGTTCCACATCGCACTCAATCCGTCATCACCCACAGCCTACGGACTGGAGCAAGTCCAATATCAGGTTGCAGCCAATAAAGGCTCGGCTTTACGCCCGTTGAACAAAGTGGCTTCCGGAGGCGAATTAGCCCGTATCAGTTTGGCTTTGCAGGTCGTAACCAGCCAATACACCCACGTTCCCACTCTGATTTTTGACGAAGTGGATACCGGTATCGGCGGCGGAGTTGCAGAAATGGTCGGTCGAGCATTGCGGGCTTTAGGCAAGCAGCACCAAGTTTTAGCGGTTACCCACCTCCCCCAAGTCGCCAGCTGCGGAGAACACCACTGGAAAGTAGAAAAGCATGACAGCGGCGAACAAACCGTAAGCGATATTACTATTCTCGCTCCGAAACAGCGCATCGAAGAAATCGCCCGTATGCTCGGCGGTGAAAGCATCACCCAAACTACCCGCGAACATGCGGCGGAATTGTTGGAATTGGCGGCAAATCATGCCAAATAAGCGTGTCAATTCCGGCAATTGATTTTCCTTTCCGAAAGGATCAAATACAAACTCCGTATTGATGAATTAAACAAAGGCCGTCTGAAAATTTCAGACGGCCTCAATATACAATAAAGCGGAATTTATTTAGCGGCTTTACCGCGCATCAACTCAAAAAAATCATCATTGTCTTTAGAGTCTTTGAGTTTGCCAACCAAAAATTCGGTTGCTTCGATTTCATCCATGGGGTGCAGGAATTTACGCAGCAGCCACATGCGTTGAAGTTGGTCGTTCGGCACCAAAAGCTCTTCGCGGCGTGTGCCGGATTTGTTGATATTGATAGCGGGAAACAGTCGTTTTTCGGCCATACGGCGGTCAAGATGCAACTCCATATTGCCCGTACCTTTAAATTCCTCGTAAATCACATCATCCATACGGCTGCCGGTTTCTACCAAAGCAGTCGCGATAATGGTGAGCGATCCGCCCTCTTCAACATTACGCGCCGCACCGAAAAAACGCTTCGGACGATGCAACGCATTCGCATCCACACCACCGGTCAGAATTTTGCCGGAAGCCGGAACAACCGTATTGTAAGCGCGTGCCAAACGGGTAATCGAATCCAACAAAATCACCACATCTTTTTTATGTTCAACCATGCGCTTGGCTTTTTCCAAAACCATTTCGGCAACTTGCACATGGCGTGTGGCAGGCTCGTCGAAAGTCGAAGACACCACTTCGCCGCGCACGCTGCGCGACATTTCCGTTACCTCTTCCGGGCGTTCGTCAATCAGCAGAACTATCAATTCCACTTCAGGATAATTGGCCGTAATGGCGTGCGCGATATTCTGCAGCATCACGGTTTTACCCGACTTGGGCGGCGCTACCAACAACGCACGCTGTCCGCGGCCGATCGGTGAAACCAAATCAATAGCCCGGCTGGTGATGTTTTCTTCGGCACGGATATCGCGCTCGAGTTTGAATTGTTTGGTCGGGAATAAAGGGGTCAGGTTTTCAAAGAGAATTTTATGTTTACAGACTTCCGGTTTGTCGCCGTTGATACTGTCCAAACGAACCAAAGCAAAGTAGCGTTCATTGTCTTTAGGAACACGAACCGTACCCTCAATGGTATCGCCGGTATGCAGATTGAAACGGCGGATTTGACTGGGTGAAACATAAATATCGTCGGGCCCGGCCAGATAAGAAGTATCCGAACTTCTCAAAAAACCGAAACCGTCCGGCAGAATTTCCAAAGTGCCGGAACAATTGAAAGCTTCCCCCTGCTTCATCAATTGGCGGACAATGGCAAATACCAAGTCCTGTTTGCGCAAGCGGTTGGCATTTTCAATGCCTTGCTCTTCAGCCAACTCCAATAGTTTTGAAATATGGCGGGTCTGTAATTCAGAAACGTGCATAATAATTAATAATGTAATGAATGATGATTTTGTAATTGAAATAGCGGCAAATTAAACTGCGGCCGTCTGAAAAGAATCGGAGAATTTATCGAAAGATAAAGTCGAAAGAAAAGACAGTAAAATTGTCAGATTCGGATTTTAGACAGCTTGACCTTTGAATGTCAATCAGATTGACCAAAAATCGGCAATAAGGTTTAACGATAGTAAGAAAAAAAGCTAATAAATGCTGATTGTTTACTCAACAAGTGAAATCTTGTCCTTTTAAAAAAACAATATAAGGCCGTCTGAAAATAAGATGTTTTTCAGACGGCCTCTACAATCAGTTATCCATAATCAATCCGGCTGCCTAAACAATACCGCTTGACGCAGCAAAAAGCAGACAGATTGGTTGGATCTTACTTAGCAGCCTGCCAAGTGTCTTTCAGTCCTACCGTGCGGTTGAACACCGGCTTTTCTTTGCTGTGGTCGTAGCGGTCGGTCACGAAATAGCCCAAACGCTCAAACTGCCAGCGGCTTTCCGGCTCCAAAGTTTTGGCCACGGGTTCGGCGTAAGCGGTGATTTCTTTCATGGATTCGGGGTTCAGGAAATCGGTAAACGGCAGGTATTCGCCGTCTTCGCCACGAACGGCATCAGGGCGCGGTTCGGTAAACAGGCGGTCGTACAGGCGCACTTGCACCGGCACGGCGTGTTCGGCGGAAAGCCAATGGATCACGCCTTTTACTTTACGGCCTTCGGGCTTTTTACCTAAGGTATCGTGGTCGATGCTGCACTTGAGTTCGATTACGTTGCCGCTTTCGTCTTTCACCACTTCGTCGCACTTAATCACATAGCTGTAACGCAGGCGCACTTCACCGCCCAAAGTCAAACGCTGCCAGCCGGCTGGCGGGTTTTCGCTGAAATCGTCGGCTTCGATATACAAGGTTTGGCTGATGGGCACTTCGCGTTCGCCCATTTCTTCGTGGTGCGGATGGTAAGGCGCGCTGCGGCTTTGGGTTTTGCCGGCTTCAAAATTGGTGAGCGTCACTTTAATCGGGTTTAAGACGGCCATCATGCGCGGGGCGGAATTTTCCAGCTCTTCGCGAATCGCGCCTTCGAGCACGCTCATATCCACTACGTTTTCAGACTTGGAAATGCCGACGCGCTTGGCAAACAGGCGCAAGCCTTCAGGCGTGTAACCGCGGCGGCGCATGCCGGAGATAGTGGGCATACGCGGGTCGTTCCAACCTGTAACGTAGCCGTCTGAAACCAACTGGCTCAGTTTGCGTTTGGATGTGATGGAATACAGCAGCTCCAAGCGTGAAAACTCGTATTGGCGCGGATGGTTGTCGATCGGGATATTGTCGAGCACCCAATCATACAGCGGGCGGTGGGCTTCAAATTCGAGCGTACACAGCGAATGGGTAATTTTTTCAATGGCATCGGAAATGGCGTGTGTGTAGTCATACATGGGGTAGATGCACCACTTGTCGCCGGTGTTGTGGTGATGCGCTCGGCGGATGCGGTAAATCACCGGATCGCGCAGGTTTACGTTGCCCGCGGCCATGTCGATTTTCAGGCGCAGGGTTTTGCTGCCGTCGGGGAATTCGCCGTTTTTCATGCGCATGAACAAATCGAGGTTTTCTTCGATGCTGCGGTCGCGGTAAGGGCTGTTTTTGCCCGGCTCGGTAAGCGTGCCGCGGTATTCGCGCATTTCTTCGGCGCTTAAGTCGTCCACAAAGGCTTTGCCGTCTTTAATCAGGCCGACGGCGTAATCAAACAGCTGGTCGAAATAATCGGATGCATAACGGGGCTCGCCCGCCCATTTGAAGCCCAGCCATTCTACGTCTTCTTTAATCGAATCAACGTATTCCTGATTTTCTTTTTCGGGGTTGGTGTCGTCAAAGCGCAGGTTGCACAGGCCGTCGTAAACATAAGCCAAGCCGAAATTCAGGCAGATGGATTTGGCGTGGCCGATATGCAGATAGCCGTTCGGCTCGGGCGGGAAACGGGTTTGGACGGCGGTGTGCTTGCCGCTTTTGAGGTCTTCGTCGATGATGGTGCGGATAAAATGATTATCGGCAAATTGTTCTTTATTCATAGTCGATACAACTTTATCAATAATTTTTTAAAAATAAGTATTTCATACAGCCTTTAATTCATACTCTAAAGGCCGTCTGAAAAATAAGTCAATTGGGCGTATTGTACCCGAAATTCAAGCTTCCGTTTCAAGCAGAACGGAATTAAGATTTACAAACCACCTCCAAACTTAAACATACCTCAACCGATTACAGCCCCGACACAGGACTTCCATTTCATGAACTACACCAGCCATACAGAACCTCATTTCAGCGGCCGCAATAACTGGCTCAGAGCAGGCATATTGGGAGCCAACGACGGCCTCATATCCACCGCAAGCCTGATGATGGGTATTGCAGCCACAAATCCGCACACTTCCACCCTGCTTCTCACCGGCACCGCAGCCTTAATCGGCGGAGCCATTTCCATGGCGGCAGGAGAATATGTTTCTGTATCCGGCCAATCCGACACCGAAAAAGCCGATCTGCATAAAGAGCACAACGAACTTAAAAACCATCCCGAGCGCGAGCTGCAAGAACTCATAGAAATCTACCGCAGGCGCGGTCTAAATCAACAACTGGCACAACAAGTTGCCCAAGCCCTAACCCGACACAACGCCCTTGAAGCACACGCACGCGATGAAATCGGCATTACCGAAACCATGCAGGCCAAACCGTTTCAAGCTGCAGCCGCCTCAGCCACGGCATTTTGCATAGGCGCAATATTGCCTCTTGCCATATCCATAATCAGCTCCCCATCCACAGTCATACCCGCTCTCGCCATCAGCACCGTTACCGGACTTGCATTACTCGGCTATTCGGCAGCCAAACTCGGAGGTGCACCCACAATCCCTGCCATCATCCGAACCACACTATGGGGTATTTTCGCCCTTACCTGCACAGGCTTAATCGGATATTTCTTTGATACCGCTAATTAATTGCCAGGTTTGGCTGATACACTAAAAGACAAAAAGGCCGTCTGAATTTTCAGACGGCCTTATCATACGTATATAAAATATACGACAGATTCAGCATTTTAATACCCAACCGCCTAAAGGCGGTTGAGGCCTTGTTTAAAAGACTTACTGCATAAGTATCAATCAGCAAAAATTCGCCAACCCGTTTTAATGCAATTCAAAAAACGACTTGAACAGTCATTTTATGTATATGAAAAATTCAAACTCACTGTATATACATAATAATTCAAAAGCGCCAATCTCCGTAGATTTTATGACAACTACTACTTAGCAAATTTGGAAGCAGTTCAACATCTGTAAAAATGCAAAAAGCTCCAAGAAAATTCTTGGAGCTTTTTAGTAAACTGGCACGCCCACGGGGAATCGAACCCCGGTTACCGCCGTGAAAGGGCGATGTCCTAACCGCTAGACGATGGGCGCATACTTGATTTTATGGCGCACCCGGAGCGATTCGAACGCCCGACCCTCTGGTTCGTAGCCAGATACTCTATCCAACTGAGCTACGGGTGCGTGCCTCACTGCGCTTCGTTAGTGCCGTGAATCAAGAGAACCGAATAATACAGAACATCCGGTTTACTGTCTACCTTTTTGCTGCATCTTTTTTAAAAATTTTTCCATACATATGATTTTAAATATAATTTAATTATGAAGTTTATAACATCCCTACTCCGGACAAATCTCTTGCCATTCGTGCGGCAGCGTTATCGGTCATACCTCCGACAAAATCGAGAATCTTCATATAAGCCTGATACAGACTGTCTGTGGTCCGAATCGGATCTTCCTGCAACAAATCAAGTGCCAGCGATTGCCGGACGGTTACTTTATTTCCAGTAAGCAAAGTATGGGCAGCGGGAATCAATAAATCTAAAATCGAACCCAAACACGGGAAAGCGGCAATTTCCGTTATCAACTTGCTTTGATGGCGGAAAATTCTCGTTCTGGCCAATTCTTTGGCTTTTTCCAAGGTGTTTTGGACTTTCGGACTGCACAATGCCAATAAATCTTTGCCTTTAAATTCTCCGCTTAAAAAATCGGATTGGTGCATCATAAAAGTTTGGGCGACGTCATCCACCGCTTTACCGATGGCTATGCCGCGCAGCATGGCACAACGCTGGCGGCTTGATTGCGCATGCCATGTATTTTCTACAAAAGTCAGCTCCGATAAAACGCTTTCCACTTCAATTTCATCGAGCAAACCGATTTCTACTGCATCTTCCAAATCCAACAAGGCATAGCAGATATCGTCTGCCGCTTCCATCAAATAAGAGAGCGGATGGCGTGTCCAACAATCCGGCGATAGCTGTATCAATCCCAATTCTTCTGCCACGCGACGGATAAACGGCAGCTCGGTTTGGTAAATATTGAATTTATGTTTGCCGCGCGGATCCAGCGTTGTCCAAGGATATTTCAACAATGCGCCTATCGTGGTCGCAGTCAGCCGCATTCCTCCGCGGTTATGATACATCTCCAAACTGGCCAAAATGCGCAGGCTGTGGGCATTACCTTCATAAGTCTGCACATCGTTGCGCTCGGCTTCGGTTAATGTTTGCAAATAAGGGGCATGCTTTTCGTCTCTAAACCATTCCCTTAACGCACTCTCTCCGGTGTGGCCGAACGGCGGATTACCCAGATCATGTGCCAAGCAGGCGACTTGCACTGCCGTTCCGATATCGCTAGGCGTATTGCCTGCAGGCAGAAAACCGCCCGACTGCAACATCACGCCCACCCGATTACCCAAACTTCTGCCGACGCTGGCCACTTCTACACTGTGCGTCAGGCGGTTGTGCGTATGGTCGTGCTCGGCAAACGGATGCACTTGGGTTTTTCTGCCCAAGCGGCGGAATGCGCCTGAAAAAACCACACGGTCATAATCGATATGAAAATCCGTCCGCAACGCATCCATACCCTCTTGAGTCGAAGGCGTATGTGTTGCAATGATTTCACCATTTTCCACTTTAAACCGCTGCGTGCTGAGCAACTGCTGCCAATTCATATCGATTCCCAAGTCATTTGAAAACCAACAATATACGTTATTTTTCCTGCTGCGACAAAATATCAGCTGACCACACCTGCAAAACCGCAAGGCCGTCTGAAAAATAACAGTGAAACAAGTTTCGCCTTACTGAGGCATACATGAAATTTTCAGACGGCCTCGTATCCAGCCCACACGCCATCTACACCCTGCGCCTCTCCCGATTCAGCAACCCCAAAGCCGACACCACCAGCAGCGTACCGACCGCATCGACCATACCCAAATCCGCACCGAAAAACCACCAAGCCAAAACAGCAGCGAAAATCGGATTCAACAGATGG
The DNA here is from genome assembly GCF_900638685.1 of Neisseria weaveri. Taxonomy (NCBI): domain Bacteria; kingdom Pseudomonadati; phylum Pseudomonadota; class Betaproteobacteria; order Neisseriales; family Neisseriaceae; genus Neisseria; species Neisseria weaveri. Next base: position 1,963,370 of record NZ_LR134533.1, on the reverse strand, counting down.
AAAGCAGAAGCATTATCCGAGCCGAACCAACGCACCAACCGAAACCACATCAACATCGCCACGCCCGACACCACAACCACCTGATAACCGACCGACAACGAAAATACCGGCAAGGCCACCGCATCCGGCCATTTTTCCGGCGCAGACAACGGCAGCAAAATCAGACCGCCGAACAAATTCTGAATACCGGTTAACGGCAAAGCATGATGGCGGACCGCATAAAACTGATAAAACAAAGTTCCCCCCGCCAAAGCCAGCATACCCAGCAAAGTCCACACAATCCCCACACCGCCCTGCACTTGCGGCATTCTCACCGACAACACGATATACACACCTACAAATCCTACGCCAATCGCCAGCCATTGCAGCCACGACCACTTCCGCGTAATACACGAAACCGCAAAAGCCGTCACAAAAGGCATGGTCGACACCAACAACACCACCAATTCCGGCGACACCGTCTGCAAACCCGTATAAGAAAAACCGAGATAAAGAACATAATTAAGCAAGCCCAATATCCAGCCGTCCCGCCACAAACGCTTATCCGTCCACCAAGCTGCAAACGCTTCCTGCCGCCTCATCCCCCAACACACCGCCAAAATCAACACTCCGGCCGACAAAAAACGCAAACTCAACACATCAATCGGCGGCAGATAGACCAAACTGTATTTACCCGCAATAAACGCAGACGACCACAACAAACTGAACACCACACCGAACAGCCAACGCATAACATCCCCTCTATCAAGCAACAACAGCCACACGCTAGCACAAACCTCCCCTTACTTATTTCGTTGCAAAACGAAATAACAAACCAGCAACATCCTTTAAAATACCGACAAAGCCGCGACTCAAAGGCCGTCTGAAAAAGGAAAACCATGTCTCTTGCCCACCACTTCACCCACACCGCCCACCTTATCGGTCACCCCAGCCGCGCCATGATGCTGGACGCCCTAATCGGACGCGGAGAACTCAACGCAACCGAATTGGCCGCAGCTGCAGGCATCAGTGCCCAAACCGCCAGTGTACATCTCAGCAAACTGCTTCACGGCGGCCTCATCAGCATGAAACAGCAAGGCAGAAGCCGCCTATACCGCATCAGCCATCCCGACATCATGAACGCCTTACAGCAATTGGCCATGCTCGCACCGCAACACACCGTACCTTCCCCCAAACACGGCAGCCACACCCTACGCGTTTGCTACGGGCACATGGCAGGCAAAATTGCCGTAGAAATCAGCCAAGCACTCTGCCAAGCCCGATTTATCGTATGGAACCAAGTCGACAACCGCTTCGACCTGACCGATAGCGGTCGCGACTGGCTTACCGGCTTGGATATCGACGACAAAGACTATCCGCCCTACACCGCCGCCTGCACCGACTGGACCGAAAAACGCCCCCACATCTCAGGCTGGCTCGGCCACGAACTGCTGGCCGCTTTTGTTGCAAGAGGCTATGTATACCAACCTTCACACGAAACACGTTTCCTGCAACTGACCGAAGCCGGTCGAGCCTACATCAACCGTCTGCAGCAATTCGATACGGATAAACCGGATTATTGATAAACATAAGGCCGTCTGAAAATTTCAGACGGCCTCTTGTTTCTGCCAAAACCAATATACACAACACATCAACGGTTTTTCAGAGCAAACGGTTTACGCCAATCAAATCTCAACATCCTTTTCGACTGAAGTTGGTTTACCTGAACAGGCCGTCTGAAAAAAAAGCCGTCTGAAAATTCAGACGGCCTCTTCATCATTCAACGCTTATTTGCGCTCGACTTGGCTCACATCGCGCACCGCGCCGGTGTCGGCGGAAGTGGTCATGGCCGCGTAAGCACGCAAGGCGGCGGAAACGTGGCGGTCGCGGTTTTCGGGTTTCCACGCTTTGGCTCCGCGCGCTTCCATTTCGCTGCGGCGCACGGTCAACTCTTCATCGGAAACGGCCAAACGGATGCTGCGGTTAGGGATGTCGATTTCGATGGTGTCGCCCTCTTTTACCAAACCGATGGCACCGCCTTCTGCCGCTTCGGGCGAAACGTGGCCGATGCTCAAGCCGGAAGTGCCGCCTGAAAAACGGCCGTCGGTGAGCAAGGCGCAGGCTTTGCCCAAGCCTTTGGATTTCAGGTAGCTGGTGGGATAGAGCATTTCCTGCATGCCCGGGCCGCCTTTCGGGCCTTCGTAGCGGATGATCACGATGTCGCCCGCAACGATTTGATTATCCAAAATGCCCGCCACGGCAGAGTCTTGGCTTTCAAACACGCGCGCGCGGCCGGTGAATGTGAGAATGCTGTCGTCCACACCGGCGGTTTTCACCACGCAGCCGCGCTCGGCAATATTGCCGAACAGCACCGCCAAGCCGCCGTCTTGCGAATAAGCGTGTGCTTTACTGCGGATACAGCCGTTTTCGCGGTCGAGGTCGAGCGAAGGCCATTGTCGGTTTTGCGAAAAGGCTTCGGTGGTGCGCACGCCGCCCGGTGCGGCTTTGTAGCGCTGATGTGCGGTTTCGTTGGCGGGGTTGGTGATGTCCCATTTCGCCAGCGCGTCTTTCAAGGTTTTTTCGTGAACGGTGGAAACATCGGTTTTCAGGCAGCCGGCGCGGTCGAGTTCGGCCAGAATACCCATCACGCCGCCTGCGCGGTGCACGTCTTCCATGTGGTATTTCTGCGTGGCGGGTGCAACCTTACACAAACACGGCACTTGGCGGCTGATGCGGTCGATGTCGGCCATTTTGAAATCCACTTGCGCTTCGCTGGCGGCGGCCAACAAATGCAGCACGGTGTTGGTGGAACCGCCCATCGCCACGTCCAAACTCATGGCGTTTTCAAATGCGGCTTTGGTGGCAATGCTGCGCGGCAATACGCTCTCGTCGTCTTGCTCGTAATAGCGTTTGGTAATTTCCACAATCAGACGGCCTGCTTCCAAAAACAGTTCTTTACGGCCTGCGTGGGTGGCCAGCAGCGAGCCGTTGCCCGGCAGCGACAATCCTAAGGCTTCGGTAAGGCAGTTCATGGAGTTGGCGGTAAACATGCCGGAGCAGGAACCGCAGGTCGGGCAGGCGGAGCGTTCTACAGCAGCCACTTCTGCGTCAGACACTTCATCGTTGGCGGCATCCACCATCGCATCGACCAAATCGAGCTTGCGGGTGTCGGTAATGTTGGCCACGCCGATGACCTTGCCCGCTTCCATCGGGCCGCCTGAAACGAACACGGTGGGAATGTTCAGGCGCATGGCGGCCATCAGCATGCCCGGGGTGATTTTGTCGCAGTTGGAAATGCACACCAGCGCGTCGGCGCAATGCGCGTTCACCATGTATTCCACCGAATCGGCAATCAAATCGCGGCTGGGCAGGCTGTAGAGCATACCGCTGTGGCCCATGGCAATGCCGTCGTCCACCGCGATGGTGTTGAATTCTTTGGCCAAGCCGCCCGCTTTTTCGATTTCGCGCGCCACAAGCTGGCCCATATTGTGCAGATGCACATGGCCGGGCACGAATTGGGTGAACGAGTTGGCAATGGCGATAATCGGTTTGCCAAAATCTTCTTCGGCCACGCCGGTGGCACGCCATAAAGCGCGTGCGCCCGCCATATTGCGGCCGTGGGTGGAGGTTTTGGAGCGGTAAGCTGGCATGGTGTGTTCCTTTTGTCTTTGGTTCTATGAGAGGCCGTCTGAAATTTCAGACGGCCTCTGTAAAGAAATTCGGATTAACCGGAATAGATTATATAAAAACCGGTTCGACATCATTCGATATGCGTTATTCTATACCAATTGTCAACAATTAAGAAAGCAACAAAACAACCTTGCAGCGATGTTATCAAGCTTTCAAAAGTCCATACGGCCCAACGCATTTTCACGCAAACCGCCAACGCCGACCGGCAACAACATAGTAAAACCCGGGGCGATTGACTATAATGGCCGTCTGAAATCACTAACGGACTGTTTTACCCATGATTATTCATCCCCAATTCGATCCCGTTCTCGTCAGTATCGGCCCGTTGGCCATCCGCTGGTACGCGCTCAGTTATATTGTCGGCTTTATCCTGTTTATCTGGCTGGGCCGCCGCCGAATCAATCAGGGCAATACCGTGTTTACCAAAGAAATGCTCGACGATTTCCTGACTTGGGGCGTATTGGGCGTGATTTTAGGCGGCCGCCTGGGCTATGTTTTGTTTTATAAACTTTCTGATTATTTGACCAATCCGCTCGATATTTTCAAAGTGTGGGAAGGCGGCATGTCTTTTCACGGCGGCTTCTTAGGTGTATTGGCCGCCATGTGGCTGTTTGGACGCAAACACAAATTGGGTTTTCTACGTGTTGCCGATTTTGTCGCACCGCTGGTTCCTTTAGGTTTGGCTTCCGGCCGTATCGGCAACTTTATCAACGGCGAACTATGGGGGCGCGTCACCGACATCAACGCATTTTGGGCCATGGGCTTTCCCCAAGCACATTACGAAGACTTAACCGCAGCCGCCCACAACCCGCAATGGCTTGAATGGCTCAACCAATACGGCATGCTGCCTCGCCATCCTTCCCAGCTGTACCAATTTGCTTTGGAAGGCATTGCCCTGTTTATTATCGTATGGCTGTTTTCTAAAAAAGCACGCCCGACCGGCCAAGTTGCCTCGCTGTTTCTGGCAGGTTACGGCATCTTCCGCTTTATCGCCGAATTCGCCCGCCAACCGGACGATTATCTCGGCCTGCTGACTTTAGGCTTGTCTATGGGACAATGGCTGAGCGTACCGATGATTGTGTTAGGCGCAATCGGATTCGTTTATTTCGGCAGCAAAAAAAATACTGTTTAACCGATTGGCAACACACAAAAAAACGGAGCGGATTTTCACAAAAAAATCCGCTCCGTTTTTTCACTTACTGATTTCAATTATCAAGGTCTGCTGCAGAAAGACCACTCTCCCAAACCCAAGCCCAAATCAAAAACATTCAGCTTACCGACCGCAACCCTAACCAAACGCAAACACGGATAGCCGGCTTTGGCCGTCATCCTGCGGACTTGACGGTTTTTACCCTCGCTGATTTTAATTTCCACCCAAAAATCCGGAACAGTTTTACGTTCGCGTATCGGCGGATTTCTCGGCCACAGGCATTCCGCTTCTCCTGCTTCCAACAAGCGGACTTCGGCGGGCTGGGTGATAAAATCCCCCAAATCCATACATTTTGTCAGCAAAACCAATTTTTCAGGGTGATATCCGCCTTCAAGTTGCGCCCAATAAGTTTTTTCTTTACCGTGTTTCGGCTCCGCAATCTGAGCCTGCAAGCGTCCGTTATTCGTCAACAGCAGCAAACCCTCACTGTCTGTATCAAGCCGGCCGGCAGGATAAAACCCGGGCTGCCGGATATAATCTTTCAGCGTGCCGTATTTCTCATGGGCAGAAAATTGGCAAATCACGCCGTAAGGCTTGTTAAAAGCAATTAAATCGTTCATTTCATATGTCAATTTATCAAAATATGCCCTATTCTACCGCCAAAGCCGACTAACCCCTAGCGTAACAACAAAAAATCAAGCATAATCGGCAGGCAATTACGGCTTATACCGTACAACTAGAAGAACCCAATAAAGACAGGAGACACCATGAGTCACATTAAAGTACCTGCAGAAGGCCAAAAAATCGTAGCCGGCCAAGCTATTCCGAACAACCCGATTATTCCTTTTATCGAAGGTGACGGTATCGGCGTAGACATTACACCTGTGATGAAAGACGTTATTGATGCTGCCGTAGCCAAAGCTTATGGCGGGGAGAAAAAAATCCACTGGATGGAAGTATATGCCGGTGAAAAAGCAACCCGAGTTTACGGCGACAACGTATGGCTGCCGGAAGAAACTTTGGAAGCGTTGAAAGAATATTCCGTTTCCATCAAAGGCCCGATGACCACTCCGGTCGGCGGCGGTATCCGTTCTCTGAACGTAGCATTGCGCCAAGAATTGGACCTGTACCAATGCGTACGTCCGGTTCGCTACTTCAACGGTGTTCCCTCTCCATTGAAAGACCCAAGCAAAACCGATATGGTAATCTTCCGTGAAAACACCGAAGACATCTATGCAGGTATCGAGTGGGAAGCAGAAAGCGACGCGGCCAAGAAAGTGATTGCGTTCCTGCAAAACGAAATGGGCGTGAAAAAAATCCGTTTCCCCGAAACTTCAGGCATCGGTATCAAACCCGTATCTAAAGAAGGTACCGGCCGCTTGGTACGCGCCGCTATCAAATACGCCATCGACAACGACCGCGACAGCGTAACTTTGGTACACAAAGGCAACATCATGAAATTTACCGAGGGCGGTTTCCGTGACTGGGGTTACGAACTGGCTCAAAAAGAATTCGGTGCCGAATTGATTGACGGCGGCCCATGGTGCAAATTCAAAAATCCGAAAACCGGTAAAGAAATTATCGTTAAAGACGCCATTGCCGACGCGTTCCTGCAACAAATCCTGTTGCGCCCTGCCGAATACGACGTTATTGCCTGCTGTAACTTGAACGGCGACTACATCTCCGACGCCTTGGCTGCACAAGTAGGCGGTATCGGTATTGCTCCGGGTGCCAACATTTCCGACCAATACGCTATTTTCGAAGCTACCCACGGTACTGCTCCGAAATATGCCGGCCAAGACAAAGTTAATCCGGGTTCGTTGATTCTGTCTGCCGAAATGATGTTGCGTCACTTAGGCTGGTTCGAAGCTGCAGATTTGGTTATCGAAGCTATGGAAAAAGCCATTGGCGACAAACAAGTCACTTACGACTTCGCGCGCTTGATGGACGGTGCAAACGAGATCTCTTGCTCTGCTTTCGGCAAAGCGATGATCGAACGCATGTAAGACTGTAAACAGTCTCCCGGCCCGGATATGGTTATCCGGGCTTTTTTATATCCTTACGAATCAGAGCAGATAGGCCGTCTGAAATTTCAGACGGCCTATCTAATCAATCCTTCAAATTCATGAATCCCGATACCGAATAAAATACTAAATTCCTATCAGCACGATTCATGACGCACAGATCAAAGTGTTGCACCTGCAAAACCCGGTCAAATCAACTCTGATCTCAAGCCTATCCGGCGCTTTCACGGTACCCGACCATAAATAATGAAAAAGGGTCTGATATAAATCAGACCCTTTTTCATTATCTGGCGGAGAATGAGGGATTCGAACCCTCGATGCAGGTTTAAGCCCACATGCTCCCTTAGCAGGGGAGTGCCTTCAGCCTCTCAGCCAATTCTCCGTGAAGAAGTCGGTACTATACTTTCTAGCGTTAATTGTGTCAAGCACAGTTCTTTACATAAATCCTAAATCAATGAATCAAAATGAAATTAAAATCAGTCTAAAACCCAATTCGCTTATTATTTTATACCCGCATGAAAAAAGCGGGATTTATCCCGCTTTAAGGTATGCTTAAGTTTATTTGAAATTCAATACCGGCCAACCTTTTGCAATTGCTTCCTGCTGCAAATCGGCATCCGGATTCACGGCTACGGCATCGCTAACCAAACACAGTAAAGGCAAATCGTTTTTAGAGTCGCTGTAAAAATAAACCTTACCGTAGCTGTCCATGCTTTCGCCGCGCGCTTCCAGCCATTGGTTCAAACGGGTAATCTTACCCTCTTTCAAACTCGGCGTACCGATATAATTGCCGGTATAACGGCCGTCCGCACCGATTTCCAGCTGTGTTCCGATAATATTTTCAATGCCGAACAAGTGGCAAATCGGCGTAATGATAAATTCGTTGGTCGACGAAATCACCAATAATTCATCACCGGCGTCACGGTGGCTCTGCACCAGCATTTTGGCCATCGTGGAAATATGCGGCGCGATAAATTCGGCAACGAATTCCTTATGCATTTCCGCCAGTTCTTCCATAGAAAAACGGCTTAACGGCTCTAGATGAAATTTCAAAAAAGCGTCGATATCCAGACAGCCGTTTTGATAATCTTGATAAAATTTATCGTTTTGCGCCCTTGTGTATTCAACATCAACCAAGCCTTTATTCATCAGATATTGCGGCCAAGAGTGATCCGAATCGGTATTGATTAATGTGTTGTCCAAATCAAAAATTGCCAAATTTCTCATTCTGTTTCTGTTTCCTGTTGTTTTAATAATTGTCTTAGCAGCTGCAAGGTAATGCGCTTACCCATCATCACCGCATAATTGTCCAAGGTATCCAACATCTGCATCAAACTGTCCATATCGCGACGCCAATGGTGCAGCAGATATTCGAAAATTTCCGGATCGACAGTCAGCTGCCGGGCTTCGGCCATACTGACCAAAGCATCGATTTTTTCCTGCTCGTTTAGAGGCTTGACATCGTAAACCAAGCAGTAAGCCATACGCGTCCGCAAGTCTTCCCGCAGCACCAGCTGTTGCGGCGGTACATCCGCACTAAACAATAAAAAGCCTCGTCCGCTGTTTCTTCTTTGATTGAACACGGCAAACAATAATGCCTGTTCTTCCGAATTGAGCTTGTCCACTTGGTCGACGGCCAAATACTCTGCTTCGAATGCGGCATCGGTCAGCGGCGATTTTTCAACGTCGACATAAGCCGCCTTATGGCCGTTTTGCAGCGCCTGCGCCACCCATGCCTGCAAAAGGTGGCTTTTACCCGAGCCCTCCTGTCCCCAGACATAGATAAATTGACCATGCTGATGCTGTAAAACGTGCAGCAGTTCGGCGTTGGAAGTACCGAGAAATTTGTCGAATCCCGGGTATTCCTGTACGGCGAAATCAAAAATAAGCTGGTTCACAAGTGCTTTTTCGTCAAAACATTAAAACAGCGATTGTACGTTGTTTTGGCGTATAGCAGCAAGCCGGCGCATATGGCTGCCGTCATGGCGGTTTTATGCTTTTTCACTTAAAATGTTGAACTTCGTGCACCTTATGCCGTCTGAAATCCGACCGGCCTGCAAACCGTTTTGCCATCTTAAAATAGTGAAAGTTTATTGTGATTAGCGCTGTTATTGATTTTATCCTGCACATCGACCAACATCTCGCCGCCCTGTCGGCAGATTACGGCGTATGGATTTATGCGATTCTGTTTTTGATCGTATTTTGCGAAACCGGCTTGGTGGTTACGCCGTTTTTACCGGGTGATTCATTACTCTTTGCCGCAGGCGGTATTGCCGCTGTCGGCGGCATGAATATCCACGTGATGGTGCTGCTGCTGTTGATTGCGGCGATTATCGGCGACGCGGTCAACTTTATGATCGGCAAATATTTCGGCGCCAAACTGTTTGCCAATCCCGATTCCAAAATTTTCCGCCGCAGTTATTTGGACAAAACCCATGCCTTTTACGAAAAACACGGCGGCAAAACCATTATCATTGCCCGTTTCGTGCCGATTGTGCGCACGTTCGCACCGTTTGTAGCCGGTATGGGCGATATGAACTACGGCAAATTTATCCGCTACAACATTATCGGTGCGGTATTGTGGGTGGTGCTGTTTTCATACGCAGGCTATTTCTTTGCCAATCTGCCGATTGTGAAAAACAACTTGGGTCTGGTTCTCGGTGCAATCATCATCGTTTCCATTTTACCCGGCGTGGTGGAAGTGATCCGCGCCCGCCGTGCTCAAGCGAAGTAAAACGCGCTACAATAAAGGCCGTCTGAAATTTTCAGACGGCCTTTGTTTATCCACTTAATACACAGCAGCCCAACTCCGACCCAACCTAAGCCATACCGTTCAACAGGCTGACACAAGAAAGAAAAAGCATGGCACGCGACAACCGCCGCTTAGACGTATCGCTGATTATCACCACCTACAACCGTCCCGACGCTTTGGCATTGGTTATGGCCTCCGCGTTAAAGCAAACCCATCCGCCTAAAGAAATCCTCATTGCCGACGACGGTTCCGACCACCGCACCGCCGAACTGGTCGGCAAGTTTGCTGAAAACAGCCCGATACCGGTCAAACACATCTGGCAGGAAGACGACGGTTTCCGCGCCGCACAATCGCGCAACCGCGCCATCGCCGCCGCCTGCTCCGACTACCTGATCATCATTGACGGCGATATGGTTTTGGATACGTTTTTTATCGAAGACCACCTTTCCATTGCCCGAAAAGGCCGTCTGATTCAAGGAACACGGGTATTGATTACCCGGGAATACACCGACAAAATCCTGAAATCCGCCGAAATACCGCATTTGTCCTGCACCGGCCCCGGCATTGAAAAACGCCTGTCCGCCCTGCGCCTGCCCGCCCTATCTAAACTGGTCGGCTTTTGCGGCAACCAGAAACACAAAGGCATCAAAAGTTGCAATATGGGCTTTTTTAGAGAAGATGCCTTAGCGGTTAACGGGTTTAACAACGAATTTGTCGGCTGGGGACGCGAAGACAGCGAATTTGTCGCACGCTGCTACCACAACGGCATGAAACGCCACAATTTAAAATTCGCCGGTATCGCCTATCATTTATGGCACAACGAAGCACCGCGCTCATCGCTGCCGCAAAACGATGCCCTGCTGCAAGCCACGTTGAACGGGAAAACCACACGCTGCCGTCATGGCGTAGATGAATTTCTCAAATAAACGGAAAGGCCGTCTGAATTTTCAGACGGCCTCCTTATTACACTTTACATTCAAACACATCAAAATCTTATTGGCACTTTGACTTGGCTTCCGCCAAGCATATACCGCACAAACTTATCCGTACTTCCTACCGTTATCTTCATTTAACGGACGGTACGCCAAAAATGCGCCAACGGCCCGTGCCCGTTGCCGAGTTTCCAATACTGTCCGGCATCAATCGCACCGTGCAGATAACTTTTAGCGGCAGCAACGGTTAAATGCAGGCCGGAGCGGTGCGGATGCAGCGCGGCAATGGCGGCTGCCAACGTACAGCCCGTCCCGTGCGTATTTTCGGTCGGAATGCGGCTGTTTACAAAGCATTGCGGTTCGGCATCTTTCTGCAGCAACCAATCGCGCGCTTCATGAGTGTTTTCCCAATGCCCGCCTTTCAGCAGCGCAGTTTTTGCACCCAATGCCAACAGCTGTTTGCCCTGCTCCAACATTTGCGCTTCGTTTTCTGCCAAACAGTTACCCGTCAACTGTGCCAACTCATTTAAATTGGGCGTGATAATACTTGCCAACGGCAAAAGCTCCCTGCACAACACGCCGACGGTATCTTCCAACGCCAATTTATCGCCGGATGTCGCCACCAAAACCGGATCCAATACCACAAACGGCACGGGGAAACGGCGCAATACACGCGCAACGGCTTGGATAGAAGCGGCATCGGGCAGCATGCCGATTTTTACCGCGTCGATACGGATATCGCTCAACACCGACTCGCACTGCTGCTCGATCACCTCGGGCGGAATCACATAAACGCCCTGCACACCGGTGGTATTTTGGGCGGTTACGGCGGTAATCACACTCGCACCGTATGCGCCCAGCGCACCGAATGTTTTCAAGTCGGCCTGTATGCCTGCACCGCCGCCGGAGTCGGATCCGGCAATAGTTAAAACGCGCGGAAAAGGTTTGTTGTGTTTCATCGTATCCTCTGTTTTCTGTCCTATGAAATTTTCAGACGGCCTATTGCGTTAAGGCCGTCTGAAAAATCATGCTTATCTGAAATCAGTCTGCTTACGGCGCCAAACGTTCGCGTATCCACACTCCCTGCTCCAAGCGGTAGCGGATACGGTCGTGCAGACGGCTCGGCCGTCCCTGCCAAAACTCGACATAATCCGGAATCACCACATATCCGCCCCAATGCGGCGGCCGCGGAACATGCAGCGGATGTTTCAAACCGACGGCAGCGGCTCGGGTAACCAACACGGTTTTGTCTTTGATTACCGTACTCTGCTCGCTCGCCCACGCTCCGATACGGCTGGTATAAGGGCGGCTTTCAAAATATGCGTCCGATTCGGATTCCGACAGTTTTTCAATACGACCCTCAATCCGCACCTGCCGTTCCAATTCCGGCCAGAAAAAAGTCATCGCGGCAAACGGATTGGCTTCCAGCGCACGGCCTTTTTTGCTGTGATAGTTCGAAAAAAAGACGAAACCGTTTTGATTCACTTCTTTCAATAAAACCATACGGTTTTGCGGCCGGCCGTCCGCACCGACCGAAGCCACGTTGACCGCAGTCGGCTCGTTCACTTCCGCGTGCATGGCTTCTTTCAGCCAACGCTCAAACTGCACAATCGGGCTGTCGTCGCAGTCCGACTCCGACAAATCCTGCTTGCTGTAATCTTCGCGTATATCGTGCAAATCCACCGTTATCCTCCTTTATCATACTGTTCAGGCTGTAAACATACCCGATTCGTTTCCCTCAAGCAAACCGGCAAAGCAAAGGCCGTCTGAAAAACTGGCTGATTTTTCAGACGGCCTCGTTATCCTGCCCGAGCAGGCGCACAGCTTATTTGCGCAAAGCGGCAATACATTGCCTGTCGCGCTGCTCAAACGCCGCCACGCCGCCCAGCAGCGCCAACTGCTCCTGCGCACTGATTTTACTGAACGACTGAATCTGCTTTTCGGTCAGCTTTTCCAAAGGCTCGTCCCACATACACACGCAGTAATCGCCGATTACCTGTTCGGACTTCCCTTCCAAGCCGTTGGCTTTCAAATCGGCCTGCCATTTTTCGGAAAACGGCACGTTTTTAATACACGATTCGACAATCGCCTGCTTGGCCTTCGGCTTGGACAGTGCACATTGCGATAAAAAGTAAAAGCCCAGCAATAGAGACATCACCACCCAAAACCAAATACGGATGGTGCGGATTTTCGCTTTAGCCTTACGCTTTTTTTCTTCCTGTTCCAAAGAATCAGGCGTTTGCTCAACCATGCAGGCTCTCCATGCGGATCATCACTACCGGCCCGTGTACGCACTCCAGAGCTTCCATCGCGGCAATAGCGGTGTTGATGTTTTTCTCAACCGTGCTGTGCGTCAGAATCACGATCTCGGCATCGGTTTGATCCAACACGCCTTTTTGAATCAAAGCTTCAATCGACACGCCTTCTTTGGCCAAAATATTGGCAATCTGGCCCAACACGCCCGGCTCGTCTTTCACTTGAACGCGCAAATAATAGCTGCTGGTAATGTCATCCATACCAAGCATATTTTGCGGCTTCACTTGGCTCGGTTGGAAAGCCAAATGCGGCACACGGTTGCCCGGATCCGCAGTCAGCAGGCGGCTGATGTCGATAATATCCGCCACCACCGCGCTGGCAGTCGGCTTAGAGCCGGCACCCGCACCGTAATACAGCGTTTCGCCGATCATATCCGCATCCACGCGCACCGCATTCATCACACCGTTTACGCTGGCCAGCAGGCGGCTTTCCGGAATCAGCGTCGGATGAACGCGCAGCTCGATACCTTTTTCGGTTTTACGGGTAATACCCAGCAACTTCACGCGGTAGCCCAACTCTTCCGCATATTTGATATCGCGGCTGTCCAACTTGCTGATGCCTTCCAGATAGCAGGCATTGAAATTCACCGGCGTACCGAATGCCAACGCACTCATAATGGTAATCTTATGCCCCGCGTCATGACCTTCGATATCGAAAGTCGGATCGGCTTCCGCATAACCCAATTCCTGCGCTTTTTTCAATACATCGGCAAATGCGCTGCCTTTTTCGCGCATTTCGGTCAGGATAAAATTGCTCGTGCCGTTAATAATGCCGGCAATCGAACGGATATTGTTGGCCGCCAAGCCTTCACGCAAGGCTTTGATAATCGGAATACCGCCCGCAACCGCCGCTTCAAACTGCACCATCACGTTTTTCTGTTCGGCCAAAGCAAAAATTTCGTTGCCGTATTCCGCCAACAATTTCTTATTCGCCGTTACCACATGCTTGCCGTTTTGAATCGCCTCCAAAACCAAATCTTTGGCAATTTCCGTACCGCCGAACACTTCAACCACAATGTCGATGTCGGGATGGCGCACGACTTCAAAAGGATCAGCGGTTACCAAAGTCGATTCGGGGCATACTTCCCGAGCCTTTTCCGCATTCCGCGTCGAAACCATAAATACATTAACATCACGTCCGAGACGGCGGCTGATTTCTGCCGCATTGCTGCGCAAAACGCCGACTGTACCGCTGCCGACTGTGCCCAAACCCAAAATACCGATATTAATTGGCTTCATTGCCTCTCCTTCAAGCCGTTGTATGCTACTATACAGCGGGTAATTTTTCACAAAAGGGCTTGATTTTAGCCGATTTTCCCCATTTTTGCACTAAATTTACACCAAGCTTTACGGAAACCACGATGTTGATACAAGAAAATTCCAATGACGGCGGCCGCAGCATTACCTCCTACGGCAACGGCACCGTCGAAGTCGACCACCGTCCCTACACCCGTCCCATCTGCATTACGGAACAATCCGTTAACACATTACCGCAAGCCGCTCCGACCGAGCTGCAAACCGAAGATTTCCTCAACGCCATCCGCGGTACCGTCCCCCCCGAAGTGATTTTGGTCGGCACCGGCGACAAACAGATTTTCCTCCACCCGAAAATGGTAGCGGAATTGGCCGCCAACGGCGTCGGCTTGGAAAGCATGTCCACCCCGTCCGCCTGCCGCACCTTTTCCATACTGCAAAGCGAAGGCCGCCGCGTTTGGGCTTGGCTCTGGCCTTAAACATAAGGATTGTTTTGAAAAGCGTTTTGAATTTTGTAAGGCCGTCTGAATTTTGTAAGGCTGTCTGAATTTTGTAAGGCCGTCTGAATTTTGTAAGGCCGTCTGAATTTTGTAAGGCCGTCTGAATTTTGTAAGGCCGTCTGAATTTTGTAAGGCCGTCTGAATTTTGTAAGGCCGTCTGAATTTTGTAAGGCCGTCTGAATTTTGTAAGGCCGTCTGAATTTTGTAAGGCCGTCTGAATTTTGTAAGGCCGTCTGAATTTTGTAAGGCCGTCTGAATTTTGTAAGGCCGTCTGAATTTTGTAAGGCCGTCTGAATTTTGTAAGGCCGTCTGAATTTTGTAAGGCCGTCTGAATTTTGTAAGGCCGTCTGAATTTTGTAAGGCCGTCTGAATTTTGTAAGGCCGTCTGAATTTTGTAAGGCCGTCTGAATTTTGTAAGGCCGTCTGAATTTTGTAAGGCCGTCTGAATTTTGTAAGGCCGTCTGAATTTTGTAAGGCCGTCTGAATTTTGTAAGGCCGTCTGAATTTTGTAAGGCCGTCTGAATTTTGTAAGGCCGTCTGAATTTTGTAAGGCCGTCTGAATTTTGTAAGGCCGTCTGAATTTTGTAAGGCCGTCTGAATTTTGTAAGGCCGTCTGAATTTTGTAAGGCCGTCTGAATTTTGTAAGGCCGTCTGAATTTTGTAAGGCCGTCTGAATTTTGTAAGGCCGTCTGAATTTTGTAAGGCCGTCTGAATTTTGTAAGGCCGTCTGAATTTTGTAAGGCCGTCTGAATTTTGTAAGGCCGTCTGAATTTTGTAAGGCCGTCTGAATTTTGTAAGGCCGTCTGAATTTTGTAAGGCCGTCTGAATTTTGTAAGGCCGTCTGAATTTTGTAAGGCCGTCTGAATTTTGTAAGGCCGTCTGAATTTTGTAAGGCCGTCTGAATTTTGTAAGGCCGTCTGAATTTTGTAAGGCCGTCTGAATTTTGTAAGGCCGTCTGAATTTTGTAAGGCCGTCTGAATTTTGTAAGGCCGTCTGAATTTTTAGGTCTGAATTTTGTAAGGCCGTCTGAATTTTGTAAGGCCGTCTGAATTTTGTAAGGCCGTCTGAATTTTGTAAGGCCGTCTGAATTTTGTAAGGCCGTCTGAATTTTGTAAGGCCGTCTGAATTTTGTAAGGCCGTCTGAATTTTGTAAGGCCGTCTGAATTTTGTAAGGCCGTCTGAATTTTGTAAGGCCGTCTGAATTTTGGTAAGGCCGTCTGAATTTTGTAAGGCCGTCTGAATTTTGTAAGGCCGTCTGAATTTTGTAAGGCCGTCTGAATTTTGTAAGGCCGTCTGAATTTTGTAAGGCCGTCTGAAAACCCGATTGGTTTTCAGACGGCCTTTGTTTATGCCGGACCCGGTTTATTCCTCTTCATCGGAATCGCTGATGCGGATGCTGTGTTCCATCTGCCCTGCCTGAACCTGCGCAGCGGCGGAGGAGGATTTGCCGGAAGAGAGCCGCTGCAAATAGGCTTCGTCGATGTCTCCGGTCGGATATTCTCCGCTGAAACAGGAATCGTCGAAGGATTCGATGGCGGGA
Organism: Neisseria weaveri; assembly: GCF_900638685.1. Taxonomy (NCBI): domain Bacteria; kingdom Pseudomonadati; phylum Pseudomonadota; class Betaproteobacteria; order Neisseriales; family Neisseriaceae; genus Neisseria; species Neisseria weaveri. Next base: position 1,947,234 of record NZ_LR134533.1, on the reverse strand, counting down.
TTCAACACGCGGACAACGCGTTTCAGCTCCTGCAAATCTTGGAATACGCAGCCGTCGGCGCCGATTTCTTCGGCTACTTGGACGGCGGTTCGGCCGTTGGCAATCAATTCTTCGCGGGTCGGCATGTCGATGCCGTACACGTTCGGGAACCGGACTTCGGGGGCGGCGGAGGCGATATAGACTTTACGCGCGCCGGCCGAGCGTACCATTTCGACGATTTCCCGGCTGGTAGTGCCGCGTACGATGGAGTCGTCCACCAATAAAACGCTTTTTCCTTTGAATTCGGATTCCATCGGGCTGAGTTTTTGGCGCACTGATTTTTTACGCGTGGCTTGGCCGGGCATGATGAAGGTGCGGCCGATGTAGCGGTTTTTGATCAGGCCTTCGCGGTAAGGTTTGCCTAAGTGGTGTGCCAACTCCATTGCGCTGGGGCGGCTGGTATCGGGAATGGGCATGACGACGTCGATGTCGTCAACGGGCAATTCCTGTTTCACTTTTTCCGCCAGCGATACGCCCATGTTAACGCGTGATTGGTAAACGGAAACGCCGTCGATCACGGAGTCGGGACGGGCGAAATAAACGTATTCAAACAGGCAGGGGCTTAATTTCGGCGATTCGGCACATTGGCGTGAGAAGAATTGTCCGTCAAAAGTAACGAAAACGGCTTCGCCCGGGGCAATATCGCGTTCCAAATCGAATTCCAAGCTGTTGAAAGCAACGGATTCGGAAGCGACGGCATAAGACTTTTTGCCGTTTTCGTCAATATGCTTTCCTAAAGACAATGGGCGGATACCGAACGGGTCGCGGAATGCCACCATGCCGTAGCCGGCAATCAGCGCGACAACACCGTATGCGCCGCGCACTTGCTTGTGCAGCTGGGTAACGGCATTGAAAATATTGTCTACGCTTAAATTGACCGAACCGGAATTGCTGATTTCTTTGCGCAATTCGTGGGCAAACACGTTTAACAGCACTTCCGAATCGGAACGGGTGTTGATGTGGCGCAGATGTTTGTGGCAAACATTGGCATACAGCTCTTCGGTATTGGTGAGATTGCCGTTGTGCGCCAAAACGATACCGAACGGCGAGCTGACATAAAACGGTTGTGCTTCCGCGCTGCTGCCGGCATTGCCTGCGGTGGGATAGCGGACGTGCGCGATACCGGCATTACCGACAAGGTCGCGCATATTGCGGGTTCGGAAAACATCGCGAACCATCCCTTTGCCTTTGTGCATATGAAACATATTGCCTGCCGCCGTAACAATGCCTGCGGCATCCTGACCCCGATGCTGCAGCATCTGCAGGCCGTCATACAGACTTTGGTTCACAGGCTGATGACTGACTAAACCTAATACACCACACATTTATCGACTTCTCCAAAAATTAAAGCAAAGGATTCTGTATCTGCTCGGCAACCACCGGAGGAAGATACGGCACGGCCATTGCGGCCAATGCCTCAAAATACGGCGCGCTGACCGACAAACGCCAACCTTCGGTTTGCGGCAAATCGGTAAACGAACACACCAACACGGCCAAAGTGACCAACAATACGCCTTTTGCGGCACCGAACAGGCCGCCCAACAAACGGTTGACACCGCCCAAACCGACGGCGGAAACCGCTGCCGTCAGCAAACCGATTAAAAAATGCTGTATCAGCCATGCGGCAAAAAATACGGCGATAAAAGCCAAAACCACGCCCAATTGGCGCGGTTCGACCGAATGGAAAGCGATTTCGGCAAAAGGAGCGGCAAACACTTTGGCCGCCACAAATGCGGCAATCCACCTGAAAAAAGCGGCAATTTCGGCAACGGCACCGCGCACCAGCGAAATCACAACGCAAACGGCCACCACCAGTAAAGCCACAATATCGAACACCGCCATCACTGCTGACCTATCACCAAGCCGTCTATGCCTTGTTGGCGTATATGACCCAAGGCCTTATTGGCCGTCTGACGGTCGGGATACGCAACGGTGCGCACTCGGTAAACTTTGCCTTTACTGGTATCGGCTTCGCTGATGTAGGCGCTGATACCGAGATTGGCTAAACGCTGCTGAACCTGCTTGGCCTGTTCGCGGTTGCTGTATGCGCCTGCCTGAATAATCGCTTTGCCCTTTTGAATCTGGGCTTTGCCTTCCAAAATCGCTTGCGGATCTTTGGCTACCGCTTTTGCCGATTTGTTGTTCAGCACATCTTGTGCGTTTTTCTTTTGGGATTCTTGTTTGTCTTGCCTGCTTTTGGCTTGTTTGGCCTGTTCCGCCTGTTTTTTGGCGGCTTCTGCGGCGCGTTTTTCCGCCTCCGCTTTAGCCTGCTGTTCTTTCAGCTTCTGCTCTTTTTTGCGTGCGTCTTCCTGCTCGGCCTGACGCTTGTCTGCTTCGGCTTTGCGTTTTTCCGCTTCCAAACGCTCTTTATCTGCTTGCGGTTTGGCTTCGGACGGTTTGGCGTTTTGAACGGTTTTTGCCGGCGTTTCTACTGTTTTCTTGGTTTCTGCCGGCGCAACGGCTTGTTTGATATTTTTACGCTCTGCGGTTGGTGTGTCTGCCTGAACCGGCTTCTGTGTATCGGCACGGTTGTTGATAATGACGACGGGCGGCGCGGCTTCAGGCTCTTCCGCCTGTTTCGCCGGTTCGGGCTGTTTGACTGCCGGTTTGGCGGTTTGGGCCGGCTCGGCTTCCGCCGTATCATGTAAAGAATCTTCGGAATCCGCCAAAGGAGCGGTTTGCGCTTCAACCGGATTCAGTAAAGGATTGTCCAGCTCGGTTTGCTTCAACTTGCCGCCTTGCGGCTGCGGAACTTCCGTATTCGGACTTTCATTGGCAGCCGGCTTTTCCGCTCCGGCCACTTGCTGGTCATTGATTTGGATAACAGGAGATTCCGAAGGCACTGCATCGGTTTTCTGGCCGGCTGCCTGCTCAACCGCTATCTCTGCGTTTTCACCGTCACTCCGGCTTAACGCTGCGGCAAGCAGGCCGCCTGCAAACACCACCATAACCGTAGCACCGACCAAGCGGCGGCGGTTTTTCCGTTTAAGCTTTTCATATTCGTTTAATGATGGACGGTAATGTGCCATGTGGAAATCCTGTTACAGCGTTGCAGACACTTCGGCAACGGTATGAAATGAACCGAAAACGGTAATTCTATCATTTTCCTTTGCAACCGCCAAAGCAGCCTGATAGGCCGTCTGAATGTTTTCAAATGCTTTGACATTGTCGGCAATATCATGCTCCGCCAGCTTGTTTTTCAACGCTTCCACACTCATGCCGCGCGGCAGGTGCAGCGGTGCGATATACCATTCGTCAAATTGGTCTTTCACGGTTTCCAACACGCCGTCTATATCCTTGTCGGCCAAAATACTGAATACGGCAATCCGTTTTTCGGCAAACGGCAATGCAATCAGACTTTGGCGCAACGCACGGGCTGCATGCGGATTGTGGCCGACATCCAAAATCACCAGCGGACGGCCGGGCAATACTTGGAAACGGCCGGGATTATTGACCAGCAGCAAACCGCGCTTGATTGCGCCGATGTCCACCGGCAAAACCGCATTCATACATTCCAACACCGCCAAAGCACAAGCCGCATTGCCCAATTGGTAGCTGCCGCGCAAAGCGGGAATCGGCAGCGCATTGCGGTTGCGTTTGAACCCTTCGGCAAAATGCGATACCGCTTCTTGCGGATGGAAATAGAACGACCATTGCTGCTGCTCCAGCTTGGTCAGGCTGAAATCGTCTTTAATCAACAACAAATCCGCCTGAATGTCTTCGGCATGCTTTTTCAGCGACTCGGGCGGCGGATTCTGGCCGCAAACCGCAGGTTTAAACGGGCGGAACACCCCTGCTTTTTCATAAGCCACCGCTTCGATGTTGTCTCCCAAAAACGCCTGATGATCCAGATCGACAGACGTCACCACCGCACAATCCGCGTCAAAAATATTCACCGCGTCCAAACGGCCGCCCAAGCCGACTTCCAAAATCATCACGTCGACTTTTTCGCGCATAAACACATCAACCGCAGCCAAGGTATTGAATTCGAAATAAGTCAGCGAAATATCACCGCGCGCCGCTTCGATACGCTCGAACGAAGCCGTAATGGCCTCATCCGATACCGGCTCGGTATTGACGGCAATCCGTTCGTTGAAACGCAACAGGTGCGGGCTGGTCAGCGTGCCGGTTTTATAGCCTGCCTGCGAATAAATATGCGACAAAAAAGCGCATACCGAACCTTTGCCGTTGGTTCCCGCCACCACAATCACCGGGCATTGCGGCACCAAACCCATGCGCGTTTTCACTTCGCCGACGCGCGACAAACCCATGTCAATCAAACCGGCGCTGTGTGCGGTTTCCAGATGAGACAACCAATCGTCAAGTGTTTTCATATTCGGTATTCAACTCAAGCGTAAATTTAAATATAACTTCGGCATTCGGCAGGCCGTCTGAATATTTTCAGACGGCCTTTAAATTTCAGACGGCCTTAATTTTTCAGACGGCCTTAATTTTCAGACGGCCTTAATTTTCAGACGGCCTTAATTTTCAGACGGCCTTAAATTTCATACGGCCTTAATTTTCAGACGGCCTTAATTTTCAGACGGCCTTAATTTTCAGACGGCCTTAATTTTCAGACGGCCTTAATTTTCAGACGGCCTTAATTTTCAGACGGCCTTAATTTTCAGACGGCCTTAAATTTCATACGGCAGATTGTCCCCAACGCGCCCACACCAGCAAACGGCGGTAGGATTCGCGGTCGGTCATATCCGGCAGCACATAATGCCATATCTTCCGGTCGCCCGCGTCCCAATGCAGAAACATTGCATAAGGCAAAACCACACTGTCTTCCAACAACACGGCTTCAAACGCCATCTGGTCGGCGGCATAAAACACGGCGGCCTGCCCTTGCCGGCTGACGGTGATTTTATGTACGGCACGGTCGTGCGCCAACCGATGCCGTTTCACCGCCCACAGCCAACCGGCGGTGAAACCGGCCGTGCCGAGCCAACACATCCAACCGTAAAAATAAACGGCTGCGGCGGCAACAGCAGCCAAATGCAGGATATGCACCGCCATCAAAGCCGTTTTCGAAGGCATTAAGGCCGTCTGAAAAGCCCGCATGGCTTACATCATGTTGTCGAAAACGGGAGAAACGCTCATCTCCGCTTCTTCCATATCCAAAACCATTTCGTGGATTTCCACTTCGAAATATTCCCAAAACGCTTTTAGCCCCATATCTTGCGGCCATTTGTTTTTCGGAATATCCCAACTGCTGATTTCCGCCTCGAAAATTTCTTGGTAACGGTCGTCAAAATAGCTGATCACCGCTTCCGGCTCGTCAAACTGCGGCACCAAAAATACCGAACAGTTGCTGCGGATCTGCTCCAAAGTGATGTCCGGCATATCCTCGTCGGCGGATTTCAACCATTTCAAAAATACGGCTGTCGGCTTCAATACCACAGCGGTGCGGTCGACAAAATACATGCTCTTTCCTTAGTGTCGTTTTTCAGACGGCATTGTACTGAAAATCGAAGCCGTCTGAAATGCTTTTCACCAATCGGCACGGCGCTCCGTTTTACCCTGCCGAAACGACGACAAGAGAAAATCTGGATATTTGCAGCACAAACAGCCACGTCTGTTTTTCAAACTGATACACTATCGGCATTCCCGATTATTTTTGCCTCTATTTTTCAAGGCGTATGAAACTCAATCCCCAACAGCAAGAAGCCGTCCGCTATCTGGGCGGCCCTTTATTCGTATTGGCCGGCGCAGGCAGCGGCAAGACCCGTGTGATTACCGAAAAAATCGCTTACATGATCACGGAAGCAGGTTATGCGCCGCACACCATCGCCGCCATCACGTTCACCAATAAAGCCGCCAAAGAAATGCAGGAACGCATTGCCGGCATGCTCAGCAAAAAACAGACGCGCGGTCTGACCGTCTGTACATTTCATTCGCTCGGCATGAAAATGCTGCGCGAAGAAGCACCGAACATCGGCTACAAGAAAAACTTTTCCATTCTCGACGGTACCGACAGCGGCAAAATCCTCGGCGAACTGCTCGGCAGCAGCAGCCGCGAAGCGGTATTTAAAGCGCAACACCAGATTTCCTTATGGAAAAACGGTCTGAAAACGCCGGAAGAAGCCATTCAGACGGCCTCCAACGAATGGGAACGCCAAACCGCACTGGTTTACGCAAGCTATCAAGCCACGCTGGAAAGCTACCAAGCCGTCGATTTCGACGACCTTATCCGTCTGCCGGCCGTTTTACTTAAGCAGAACGGCGAAATCCGGCAAAAATGGCAAAAACGCTTCCGCTATCTGCTGGTGGACGAGTGCCAAGACACCAATACCTGCCAATACACGCTGATGCGTCTGATAACGGGAGCGGAAGGCATGTTTACCGCCGTCGGCGACGACGACCAATCCATCTACGCCTGGCGCGGTGCGGATATGGAAAACCTGCGCCTGCTGCAAGCCGATTATCCGCAGCTGAAAATCATCAAGCTTGAGCAGAACTACCGCTCCACCGCCCGGATTCTGAAAGTAGCCAACCAAGTTATTGCCAACAATCCCAAGCTGTTCCCGAAAACATTGTGGTCGCAATACGGTTTGGGAGACGAAATCCGGGTCATCGCCTGCCAAAGCGAACAACATGAAGCCGAATGGGTAGTAAACGAAATCGCCAAACAGAAAATCGTCGGCGAAGGCAAAATCCGTTATGCCGATTTTGCCGTTCTCTACCGCGGCAACCACCAAGCGCGTCTGTTTGAAGAAGCCTTGCGTGCCGCCCGTATTCCTTACCAACTTTCCGGCGGACAAAGCTTTTTCGACAAATCCGAAATCAAAGACATTCTGGCGTACATCCGCCTGATCGCCAATCCCGAAGACGACCCTGCTTTTTTACGCGCCGCCACCACGCCGAAACGCGGTATCGGCGAAGCCACTTTAGGCCGTCTGAACGCTTACGCCCACCAACACGGCGGCAGCTTATATGAAACCGCACTCAAAATGGACGCACTGGCCGGATTGGGCGGCCAAAACCGCGAAGCCGTGCAGCAGTTTATGTATATGATGGAACGCTACCGCCGGCAGGCCGAACATCAGGCGGCCGGAGAGCTGATACAGGAACTGCTCGACGAAATCGGTTATGAAACCCACTTGCTCAACAGCGAAGAAGGCAAGGCCGGCGAAATCAAATGGCGCAACGTACAGGATTTGGCAGGCTGGCTGGCCAAAAAAGGCGAAGAAGACGGCAAAAACATCATCGAAATCGCCCAAACCATCGCCTTGATGACCTTGCTGGAAGGACGTGAAGACGAAGAATCCGACGCAGTAAAAATGTCCACCCTGCACGCGTCCAAAGGCTTGGAATATCCGTTTGTTTTTCTGGTCGGTTGCGAAGAAGGCCTGTTTCCGCACGGCGACAGCGTCGAGGAAGGCAACCTGGAAGAAGAACGCCGCCTGATGTATGTCGGCATTACCCGCGCCAAAAAACAGCTCACGCTCACCCACTGCATCAAACGCAAAAAACAAGGCACGTGGCAGTTTCCCGAACCGAGCCGCTTTATCGACGAAATGCCGCAGGAAGACTTGCGCATACTCGGCAGGAAAGGCGGCGAACCGCTGGTCAGCAAAGATGAAGGCCGCAGCAAACTCGCAAACTTGGCGGCATTGGCCAGCAGCAAAAAAAACCTGTGGTCTTTATAAGGTCTTTATAAATAGCGGCATCATACAAAACAGCAGGCCGTCTGAAGTTTTCAGACAGCCTGTTTCAATACGGAGCATTATCAAAAGGCTTTTTCTGCCAATAAGGTTTGCGCTGCCGCAAAGGTCCGCCAAACACCTCGCCGCCCGCGCCCAATTCAAACCGCAACGCGCCCTGCCAATCCGTACGCAGCAACACAATATCATGCGCCTGCACACGGTCGCGCACGGCTTTGACCGGATGGCGGTAAGCATTGGCATAACCGCTCGAAGCCACCGCATATTCAGGCGCCACCGCATTTAAAAACACGCCGGAAGACGACGTATCGCTGCCGTGATGCCCCAAAACCAAAACATTGCTGTGCAAACCCCCGCCGTATTGTTCCACCAGACTTTTCTCCCCTGCCTTGCCCAAATCCCCCGTGACCAAAGCCGCCTGTCCGCCGGCAACCACCCTTAATACACAGCTTTGCTCGTTATCGTCCGCCTTAACAATTTCAGACGGCCTCAACCATTCGAAATGCACCCCGTCCCATTCCCAAGCTCCTTTATCACAACTTTCCGCGCCCGAATAAAACTGCGGCTGCCCCGCCCACAAGCGTTTCGGCCGCGTGGCACGGGCAACCGCTTCAAAACCGCCGTCATGGTCGGCATCGTGATGGGACAACACCAGCGCATCCAAACTGCGGACGCCCCAAGCATTCAGCGCAGGCAAAATATTCATGGCGGCCGACGGCGCCGTCCCCGTATCAAACAACAAGCGATGTTGCGCCGTCTGAAACAACACCGACAAACCCTGCCCGGCGTCCCACACCACCATCTGCACACGCCCGTATTGCACAGGCTCTTTCCGATACACGACAAAACCGCACAACACCAACGCCGCCCAAGGCCGCAACGCCGTCGGCTTCGGCAGCAACAGCACACCTCCGGCTACCACCGCCAGCAATACCAACGGCCACGGCACCTCCGCCACCGCATATTCGGGCGCATACTCCGCCAGCCACAACAAAAACCGCAGCGTGTATTCCCCTGCCGCCGCCGCAAATTCATGCAACCGGGGCCAAGGCAATATAGAGCCGAGCAAGGCCAACGGCGTCAACACCCAAGAAAACCACGGAATCGCCGCCGCATTCACCAAAGGACTGATCAGCGGCACCGAAGCAAAAAATGCCCCCAATATCACCACCGACAACACCGATACCGCCCATTGTCCCCTTAATACGGCACGCCAACCCAAACCGTTCAGACGGCCTGACGCAACCCACAACAGTGCCGCCACCAAACCGAACGACAACCAAAATCCCGCCCCCAACACCGCAGCAGGCTGAACCAGCAGCACGGCCGCCAACGCCTGCCACCAACCGCGCCAAACCGATACGCCGCTGCCGCACCACCAAGCCCAAGCCAACGCCGCCAACATCAATACACTGCGCTGCGTCGGCACGGAAAACCCAGCCAATCCGGCATAAAATATTCCGGCCGCCACACCTGCCGATACCATCCACAAACGCGGCTTCGACAGCGAAAACGGCAAACACGCCAGCAGCAACTTTGCCAGCCAACCGGCAAACAACGCCACCATACCCACATGCAATCCCGAAATACTGACCAAATGGTTCAAACCCAAAGGCCGGAACGCCTGCCACACACCCGTATCCAAAGCCGTCTGCTCGCCGATACCCAACGCCCGCATCAGCGCTTGGCCGTCTGAAAATTCAGGCTTGACCACCGCCGCCTGCTGCCAACGCCTGCTGACCGAATCGCGCATCCTCAGCAACCGACCGGCCTCGCCCTGCGCCAACAAAACACGTTCGCCGCCAATCGTACCCAAGCCGTCTATACCCTTCGCCAAAGCCCACGCTTCACGGTTAAAACCGGCCGGATTCACTTCCCCGACCGGCGGCCGGACGCGGGCGCGAACCTGCCAGCGGCTGCCGACCGGCCAATCGCGCAAACCGTAATCCGACAAAACCAAACGGTACTGCCTGCCCGCTTCGTCCTCCGCCACGGCCGTAAAACGCACACGCCGTGCTTCACGTTGCGGCAAATCGTCCACCGTAACGGTTAAATCCGCCGCAGAAGCCGTCTGCCATTGCTGCGACAACGCCGCTTCCGTCCGCCACACACCGTAAGCCGCCCCAACCGTCAAACACAACAGCAATAAAGCCAAACTGCGGTAACGCCGAAACAATACGGCCGCGCAGCAACCGACCGCCGTCCAGACCCACAACGGCGGCACGACAGGCAACGCAAACGACAGTAACACGCCGAAAATCCAAAACGGCAAACCGAATCTCAAAGCCATTTACCAAGCAACTTTATAATAAATACAGTTATCATATAAAAAGCCGACACCTTGCCGCAACCGTTTTTCAGACGGCCTGCCGTCATCTGCCCGTAAAGTTTATTCGGAATACACGCCGTCCGAACGGTTAAACCCTGTATAATGCCGTCTGAAATATCAATCGAAGACAACTATGGCAAACCAACGACTTATCTACGGCTTCCACGCCGTTAACGCCCGATTGTGGCAAAACCCGAAAAGCATCACCGAACTGTATGTCCAAGAAGGCAAACACGACACCCGCACCCGAGAAGTGTTGGAAAAAGCCGCCGCCGAAAACGTGCGCGTGCATTTTGCCGCTGCCGAACGCTTAAACACCATCAGCAAAGGCGCGCGCCATCAAGGTGTGGTCGGCTTTATCGACGCCTCCAAAAACCACGTCCATCTCGAAGACGTGTTGGAAAACCTGCGCGAACCGGCGCTGCTGCTGGTGCTTGACGGCATTACCGACCCGCACAACCTCGGCGCGTGCCTGCGTACCGCCGACGCAATGGGCGTTCACGCCGTGATTGCGCCGAAAGACAAAAGCGCGGGGCTGAACGCCACCGTGAGCAAAGTGGCCTGCGGCGCGGCCGAAACCGTGCCCTACATCACCGTCACCAACCTCGCCCGCACCCTGCGCGAATTGAAAGAATACGGCATCTGGGTGGTCGGCACCGACATGGGCGGCGAGGCCGATCTCTACCACGCCAAACTGCCCGAAAGCATCGCATGGGTGATGGGCAACGAAGGCGAAGGCATGCGCCGCCTCACCCGCGAACATTGCGACATGCTCGTTTCCGTGCCCATGTTCGGCACGGTGGAAAGCATGAACGTATCGGTAACCGCGGGCATGGTGTTGAGCGAAACCCGCCGCCAACGGGTGTTGCAATCGGAACAATAAGCCCTCTGTTTCCAAACCGACATTCGGCATGCGATATAGGGCAGTCCTATCGCCAAAGGCCGTCTGAAAATTTCAGACGGCCTTTTTTATCTGCTTTCATTTATTTAAGGAAAACCAATTGCCTCAAATCAACCGACTGTTCCAAACAAACGCAATACCATTTAAACCAAACCGTTTAGCTACATTATCCGAATACAAAGGCCGTCTGAAAATTCAGACGGCCTTCCCTATTCATCTTTATTTAACAAAATCACATAACTGCCATCAAAACCCAAACTGCTTGAGCATCAAGCCACCCGATTACAAACCAATCATTTGAATACATCAAGCAAAAAGGCCGTCTGAAATTTTCAGACGGCCTCCGCACTTTTGCATATCGGTATAGCAATCGGCAAGCTTCAAACGCTCCGCAGCGGTACCGCAACACTCATCACAGTTTGCCGGAAACCTGTTTGTTCCCTTCCACAATCTTCAACCCGGCAGATACCAAACTGCCGATATCGGCAACATTGGCCGGCATAATCAAAGTATTGCTTTCTTTGGCCAACTTGGCAAAAGCTTCCACATACTGCTCGGCCACTTTCAAGTTTACCGCTTCATTGCCGCCCGGCGTTTGCAGGGCTTGGGCGATTTGGCGGATGGCATCGGCATTGGCTTCCGCTACCAAACGCAGAGCTTCGGCCTCACCCTGGGCGCGGTTGATTCGGGCGATTTTTTCACCGTTTGACGCATTAATCGCCGCTTGCGCCTCACCTTCGGACTGTTGGATTTCCGCTTCACGCTGACCGCTGGCCAAATTGATCTGCTCGATCTTGCGGCCTTCAGACTCGGCGATACGCGCACGCTTCTCACGCTCCGCCGTAATCTGCGCCTGCATCGAACGCAGAATTTCTTGCGGCGGCACCAAGTCTTTAATCTCATAGCGCAACACTTTCACGCCCCACGAAACCGCCGCTTCGTCCAAAGCCGCCACAACAATACTGTTGATTTCATCACGTTCTTCAAAGGTTTTATCCAACTCCATGCGGCCGATTACCGAACGCAGCGTAGTTTGCGCCAACTGGGTAATCGCCATAATGTAGTTGCTCGAACCGTAAGAAGCGAGCTTGGGATCAGTTACCTGAAAATAGATGATGCCGTCCACCGTCAGCTGAGTATTGTCGCGCGTAATACAAACTTGGCTGGGCACATCCATCGGAATTTCTTTCAACGTATGCTTATAAGCCACGCGGTCGATAAACGGAATCAGAATGTTCAAACCCGGATTCAACACTTTGTGAAAACGTCCCAAACGCTCGACAACATAAGCTTCCTGCTGCGGCACAACGATAAACGATTTAAAACCGAATACCACTACCACAATCAGCAGCAGAATCGGAAAACTCAATAACAGCTCCATATTTTTCCCTTTTTATCAATGTAAATGAATGAATAAAACATTACCGCCTTTACCGGTGACCACCGCCGTAACGGCTTCCCGGCCTGATTCGGCATTGTCGGCTTTAGCCTGCCACAACGCACCGCGGTACGAAACTTCGTAAATATCGTCATACATATGACGGATAACCTGAACCGTCTGCCCCACATCCAAATCGTGCAGCGCATCTTCTTCCTGTTTCGGCCTGCGGTGGCGGCGTATCCAGCCGTTTACCCACCAAATGCCCAAAGCCGAAAGCACGGCAGCCGTCAATACGCCGGCCGTGAAACTGTCGAACAACCACGCGGCAAAACCTGCGCCAAACAAAGCCGCACTGACTACCAGCAAATACACCGTGCCGATAAACAATTCCAAAATCAGCAATACCGCAGCCGTTACAAACCAAAAGACCATTCTTCCCCTCCGTTGCTGTTCTGTATAACGAAACCGTCAAAATTCAGACAGATACCGCGTCATCGAAAACGGTCATTATAACCCAATCCGGCTGACTGCCGCCGCAAGGCTGAAAGGCCGTTTGAAAATATGCCTGTATCCTGATTTTACAAGGCTGCAAACATGAACAAAAAAAGATGACACCAATCCGTCCAGCCTGTAACATAGCCACTTCGTTTACTTAACCAGTATTCACAATCATGACAGCAATTGCTTCTAATATTCTAGCCTCCGTCGACTTAGGTTCAAACAGCTTCCGTCTGCAAATCTGCGAAAATAACAACGGCCAATTGAAAATCATCGATTCCATCAAACAAATGGTCCGTTTCGCCGCCGGTCTCGACGATCAGAAACACCTAACCCAAGAAGCTCAAGAACGCGCTCTGGAATGTTTGGCAAAATTCGGCGAACGCCTGCAAGGATTCAAACCCGAGCAGGTCCGAGTTGTCGCTACCAATACTTTCCGCGTTGCCAAAAATATCGAATATTTTATTCCCAAAGCCGAAGCCGCATTAGGTTTCCCGATTGAAGTCATCGCAGGCCGCGAAGAAGCCCGTTTGATTTATACCGGCGTAGTACACACCCTGCCGCCCAACGGCGACAAAATGCTGGTTATCGACATCGGCGGCGGCTCGACCGAGTTCGTTATCGGTTCCGACCTCCAACCCACCATTACCGAAAGCCTGGCTTTGGGTTGCGTAACCTACAGCATGCGCTTTTTCCCACAAAGCAAAGTTACCCAAAAAGACTTCCAAGCCGCCATTACCGCAGCGCGCACCGAAATCCAACGTATCAGCAAATCCATGAAACGCAACGGTTGGGATTTTGCCGTCGGCACCTCTGGTTCGGCCAAAGCCATCCGTGATGTCATTTCATTCGAATGCCCTCAAGAAAACGACATTACCTATGCCGGCATGAAGAAAATCGCCGACAAAATCATTGAAGCAGGCAGCACGCGCAAAGCCCGCTTCGAAGGCATGAAACCGGAACGCATAGATGTATTTGCAGGCGGCCTCGCCGTAATGATGGCTGCATTTGAAGAGCTGGAAATCGAAAAAATGACCGTAACCGAAGCCGCTCTGCGCGACGGCGTGTTTTACGATTTCATCGGCCGCACACTCAACGAAGATATGCGCGACCAAACCACTGCACAATTCCAAGAGCGCTACCACGTCAGCCGCAACCAAGGCAAACGCGTGTCGGAAGCCGCGCAAATGTTTATGGAAAGCATCTGCTTCGCCCATCACGTTTCCGTACAGGATTTGGCCTATTGGAAAAAATACATCAACTGGGCGGCCCTTCTGCACGAAATCGGCATCGACATCGCCCATACCGGCTATCACAAGCATTCCGCCTACATTCTGGAAAACGCCGATATGCCCGGCTTCTCGCGCAAAGAACAAAAAATCCTTTCCCTGCTGGTTTTAGGACATCGCGGCGACGTCAGAAAAATGGTCGAACGCGCCCCGGAGCAGCTGGCTTGGTACGCCATTTTGTCCTTAAGGCTCGCCGCCCTATTCTGCCGCGCCCGCCTGCCGATGAACCTGCCGCCCTATACCCAATTGCGTACCAATCCTTCCGGCAAAGGCTTTACCCTGCGCATCAGCCAAAGTTGGTTGGACGAACATCCGTTAATTGCCGGCGCATTGGATTACGAAATCGAGCAGTGGGAAAAAGTAAATATGCCGTTTAACATTCAAACCACATAATTTATCCCAACCCAGCTATTGAGAGGCCGTCTGAAAATCTTATAGTTTTTCAGACGGCCTCTCGCCTTCCGCTCAACGCCCATGCAATATTTATATATTAATAAAAATAAAAGACATTATGAGCCGATTAGCTATTTTCTATAAACCCATCCGCAAAACAAGCGTAAAATAAACCGTCATGCAGCTTTTACCATATTTTATATAAGTAAAAATCCAAATATTAATTATTTATTTTAAATACAATATTTCTTTTCCAACCAAAAAATCAAATAAATACAGAGTCAAATTATGGATACACAAAACAACGGCCTACCCGAACACGAATTAAAGATGTCTATCTTAATGACCCCCGACATGGCCAACTTCAGTGGCAACGTACACGGCGGCGATTTATTGAAACTGCTCGACCAAGTCGCCTACGCCTGCGCCAGCCGTTACAGCGGCCATTACTGCGTTACCTTATCGGTGGACAAAGTAACTTTCAAAGAACCTATTCATGTCGGCGAGCTGGTAACATTCTCGGCCAGTGTCAACCACGTCGGCCGCACTTCAATGGAAGTCGGCATCCGTGTCGAAGCACAAAATATCCGCGAACGGACCGTGCGCCATACCAACAGCTGCTACTTCACCATGGTTGCCATGGACAATGGCAAACCCGCAGCCGTTCCACCGCTGCAACTGCAAACCGAAGCCCAACGCTGCCGTTTCCAAGCGGCGGAGCGGCGCAAAGCCCTCCGCCTGCAAATGCAGGGTAACAGCGATTTCAATTGCAGCTCATTCTAAAAATTCAGACGGCCTTCCACACACAGAAAGGCCGTCTGAATTTTATACGGCATTAATGCTACAATACCCCGCAAATCGAATCCGACCGACCGCATTCCCACCCATTCAAACAAGGACAGCATATGTTTACAGGCATCGTACAAGGTACAGGCCGCTTAGCCGGCATCCTGCAACCCGCCCCCGACTTCCGCACACACATCGTCGAACTTCCGGAACATATGACCGACAATCTGCAAATCGGCGCATCGGTTGCCCACAACGGCTGCTGTCTTACCATTACCGAAATCAACGGTAATCTGATCAGCTTCGATCTGATGGCGGAAACGCTCCAAAAAACCAATTTAGGCCGTCTGAAAAAAGGCGATCCGGTCAATCTGGAACGCGCCGCCAAATTCGGTGACGAAATCGGCGGACATCTGATGAGCGGCCACATCATCGCCACCACCGTTATCAGCCGTATAGACAGCAACGGACAAAACAAAACCGTTTGGTTCGAGCTTCCGCAAGCACTTAAGCCCTATATCCTAACCAAAGGCTTTATCGGCTTGGACGGCTGCAGCCTGACCGTCGGTGACGTTACCGAACAGGAATTCAACGTCCATCTGATTCCCGAAACACTGCAACGCACCTTGTTCGGAACACGCAATGCCGGCGATGTGGTCAATATCGAAATCGATCCGCAAACCCAAGCCGTTGTCGATACGGTATTAAAATTTATTCAAAATAATCCGCAAGCCCTGCTGCAAAACCGAACCGAATAAACGGATAAAAACAACAAAGCCGCCGGTACGCTGCATGAACGCACATTTTATCCGACACAACCCACACGCTCCCTTATTAGGGAGCTTTGTTTTAGGCGCAAAAAAATCCCCCAAATAACACATACAACCGGTTATTCAGGGGGCACAGATAGCATGCTTACAAATGTACAAGAATGACAGCTAAGAAAAAACTTGATTCAACCCAATAACTTCGGGCTTGCCTGAATGGCAACATTATCTTCAAACTTCAAATCGAAAGCTTGGGAACGTCTGCCGAAAAACTCGGCAAACCATTTGGTCGGAAACGAACTGCAAAGGTTGTTATACTCGGCTGCCGCACGATTGTAGTTTCTGCGCGCCAAAGCCACATTGTTCTCTTCTTCGTCCAAAGCATCCAACCACTGCAACACTTTGGCATCGTTTTTCAGCGTTTTGTCCGCATCGATTTTCAATTGAATACGCCACAAAGCATTATTCAGCTCAGTTTCAACTTTGCCTAAAGACTGCAAAGACTCGTCATCCAGTTGGCGGGAAGCAATTTTCAATTGATCTTCCGCACGTTTGCAGATCTTTTCCAGTTCCCTTAAGGAATCGTATTGCCGGTCTTTAAAATACGCATCGACTTCATCGAGAAATTTAACCACCAACTTATGCCTTTGAGTGAGCGCATATTGGATTTTTCCAAATGCCTCAATGTAGGCATTCTCTTTATAAACCAATTTTTTGTAAGAGCGAAGCGGAATAATAATACCGATTACTACCAGTAATAGTGAGATTAAGATTTCCATCAGTTTTCCTATTTATTATTATAAATTTTTAATTTTTTATAATTGTATTGCCGTTGCACTCATGTGGAAAGATTTATCACGCAGAATATAATAAAACACCACACTTCTTTACAACAACAAACACTAGTAATTTATGCTTTATAATTATACACGTCATAATAACTAAAATTAGTTTTAATTTACTAAATTTTACATTTATTCAATCTGAAAGTTATTATTACGAATATAATTTTTTCAATCAAAACATAATTATCATAACAGAAATTCATGCCGTCTGAAATTCCGCCATGTGCAAAATTTTAGATATGACAAAAGAATAAAAATTCCATTTAAATTAAACAGTCAGCAGAAAAAAACAAAACCGGGTATCCGAAACATCAGAACCCGGCCATTTTCAAACCAACACTACGGAACAAAATCGGCATATAAATCAATTGCCGATTCCACTTTGTTTAACCGACGATAAACTCCGCGTTTACCAAATCCTCCAAAGCCAAATGCAGCTTATCGCCCGTATTCAACTGCCCGACTCCGGCCGGCGTTCCCGTATAAACCACATCACCTTGTTTCAAACCGTAGGTTTTTGCCAAATCGGCTAGAATTTGCGGCAGAGAATAAATCATGTGAGAAGTTTGCCCGTGTTGTTTTTGCACACCATTAACATGTAGGGAAAAGCTGCAATTCTGAGGCTCGGACAAACGTTGAGCCGCAATAAAATCCGATACGCAAGCCGAATTTCTAAACCCTTTGGCTTTTGTCCACGGCAAACCTTTTTCTTTCAGACGGCCTTGTACGTCTCTGGCAGTCAAATCCAATCCTACGGCATACCCGGCCACACAACCCATAATATCCGCTTCGTTGTTTCCGTCTTCATCACGCCCCACCAACAGCACCAACTCGCATTCATAATGAACTGAACTGCTGTATTCGGGCAAACGGATAATTCCGCCTGCATTCAATACACTGTTGTTGGGCTTCATAAACACCACCGGCTCGGTCGGTGTTTCGTTTTTTAATTCGGCAATATGATCCACATAATTCCGACCGATACAGTAAATATTATTGATACTTACCTGCTGCTTTTCCAATACTACACTTACCATTTTTCACCTCTCCAATAAACCAATATTGATTCCCGGCCGCCCACCGCTTAGCCGGCAAACAGGAATTATATCTGCACGATTGCTTTCTAATACCAAACAGTTTGAAAACTGCCCAAAACCGTCAAAATATTTTACAGTGAAAACAAACCTCTAAATATAAAACCGTTAATTTTTGCAAAAAAATTTCATTGCCTTGTAAGAAATGCAAAATCCGCCCGTCTACTCTTACATCAGCATTTGTTTATAAGAAAACGAAATAAAACCATCTTAAAAAACGTTACCCTAAATCACCATCCGTTATTTTATATTTTTCAATAGAAAGGAATATTTATGTTTAAACAATCATTAATCGTTGCCGCTTCTTTATTGGCTTTGGCAGCCTGCTCGCCGGCTAACGAAAGCGCACAAAACACACAACCTGTTGCAGAAGCTGCGCAAGCCGTTCCGCAAACCCCCGCCGATTGGGAAGTATCCAACGCAACCATCACATTCCTGAGCAGTAAAATCAACAAACAGCTGAACAGCGTTACCGAGCAATCACGCTTTACCGCCAGCCAAGCCGTGTTGGGTAAAGACGGCGGATTCAAAATGGAAGTGGATTTGAGCAGCGTAAACACCGGCATCGAAATCCGCGACCAACGTTTGAAAGATTGGGTTTTCGAAACCGCTAAATTCGCCAAAGCCAACGTAACCGGCACCGTAGATGTAGATGCCGTAAGCAAACTGGCCGTAGGCGAAACCATCAACCTGAAACAGCCTTTGGTGTTGGACATCCACGGCAAACAGCTGAATCTGGAAGCCGACCTGGCCGCACAACGCATCAGCGCAGACAAAATCATGGTCAGCACGTTAAGCCCCGTTTTGCTCGATATCAAAGCGATGGACATGGTTGGCGGCGTAGCACAGCTGGTTGAAGTAATGGGCTTAAGCTCTATCGTTGAGCAAGTTCCCGTGTCTTTCAATGCCGAATTTACCCGCAAAAAATAATCAGCCGATCCCTGCTGCAATTCCTTTTATCACAACAAAGGCCGTCTGAAATTTCAGACGGCCTTTACTTTGTCTTCAGCCGAACAAGCAGCGAAACCACTAAACATTTTACTGCTTAACCGATCCGACCGGATTAATACCAATCCAGCTTAACCAAACGGAAAACCAAACCTACAGCCAACAAACTGCACACCATGTAAATAATGCTGGACACGCCGTGCCACTGCCCGAAAGAGCCGCCAACCAAAGACAACAACCAATTACCGGTATTGTTTTTATATGCCTCGATAACCGGGCTGACCAAAAACTGGTTGACCGCCATCAAAGCCAGCAAAGCCGCCACAAATTTATTAGTATGCGTACGCATCAAGCTACGGCTCAACTCATGCCTGCCGATCAAATACACCAGCAGCCAAATAGCCAATCCGGTATAAGAAACAATGTCGAACATAAAGCCGGCCAGCTTACCCGCTTCCATTTTGGTCATATTTTGAAAAAGAACCGGAGCAAACAGATACCCCACGGACAATTGCAGACCCAACCACACCGCAGCCAGCACACCAGCCAACTTATTCATACATACTTCCTTCGTATTACATCATTCAAATAATCATTATTTAAATAACATATTGAAAAACAAAAACGAATCCGACGTTATCGCCAGCGGATTTGTTATATCGCGCACGACTCTCCGCACACAACAACATCAAATATTCCTTATATGAATACTACTGATTTCAACCTGACAATACAATGAAAATATAACAAAAGGCCGTCTGAAATACTTCAAAGGTTCAGACGGCCTCAAAATCAACAAAGTTGCAAAACAGATTAAATATATTCGATTTTCACAATATCGTATTCGCGGATACCGCTCGGCGCTTCCACTTCGGCCACATCGCCCTCTTCTTTACCGATCAAGGCGCGGGCAATCGGAGAGCCTACAAAAATTTTGTTCTCTTTGATATCGGCTTCATCTTCACCGACAATTTGGTATCTGGACTGCTCGCCGTTTGCCAAATCTTCGATGGTAACGGTAGCACCGAAAACCACTTTGCCTTCGGCATGAATCTCGGCAGGATTGATGATATGCGCCAAAGACAGCTTGTTTTCCACTTCGGCAATGCGGCCTTCAATAAAGCCTTGGCGTTCTTTAGCCGCCTCGTATTCCGCATTTTCAGACAAATCGCCGTGCGAACGGGCTTCCGCGATGGCTTCAATCACCTCCGGACGGGCAACACTCTTCAAATGCTGCAGTTCTTGTTTTAATAATTCGGCACCACGCACGGTCAACGGGATTTTTTGCATATTACATTTTTCTCCGTTAAGAACAATCCAAAGATTATTCTTATTTTCATAAATAAAAGTTCAAGCCGCCAATCTACAGGCGGCTTGAACATGGGTATGGGTTTGCAATTAATGGGGGCATTGTACCAAAACCCGACAAAATAGCAATGCCCCCATTATTTATTTAATTTATGACATTTCAGGATTTGCATATAAAAACCGCAAGCGCTTGTATTTTAATCGGCACACCAGTAAAAAATTCATATAAAAAATTGAAAATTTTAGATTTTTTCGGAAAGAGTCAAATGCAATCTGGCCAAAACACAAATGCCGTCTGAAATAAAAAACCAAACCCAACCGGGTTTGGTTTGATAGGGCAAAGAGGCCGTCTGAAAATAATACGGCCCGCTTTTTTAAAACTTCACGCCTTTATGCAAAGCTACGATACCGGCACTCATATTGTGATAATCCACACTGTCGAAACCGGCATCATACATCATCTGTTTCAAGGTTTCCTGATCGGGATGCATGCGGATGGACTCGGCCAAATATTGGTAACTGTCGGCATCTTTGGCAATCAATTTACCCATCAGCGGCAGCAGTTTGAACGAATATAAGTCATAAGCAGGCGCAAGCGGCTTGTAAACTTTGGAAAACTCCAATACCAAAAGCGTACCGCCCGGCTTCAAAACGCGATACATCTCTTTCAATGCGGCATCTTTATGCGTCATGTTACGCAATCCGAAAGCCACCGACACCAAATTGAAATAATTATCGGGGAAAGGCAGCTTTTCGGCATCTGCCAAAGAAACAGGCAACACCAAACCTTCATTCAACAGGCGGTCACGGCCGACGGTCAGCATAGACGAGTTGATATCGGTCAGCCAAACCTCGCCTTCCTTACCGACACGCTTCGCCCAACCGCGCGACAAATCACCCGTACCGCCGGCAATATCCAACACCTTATCGCCTTTATTCAGGCGTGCGGTATTAATGGTGAAATGCTTCCAAACTCGGTGCAGACCTGCCGACATTACGTCATTCATAATATCGTAGTTGCTGGCTACCGAATGGAATACTTCGGCCACTTTGCCTGCTTTTTCCTCTTCATTAACGGTTTTAAAGCCGAAATGGGTTTTATTGTCGCTCATTAGATTTCCTAAAATATTGACCTGCCGACCAGAATATCAATGCTTGCCGCAGCCGCCCGAACCGCAAGTGCGTTCCGCCGTATCCGGTTCGCCCGGCAAAGGAAGACGGGATGCGCCTGCCTCTTCGATTCTACGTAAATAATCTGCCCACATTGTATCGTATTCGTGCGCGAGTTGGTACAGATAATCCCAATCGTAGAGACCGCTGTCGTGGCCGTCTGAAAAAGTGAGTTTCAAAGCGTAATTTCCCACCGGCTCCACCGATAAAATCACGACTTCGGCCTTGCCCGTCTGCAATACTTCCCTGCCTTTGCCGTGACCGCGCACTTCGGCGCTGGGCGAATAAACGCGCAAAAATTCCGCAGGCAGGCTGTGCTGTTTGCCCTCGTACACCAAAGTCAGCGCCATTCTGCTGTTTTGCAGACGGATTTCTTCGGGAATCTGTGTCTTCATATCCATGCTCTCAAATTAAGGTTTCTGCTTGCGCAGCCATGCTACTCTGACGCTGAATATGCCGCCCAAAACGGCAAAAAACAGCAAAACATACAAAACCATCCGTGCAAACAGCAAACGGCTTGCCGCACCGTTTTCCGAAGGCCATAACGACAAAGCGATAAACACGGCAAACGCCAGCAACATCAAAGCAATACAGAGATAGGCATAGCGCGTGTGCTTACGGATTTTTTCCTGATTCATGATAACGGTCGGCAGCAGATGAAAATGAAGGTGTTATTTTACCAGCAGCCCGAATGCTTCTGCATTTTTTATCCGACGGCTTCAAGGCCGTCTGAAAATAATGCACCCTTCCCCGTTTTCATAACGGGTGTTTTCAGACGGCCTCAAATCAAGCTATATTAATGTTTTACCGTTTATCAAGGAAACATCATGCAGACTCAAGCCATTATCGACCATATTGTCGGCTGGTTGAAAGATTACGCGGAAAAAGCCCGCGCCAAAGGTTTTATTGTCGGCGTATCCGGCGGCATCGATTCTGCGGTGGTGTCTATTTTGGCAGCCAAAACCGGCCTGCCTACTTTATTGCTGGAAATGCCGATACGCCAAAAAGCCGACCAAGTCGACCGTGCGCAAGATCACATCAAAGATTTGAGCCGCCGCTTTAGCAACGTGCGCGGCGAACGCATCGACCTGACGCCGACTTTCGATACGTTTGCCGAAACCGTCGAAGTTGACGAATCCGCCTATCCCAACAAACAGCTGGCATTGGCCAACGCCCGTTCGCGCCTGCGCATGGTTACGCTTTACTACTACGGCCAAATCAACGGCCTGCTGGTTACCGGAACAGGCAATAAAATCGAAGACTTCGGCGTCGGCTTCTTCACCAAATACGGCGACGGCGGCGTAGACATCAGCCCGATTGCCGACCTAACCAAAACCCAAATTTACCGTTTGGCCGCCGATCTGGACGTTATCCAATCCATTCAAGATGCCGTGCCGACCGACGGACTGTGGGACACGGAGCGTACCGACGAGCAACAGATGGGCGCAAGCTATCCCGAATTGGAATGGGCCATGGAAGTATACGGCAAACAGCAACCGGAAGATTTCACCGGACGCCAACGCGAAGTTTTGGAAATCTACACCCGCCTGCACCGCGCCATGCAGCACAAAATCAATCCGATTCCCGTCTGCACCATTCCGCCGGAACTGTTTCAATCCCGATAAACAAACACACACAAACCATATACAAACCGTGAGGCCGTCTGAAAATTTAAAGGCAAAACAATGCAGAACCATTTATCCGCCATTGTGCAAAAATTTCATCAAGACAAACAGCAAGCCGTTGAAACCTACCGCCGCAAACACCAGCCAGCAGTATTTTTCGAGCAACACTGCCAAGCCGTAGAATCTGCTCTGCAAAGCCTGTGGCAACATTTTTTTTCAGACGGCCTCTTATGTCTGATGGCAACCGGCGGCTTCGGACGCGGCGAACTGTATCCTCACTCCGATTTGGATTTAGCGATTGTTTCCGAACAAACGCTGACTGCCGAACAGCAAGAAAAAACCGCCGCCTTCGTGCAAACCTTATGGGATATGCAATGGGTTCCCGCCGTCAAAAGCGGCAGCATAGACGAACTGTGCGGCAGTATCCGTGAAGACATTACCGGCGACACCGCCTTTCTCGAAGCACGTTTTCTGTGCGGCAACCGCCTTCTGGCCGAACAAACACTGCAACGCATGAATCTGCAACGCGACACCGCTTCCTTTATCGAAGCAAAACTGGTCGAAATGCAGCAGCGCCACGCCAAACACAAAGGCTCGGGCGCAGTATTGGAGCCTAATATCAAAACCTGCCCGGGCGGCATGCGAGACATCCACACCATGCTGTGGCTGGCCAAGGCACAAGGCCTGGATACCCAAATCTACGCCTTGGTTTCACAAGGCATCATCACCCGCGCCGAAGCCGGCATGCTGGTCAACTGCCACAAACAATTGGCCGCAATCCGTATCGAGCTGCACCTTACCGCAGGCCGAGCCGAAGACCGCTTGGTTTTCGACCTGCAGCGCAAAGTCGCCGAAAGCATGGGCTGGCAAAACGAACTGCCCCATATACAAAGCGAAAAACTTATGCACATTTTCTACCGTGCCACCAAAGCCGTCAAACAGCTCAACGGTATTCTGCTGCCCATGCTGCGCGGCCGCGTATATTCGGTTATCCACCGCACCGTACACGACATAGATAACGACTATTACCAAATCGGCGACCAAATCGCCGTTAAAGACAAAACCCTGTTTGCCAAACAGCCGACACACATTTTCAAAATCATCGAAATTCTGCAAAGCCGCAACGACATTACCACACTTGCCCCCAAGACCCTGCGCGCCTGGTGGGCGGCCACCCACAAAATCAACCGCCGTTTCTACAACAATCCCGACAACCGCCGCCGCTTTATCGGCTTTTTCAAACACGGCACCGGCCTGACCCACATCAGCCGTTTCCTCAACCTTTACGGCGTTTTGGGACGCTATCTGCCCGCCTGGGGAAAAATCGTCGGCCTGCTCCAACACGACCTGTTCCACATCTACCCGGTCGACAACCATATCCTGATGGTGCTGCACAATATGCGCCGTCTCGCACTCGACGCACACAGCCACGAGCTGCCTTTTGCCTCATCACTGATGCAAAGCTTCGATAAAAAACACATTCTCTATCTGGCCGCTTTTTTCCACGATATCGCCAAAGGCCGCGGCGGCGACCATGCCGTCGAAGGCATTGCAGACGCCCGACAGTTTGCCGACGACCATTTTCTCACCGACGAAGAAAGCAGCCTGCTCACATGGCTGGTTGAAGATCACCTGCTGATGTCGGCCACCGCACAAAAAGAAGACATTCAAGACCCGGATGTCATCCGCCATTTCGCTTCCCGAGTCAAAACCCAAGAACGCCTGACCGCACTTTATCTGCTCACCGTTTCCGACATACGCGGCACCAATCCCAAATTGTGGAACAGCTGGCGCGCCACGCTGCTGGAAAACCTGTTCCACGCCACCTCCCACTATCTCGCCGGCGGCGGCAACGGCAGCCGAAGCAACATCACCGGACGCCGGCAACAGCAGGCTTCCGCCATGCTCGAACGCGTCGGCATCGCCGAAAAACAACAGAAAAAGCTTTGGCAGGCACTCGGCCCCGCTTATTTCGTTCGGCACGAACTTCAGGAAATCCTTTGGCACACAGCCAATCTGGTTCACGACATCGAAGCCCCGCAGGCACGCAGCCGCCTGCTGTCGCAAAGCCAAACCCTGCAAGTCATGGTATTCATGCCCAACGGCCCGCGCCTGTTTGCCGGCTTATGCCGGATTTTCAGCCGTCACGGCCTGGATATCTTGGCCGCGCGCGCTTTCGTTACCGAACACAACCACATTCTCGACACCTTCATCGTCCAAATACCGCCGCAACATGCTCATGCCGACTACCCGAATCTGCAAAGCGCACTCGAAGCCGAACTAAACAGCTTTATTCACGGCTACCGTTCCGACGATGAAGACCCACCCCATGCGGGCCGCAGCCGCCGCAGCCGCCACCTGCCCATTGCCCCGGGCGTTACCTTGATGCCGGAAGAAGACTATCCGGGCTGGTACACATTGGAAATCGTCGCCGTCAACCGCCCCTATCTGCTCGCCAACATCGCCGAAGTGCTGTCCGACCAAAACATCAGCCTGCGCTACGCCAAAATTTCCACTTTGGACGAACGCGTAGAAGATACGTTTGTCATATACAGCACCCGACTCGACAATCCGAAAAACCAACTGGCATTAAAAGAAGCCCTGCTCGAACAACTGAACCGCTGACCGCTTTCAGCAACACAGTAAACCGATTGCGGTCAAATCAATATGAAAGGCCGTCTGAAATTTTCAGACGGCCTTATCTTTAATATCCTCTTTTATCAAAATCCAATTCACTCTCAAACAACTTTTCCGGCAATCAAACCGAGTTTCGATAAAAACAAAGCATAAGATCAAACCACTGACACACAAAAGGCCGCCTGAAAATTCAGACGGCCTGATGATTTCGGCCAACGCTTAAACAGCTTCTGCCGCTTTCGGCCGGCGTACCCGTCGTCTGCGTTTGGATTTAGGCTTGTCTGCCGAAGACGTTTTACCTCGGCTTTCACTTAAAGTCATTTCATTGCGTCTGCCATCATCGGCATGCTGAAATTCGTTCCACCAGCCCACCAACGACGCATCAACTTCGCCCAATTGCTCGCGCAATACCAGAAAATCATAAGCGGCACGGAAACGCGGTTGCGCCAGCAAACGATGCGGCCGCGCACCTTTCTTATTGTCAAACTGAGGTTGCAGCTGCCAAATCTCCCGCATGGTTGCGGAAAAACGCTGAGGCACACCCCAGCCTTTTTCCAAATCGTTACGCAAATCGGCAATGGCATTATTCAGTGCAAACGAAGCCTTCATGCCTTGCGACTGATAATCCGCCCAACGTTTTTCCAACTGCGGCCACAATACCGCTGCCAAAACAAAACCTACCGAAACCGTTTTATCCGCACGCAGCCGTTCATCGGTGCTGCGCAATGCCAGCGACACCATATTCTTACCGCCCGCATCGGCGGACAGCAGCGCATCGAGCAAAGGATGGATATTGTCAGAAATCCCCAAATGCTTTAGCTGTTTCAAGCACTTGCGTGCATAACCGGAAAACAGCAGCTTCATGATTTCGTCAAACAGCCGAGCCACCGGCTCCTGTTTCAGGCGTTGGGCATAATGGGTAATCGGCGCAGCGGTTTTTTCTTCCACTTCGAAACCGAGTTTTCCCGACAAGCGCACGGCACGCAAAATCCGCACCGGATCTTCTTGATAACGCGCAGCAGGATCGCCGATCATCACCAATTTACCGGCTTGAATGTCGGCCACGCCGTGATGAAAATCGATAATCTGCTCGCGCGTCGGATCATAATACAAAGCATTGCATGTGAAATCGCGACGCATGGCATCTTCGGCAATCGTGCCGAAATGGTTGTCTTTCATAATGCGGCCGTGTTCGTTTTGCACGACTTTGCCGTTTCCTCTAAACGTAGTCACTTCAATCGTTTCCGGCCCCACCATCACATGCACAATCTGAAAACGGCGGCCGATAATACGGCTGCGGCGGAACAATTTGCGCACTTCTTCCGGCTTGGCATTGGTTGCCACATCGAAATCCTTAGGCTCCATGCCCAACAACAAATCGCGCACCGCACCGCCTACGACATAGGCCTCAAAACCCTCGTTCTGCAAACGCTGTATCACTTTCTCGGCGGCAAAACTGATCATATCCGCCCGGATACCGTGCTCCCCAACGGAAAAGACCTGCTTCTCCGATTTCCGTTTGGCAACTTTATCCGGCCAAACTTTATTTAACCATTGTTTCAACATTCTGAATTCCAAACTCTAACAGGCCGTCTGAAACTCGGCGGTTTCTGCTGAAACCTTTGCAGGGCTGTCTGCATGGAAACAACCCTGCAAAGGTTTCAGACGGCATCATTGTCAAAAACGCGTTATTATACAGAAACATCAACGTCAGACCGAATTTTCAGACGGCCTCTTTGAATTATCCGGCATTTACCCGACATTCCTGTCGCTTTCCGGCAGCCATGCAGCCTGCAAAGCAAATTATGCTAAAATTCCAACCATTTCATTATCACTGCAGCATCTATTTAAATTTCATGAACCATTCCGAACCCCAAAACATCATCGTCGGCCTATCCGGCGGCGTTGATTCCTCCGTTACCGCGTACCTTCTCAAAGAACAAGGCCATCAAGTGCGCGGCGTTTTCATGCAAAACTGGGAAGACGACGACAACGACGAATATTGCAGCATCAAACAAGACTCGTTTGATGCCATCGCCGTGGCCGACATCATCGGCATCGACATCGACATCGTCAACTTCGCCGCCCAATACAAAGACAACGTATTCGCCTACTTCCTCACAGAATATTCGGCAGGCCGCACGCCCAATCCCGACGTATTGTGCAACGCCGAAATCAAATTCAAATGCTTTCTCGACTACGCCATCGAACAAGGCGCAGACGTGATCGCCACCGGCCACTACGCCCGCAAAGAAGTGCGCAACGGCGTGCACTACCTGCTCAAAGGTCTCGACAACAATAAAGATCAAAGCTACTTTTTATACCGCCTCAAACCGCACCAGCTCCAACGCGCCATTTTCCCGCTCGGCGACTTGGAAAAACCTGAAGTGCGCCGCCTCGCCGCCGAAGCCGAGTTGCCGACCGCCGCCAAAAAAGACAGCACCGGCATCTGCTTTATCGGCGAACGCCCGTTCCGCGAGTTCCTGCAACAATACCTGCCCACCGACAACGGCGATATGGTTACGCCCGAAGGCAAAAAAGTAGGCGGACACGTCGGCCTGATGTTCTACACCATCGGCCAGCGCAAAGGCTTGGGCATCGGCGGCGCGGGCGAACCGTGGTTTGTTGCCGGCAAAGATTTGACCCGCAACCAATTAATCGTCGTACAAGGCCACGACCACCCGCTGCTCTACACCAAGAGCCTGACCATGAACGATTTAAGCTGGACACTGCCCGAACGCCCCGCCGAAGGCCGCTACACCTGCAAAACCCGCTACCGCATGGCAGATGCGCCGTGCGAACTACGCTACATCGACGACGAAACCGCCGAGCTGCTGTTTGACGAACCGCAATGGGCCGTTACCCCCGGCCAATCCGCCGTACTCTACGACGGCGACGTATGCTTGGGCGGCGGCATCATTACGGCTACCGACAAACCCGTTATCATTACAAAATAACAGTCAGGCCGTCTGAAAAGCCAACCTGATTTTCAGACGGCCTCACAACAAGGAAACTCACTTTATGGAAAAAATCTGGCTCCAAAGCTACGAGCAAGGCATCAATGCCGAAATCGACACCGAACGCTACAACTCGATTATCGAAGTGTTTCAAGAAAGCGCCGGCAAACACAGCCATCTGCCTGCTTTTCAAAACATGGGCAAAACCCTCACTTACGGCGAAACGTCCAAGCTGATTACCGATTTTGCCTCGTTTCTGCAAAACACCCTCAAACTGCCGCGCGGCGAACGCGTTGCCATCATGATGCCCAACCTGCTGCAATACCCCGTCGCCCTTTTCGGCGCATTGAAAGCCGGCATGATCGTGGTCAACACCAATCCGCTTTACACCCCGCGCGAACTCGAACACCAACTCAACGACAGCGGCGCGA
This sequence comes from Neisseria weaveri, assembly GCF_900638685.1. Lineage (NCBI taxonomy): Bacteria > Pseudomonadati > Pseudomonadota > Betaproteobacteria > Neisseriales > Neisseriaceae > Neisseria > Neisseria weaveri. The sequence goes on along the minus strand of NZ_LR134533.1, from coordinate 1,918,169 downwards.
CCACCATCGTGGTGCTGGAAAATTTCGCCAACACGCTGGAACTGGTTTTGCCGCGCACCAAAGTGAAAAACGTGATTGTCGCCACTGTCGGCGACATGTTCGGGCTGAAAGGCAAATTGATGAACTTTGTGGTACGCAAAGTCAAAAAAATGGTGCCCGAATACCGCATCGCCAACATCATTCCTTTTCAGACGGCCTTAAAACAAGGCGCGGCGCATCAGTTCACGCCCGTAGCACTTACCCGCGACGACACCGCCTTTCTGCAATACACCGGCGGCACCACCGGCGTGGCCAAAGGTGCCATCCTCACCCACGGCAACATCTGCGCCAACATGCAGCAAGCCGCCGAATGGATTAAAAACTTATTGGAACCCGGCAAAGAAATCGTGATTGCCGCCCTGCCGCTGTATCATATCTTGGCCTTAACCATTAACCTGATGATCTTCACCCAAGCCGGTGCCAAAATCCTGCTGATTACCAATCCGCGCGACATGAAAGGCTTTATGGGCGAATTGAAAAAAGAAAAAATCAGCGTATTCATCGGCGTAAACACCTTGTTTAACGCCATGGTCAACCGCCCCGAACTGGCCGAAATCGACTTTTCCGCCCTCAAACTCACCCTTGCCGGCGGCATGGCCACCCAAAAACCCGTGGCCGAAAAATGGAAAAACATCACCGGCACGCCGATTGTCGAAGCCTACGGCCTCACCGAAGCCAGCCCCGGCGTATGCTGCAACCCACTCAGCATTCCTTCCTACACCGGCAGCATCGGCCTGCCCGTACCTTCCACCGAAATCGAGCTGCGTGATGCCGACGGCAAAGAAGTGCCGATAGGACAACCCGGCGAAATGTGGGTGCGCGGCCCGCAAGTGATGAAAGGCTATTGGAACCGCCCCGAAGAAACCGCCAAAACCATCGACAGCCGCGGCTTTCTCGAAACCGGCGACATTGCTGTTGTCGACGAAAAAGGCTGGTTCAAACTGGTTGACCGCAAAAAAGACCTGATTGTCGTTTCCGGCTTCAACGTTTATCCCAACGAAATCGAAGAAGTGGTCGCCCATCACGACAAAGTGCTCGAAGTGGCCTGTATCGGCGTAGCCAGCGAAAAAACCGGCGAAGCGCTCAAACTTTTCGTTGTGAAAAAAGACCCTTCGCTTACCAAAGAAGAGCTTATCGCCTTCTGCCGCACCGAGCTGACCGCCTATAAAGTGCCGAAAGACATCGAATTCCGCGACGAATTGCCTAAATCGAACGTCGGCAAAATCCTCCGCCGCGAACTGCGCGAAGAAGCCAAACAAAGTTAAATCACCGAGGCCGTCTGAAATTTTCAGACGGCCTTCCGTTTCCCTGTTGTTTCATCAATCGTTATTTTAAGGAGCGAACCATGAAAAAAGCCCTACAATGCCTATCCGCACTTTTTGCCACCGCAACTCTTGCAGCCTGTGCCCACTCCGGCCACCATGCCCAACATATTCCCACCCGACACAGCATAGTCAGCAAATACAGCTTTAACGAAACCGTTGCCAAATTAGAACACAACATCCGTGCCAAAAACATGACCGTGTTTGCCGTTATCGACCACCAAGCAGCCGCCGCAGAATACAAGCTGAATATGCAGCCTGCCAAAGTCATCGTATTCGGCACGCCCAAAGCCGGCACACCGCTGATGGTCAAAGACCCGGAATTTGCCCTGCAACTGCCCCTGAAAGTATTAGTTACCGAGCAGGACGGCAAAGTCAAAGTCGTATTCAACGACACCAAAGCCGTAATCCACAACAGCAAAATCCAATACAGTGAAGTTGAAAATACGCTTGCCAATGCCGAAAAACTGATCAAAAAAACCGTCAGCGAATAAGCCTATCAGGCAAACCGGTTCGAGAATAACGGCCGGCAATCGGTATAAATCCAAAACCGGCTGCAATTTTCGAAATATCAGAGCAAAAAACCCTCCGGAATATCCGGAGGGTTTTTTCATTTCAATAAGACCGAAAAGGCTTATACCACGCCTTGAGCCAACATCGCATCGGCTACTTTGACGAAACCGGCGATATTCGCACCGTTAACATAGTTCACCACATCACCTTCTTTGCCGTAACGCAGGCAAGATTCGTGAATGCTGGCCATAATGTCAAACAAGCGTCTGTCGACTTTGCCGCTTTCCCAAGACAAACGCAGAGAGTTTTGACTCATCTCCAATCCCGAAGTGGCCACACCACCTGCATTACTTGCCTTACCGGGAGCGTACAGGATTTTCGCTTTCAGGAACGCATCAACCGCACCCATGGTGCTCGGCATATTCGCACCTTCAGCTACGCAGAAACAACCGTTAGACAACAGGGTTTTCGCATCTTGCTCGTCCAATTCGTTCTGAGTCGCACAAGGCAGCGCCAAATCGCAAGGAATGCCCCAAGGTTTCTGACCGGCGAAGTAAGGCAGGTTCTGCTCTTGCGCATATACGGATAAACGCTCGCGACGTATCTCTTTCAACTCTTTCAAAGCTTCCAATTGGGCTTCGGTCATGCCTTCGGGGAAGTGTACGAAACCTGAAGAATCGGAAACGCTCAATACTTTAGCACCACGATGCAGCAGTTTTTCACAAGCATACTGCGCTACGTTGCCCGAACCGGACACAACCGCACGCTTGCCTTCCAGTGAATCGTTGCGTGTTTTCAACATGGATTCCGCAAAATATACGGTGCCGTAACCGGTTGCCTCCGGACGGATCAAGCTACCGCCGTAAGTCAAACCTTTACCGGTCAGCACAGAAGCAAATTCGTTGCGCAGACGTTTGTATTGGCCGTATAAGAAACCGATTTCACGACCACCCACACCGATATCACCTGCCGGTACGTCGGTATCGGCACCGATATGGCGCGACAATTCGGTCATGAAAGATTGACAGAAACGCATCACTTCGCCGTCGCTCTTGCCTTTAGGATCAAAATCCGAACCACCTTTACCGCCACCCATGGGCAGAGTGGTCAACGCGTTTTTGAATACCTGCTCGAACGCCAGGAACTTCAACACGCCCAAGTCAACGCTGGGATGGAAACGCAAACCGCCTTTATAAGGACCGATAGCCGAATTCATCTGTACGCGGTAACCGCGGTTAACCTGTACTTTGCCCGCATCATCAACCCAAGATACGCGGAACATAATCACACGCTCGGGCTCTACAAGACGCTCCAACAAGCCCATTTTGGTATAATGCGGATTTTTAGCCAAAAACGGCTCCAAACTCATAAATACTTCTTCTACAGCTTGATGGAAGACGACCTGATTTGGATCGCGTTGTTTGATTGTTTCAAACAAATGACTCAATGTAGTGCTCATTATTGGCTCCTGAAGTAGGTTGACTTAAAAATTTTATGTAACCAAATATAAACCTGTTTTCAACATTTGCCAAGAGAAAATCCTTAAAAAATCGCGGTTTTCAACGGTCAAAAGTAAAGCACAAAAAACCAAAATTACATTTTTGGAAAAAGTTTTTTTATAAAAAAACTTTTTATTGGATTTTTATTTTAAAAAAATAATAAATTTTAATTTATTATAATTTTTTAACATTTTTTGAATTGTTAACAATCAACGCACACAACAACAAAAGCGGTCGTCTGAAAAAAACTGCTGTTTTATGCACAACAAAAAACTGAAAAATGTTGGAATATTACTTAAAAAACGACAATTCGCCCCAATTTCGATGAAATTAAAAAACATCCGAACCCTTATCGACTTTAGAAAGTAACGACATGAAAGCTTATCAAGAACTGCTCCGGCATGTATTGGAAAACGGTACCGACAAATCCGACCGCACGGGCACCGGAACCCGTTCCGTTTTCGGTTATCAGATGCGTTTTGACTTAAACCAAGGCTTTCCTTTGGTTACCACCAAGAAACTCCACCTGCGCTCCATCATCCATGAATTACTGTGGTTTTTGAAAGGCGATACCAATATCAAATATTTGAAAGACAATAATGTGTCCATTTGGGACGAATGGGCAGACGAAAACGGCGATTTAGGCCCGGTTTACGGCTATCAGTGGCGGTCATGGCCATTACCGGACGGCGGCCATATCGACCAAATCAGCAATCTGATTGAACAAATCAAAAAGAACCCCGATTCACGGCGTTTGATTGTATCGGCATGGAACCCGGGACTGGTCGATCAGATGGCCTTACCGCCCTGCCATGCTTTATTCCAATTTTATGTTGTCGATAACAAGCTTTCCTGCCAACTCTACCAACGCAGCGCAGATATCTTTTTAGGCGTACCGTTCAATATTGCCAGCTACGCTCTGTTGACTATGATGATTGCCCAAGTGTGCGATTTGGAATTAGGCGAATTTATCCATACATTCGGCGACGCCCATTTATACAGCAACCATTTGGAGCAAGCGCAGCTTCAACTCTCCAGGGAACCGCGCCTGCTGCCGACGATGAAGTTAAATCCGGCCATCCGCAATGTATTTGAATTTAAATTTGAAGATTTCGAATTGACAGACTATGATCCCCATCCGCACATCAAAGCAGAAGTTGCGGTATAAATGTAATCAATCAAAATGCTAAGAGGCCGTCTGAAAATTCAGACGGCCTCTTTATTCAATTGAAAGACTTATTGCCCAACAAGACTACTTTTCACCTTCAATCAACGCCTGCCAACGCTTGACTTGGAAACGGACCTGCTCCGGTGCGGTTCCGCCCAAATGGTTGCGTGCATTCAAGCTACCTTCGGGAGTTAAAACCGTATAAACGTCTTCTGCCACCAAGTCCGAAAAGCCTTGCAATACATCTAAAGGCAACTCGCTTAAATCGACACCTTTTTCATCAGCATAACGTACCGCCTGAGCCACAACTTCGTGACTGTCGCGGAAAGGCATACCTTTTTTCACCAAGTAGTCAGCCAAATCGGTTGCAGTCGCAAAACCCTGCATCACGGCAGCACGCATATTTTCCGGTTTAACAGTTACACCACGCATCATATCTGCGTAAATGCGCAAAGTGTCCACCAATGTATCGACCGTATCAAACAACGGCTCTTTGTCTTCCTGATTGTCTTTGTTGTAAGCCAAAGGCTGAGACTTCATCAACATAATCAAACCGGTTAAGTGACCGATAACACGACCCGATTTACCGCGTACCAACTCAGGTACGTCAGGGTTTTTCTTCTGAGGCATAATGGAAGAACCCGTGCAGAAACGGTCGGCAATGTCGATAAAGCCGAAACGCGGGCTCATCCACAAAATCAATTCTTCGCTCAAGCGCGACAGATGTACCATAACCAAGCTTGCCGCTGCAGTAAACTCAATCGCAAAATCCCGATCCGATACGGCGTCTAATGAATTTTGACAAATTTGTTCGAAGCCCAACAGCTCGGCCGTGGTTTCCCGACGAATAGGATAAGTGGTGCCCGCCAACGCTGCGGAACCCAAAGGCATACGGTTCACACGTTTTCGACAATCAGCCATACGCTCATAGTCACGACCCAACATTTCCACATAAGCCAACATGTGATGACCGAAACTCACCGGCTGTGCAACTTGAAGATGGGTAAAGCCCGGCATCACAACATCAGCATTTCTCTCCGCCAACTCTAACAGAGACAACTGTAACTCACGGATTAATCGTTGAATTTCGGTAATTTCATCGCGCAGCCATAAACGGATATCGGTTGCGACTTGATCATTTCGACTTCTACCGGTATGCAGACGCTTACCGGCATCGCCGATTTTGTCTGTCAGACGGCGTTCAATATTCATGTGCACGTCTTCCAAATCCAACGACCACTGCAACGTACCCTGCTCAATTTCTGCTATAATAGCGGCCATACCTTGTCGGATGGCTGCCAAATCGTCCTCGCTCAAAACCCCTGCTTCAGTCAGCATTTGAGCATGTGCCAACGAACCCTGTATATCCCACTTTGCCAGGCGCTTGTCAAAATCAACCGAACCTGTATATTTCTTTACCAACTCGGAAACAGGCTCATTAAAGCGACCCGACCAAGTTTTGTTGTCATTACTCATAATTTTTTCCATAATTATTTAATTGTTGTGTGAAATTAAGGTTTTTACATGCGTATTATACGTCAAATAGCATCTTGGTTTACATTACCGGATTTACGCAATTTTGGAACCGTTCTCCGCCTGTGTCTGACATCAATGACGGCTATTCTGCTGTTTCCTTTAATCAGTGGCTCGCCAGAAAGTTACCTTAACCAAATTCGTGAACATTCACTTTGGGTCGGCCCTACCTTACTGTTGATCATTATTAAAGGCTATTTTCTCAGCCATTTCTTCTCCCCGCCTTCCTATAAAGAATATGCCACACTGGTCGCACATTTAATCAACAATGTGATTTTCTTATTGGTTGATGACATTATCTTCAGCCCGGAATTCATTTTCAATCAGCATTTCTTCCTGTTCAACTTCTTCTCTTTAGGCTTTATGTATATTGAATCAGCCAGAAGAATCAGCCTGACGCCGGCAGTATCTGAAGCACGGCTCAACGCACTTACTGCACGGATACGTCCGCACTTTTTATTCAACAGCTTAAATGCTGCCATCAGCCTCATCAGGCTGAGACCCTACGATGCCGAAACACTGCTTGAAAATCTGGCCAACCTATTCCGCGCCCAATTGCGGGACAGTACCCAAAACAGTACGCTGGGGCAGGAAATTGAGTGGGCCCAAGAATATATTGCAATCGAACAAATCCGTATGGGGCATACCCGTTTACAGGTTATGTGGCAACATAAAGCCCCGGATGATGCTGAAACACCCCATCTGTTGCTGCAACCTTTATTGGAAAATGCGGTATTTCACGGAGTAGAGTCGACCCATCGCCCCGGCTATATTTCCGTATTCACGACACACAAAAAACATTGGATTTACATCCGTATCGAAAATCCTTATGTTCCGTCGGACAACAAAGATACGGCTAAGCCGCATAAAGGAAACTCAATGGCTCTGAAAAATCTTCAGGAGCGCTTAAGCCTGATGTATGACAACGATGCCAAAATTAAAAGTGTTGAAGAAAACGGCACATTCCGTGTAGATATACGCTTACCGTATAGAAAAAAATCTTCCGATTTAAAAACTTTGTTCGGCTAAATTGACGACCAAATCAAAACCCCAAAGAGTACGATTAACACGGCAAACGACCACAATATATTTGATGTTTCATCACGGACTACTACATAGCATGACAACTTTTCTCATCATACTCGGCATTTTATTTGTCATCATCGGCCTATTGGGAACTATTTATCCTGCCATACCCGGATTGGGCTTAATGTTTGGCGGAGCTTGGTTGCTTGCCTACACCGGCGACTATCAAATAGTCGGCACCAAAACTCTAATTTTTCTAAGCATCATTACTATTGCAGGAACATTAATGGATTATGTTGCCGGAATGTTGGGAGCCAAGTTTACCGGGGCAAGCAAAAAAGCCATATGGGGTTCTCTGATCGGCGGTATTATTGGCGCATTCTTCTCCCTGCCCGGACTATTATTAGGCCCACTATTAGGAGCAGGTGTCGGAGAGTTTTCCGCACGAAAAGATTTATGGAATGCAGGAAAAGTCAGCGTCGGTACGTTTGTCGGCTTTATTATAGGTGTTGTTGCAAAATTAGGTTGCGCCTTGGTCATTGCATTGACTTTGATAGTCTCTACAATTGTCCACCTTATTTAACTAAATATTTCCAACAGCCAATGCTGCTGTATATAACAAAAAAACCGCTGAAATTTATACTTCAGCGGTTTTTTTATTATTACACTAAGATGTCTTTAAATACTAACTTCCCATCAATTTCAGGCGTTGCCCCGGAGTAATTACTTTCGTATTACCATTCCAACGCTTGATATCTTTGATATCGACCTTAAAACGACTGGCAATTGCATTCAGGGTATCGCCTTTTCTCACAGTATAAGAAACTGAACGGACGGAATTAGCCTTGTTACTCTTGCCTTTAGCTTGGTGTACTGCATTTAAATTCAAGACTTGACCCAAACGGATATTGTTGCCTTTAATGTTATTGACAGCAATCAAATCTGCAACATTAACATTATATCTTTGAGAAATATTGAATAAAGTATCACCTTGCTGGACTTTATGAGTTTTAGCATATGCCGTTTGGTTTACAGACGTTTTTTGCGCTCTTTCCAAGCGTGCTTCTGTACGCTGCTTCTGCTTGGCTGCTACAGCCGCCATTTGTGCAGAACGTAATTTGGCAGCCGACTCTTCCTGCTTAGCTTGAGCTAAAATATTTTTTGCGCTCTCCACGGCATGTACACGCAACAATGACTCCTCTGCCAAAATCTGAATAGCATCTTGCTCAAACTGTGTATTTTCAGCCACGTTTACTGATTCTGTACTCTCTGTCGGCAGTGGCAAAGGCTGCACAACGGCAGTTTGAAGGCCGTCTGAAATATTTTTCTCTGTTTTCTCAACTTGAGTCACAGCAGCAACCTGAATTTCTACTGCACTGTTTACGGGATTACCAACATCTTTGACAATCTGTGCAATCTCAGCGACCGGCTTTTCAACAACTTTAACAACTTTTATCGGTACAGGTTGCTTTTCAACGACTACATTGACAACAGGCGCATTGTTAACAGGCACAATTCTGCTTGCAGAAGCAACATTAAACATCTCCGGCATATTCGAACGGTAAGTATCAGGTGTATTATCGATATCCATACCCGCAATATGAACAAAAGCATCTTTAACGTTACCGTTTTTTGCAACCAAAATACTTCTTCCGGCTTTTAATGTGGTTCCACTAATACCATTTAAACGTTTAAGTTCAGCCAACCCCATCCCTGCGCCAGCCGCAATTTCAGACAAACTGGTAGTCACAAACGGCGTATAAACATCCCAAGACAAAAGCGTTTCAGGATTGGCTTTCCGGTAGTTTTTCTCGAAATTGCCTGCAACATCAACAGGAAGCAGCAATTTTCTATTATTCTTAGGAATAAACACCGGAGCATTAAAAGCGGGATTCAGTTTCAGAAACTCGCTTTCACTAATGCCCGCCAATTGGGTAATCTTGGCAATATCAATGGGTTTATCCAAATTCACTGCTTTAAAATACGGTTTATTCCCCACTTCACTTAAATTCATACCGAATATTTGAGGGTTATTGACAATATTTCTGACCGCCAACAACTTGGGGACATAGTTACGGGTTTCATTCGGCATACGCAAATTTTCATAAACAGGCTCCAAGCCTTGCGCTCTAGCTCTATTAATTGCTCTGCCAACATTGCCCTCACCCCAGTTATAGGCAGCCAATGCCAACGACCAATCTCCGAATAAACCGTGCAAATACTCCAAATAATTTAATGCCGCATCCGTAGCCGCATATACATCATGCCTGCCATCATACAGCGGTGTTTTTTCCAATCCATAGTGCCGCCCTGTGGCAGGCATAAACTGCCACAATCCGGATGCACCAACATGCGATTTGGCTTTGGTTACAAAAGCACTTTCAATAAACGGCAACAATGCAATTTCAGCCGGCATATTGCGTTTTTTTACTTCCGTGGCAATATGGTACATATATGGCTGACTGCGGGAAATTACTCTGTTGAAATAAGCACTGTTCGCAGCAAATTTACCTTCATGACGACGCACCAATTCCATATTGACTTCGTTCATACGGAAATCTTGGCGTAGACTGTTCCATAAACTACCTGATGCATAATTATTGACATTCCCCTGGTCGACCAATGCGGAATTCAATCTCATCATAGCCATACCGATTTGATTCGATGTAGCCGCATGCGCAGATGCTGTTGATAATGCAGAATAACCGGCGATTGCCAACACTATTGTTTTTAGTTTTACCATAGTATTTTTACATAAATAATAATTAGTCCAATCTTATTGATATTACTTCCAGAACTTAGCATCGTCAAGAAGTTAGAATGTTAATTTTTATAGAGAATTTTTAAATTTCTAGATGTTGTCAGGTAGCATGAGAAAGAAATATATTAATATTTAATACATTAAGGAAATATGATGTCGGAATACATTTTCTCTAACTGGTTTAAAAACACCGATGCCGGCAAATATATAGCAAAAAAAGAGCAACTATTCTTCCAACAGCATCTTTCATTTAACAAGTCTTCCGATATTATCCAAGTCGGCTTAAAACAACTGCCAATTTACGAACACAGTAAGGAAATATTGGCCATTCAAGACATTACTACTTTATCAAAAGAATATTATTGCCATGCAATAGATGTGCTTATTTTGCCGCACACCATCGAATATATTGATTCGACAGAAGCTTTTCTCAAAACCGCATATCAAGTTTTAAAACCTGACGGGCAAATTATTCTGACAGCTTTTAATCCTTTTTCGCTATGGTTTGTACTTAAAAAACTACACCAACATCCATTGCCAGAAAAAAGCCGTTGTTTCTCTCTGCCACATTTAAAAAAAATAATTTATGACACAGACTTTATCATTGACTCCGGACAGTTTATGGTTTATGTCCCTCCTCTCAACCATCATTCAGACTTTGAAAAATGGCGGTTTATGGAGTCAGCCGGCAACAGATGGTGGCCACACGGAGCGGCCGTTTACGGTTTAATTCTTAAGAAAAACATTTTAGGAATGCATTTAACCGGCAAAGTCAAATACTCTAGCACAGCAGAAACGCATATGACACCAAGCGTAGCTCACTCTCACATACAACAAACCAATTTGTATGACTAAGAAATCAACTTGCTGCAAAACTGGCAACCCGATGCCCGCCGACCTCTATAGGAGACAAGCCTCATTAACGACAAGAGTTATGTTTATTTAAAATCAATTGCTTATATGAATATATAAAAAATAAAAAACCTTACCCGAATGGGTAAGGTTTTTAAACTCTGCAACACGTATAAATGAATTAATTTCACTCGGCTGAAGCGGCAGTTTCCACTTGAACAGGGGCAGCTTGCTGCTTATTTTCATGCTGCAAGCTGACTGCACGGGCAGGAACAATGGTAGAAATCGCATGTTTGTAAACCATTTGCGTTACTGAAGTATTACGCAAAAGTACAACATACTGGTCGAAAGATTCTACCTGACCTTGCAGTTTGATACCGTTCACAAGGTAAATAGAAACTGGAACATGCTCTTTACGCAGTGCATTCAAAAAAGGATCTTGTAACATTTGTCCTTTAGCTGTCATATTTTAGACTCCGTTATTATGGTTTTAAAATTTACGGTCAAGTACATCTTGATTGTATCGTTGAATGGCTGTTTTTACCAATACTTTTATTTGTAAATAATCTATTAACTACAAAATAATCTATCCACAGATACCATATTACAATTCATAACCCATAAAAAACAGTATCATATAGACAAAAAGGCCGTCTGAAAATTTCAGACGGCCTTTCACAGGGTATCACTTATTTGCTTTGTAACTTTTTAATGCTGACTTTAGCTTTCTTCTTAAATCTGCTCTTTTCTTCTTTGCGGCCTTCCCGTTTTTCAATACGGTTACTTAAAGCCACCCTGCGCAAAGGTTTCTTTTTAGGTTTATCTTCAGCCTGTTCATAAGGATTATCCGAAACATTGTATTGAATACGCAACGGGGTACCTTGCAAATTAAAGGCTTTGCGGAATGTTTGGGTCAGATAACGCGTATATGCATCAGAAATGTGCTGCAACGAATTACCATGTACCACAATAACCGGCGGATTCATACCGCCTTGGTGCGCATAACGCATTTTCGGTCTGACCAAACCGGCACGAGCCGGCTGCTGCCGTTCAACTGCGCTTTGCAAAACACGGGTAATCTTCGGCGTCGGCATTTTAATCATAGCTGCATCATAAGCCGCCTGAATCGAATCAAACAAACCTTCGATACCGCGTTCTTTCAGCGCCGAAATATAATGAAATTTGGCAAAATCAAGGAAATACAATTTACGGGCAATATCTCTTTTGATCTGATTTTTCCTGTCCTCATCAATATTGTCCCACTTATTTACCGCCACCACTAACGCCCGCCCTGCTTCCAAAGCAAAACCTGCAATCGTTGCGTCTTGGTCAGCAATATCCTGCTGTGCATCCAATACCAAAACAGCCACATTAGCAGCCTCAATGGCTTGCATAGCTTTGATTACGGAAAATTTTTCAACCGCTTCATCCACTTTTCCCCGCCGTCTGACACCTGCCGTATCAATAATGGTAAACGGCTTGCCATCACGCTCAAAGTCAATATGAATGCTGTCACGCGTTGTTCCTGCCATGTCAAACGCAATCACGCGCTCTTCGCCCAAAATTGCGTTAACCAAGGTGGATTTACCGACATTCGGACGGCCGATAACGGCAAAAACGGGATGTCTAGGCTGTTCGTCCTCTTCTACCGCCTCCGGAAAATGCGCCAACACATCTTCAATCAAATAATAAACACCATCCCCATGCGCGCCCGAAATAACATAAGGATCACCCAAGGCCAATTCGTAGAACTCTGCCGATAAGACGGCATGATTTGCCCCTTCTCCTTTGTTGACCGCTAAAAACACCGGTCTGCTGCTTTGACGCAATCGGTCTGCAATAATTTTGTCTTGCGGTGTCAGGCCGGTTCTGCAATCTACCAAAAATACTACCGCATCAGCCTCATCAATTGCCTGCAATGTATGCTTTGCCATTTCGTGAAGAATGCCACTGTCAACCACCGGCTCAAAACCGCCTGTGTCCACAACCAAATACGGCTTACTTCCGACTCGGCCGTGACCGTAGTGCCGGTCTCGGGTCAAGCCCGGCAGATCTGCCACCAATGCATCTTTAGTCTTGGTCAAACGGTTGAATAATGTAGATTTACCGACATTCGGCCGACCGACCAATGCAATCGTAGGTTTCATAAATACACTCTTTTTCTTTTTTAAAGTCATCCGCCTGTTAATCAAAAAATACCAACGGCTTGCAAAAGTTTTTGCAAGCCTGCGATTGGTAATTTTCAGACGGCCTTACTTATTTTAATTGTTGGATTTTCAACTGCAATAAATCCAAACCCGGATCGTCTTTCGACATTTTGCCTAAAGCAAGTTCATAGACTTCCAATGCTTCTTTGCCTTTGCCTTGGGCTGTATAAATATCGCCTTTGGTTTCTAGCAGCAAAGATTCGAATTCGGGTTTCACTGATAAAGACACTGCGGCCAAAGCTTCATCATATTTTTTTTGCTGAAGCTGCACAACTGCCAAACGCTGTGCTGCCAACGCTTGAATCAACGGCGCTTTCTGATTAGCCAAAACCCAATTTAGATGGCCGGCCGCCACATCATATCTTTCTTTATCAAACTCAACGGCTGCAGCCATTAAGGTTGCCTGCGCAGTCGCAATACTGCCTGTATATTCCTGCTGCAAAGTTTTCAAATCTTCAGCAACAATGGCCGAATCAGGAGAAGATTGCGCCTTTTCGACAATATTCTCTAAAATTGAGGCTGCTTCGCGATCTTTATCTACTTGGTGATTTTGGTAAACGATATAACCCAAATATCCCAATGAAGCGACCAATAAAACGGCAAACAGCCAACGCCCCCAACTTTTCCAAAAGTATTTGAAATTTTCCAATTCTTCTTGATCTTGAATATGTCCGGCCATTATTTGCTATTCCATTCTTGTAAAGTATTTAATAATTCTGATGCACCGAGTGTAGTTTGTCCCAAACTACCCTGCATATCTTTTAAAGTTACCGTACCACTATCCAGCTCATCTTGAGCAACGATTAAAGCAAAACGCGCACGACTGCCGTCTGCTTTTTTCATTTGAGCTTTCAAACTCTGGCTACCGGAATGCTGCAGAACACTAAATCCCGCTTCGCGCAATGCTTGTGCATACTTCATCACTTGCAATGAAGCACCTTCACCTTGATGCATTGCGTAAACATCAGGTGCGCTTTGGCAAGACAACGAACCATATTCCTGTACCAACAACAACAACCGCTCTACCCCCATGGCAAAACCGATAGACGGTGCAGGTTTCCCGCCCAATTCTTCAATCAAACCGTCATAGCGGCCACCACCGCACACGGTAGCTTGTGCACCGAGTTTATCGGTAGTCCACTCGAATACCGTCATATTGTAGTAATCCAACCCACGCACCAAGCGTGGATTTTCAACGTATTCGATACCCAAGCCGTCTAACATAGTTTTCAACTGACTATAGTGTTGCAACGATGCTTCCCCCAAATAATCAATCAAACGGGGAGCATTGTTACAAATCTGCTGTAAATCCGGATTTTTTGTATCTAAGACACGCAACGGATTGGTATGCAGACGGCGTTTACTGTCTTCATCCAACGCCGCCTCATGACCAATCAAATATTCAACCAAAGCCTGACGGTGTGCGGCCCGCTCTTCACGATTACCCAGACTGTTTAATTCCAAAGTAACATGTTCGAGAATACCGAGATCTTTCCACAATGCAGCAGTCATCACTATCATTTCTACATCGATATCCGGCCCTTCAAAACCTAACGCCTCGACACCAACTTGGTGAAATTGACGGTATCGGCCTTTTTGCGGACGCTCACGGCGGAACATCGGCCCCATGTACCATAATTTTTGCGGGCTGTTATATAGCAGATTATGCTCGACAACCGCACGTAAACATGATGCCGTACCTTCAGGACGCAAGGTCAGACTCAAAGAATCGTTGGAATCTGAAAATGTGTACATTTCCTTTCCAACCACATCCGTTTCCTCGCCAATCGAACGGACAAATAATCCGGTTTGCTCAACCAACGGCGTACGGATCTGCTGATAGCCGAAACGGTGCATCCAACTGCCGATTAAATCTTCAAAAGCCTGCCAGAAAGAAGAAGTTAATTTGAAATCTTTCTGTTCAACCGGCAACAAATCATTCATGCCTTTAACGGCTTGGATTTTTTTTCCCATAAATCTTTGCTACACAATATTGATTAAATAGATGATGCCGTCTGAAAATTTCAGACGGCCTCAATATGATTAGATATTCCTAATCGGAATCACCCGGCCTTGCCGGCGTTTCGGCCCGCCTTCTCCATAATTGGCCTCTACATATTCCTGCACAATAGCCAAAAACTCTGCGGCCATATTATCACCCTTGAGCGTCACCTTACGCTCACCATCGACGTAAACAGGTGCTACCGGTGTCTCACCGGTACCGGGAAGACTAATGCCGATATCGGCCAATTTACTTTCACCCGGACCGTTAACCACGCAGCCCATTACCGCCACGTTAAGCGACTCCACGCCGGGATACTGCAAACGCCAAACAGCCATTTGACTCCGCAAATAACTTTGAATATCTCTCGCCAGTTCTTGAAAAACGGTACTGGTTGTCCGGCCACAGCCTGGACAAGCTGTTACTAACGGGGTAAATGAGCGAAGTCCCATGGTTTGCAGAATTTCCTGAGCCACAACCACTTCTTGTGTCCGGGATTCACCCGGTTCGGGGGTTAGGGAAATACGGATAGTATCTCCGATACCTTCCTGCAACAAAACGGATAAAGCCGCGGTTGAAGCAACGATACCTTTGCTGCCCATACCGGCTTCGGTCAAACCCAAATGCAGCGGATAATGGCAACGGCTGCCTAAATCACGATAAACCTGAATCAAATCTTGTACAGAACTGACTTTGCAGGACAAAATAATTTTATCTTCCGGCAAACCTAAATCAACGGCTTTTTGAGCAGATTCCAAAGCGGAAACAATTAACGCCTCTTTCATGACTTCTTCAGGCGCTTTCGGTTGTGCCAAAGCCAAATTGGCATCCATCATTCTTTTAGCCAGACTTTGATCCAAAGATCCCCAATTTACGCCGATACGGACTGCTTTATCATACTCAGCAGCAGTACGGATCATATACGCGAACTTCTCGTCACCTTTGGCACCTTTACCGACATTGCCCGGGTTAATCCGATATTTGGATAATGATTTGGCACACTCGGGAAACTCTTGTAACAAACGCTCGCCATTAAAATGGAAGTCACCGACCAATGGGGTGTTACATCCCATATCATTTAAGCGTTGGCGGATTTCAGATACTTTCGCCGCCGCTTCAGGACTATTGACCGTAATCCGGACAATTTCCGAACCGGCATCGCTCAACTCCTTAACCTGCAAAGCCGTTGCTTCCGCATCAGCGGTATCGGTATTTGTCATAGATTGAACCACAACCGGCGCATCCGAGCCTACCGTAACATGGTCAATTTGAACTTGGTGCGTCTGTCTGCGCTGTAAGGTTTGCATTTTTTATTGACCTGCTTTAAATGACGAGGTTTTTTTGCTGACCATGTTTGCGGATACGGAAATTTCTTTTCCGCCGTAGTTGGCCGTTGCTCCCAAAGCGTAACCAATCCATACATCGTACGGCGCACCACCTTTAAAACGGTGTTCACTACCGGCAGGTACGATTTTATTCACGACAAATTGCCCTTCTTTGTCTTTAATCACCAAATTAGAGCGGTAGCGGACTTTAACCACCAGCTCATCGGCAGCAACTCCGTCAACAGAACTGGCCGCCTGATTATCAACGGCAACAGCTGATGAAGCTGAAACAAGAGCTGCAGAGGCCGATGCTGTCGTAGCTTCCGCAGATGAAGCAGCACTTGCAGCCAAAGGCGCCACCTCGACTTGCTGCTCGCTGCTATCCATAGCGACAATAGAAACATTGCTGGCTTGCAGATTGGGGGCAACCACTTCGTTGGCACCTACACTCTCATTAATCTGCTTGGCATTTTCCATGTTAGATTTACTTTGCCAAGCATAGATACCGCCACCGATACATCCCAAGATAAATAATCCAATCAACCATTTAGGCAATGAAGGACGAACCGTAGTCTGCTGATAATTCAAACCCGATTCCGACTTTTTACGCTCTACCGCATAAACATTGCTGCGTTCTTGGGGGGCGATTCTATCTAAATAATCGGACACTTCCTGACTGTCCAAATCTAAAAATCTGCCGTAAGTACGCAAAAATCCGCGTACAAATACAGGTTCAGGCAGGTTGTCATGATTGCCGCTTTCCAAACTTTCAATCTGTCTGGCAGGTAATTTTAAGCGTTCCGCCACTTCTCCAATGGAAAAGCCTTTCTTTTGGCGTGCTTCTCGCAATTTACGGCCAAGCTCGACTGCCGCATTGCTGTTTTGCTCAAGGTTTTGGTTATCGTTCATTATAAGCGTCCTGTTGCAATCATTTGTAATTCTTCTGAATAGGGATAATTGGCTCTCAGTTGTGCTTCATATTCATAGGCCGCCTGAAAATTACCCAATGCATTAGACAATCTCCAACCAAGCAATAAATCATCCGCCAGCAAAACATCGACTTTGCTTTGATATTGTCTGAAATAATAATCGGCATCTTTCAGATGGCCTGCCAGCATTTTTGTTCTTGCCAACTCTTTCAAAGCTGGAACAAATCCCGGAGCCGCAGCCAAAGCTCTTTCCAGATAAGCTTCGGATAAAGAATATTGTCCCATCTTGGCCGAGCAAATCCCTTTATTTAGATAAGCGACTTGCGGATTAGGATAAGTAGGATCGGATAAAGCCTTATCAAAATGGGCGATACCTGCTGAAGGCTGATTACGGACGCTGCATAAAAACCATCCGTAATTATTGTTGACTTCCGCCCCTGTCGGATTTAATGCCAATGCCTTCAAAAAGCTTTCCTGAGCCTTATCCGCCACTTTTAAGTATTGGTAGATCTGTGCACGAACCAACCAGGCATTTTCATTTTTGCTGCTGGCCGCCAACGCTTCATCAATACTGACAATTGCCTGCCGGTAGTCTTGCGAGCGCATATATTCAATGGCCAGTTGGGTTTTAATATCCGAAATCTGCCTTTCTTTGGTCTTGCTATCAACCCTATCTGCACCGGAAGCGCAAGCACCCAACAACAATATACAACATAAAATACCTATTTTGTTTATCATTAACACACCTTTATTTTCAGTATTTTCAGCGTTCTAATGCTATTTGCTGCCATTTTTGCTGACGCTTGGTTTTATCTTGCACCTGACCTGCCAATTGTCCGCATGCCGCATCGATATCATCCCCACGGGTCTTGCGCACTGTAACCACCAAGCCTGCTTGTTGGAGAATATCTCTGAATATGCGGATATTTTCATTGCTGGAACGCTCATATCCTGAATTAGGGAAAGGATTGAACGGAATCAGGTTAAACTTACACGGCACGTCCTTTACCAACTCGATAAGCTCGTATGCATGCTGAGGCTTATCATTGACACCGTCCAACATAACATATTCAAAAGTAATAAAATCGCGCGGTGCTTTGACCAAATAACGTTGGCAGGCTGCCATTAATTCTCTCAACGGATATTTTTTGTTTAACGGCACGATTTCATCACGCACCTCATCATTCGAAGCATGCAGAGAAACAGCCAATGCCACAGGCATCACTTCTTTCAAGCGATCCATTTGCGGTACCATGCCTGATGTGGAAACCGTTACCCTCCTGCGAGACAAACCGTAACCGTGGTCATCCAACATAATGCTCAATGCCGTTACCACATTATCGAAATTGGCCAACGGCTCGCCCATACCCATCATCACGACATTGGAAATCACCCTTTCATTTTTCGGAGTAACACCCATTGCCTTATTTGCCCACCAAAGCTGACCGATAATTTCTGCTGCCGTCAAATTCCGGTTAAAACCCTGTCTGCCCGTAGAACAAAACGTACATTCCAACGCACAGCCGACTTGAGAGGAAATACACAGCGTTCCGCGCTCGGCCTCAGGAATAAACACGGTTTCGACGCCATTTCCCGTTCCGACATCAAGCAGCCATTTTCGTGTGCCGTCTGAAGATATTTGCGACGTCATCAACTCAGGAACGGCAATTTCGGCTTTTTCTTCGAGTTTTGAACGCAACGATTTTGCCAAATCGGTCATTTCGGCAAAATCGGAAGCTCCGCCTTGATGGATCCAGCGTAAAACCTGTTTCGCCCTAAAAGGCTTTTCGCCCATGGCCTGAAAATGCTCGGTCAGACCTTGCAGGTTAAAATTCAGCAGATTGGTTTTCATGTGTCTTTCAAATCACTTCTATTTTTTAAACTGAAACAGCTCACATAGACTTTTATTTATCGCAACTTTATTCGAACAGCCTCAGTTTAAAAACCTTGAGGCCGCCTGAAAAACAGGCAGCCTTCAAGGTAATGTTAAACATTAACGCGAGCAGATTTCGCTTTGGCTGAAGAAGTAAGCGATTTCGATAGCGGCATTCTCAGCGCTGTCGGAGCCGTGAACGGCGTTAGCATCGATAGACTCTGCAAAGTCTGCGCGGATTGTACCGGGAGCGGCTTCTTTAGGGTTGGTTGCACCCATCAATTCACGGTTTTTGGCAACGGCGTTTTCGCCTTCCAAAACCTGAATCATTACCGGACCGCTGGTCATAAAGGCTACCAAATCGGCAAAGAAAGGACGTTCTTTGTGAACAGCGTAGAAATCTTGTGCTTCTTTGGTGCTCAAGTGTTTCATTTTCGCAGCGATAACGCGCAAGCCGTTGTTTTCAAAACGGCTGTAAATTTGACCGATAACATCTTTAGCCACTGCATCAGGTTTAATGATGGAAATAGTACGTTCGATAGCCATTTAATTCTCCTTAAAAATAAATTAATTCGACTCAATAACAATAAACAAACAGAAAAATGGGCACATATTCTAACAAGTTTCCCTGCCGTTTGGTTAATTACTGTGATTTTTTTTCTGCTTATTACCCAGAGTCAAATGGGGTTGGTTTAAGTATTCTTCCGACTGCATTTCCACAATACGGCTGACGGTTCTGACAAATTCATTGGCAAAATCGCCCTCAGTGTAAATTTCTTCCGGCGGCACGGCGCAAGTGGCACACAGCTTAACCCGATAATCATATAAAACGTCAATCAACCAAGTCAGGCGTCGTGCTTCTGCACGTTCGGCCTCGCTGAGTTTTTCAATACCCGATACAAAAATAATTTCGTAATTTTCAGCCAAATACAGATAATCCGCTTGCGATCGCGGCCCGAAACACAACGCTCTGAAATCAAACCAAATCGCTTTGTCTTTTTCCGCATTACATTGGATTTGGCGGTCGTGGATGGTAATTTGCTTGGGTTGTTTGGTTCCGCCCTGAGTCATTTGAGAAAACAGTTCGGCCAGTTTTTGCTCGTTTTCACTGCTATCGGGAATATAAAACACTTCGGCAGGTTTCAAAGTGCGCAAACGGAAATCTTCTCCGCCATCCACATTCAATACCGTCAGCTTGTCTTCAATCAAAGCAATGGTCGGCAGGAAACTGCTGCGGTTTTGCCCTTGCGGATAAAGTTCGGACGGCGCATAGTTGGATGTAGCCACCAAAACCACGCCGAATTCAAACAGATTTTCCAGCAAACGTCCTAAAATCATTGCGTCGGCAATATCGCTGACATGAAATTCGTCAAAACACAAAACACGGGTTTCTTTGGCAATTTCCGCCGCCATCGACTTCAACGGATCAGCTTCACTTTTATAGGCCTTCATACGCTGATGCACTTCCGCCATAAATGCGTGGAAATGTACCCTGCGTTTGCGACGGTACGGCAGACAGCCGTAAAACACATCCATCAGAAAACTTTTACCCCGACCGACTCCGCCGTAAAAATACAGACCCTTAGGCAACTGCGGAGAACGCAGGCTGCGCCCGAGAAAACGGTTGCGTTTGCGCTTGAACATCATCAATTCCGTCCATAGGCGGTCGAGATATTCAATGGCTTTAGCCTGAGCCGCATCTTTAATAAATGCAGGCTGTTGCGAAGCAGTCTGATACCAGGTTAGCGGGCTGTGGTTTGCAAAATCCGGTGCAACAAAACGGTCTTCATTATTGTTCATAGCAACCATTCATCAGAAATAAGCAAACTGGCATTATAAATGATTTCAGACGGCCTCCAAGCGATTTATGCCCGATTTGTGCAATTAAACACAAATTGATGCAAACCATTTGTTTTTTAATTTAAAAGCCGAATATCTATGCAATAAAATGCCAACACTGAAACGCGGTTTTTTTCAGACGGCCGCCCGTGAGGCCGTCTGAAATCTTCAGCCCCCACATTAAAACTGATATACTCTTGCCGTTTGAACACTATTCAATTTGACGAGGAATCTTCCCATGGCTGACTTTAACCAAATCCTGACTCCGGGCGACGTTGACGCAGGCATTATCAATGTTGTGAACGAAATCCCTGCCGGCAGCAACCACAAAATCGAATGGAACCGCAAAGTTGCCGCTTTCCAACTCGACCGCGTAGAGCCTGCCATTTTCGCCAAACCCACCAACTACGGTTTTATTCCGCAAACCCTCGACGAAGACGGCGACGAGCTGGATGTATTGCTGATTACCGAACAGCCTTTGGCTACCGGCATTTTCTTGGAAGCCAAAGTGATCGGCGTGATGAAATTCGTTGACGACGGCGAAGTGGACGACAAAATCGTTTGCGTACCGGCCGACGACCGCAACAACGGCAACGCCTACAACAGCCTGGCGGATCTGCCGCAGCAACTGATCAAACAAATCGAGTTCCACTTCAACAACTACAAAGCCCTGAAAAAACCGGGTTCAACCAAAGTAGAATCTTGGGGCGACGTTGAAGAGGCCAAAAAAGTGATTAAAGAATCCATCGAACGCTGGAACAACAAATAATCACACATTGCCTTAATCAAACGGGCCGTCTGAAAATTTTCAGACGGCCTTATTAAATAAAAACGCATTACCATGACAACTACGGACATCATACACATTATCGGTACCGCCGCGTTCGCCTTATCCGGCTATTTGGTCGGCGTACGCAAAAAACTCGATATGCTCGGCGTTTTGATTCTCGCCCTCCTGACCGCTATCGGCGGCGGCATCATCCGCGACGCCATTATCGGGCGCATTCCATTAGCCTTTACACAAAATACCGCGTGGATCGTTATCGGCATTACCCTGCTGCTGTCTTGGCTGTTTAAACTCCAACACACCCAAAAACGCGAACTGGCCACCGTTTTCCTGCTGGCCGACTCGCTCGGGCTGGTAGCCTTCACCATTACCGGCGCACAACTGGGCTTATCGCTCGACCTCAATATATTCGGTGTGGTCATGCTCGGCTTCATTACCGCCGTCGGAGGCGGCATTGTGCGCGACATGTTGGTCAACGACATCCCCATGATTTTAAGAAAAGACTTCTACGGCACCGTATCCGTTATTATCGGCATCGCCATGTATTGCCTCGACCTGCTCGGTTGGATTAATCCGTTTGCCTTGAATATTCTGCTTATCGCCGGTTATCTGCTTCGTCTCTGGGCGCACCGTGTTGCCTGGGCTTTACCCCGTTTTTAACAAACTGCGCCCGTCTTGCCGGACTTAATCAAACTATTCATGATCAGTGAAAAGGCCGTCTGAAATTTTCAGACGGCCTTTTCACAGCAAGCCACATCATTCATCAACAACCTATCGGGTTGGCTGCTACAGATTTACCTTATTCCAATCACCTTTTTTGCCGACCATACCGCTAAATTTACCAATATTATCAAAATGCCAAAAGTATGTTATAAATACGCTTCTAGAAATTTGACTCTAAACTCTAAAAAAACGGAAATAGATGAATATGGCATCAGGTATTTTGGAAGCACAGCTCATTAAGATGAACACCGCTGATTTCTTACAGCACATCGAATCTGCATTCAAACGCATCTTTCCAAACGGAATCAATCTGATGCAATACCTTCCCGAAAACAAATGGCTGGAGCTGAAAAAAGCCGGCCTGCTGCTGCCCTTTTTAGCCGAAAAGCACGGCGGCAGAAAAAGCAGCCAGTTTGAAATTCAGGAAGTATTGCGCATCGCCGGCCATTACGGCGTACCCGTTACCCTGCGCACCGGTATCGAAGGCGCATTGGTTTTGCAGCCTCTGGTCGAATTCGGCAACGACGCCCAAATCCGCACCGGCCTCGATTTCATTTTCAACGGCGAAGGCGGCGGCCTCGCCATTACCGAGCCGGAAACCTCCGGCGCCGCAATTGCCCGCGAAATGCAGTCGTATTACGAATATATCGACGAACAAACCGTTTACGTTAACGCAACCAAATACTGGCAAGGCAATTCCACCAGCGAATTTCTGCTGGTTGCCGCCAAAGAGCGTAAAAACGGCAAACTGTCGAAAACCATCAACCTGCTGCTGGTGCCCAAACAATACATCCGCTGCGAAACCCTCAATTCCGAAGGCTTGCTCGCCGTGCGCTATGCGGTCAACCATATTGATGCCCAAATCCCCGCCGATTGCGTGATGAAACTTTCCGAAAGCGATGCCGCCGGCTTGCGCGCGTTCCAAAACATCTTCATCCGCAGCCGCCTGCAACTGGTGGGCATGACCCACGGCATCATGGAATACATCATTGAAAACATGAACCGTTTCGTGAAGCAAGACATCAAATTCGTCGCCCGCGAATGCCGCGAAATCATGCAACGCTACGGCATCTCGCAAGTGCTCTACCGCTTCACCTGCAACCGCGTCGCCCCCGATGCCGCCGTCGCACACCAGCTGATGGAAGCCAACATCATCAAAACGCTGGCCACCGAATACACCTACGGCGCGGCGCAAATCCTGCAAAAACTGCTCGGCGCCAAAGGCTTCGAACACGGCCACCCCGCCAGCAACATTGCCATCGACATCCGCCCCTTCACCATCTTCGAAGGCCCCAACGATATGCTCTACGCGGAGATTTACGACCAATTCACCCGCGCCACCATCGAAGAGAAAGAACAAGGCATCAAGCTCGATAAAAACCAAACCCTGCTGGAGCGCCTGCAATCGGACAAACGCTTTACCGACATCCGCCAAGCCGAGTGTACCGCCCTGCCCGCCGATATTGCCGATTTCTTAGCGCAATATAATTTGGGCGAAGCCGATGCATTGGAAAAAGTGTTTCTCGGCAAGATTGTCGCCAAACTGTTTGTGTGGGTTCAGGCCGAAGACGAGGATACGGCTGCATTCGTACTGCGCGATATCCGCAAAGATATGTTGGACTGCAAAAACTAATCTGTATTTTTCTTATTAACAAAAAGGCCGTCTGAAAATTTGCAGACGGCCTTTCCATTCAGTTAGCCAAACAAGTTAAATATTCCGCAAACTTAAGCCATTACACTTTTAATGCTGCTTGGTACGTATCAGTTTCGACAAATCGTAGCCTTGCGATTCCGCCTGATCCAAATAAGAGCGGTAAACAGTTTCATCCATCTGCGGTTTACGCGAAAGCAGCCACAGATATTTGCGGTCGGGCTGGCCGATCATCACATTCTCATAACCTTCATCTAAAGCCATTACCCAATACGGTGCCTTTCCCACCGGCAACCAACGCAAAGATTTGGGCAAAAACGATACCGTCAGCTTACTGTTGGATTCGTTTTGCGAACGCGCCAAACCTTCCGCCTCCGACCAGCTTCCGTCTGCTTTTTTACAGCGGTTGGTGACTTTGATGGTTTTGTCGGAATTTAGCGTATAGGTTGCAGTAACATCCGATACGCACTGCTTTTGAAAAGGCATGGGCAAACGCGCAATTTCATACCAAGTTCCGGCATAGCGTTCAATGTCCACACGCGCCACCGTATTCAAATCTGCCCTACCGTCGGCATGCACATTCACCGCCGAACACGCCAGCACCAAAACAACCGGCCATTTCAATTTCATTGCCTGCCCTTTCTTAATCAATTGACAAACTAAAACTTAAGCTTTTGACTTCACAATACATTATATCGCAAGCGACAGCAATTGATGCTGTTTGTCCGATCCGGATACTGAATATCCAACAAGAATCAAGGCCGTCTGAATTTTCAGACGGCCTAAACAAGCAGACGCTATATCAGATTAGAACGTGTAATTGAAACCGATACGGTACTCGCGACCCGCACCGGGCAAGTCGCTGCGCTGGGCGTGAGGAACGTAATTTTTGTTGGTGATGTTGTTCACTGCAAAATTCACATTCATCTTATCCTTGCCAAGCGGTTTCCAGTTGGCAGTAATATCGGTTACGCCGTATGAAGCCTTGCCTTTATCGGCTGCTTTGATTTGGTAGTTGGCCAAGATAAAGTTGTCTTTTTTAGCCACTTTTTCCACTTGGCGGCGCTGGATGCCGATTTCCAAATTCGGATTGTCGAAACGGTATGCCACCGAACCGGTCCATGTGCGTCCCATACGCATTGCATATTCAGGTTTTGCACTCAAATGTTCGCCATAAAATTTCGGTTTGCTGTGCGCTACACCCAAGCGCGCCGTCCATCCGCCTTGACGGTATGATGCTCCCAACTCATAACCTGAGTTTTTGATTTTGCCGGCATTGATGATTTCAGAGTAACACTCGTTTTTGTTTTGATCCGTAGGCGCATCACACAAATGGTTGTTGCGACCGGTAGACGTACCCAATGCGCGGCTGATGTTTTGCCAGAAATAGCTGCCTTCCAAACCGAATGTTCCGTTGTTATAGTTGAAACCGATTTCGGTGTTTCTGGCTTTTTCCGCTTTGGTATTATCGGCAATCGATACCACGCCGCGTTTACCGTGCGACATAATGGCATCATGCATACGCGGGCTGCGGGTTGCATAGTTATGGCTCGCGCTCAGACTCAACTCCGGCACCACCTGCCAAACCAAGCCCAAGCTCGGATTAACCGCGCCGTCGCCGACTTTTTTACCGTCCATCGCTTTAAAACTGAAATGGTCGTAGCGCAAACCGGCGGTCAGGGTAACGTCTCGAACATCGGCGATCATCTCCGCATAAACGCCCATATCGCGTTTTTCTTGGTTTGTCACACCCTTACGGAAAATCTGATCGGGTTTGACTTCCTGATTACGGTAGTTCACACCGTATTTCAACCACATATTGTCATTTAAGCGCGAGTCGAAATTCACGTTCGAACCGATGGTTTCCACTTTGGTTTTAGTAGAACCGACATTGCTGTCTCCGCCTGCATAGCCGTTTTTGCTGTCGTCCACAGACCAGCGCCCGTGCACCAAGCGGTAAATATTGGCGTTTGCCCTTTCGGCGAAACCGAGATTTTTGCCCGTCCACTCGAAGTTGGTATTATTAACAGTCATTTTACGTTTAGCCGGAGCTTGGCGTGCTAATGTAAGCCTGCCTCCGCCCACAGAAAACTCTTCACGCACCAGACGTTCGCCTTTATGCTGATTATTCAAATGGCTTAATACAAAACGGTGGTCGCCTGCGGTAGCCCCTATTTTTGCCAAATAACCGGTTTTATCCAGTGCACTATACGGAACACGGCTGCTGCCGTTAAATCCGTTTTTATAGCCTGAACCGCCTTTATATTCATCTTCATTAACCCGGTTACCCGATACCAGAAAATCGAAAATTTCGTTTTTACCGAACACCGACAAACCATAATTATGGCCGTCGTTGCTGTTGTAACCGGCATCAATTTTGGCACCGAAGTTCGGATTGCTGCTGTTTTTCAATAAATCTTGCGCATCCAAAGTTTTGGCAACAATCGCACCGTTGGTTTGACCGATACCTGCCGACGCACTGCCCGCACCTTTTTGCACGGATATGATTTTCACCAAAGCCGGATCCAACATATGACGGCCTTGGTGATAGTGGATTTGACTGTCGGAATAAGCATTATCCAGTTTGATATCGATCGAATTTTGACCCATATTGCGGATATATAGATATTGCGAAGTACCGTTACCCGCACCGATGCCGATGGCAGGCTCGTTTTTAAACAGGCCGCGCAAATCAGTTTCCGTACTCTCGTCTTTCAGACGGCTGGTTACCACATTGGTTTTTACCTTCATACCTTGACGGTCGCCGGTCACCACTACGGTACCCAATTCTGCATCTGAAACCTCTTGCTTCGGCGCGGTTTCGGCAAAAGCGGGCACGGAACACAAAGCGCCCAACACCGCCGCTGCCAGAGGAAGTTGCTTAAATTTCATTGTTTGTCTCCATTTGAGGCTGGTTATCAAGTCAAAATATCCGATTGTTTTTTCGTGCCGTCCGTCTTTACAGCAATCTCTGCTTAACAAACACACTCCATAAAAATAACAATATTAGTAATCATTATCACAAATAATTTATGATAATAACATAGCTATCCAATTTTGTGAAAATTATTATCATTTAAAATAAAAATAAAAATAATAAAAAATCTGCAAAAGTCTGTCTTATATTGGCTTTAAGGCAGAAAAATACGCTAAAAAATTATTTTTATTCACAGCCGAAAAAACACAAACCACGCACCTTTCCCATTAACGTTCGCAGCAAAGCAACAAAATGCAGAAAAGCCGTCTGAAATTTCAGACGGCCTCAACACCGTATTTCTTCTCCCCTAATCTGCTTTTTCTATATAACCAAACTGCCATATTTTCACAACGAATCGTTCTTTCCCTTGTATCGGCGTTTTGCGTAAAGTATCCGCACGCATTGACATAAGGCTTGCCGAAAACCTGAAATTTCCATCTGTTTATTGATCACTACAAAGGATATATATGCAAGAACGCGATTTTTTCCCGCATGAAATCTTGGAAGATGCGATTAAAAGAAGCTGCGCCAAATCGGAAAGCAGTACCAAAATGCTGCTGATTTTGAGCTTTCTCGGCGGCAGCTATGTCGGATTCGGCTATCTGGCATTTTTAAAAGTAATCAGCGGCATCCCTGCCGAATGGAGTGGGTTGGCAACGCTTTTGGGCGCGGCGGTTTTCCCTATCTGTCTGATCTGTATCTTAATCGGCGGCGGCGAACTGGCAACGGGCAATATGATGATTATGGGCGTCGGCCGTTTAACCAACCGGGTCAGCTCTGCCAAACTTGTGCGCAACTGGATTTTGGTAAGCTTGGGCAATCTGGCCGGCGCATTGGCGATGGCCTATTTTCTCGGCCATTATGTCGGCTTGTCGGAAGGTGCGGCGGCAGTGAAAACCATGGCCATTGCCGAGGCTAAAGTCAATATGGATTTCGGCCGCGCCTTTATTTCTGCAATTGCCTGCAACTGGATGGTCTGCATGGGTATTTGGTTTTACTTCGGTGCCAAGCATACGTCCGGGCGGATTTTGGCCATGTGGTTTCCGGTGATGATTTTCGTACTGATCGGCTTCCAACATTTTGTTGCCAATATGTTTATTATTCCGGCTGGTATTCTCGCCGGAGCAGACATCAGCTGGAGCCAGTTTTTCTTGAATATGCTGCCCGTGTTTTTGGGCAATGTGGTCGGCGGCGTATCGTTTGTAGCCGCTTCTTATCTTCATGCCTACAAACATTTGCTGAAAGAAGACTACTCGATTTAAAACCGAAAAACTGTTTTCCGATTCGCTATCTCCGATTTAGGTTTATCTAAATAATAACCGAGGCCGTCTGAAAATTTCAGACGGCCTCGGTTATATTCTTTGCAATAATTTATCGGATTAGCAGTGCCCTGCTGCTTTCAACAGTTTATTACAACGCACTTTTTTGCCGCTGCCGGAACCTCTTTGGCTCGAGCACAACGCGTCAGACGTTAACACGCCCATCATGCTTACCGTGCTGGTGACATAACATTGATGTGCACGTTTGCCGACTGTCGCCGTGAAATTAATGCGTATGCCTTCATTACTGCGGTTGCTGATGGTGATTTGATCCGGGCTGACTTCCAACGCGGCAGCGGCACGGCTTCTCAATTTTTCATCGGTAACGGTTTGATTATTGATAGTGCCGCAACCGGCCACACCCAAAGCCAAAACTAAAGCCAACAAAACAGAACGAGTATTCATAGACTTACCCCAAAATTTTTAAATTCATTCCAAACTATTGTCAAAATTATATTTACATCATGTCTGATTTATTTCAAATCAACGCGATATAAAGCGTTTGATTTTAGCAGAAGTTTGCTTCTTGTTCATTTCCCAAACACGATGTCCATCAGTTATCAAAGCCGACGCCGAATACTGAATACTATTTGGCATGCTGCTCAACCTGCTTCACCCGTTCGGACGTTACCGGATGCGTACTCAAAATATGTTCCGCCGAATTTTCATCACCATGACCGTGCGCCTGATGCAGGCGTTGCAGGAAATCGGCCAAATGTTGGGGCGGAATATTTAAGCGTTTCAATTCGTTGATGGCATGCAAATCCGCTTCCAGCTCAAATTCCTGCGAGTATTTCGCCGTAGCAAACAATACGGGCAAACCGTCAATAATATCAGTGGCATCGCCGGTAAGGGTTAGGAGGAACACACTCATGCCGATACCGCGCAAAGCCTGCTGCAAACTGTGGCGTTCTTTCAGATGGCCTTGCTCGTGTGCCAACACGGCCAAAATTTCATGATCGTGCTTGGCCAAATCAACCAGCGCATCAGTCAGCATAATGGTGTTGTTCGGAATCGCAAACGCATTGGCACCCAACTCGCCTCCCTCTCTAAACAACAGTTTGGCCGGGTTCTCAGGCTTAAGCTTTTGATAATACAAATCAGAAATTTCTCTCCGCCGTTTGGCAGACAGCTTGGTTTCGCCGGTTAATTCGAGAATAATTTCTTCCGCCTGATTGCCCACGCCCTGTAAGGTTTTCTCCGGCAGATGATGGGCGGCATGATAAGCCGCGGCAGGAATTCCCCACTTGAATACCACTGCAACCACGCAAATCATCGCCACCAAAGAAACAGCCGCCCATTTCCAGCTTTTCTCAAGCCGCCCCACTTGCTTTAACATGATTTTATTTTGCAAAGGCAGCCAATGCGGAACATCGTGATTCAAAAACTCAATGCGCGCATCGCCCGGCAACTCCAAAGCCGGCAAAACACCGCCTACTCCCGCCATATAAGCAATACTGTGCAGCGGATATTCAGCAGTTTGCCCGCCGTTATACACCACACGCAATTTGCCCCCATCAAGCGAAATTTCAGCCTGATGGGGAACATTACGCTTACCGTCGTAATAACTTACCGTAAGAGATTCAGACATGCTCAAGCAGCCTTAAAGTGAAATATCGATATCAAACACGTCGGCGATTTCTTCACCGATAGCATCCGGATCATTTTGAGCCATATTCATCAAATCTTGCGGATTATCCTGCAACTCAACCTGCAAAGATTGCGCCTGATAGCGGTACAAACGCACCGCGCCCCACGGCAGCAGCAAACCCAGCGTAAAAATGGCCGCAATATAATTGGTTAATTTAATCAAAGCGTATTTATACGGGTTCAAATCAGTCGTAATACGGCTGTTGCCCACACTCACATCCTGCCAAGTTGCGCGGAACAGATAACCCTGCGTCAGCGGTATAAAAAAGCCCAACACAGCAATATAAGGCAGCATAATCAAAAGATACACCAGCGGAAACACCACCCGATCCGACAACACATAGCCCAAATCCGACACATAACCCATACCGAACAAAACCAGCACCGCCGCCGCAACCAACAACACTATAAACAGCAAAGGCTTCAACACCGCGCCATAAAAACCGCCCACACCCGTATTCAGATTAAAGCGCAAATTACCGATATGTAAATGCTTGATTTGATAAGACTTAAACCAATAAAGCGCCAAAGGATACAGCAAGCCCGCGCCCAAAACCGTCACCACCGCACATTTCGCCAACACCCAATAAGACTGCCCCATCGTTGCCGAAAAATAAAAACGGCTGTTGCCGTATTTCGTATTACGCGCACGGAAACGCATGGTCGAGCGCACCAGCCACGGCATCAGCGCAAATGCCAACAACAAAACCGCACTCGAATACATCGGATCAATATTGGATAAAAGCGAAAACGCCACAAACAAAACCGTAGCAATAATCCGCCCGATCAAAATACGGGCAGGAATCGCCGTAAAATCAAACTTGTCCCGACCCAACACCGTGTTGCCGTAGAAATAACGCAAACGCCGCACCTTCGCCCACGGCGCATAAAAGGACAAGGTAATCACCGATAAAAACAGATTAACGATCCAAATCTTAAAATATTCATTGGCCGTACCGTGAAAATCAAAGCGCCAATTTCGGCTTTCATTTGCCTGCGCACCGTTAACCGTTACGGCATTTTCCACCTTTAACAATTTGCCCTCGTCCGCATTGCCCGAAACTGCAATACCGCTGCCTTCATCATATTGATTATGTTTATTTTCAGATACTTCAGACATCATTGCCTCTGTCATAAAAAGAAAAGCCGAATTATAAAAGAAAACATTGGCAAGATATAGACGAGGCCGTCTGAAAAAATATTTTCAGACGGCCCTACGCACATAGGCTGTGCTTGCTTGTTATACGAATTAACCCATGCAAATGATACAAGATGTAGGTCGGATTCTTGAATCCGACATTTATACATCATCACAATGATTGAACATTTCCGTCATGCCAACATTGTGTCGGATGCAAGTATCCGACTACGCTTGTTACTCTTGCTCTGTAAACAAACCAAAATAATTCAAGTCATCTGATTCAATTCGAACATTACCAGATTCTATCCTCCAGTCAGATTTGTAATTAAACACTCCTATAGGATATTCATATACTTCACAAGTAATTTCGAATTCATCAGTAGTGCAAGTTAATACATGCTCATTTTCTGGCCCCATTTGGCGTTCACTGCCACCAACTTGTTCGATTTCAAAATCTTTCCAAGTCAATATCTTAGTTTCAACAATATCACCATTCTCATTTAAAATTGAGATTACCAAATTATTTTCTTCCATTTCGTAACTCCTAAAAAACTAATTAAATAAATTTCAAGGTAGTAATGTAGGTTGGATTCTTGAGTCCAACATCTTCATTAATCATACGCCACCACAAAATCAGAGCCATTCCCGCACCAATTTAGCGGATAAATGCCTTGTTTTACATAGCGATGAAAAGTAGAAAACGGCCAATCAGATACCTTTGACACATGGCCGTGTTTCACCGGATTGAAATGCACATAATCGAAATGGCGGGCAAAATCCGCTTCATCACGAATAGCATGCTCCCAAAACCGTTTTTGCCATAAACGCGTGTCGGCACCGATTAAATATTGGCTGTGCCGTTTGATTTGCCGCCAACGTTCGGAAAAATCGGCATCGTTTTGCGGCAAATGCCAAATGGTATGCAGATGATCGGGCGTCAACACCCATGCCGCGATTTCAAACGGGTATTTTTCCCGTACCGCCAACACGGCCTCACGCAAGGCCGAACGCACCGCATCGCCGGTTAGAATCCGTTGGCGGTTATGCGCCACCAGCGTAAAGAAATACGTTCCGCCCGCACGGTAATATCGACGATACCGCATGGTTTCCCCTTGTTATATGAATTGATCCATACAAATGATACAAGACGTAGGTCGGATTCTCGAATCCGACATTTAGGCATCATCACAATGATTGCATGTTTCGACAATACCACCATTATGTCGGATACAAGTATCCGACCTACGCTTGCTGAAAAAATATTTTCGGACGGCCTCGATGTTTATTTTCAGGTAGTTTAGCGATGCGAGCCACGCACGCGGGGGCAGGGATTCCGGCAATGTGTGCGTGCCGGTGACACACACCCTACGCACGTAGGCTATGCTTGATTCTAATTCAATTAATAAATCCAACAACCTTCACTATTGCTATGAAAAAACTCTACATTTATAGAATCTTCTCTTTCTGAAGGATTTTCCAGTTCTCTTTTTATTAACCTTCGAACATTGAAACAATATTCCATATCTCCATTATAAACAGATACTGCAATGTTTTTAATCCCGCAATTTTTCATTTGCTTCAAGATATGCATATCTTGTTCTCCAAAACCCCAACCATAAACAACCAAACTTTCTTTTTTTTCGGTCAGAACTTCTCTATAAACAACAGATAAATAATAACTATCTCTAATTGATTTTATTTTTTGCTTTGCTGTACCTTCACTAACAAATAATGGCGATATATTCCCTTTCTTCCATGCATTCAATATCGTTTCTAATAAATGACTATCTTCATAAGAAGATAATTTAAATTCAGATGATTTTATATCTTTATGTAAGATTAAATTTCCATGAGGGTAAAAGATTAAAGTGCAGTGTTGTTTAGCCTTATAAGGCTTCCTCAAGTCTGTCCAGTCATCTTTAAACTCCTTGTGTATAAAACAATCTTTAAAGCTATAAGGACTATCTTTCTTATCCTTCTCGTTTAAAGATGCCCAATAAACTATCAAGTCATAGTTCAACGATATTACTGTATTAAAATTTCTTAAAAAATTAGAAATTTTCTCTAATTGATTTATGCCAATAGAAGAATAGTTAGGATGTACTTCCCTAACTGATTCAATCAAACCGTTTCTAATATCTTCATATGCCCACGTCAATGTGCGATAATGTATACAATCATGATTTTTTACAATATCAATAATTTCTTTTCCTTGCCAGACTAATCTAAGGATTAACTCAAAATCATCTGTTTCAAAATGCTTAAATAATTTTTCAACACTTTTTTGCTTAAATTTTTGTTTAGCTATATTTAGCAATGATTGATAATTAAAACAATTGTTAACAGCAATACTTGCACCATTTCCAAGTAATATTGTGCTGCGATTATATTTTTCAGAAATATTGTTCCAATCTAATATTTTAATATAATTCATATAATCCCTTTCTTAATTTAGAAATGAATATTTCTCTCACTCTGCCCCAAACAACAACCCTTCCTTAATCCCCCGTATCTTATCCCGCAACACCGCCGCTTCTTCAAACTGCAAATCCCTTGCCGCTTGCTGCATGGCTTTTTCGAGTTTGGCGATTTCTTTAATGGCGTCTTCTTCGGTATGGATTTCGCCCACTTTCACTTTGGTTTTCAGACGGCCTTTGCCTTTGGTGCTGCCTGAATCGTCGTGATATACGCCGTCGATGATGTCTTTCACTTGCTTGGTAATCTGTTTCGGCACGATGCCGTGTTCTTCGTTGAATTTAATCTGTTTTTCGCGGCGGCGTTCGGTTTCATCGATGGCGGCTTTCATGGAGTCAGTGATTTTGTCGGCGTACAGGATGGCGACGCCGTTCACGTTGCGCGCGGCGCGGCCTATGGTTTGAATCAGGCTGCGGTGCGAGCGCAGGAAGCCTTCTTTGTCGGCGTCGAGGATGGCGACGAGGGAGACTTCAGGGATGTCGAGGCCTTCGCGCAAGAGGTTGATGCCGACGAGTACGTCAAACAGTCCAAGCCGCAAATCTCTAATGATTTCAACGCGTTCAACAGTATCGATATCGCTGTGCAGGTAGCGCACTTTGATGCCGAGTTCGCTGTAATAGTCGGTGAGTTGTTCCGCCATGCGTTTGGTGAGGGTGGTAACGAGTACGCGCTCGCCTTTTTGGATGCGGTCGTTGATTTCGCTCATTAAATCGTCGACTTGGGTGGCGACGGGGCGGATTTCGATTTGCGGATCGACCAGGCCGGTGGGGCGCACGACTTGCTCGACCACTTGGCCGGCGTGTTCTTCTTCGTATTTGGCGGGTGTGGCGGAAACGAAGATGGTTTGCGGCATGATTTTTTCAAATTCGTGGAATTTGAGCGGGCGGTTGTCGCGGGCTGAAGGCAGGCGGAAGCCGTAATCGACGAGGTTTTGTTTGCGGCTAGCGTCGCCTTTGTACATGCCGCCGATTTGGGTAACGGTAACGTGGCTTTCGTCGATAAACATGATGGCGTTGTCGGGCAGATAATCCATCAATGTGGGCGGCGGTTCGCCTTCTTTTTTGCCGGAAAAGTGGCGCGAGTAGTTTTCGATGCCTTTGCAAAAGCCCATTTCGTAGAGCATTTCGAGGTCGAAGCGGGTGCGCTGTTCGATGCGTTGGGTTTCGACGGGTCGGTTTTCTTTGGTAAAGAAATCAATGCGTTCGCGCAATTCCTGCTTGATGCTTTCGCAGGCGCGCAGCACGGTGTCGCGCGGGGTAACGTAGTGGCTGGAAGGGAACACGGTGTAGCGGCCGACGCGCTGGATGTTGCCGCCGGTGAGCGGGTCGAAGAGGTCGAGGCGGTCGATTTCGTCGTCAAACAGGCTGATGCGCAAGGCGTTGTCGGAGCTTTCGGCGGGATACACGTCGATTACGTCGCCGCGCACGCGGAAGGAGCCGCGTTTGAAATCCATTTCGCCGCGCTCGTATTGCATGGAAACGAGGGTGGAGATGATGTCGCGCTGTTCGATGATGTCGCCTTCTTTTACGGAAAGCACCATTTGTTGATACTCGGTGGGGTCGCCGATACCGTAGATGGCGGACACGGTGGCGACGATAATCACGTCGTTGCGCGTCATCAGGTTTTTGGTGGCGGAAAGGCGCATCTGCTCGATGTGTTCGTTAATCGCGGAATCTTTTTCGATAAATAAATCGCGCGACGGCACATAGGCTTCGGGCTGGTAATAGTCGTAATAGGAAACGAAGTATTCTACTGCGTTTTCGGGGAAAAACTCGCGCATCTCGGCATAAAGCTGCGCCGCCAGCGTTTTGTTGTGCGCCATGATGATGGCGGGGCGGCCGCTTTGGGCAATCACGTTGGCCATGGTGTAGGTTTTGCCCGAGCCGGTTACGCCGAGCAGGGTTTGGTAAGCGAGGCCGTCTGAAAGCCCTTCGAGCAGGCCGGCAATGGCGGTGGGTTGGTCGCCGGCGGGGGGAAAAGGCTGGTGGAGTTTGAAGGGGGAATTTTCGTATTGAATCACTTGCATGATGCGGCCCGGCTTTATTAAAAACAGAAACATAGCATTATAACAAAGGCCGTCTGAAAAGCTGCCGCCGCGTTTTCAGACGGCCTTTGTTATAATGCTTGCTATTTCCAAACCTTAACGGATCTCACAATGAAAATACTGCCCTTTCAAACGGAAATCACCGAACGCATGCTGGTCAACACCAAAGGCGAAAGCATCCACCCCGACGCACAATTTGTTCAGACGGCCAACGGCTACTGGCTGGCATGGCATGAAGGCTTGGCCGCCGTTCTTGCGCCGGATACGCCGCCGGATATTCCCTGCTTTTGGGTGGAAGGCGCACACGATTTGGAAGAATTGGTGGCGCTTGCGGAAAACGGCGAATTTGACGAAGTGGAAGAGTTCGACGGCGACGACGATGCTTGGTTTGCCGCCTGCAACGAAGACCATGAACACGACGAACACTGCCGCGACCAGCATCATTAATCCGATATACGATATACGATATTAATGTTATGCCGCCTAAAATGGCGGTAAACATGCCTTGTTGCCGATTGCTTCTGCGGTAAATCAGAGCTTATCGGGCAAGCCGCAGCAAGCCGTCTGAAAATTGTTTTTATATTATTAATGCCGCCGGGAAATATCACATCCGGCGGCATTAATTTCGTTGCAAATCATAGGTAAAAGGCATATCATAATATATAAATAAAAATCAATTTTATTTACCTTAATTCAATATTAAACGCTTCACACTTACTGTCGGCAGCAATCCGATTACTGCCGCACACAAACCAAACAAGAAAGTTAGCCAACATGAC
This sequence comes from Neisseria weaveri, assembly GCF_900638685.1. NCBI lineage: Bacteria > Pseudomonadati > Pseudomonadota > Betaproteobacteria > Neisseriales > Neisseriaceae > Neisseria > Neisseria weaveri. Next base: position 1,881,735 of record NZ_LR134533.1, on the reverse strand, counting down.
TACCGTTCCTTTAACCCGCTTGGGCAAAGGTGTGAGTGCCCAAATCGAATCTATTGTTCCCAATCCCGAATTCGGCGTATTGGACGCACAAGTCGGCCGCCGCCTTGCCGACTTGGGTTTTTCAGACGGCATGCCTGTTGTCGTCATTGCCGTCGGCCCGCTCGGACACGGCCCTTACGCCGTCCGCTTAGGCAACCAATCGCAATTTTCTCTACGCCAAGCCGAAGCCTCGAAAATCCTGTGCCGCGTTAATCCCTGAATCATGGTTCAGACGACCTGCCAAACAAGAGGCCGCCTGAAAAAAGGAACATTACTATGGAATTAAGTTATTTTGCCCTTGTCGGTGCGCCCAACTGCGGCAAAACCGTCTTATTCAACGGCCTTACCGGCTCGAATGCCAAAGTGGCGAACTACCCCGGCGTTACCGTTGACCGCCGCGAAGGTGTGTTCAGCGATGACCACCATGTCCGCATTATCGACCTGCCCGGCACTTACAGCCTGCGGACCACCAGCCCCGATGAAGCGGTAACCCGCGATATGGTATTGGGTAAATTCGGTATCACTCCGGATGCCGTCATTGCCGTTGCCGACGCCACCAATCTGCGCATGACCCTGCGCATGGTATTGGAACTGAAAACGCTGGGCCTGCCCATGCTGGTTTCCCTCAACTTGAGCGACATTGCACAAGCACGCGGACTGAAAATCGATGTGGAAAAACTGTCGCAATTATTGGGTATGCCGGTTTTGGAAACGGCAGCCGTCCGCAGCGAAAGCATCCGTGCCGTGCGCGAGGCGGTGAATCAACTGCCGCGCCGTACCGTCCGCTTCCAACCGAAAGAAGATGTCGAACAGACTTTGGAAAAGCTCGACAGTAAGCAACTCTATGCCAAAGTGGAAAATATTTTGAGCCAAGTTGTCCGTTCGGAAATCCAAATGCCTGCCTGGCACAGACGTTTAGACAGTATTTTTCTGCATCCCGTGTGGGGCATGATTATCCTGCTGACTGTATTAATGCTGGTATTCCAAGCGGTTTATTCTTGGTCCGAACCGTTGATGGGTTTTATCGAAGACAGCTTCGGTGCGCTGGGAGAATGGATTGCCGCTACCCTGCCGGCCGGAATTTTGACCGATTTGCTGGTTGACGGCGTGATTGCCGGTATCGGGAGCGTTTTGGTTTTCCTGCCCCAAATTACCATCTTGTTTGCTTTTATTTTGCTGTTGGAGGATTCCGGCTATCTGCCGCGTGCCGCATTTCTGTTAGACAATATGCTCGCCACCACCGGTCTTTCAGGCAGAACCTTTATTCCCCTACTCTCCAGCTTCGCCTGCGCCGTGCCCGCCGTGATGTCGGCGCGCACCATTCAAGACCCGCGTGAAAGATTGGTAACCATTGCCATTGCACCGATGCTGACATGCTCTGCACGTCTGCCGGTTTACGCGCTGATTATTGCGGCGGTCATTCCTCAGCAGACGGTTTTAGGTGTTTTCAACCTGCAAGGCTTAACCCTGTTCGGCCTTTATCTGGCAGGCATTCTTTCCGCCGCTTTAACTGCCTACGTGATGAAACGCTTGGCCAGAAGAAACGGACAGGTTCAACGCTTCCCGCTTTTGATGGAACTGCCTACATTCCGTATGCCTAATTTCAAACATATTCTGACCAGCCTTTGGGATAGGGTTTATGCCTTCTTAAAACGCGCCGGTACGGTTATTTTCGCTTTGTCGGTGATTTTGTGGGTTTTAGTCAGCTTCCCTGCCGCACCGGAAGGCGCAAGCGGTGCGGCCATCGATTACAGCTATGCCGGCATGCTCGGACGCGCAATCCAGCCGCTGTTCGCACCTTTGGGCTTTACTTGGGAAATGTGTATCGCCATGATTCCGGGCATTGCCGCACGCGAAGTGGTGGTAGCCGCTTTGGGAACGGTATACGCAGTCGGCGCCGATTCCGAAGATGCCATCCAAAACGCCTTGATTCCGATTGTACATACCGATTGGGGTTTACCCACCGCTTTTGCTTTCCTGACTTGGTATATCTACGCTCCGATGTGTATGGCAACCATTGCCGTTATCAAGCGTGAAACCAAATCAGCCAAACAAACCTTCGCTATGACTGCCTATCTGCTGGTATTGGCCTACTTCTTTGCATTTGTGGTTTACCAAACAACTTCAAGGATTTTGTCATGATCCAATATCTGATTGTCGGGGCAATTGTGCTATTGAGCGTTTGGTATCTGATTAGAAAATTTGTATTGCCTAAAAAATCCTCATCGCCCTGCAGCGGCTGCGACCGCTGCGGCGGAAAATCAGGCGGCTGCCATTAACAAACGGCAAACCAAAAGGCTTGTATCCCGACGATACAAGCCTTTTCAATTAAGCAAGCGATTCAAACTCGCGTATCAAACGGTTTCTCAACCACCGTGCCGCCGGTGCCAACTCGCCAGCCAGCATTCCTGTTTCACCGATTTCCGAATCACGCAATACATCGGCCGCCGCACCATGCAGCCAAACACCGCCGCAGACGGCCTGTTTCGTCTGTATGCCTTGCGCCAGCAAACTACCGATTAATCCGCTTAACACATCGCCGCTTCCCGCCGTTGCCAATCCGGCATTACCGCTGTGATTGGTATAAACTTCGCCATCCGGAGTGCACACCAAACTCTTATGCCCTTTCAACACGACAAAAGCACTGAAATGCTCCGCCAACTTTTGCACCGCCGCCAAACGGTCGGCCTGAACTTCAGCCGTTGTGCAAGCCAACAAACGTGCCGCTTCCGCAGGATGGGGGGTTAACACCAAACCACCCGAATAAGCACAGGCCGTCTGATTCAAATGCTTGTCTTTCGCCAACACATTTAACGCGTCCGCGTCCAGCAATACCGGCTGCCTTTTCTCAAACGACAAAACCGCAGACACGCACCGCACCGATTCTTCATCCACCCCCAAGCCGCAACCGACCACCCAAGCACCGATATCATCACGCATCAATAAATTTGGAGCAGTATCCAACATCACCTCAGGCCGTTCCGGAATCACCGGAAGCGGCAGCGATTTTTGATTGAATCCGGCCCACACTTTACCGCAGCCGTTGTACATCGCCGCCACAGATGCCATTACCACCGCACCGCTCATTCCCGCCGCACCACCGACCACCGCCAACGTACCGTAAGTACCCTTATGGCTGTCGGCATCGCGGCGTGAAAAAACTTCCGGAAAAGCAGAAGCCTCACTCAATTGTCTGTCTAAAAAACAGGTTTTGTAATAGCTTGAAAACATCATGATTATCCGCCGACAAAATCCATTATAATATTTTCAGACGGCCTCAATGGCTGTCAAAGGCCGTCTGAAAACGACACAAACCATCATATAAGAACGAAAGTATTTTATGAAGCAGAAATTAAAAGTTTGGGACTTACCCACCCGGATTTTCCACTGGACACTTGCCGCGTCCATCGTATTTATGTGGTACAGCGCCGAAACCGGCGGCAGCTGGCTCGAGTGGCACCTGCGCGCCGGCCTGTTGGTTTTAGGCTTAATCATCTTCCGAATCTGCTGGGGTTTCTTCGGCAGCGACACCGCCAAATTCAGCCATTTCGTACGCGGCCCGTCCCAAATCATACGCTACACACAAGGCAAAATCAGTGAAAACGAACAGCCCGGACACAATCCCGTGGGTGCCCTGATGGTCTTGGCACTGCTGGCCGCCGTTGCTTTTCAAGTAACCACCGGACTGTTTGCCGCCGACGAAAACACTTTCGTCAATAACGGCTATCTGAACAGTTTGGTCAGCGAAGAAACCGGCAGCACCGCCCGCCGCATCCATATCCTGTTTTTCAATATTTTAGCCGGCTTGGCGGGCATTCATATCGCCACTATCCTTATCTACAAATTTGTTAAAAAACATAATTTGATCACCCCCATGATTACCGGCTACAAATATCTCGAAGGCAAGCTGCCCGTATTAAATTTTGCCGGCATCGGCAAATTAATTGCAGCAATTGCCGCAGCAGCCGTAACCGTCATCATCGTTACCCAAATCGGTTGAAACAATTTTTTCAATTAGATTCAATAAAGGCCGTCTGAATTTTCAGACGGCCTTTGTCTTCCATACTTTTCGCAAAATCACATACAAAATCAAATTTAAAACCAATGCTGTTTCATACCCATAAAAAATGTTTTATGATATTAAATTAATTGTTACAATATAACATAATTTGTTAAATTAGATTAAATACAGTCAAGGACATCAACATATTATGGTTCAATCAAAAATTTCTTATTTTCCACTCGTCTGCGCCGTAGCTTCTTTATTTGCAACAACTTCGGCTCGGGCAGAGCAATTTGAAGAAACTACCCTACCCGAAGTCACCGTCAGAGCCAAAAGCGCCAATACCGGCAGCGAGCTTTTGCTGGGAGGAAGTCAGGAAATATTTACCACAAACACCGATTCACTACATCAGGATTTAAATGCCGTACGCAGCGTTTCCCTCGGACAGTCGATAGAAAAATCAGCCGGTGTGCAAAATAACAGCTTTGGTCCAAGTAACGGCCTGCCACAAATTCGAAGCCTCACCGGCCCGCGCGTTCAGATTACCGAAAACGGCTTGGGCGTATCCGGGCTGGCTGCCGTCAGCGGAAATCTGCCTACAGCAATCGAACCGTTTTTAGCCGACAAAATTCATGTCTACAAATCATCTGCCGCCGTTTTATTTGGCGGTAATGCAATCGGCGGTGCAGTCAATGTGCAGACAAACTTAATTCCCCATACTCTGCCGGACAGAGATATAACAGGCAAAGCAGAAATCAGCGGCGGATATAACACCCCGCACAACCAATTATTCGGCTTAACAGGTCGTGCCGGCAATGTTGCATGGCACTTAAACGGGCTGAATAGCCGGATTTCAGGCTACCGCGTTCCCAAAGACAGCAAAGTAGCGGCCTGCTACGACAGAGAGGAATTGCGGGACGGCAAAAATTCCGTTCTAGTACACGCTTGCCAAGTCGAAGTCAAAACAGAAGAGTTTTTTGATAAACGGGGCTGGAAGTGGGTTAATCCGAACTATTTGAAAGACGGCGACAAATTCTTGAAAGAATGGGAAGTCACTTTGGGTGATGTGTACAGCAACAGCGTCAGAAAACCCGGCTGGATGGTAGACAATCCCGAATATGTTTCAGGCGTGGAAGGTAAAGGCTCGCGCTTTATCGGTATTCAAGACATTACACCGACCCAATCCGGCAAAATGACAAACAGCCACTTCCAACGACAAAATGCTTCTGCCGGAGCCGGCTATATCAGCGATAACGGCAGCTATGCCGGCATCGGTGTCAGCCGTTTTCTAACGCGCTACGGCGTGCCCGGCTATGCCTCTTTAGCAACTTGGACCAACTATAAAAATAGATTGGAACCGGTCAATATTAAAAGCGATCAGACACGCTTTGCTTTGGAAAGCATGTATAAAGTTGAAGACTCCGCTTTAGACAATATCAAAACGCAAATGGCCTACACAAAAGCCGTGAATGAAGAATATCTCGGCGATACGTTTGCCAACAGCCTCAACAGCAGACAATGGCAAGGCCGTCTGGAAGCGAATTACCGTTGGAGTCAAGCTTTACGCGTTTCAATCGGCTTAGACTTAATGAACCGCCGTATCGACGGCAAAGGCGAAGACAGATACCTTCCCAACAACCGCACCCGCAAATACGCCATTTTTGCCCTACAAAATTTCTCATGGAAATCCCTAGGCTTAAATCTCGGCTTGCGGCATGAAAAAGTGAAAAACAGCGTTAATTTCAACGGCTATATCGCCGGTCAAGGCCAAGCTGAAATCGAAAAACGTTTCAGCAAACGCAATTCCGATTTCAGCTTAAACAACGGCTTTACCGAAATAAAATGGAAGCCAAACAGCATAGTCAATTTGTCTGCCCGTTACAGCCAATCCCAACGCGCTCCGGAAGTAAACGAACTGTATGCCAGCAACCGTCACTTCGCCATTCTGGTTGACGAACACGGCAGCCCGCATCTGCGCCCGGAAACCGCAAAAACTGTCGAACTGGGCGGAGAATTTAGATGGCAGGATACCGGTTTGAGTGCCAACTATTACCGAACCGCCTTCAAAGATTACTTATATTTGGGAGCCACCGGCATTTCCAATGCCGGCTTACAACGTAAAGAATGGAGACAAGGCGATACCCGCGTTCACGGTTTTGAAGTAGAGTTAAATCAAACTTTCGACCTATCCCAATACGGCTCTTTGGATGCAAGACTGTTTGCCGACTGGGTGAAAAACAGCCCAATCGAAAAACGTCGTGATGCCGATCCTAAAAATACCGGCGATTGGGAAAAATATATCCGTTGGTATTACGATGGCGACTATATGCCGAATATGCCTACTTCACGTTACGGGCTGGGCTTAAGCTGGAATAAAGGTGCATGGAAAGTAGGCAGCAGCATCACCCGCTATACAAAACAAAAATACCTGTCAGGCAGCCCTTCCCGCAGAGAAATCCGGCTTAAAGGCTATAACTTATGGGACGCTTATGTAAGCTACACCCATCAACTTAAAAAACACAGCACCTTAGAGTGGTTCTTAGATGGCCGCAATCTAAGCAATGCCGATGCCCGCCCCAACAACTCAACTCTAAAATACTTGACACCTTTGCCGGCAAGATCGGTACGCACCGGAGTACGCATGACTTTCTAATTTACCAAAACAATCAAACATAAATATATGAGGCCGTCTGAAAATTCAGACGGCCTTTGTCTTCCATATCTAAATACTATCAAATAAATATCCGTGTTCCCTCCCCCTCACAACCGGCCGACACGCACAACCACCCATTAACAAACTCAATCCGCCGCATACTTGCCAAAACCAAACACACAGACTAAAGTTCAAAACATTCAAAATCCACTTAGGGAAATACCATGCTGTTCGTTCTCTCCCCCGCCAAAAACCTCAACGAAAAAGACCAAGCTCCGACAAACCTATATACCCAACCCGATCTACTCCGACACGCCGAACAATTAATGAACGAGCTGCGTCCGCTGGCACCGCAACACCTTGCCGAACTCATGCACGTTTCCGACAAAATCGCCTTACTCAACGCAGAACGCAACGCAGCCTGGCACACACCTTTTACACCCGAAAACGCCAAACAAGCCGTATTCATGTTTAACGGAGACGTATACGAAGGCTTGGATGCCGGCACACTGCCTGCCGAAAATATCAACTATCTGCAAGAGCATGTACGCCTACTCTCCGGCCTGTATGGCTTACTGCGCCCTCTAGACTTGATGCAACCCTACCGCCTGGAAATGGGCACACCTTTTCCCAATTCACGCGGTAAAAACCTCTATGAATTTTGGGGCGACATCATTACCGAACTGTTAAACCAAACCTTGTCCCAAAACGGCAGCAACACCCTGATTAATCTGGCTTCCCAAGAATATTTCAAATCCGTCAACACCGACAAACTTACCGCAAAAATCATTACTCCCGTTTTCAAAGATGAAAAAAACGGCAAATACAAAATCATCAGCTTTTACGCCAAACGCGCACGCGGCCTGATGGTCCGCTATGCCGCCGACAAACAAATTACCCGGCCTGAAGAACTAAAACAATTCGATTATGAAGGCTATGCATTTAACGCTGCCGCTTCCAACGAAAACGAATGGGTTTTCCTTCGTGCGGAGCACAATAAATAAAACTTTAAAAAACAAAAAAATAAATCCAAACCCCATCAAAAAGCTTGGCAATTCCCTATTTCTGAAGTAATATACCCGACTTCAAGAAACGGAAGCGTGGCAGAGCGGTTTAATGCAACGGTCTTGAAAACCGTCGAGGGTTGATAGCCCTCCGTGAGTTCGAATCTCACCGCTTCCGCCAATCTTGAATAAAATTTACATTTCGGAGGTGTGGCAGAGCGGTTTAATGCAACGGTCTTGAAAACCGTCGAGGGTTGATAGCCCTCCGTGAGTTCGAATCTCACCGCCTCCGCCAAGATTTAAAAGGTACTGATTTTTAAGTACCTTTTTTATTTATACCTAATTTGCAGCATATATCAATTTAAAATCGTGCCAGCTTGTTTCCGCTTCCCTTATTTCCATTCACAAACCAACCGTAGCCATCACGCCCACGTTGGCTCTACCTTTGCCGACTTGTTCTACAACATATCAATATAATTACGAAAAACCGTGTTTATGATTATGGCAAAACAAAAAAGGCCGTCTGAAAATTCAGACGGCCTTTTTACAGTACAAGATTCACGATACAAACGAGTATTCTTTTCTGATGAATCCTGCCAACGTAATAGAAGCCAGGCGGTTAAATTTAGCTTAAAAAAACCAAAGAAAATCGGCAGCCATTCAAGATGCCGATCAAATAACTTCACAACCTAAAATAAAATAGATTTTAGAACGGAATATCGTCATCAATATCGTCCACCGGAGCAGCCGGTGCAACAGGTGTTTGGCGGCGTGGAGCAGCCGGAGGCTGTTGCGGTGCGGCTGGTGATTGATAAGCGGCAGATGAAGATTCCTGTGGCATATAGTTGCCTTGCGGTGCTGACGGCTGGTAACCACCGTCTCCGTATTCGGCAGACGAACCTCCGCTGCGTGAACCCAGCATTTTCATTTCACTGCCGATAATATCGAACGCCATGCGCTCGATGCCGTCTTTGCCTGTATATTTGCGGCTTTGGATACGGCCTTCGATATATACCGAGCTGCCTTTACGCAAATATTGGCCGGCAACTTCGGCCAAGCGGCGGTAAAGTGTGATGTTGTGCCATTCGGTGCGTTCTTGGCGTTGTCCGCTGTTACGGTCGTTCCAAACTTCGCTGGTTGCAATACTGAAATTGCAGACGGCCTCACCGTTGGGCATATAGCGTATTTCCGGGTCGCGACCCAGATTGCCGATAAGAATCACTTTATTTAATGATGACATTACTGTACTCCTGAAATAATTTTTTCGGCGGCGTCCGGGTCGAAACCTTTTTGCAGCACTTTAATATAAACGGTTTTTTTATCCGTGCTCAGTTTGATTTCCTCAACGGCAGGTAAATCTCGTAAAGCGGAAACCAGTGCATCTTCTTTATTTTGCCAGATTTGCGTAATGGTAAAGGCAAAATTCCTTACGGGTTTCGGTGCCGGTGCAATCCAAGCGACAACCAGCCACAACAGCATCAAACCGGTACAGAACGCAAATACGCCGCCAAAACCGTAATGTTGCAACAGATAACCGCCTGCGACGCCGCCTGTAACCAAACCGACAGACTGTAAGGTATTGTACACGCCCATGGCCGTGCCTTTTAAATCTGCCGGTGCGATTTTCGATACCATGGAGGGCAGGCTGGCTTCCAGAATATTGAAGCCGACAAAATAAACGATCAGGCAGGCCAGAATAACCGATAAAGAATCCAAACCGAACATTAGGGCAATTTGTGCAACGGCAATACAGCTGATTCCACCGATAAACACCTGTTTTAATTTGTTTCTTGTTTCACCGATAATAATCAGCGGCACCATAACCACCAAACCGATAATGGTTGAGGGAAGATACACTTTCCAATGTTGGTTTTCCAACAATCCAAGCTCAACCAAAGCAAAAGGCAGCGAAGTAAACAAGGCCATCTGCGCAGCGTGTAAAGCGAAAATACCGAAATCCAAGCTGAGCAATTGGCCGTTGGTCAACACTTCCCCGATTCTGCCGGGTTGCGCTTCGGCATCTTCATGCATACGCGACTCTTTCGGATTGGGCGTAATCCAACCGACCACCGCCATGCTTAATACGGTCAGAATCCCCATCAGGGTAAACAAACCTGGCACACCGATCCAATCATATAAAATCGGAGACAACACCAAGCTTACCGAAAACGTCAAACCAATGGTCAAACCGATCATCGACATTGCCCGTGTGCGCACTTCGTCTCGGGTCAAATCGGCAACCAACGCCGTTACCGCTGCACTAATCGCACCCGCGCCCTGTATGATCCGTGCCAACAGCAACATTTGCCAGCTTTCCGCCAATGCGGCCATAAAACTGCCTATTGCAAACACCACCAAGCCGGCGAAAATTACTTTTTTCCGGCCGAATTTATCCGAAGCCAAACCGAGCGGAATCTGTAACAGTGCCTGCGTCACTCCGTATGCGCCCAAAGTCCAACCGACAATCTGCTTGTTTCCGTCTACACCGGGAAGCGAAGCGACATACAAAGCCAATACCGGCAACACCAAAAACATGCCCAACATACGCAGCGCATAGACTGCAGACAATGAGGTGCTGGCTCGCCATTCTTCTGGAAACATCTGGATACGGTTGTTTCTTGCCATAGCTGGATTCCGCTGACGGTTTATAGAAAATCAAATTGCATAACGACCGTGCAATCTGATTGGTGCATAACAAATAAACCGACTCTGAATCCGCAAACCAAAACAGCGCGAAGATGAAGCAGAAATCAAGTTTATTCGGAATAAGTTATTCATTAAAACGATTGGCGCAATTATACACGATTTAAAAAATTCAGACGGCCTAAAGCTCAAGCTCAGGCCGTCTGAAAAAACCGTTTTATATTTTAACCGTTCCACTGCCAACGGTTGCGCCATGCGCCCAAAACCGCATTCGGGTATTTATTGCTGCCCAAACTGCCGTTGAACCTTGCCAAAGCACGCACCAGATTTCCGCGTTCTATATTATTGTAATGACGCAAAATCGTACAGCCGTAACGCAAATTCGTGCGGATATCAAACAGATTATGCGAAGGCTGCCCGATATGCCGTTTCCAAAACGGCATCACCTGCATCAGGCCGCGCGCACCGACATTGCTGATTGCATACTGTCTGAACGCACTCTCCACTTCGATAAGCCCCAACACCACCTGCGTGTCCAAACCCGCCCGTGTTGATTCATACTGAATATTGACCAACAAGCGCCTGCGTTCCGCTTCGTCTGCCACAAAACGCGCCAAACGCGCCGACATGGCTTTCAACCAGCGCTCCCCTTCTTGCGGATTGGCAAACACCAAACGCGGCGGATTCACGCTGTTAATCGAGCCGCGCATTACCGAAGCCACGTCATCAGCCAGCGTTTCTTCACGTTGCGCCCCTGCCCAAGCCGCGCAGGGCAGCAGACATGCCGACGCTCCGGCCAACAGCAGGCGGCGGCGTAAGCTATCCGGCCCCGCCGAAACAACTTTTGTTTTTTCCATAATGTTTAATGATTTTATTGTTATAAAAAGGCCGTCTGAAAATTCAGACGGCCTCAATTATACGCTTTTTCATCTTACTGAAAAACGGTCATACCGCTGCAAAAATTCAGACGGCATGTTGTTTTAATATTCCATCCGCCACGCCACGCTTTCACCGGCACGCATCGGCACCAACACCTCGTCACCGCCGAACGGCACGCTCTCCACCACTTTTTGTGCTTCTTTAACCAAAGTAATTTTGCGCGGATTTTCGGGCAAGCCGTAAAAACGTGCGCCGTTTCGCGAAGCAAATGCTTCCAATTTGTCCAGCGCACCGGCTTTATCAAACACTTCGGCATACAGCTCGATGGCCGTTACCGCGCTGAACATGCCTGCACAACCGCAAGCGTTTTCTTTTGCACCGCGCGCATGCGGAGCGGAATCCGTACCCAAGAAAAATTTATGCGACTTATCACCGGTTACTGCTTCGACCAAAGCTTTACGGTGGATTTCACGCTTCAACACCGGCAAACAGTAATGATGCGGACGCACGCCGCCGACCAGCAAATCGTTGCGGTTCAACAGCAAATGTTGCGGCGTTACGCTGGCAGCCACATTGTCGCCTGCTTCCATCACCAAACGGGCGGCATCGGCAGTAGTAATATGTTCGAATACCACTTTCAAAGTCGGCACTTTTTCCAATACCGGTTTCATCACGCGCTCGATAAATACGGCTTCGCGGTCGAAAATATCGATTTCGGGATCGGTCACTTCGCCGTGCACCAAAAACAGCATATCTTGCGCCGCCATTTCTTCCAACACCGGAATCAGCTTAAACAAATCGGTAACACCCGAATCCGAATTGGTGGTTGCCCCTGCCGGATACAGCTTAAACGCGACGATACCGGCAGCTTTCGCCTCCCTAACCAACTCCGGAGTAGATTTATCGGTCAGATACAGCGTCATCAGTGGCTCAAACGTACTGCCTTCGGGCAACGCCGCCAAAATACGCTCTTTGTAGGCCAGTGCATCCGCCACCGTAACCACGGGCGGTTTCAGGTTCGGCATAATCACGGCACGACCCATCTGGCGCGCAGTAAACGGCAATACGGCTTTCAAAGCCTCACCGTCGCGCAGGTGCAGATGCATATCATCAGGTTGGATAATGGTTAGGGTTTGCATGACAATTCTCTCTTTTGATCAATTTGTACCGGCCAAAATATTCAGACGGCCTCAGCTGCGGATTATACAGGCCGTCTGAAAAAAACGGCGGAATATTCCGCCGTTTTACATCCTCATTATTGCCTTGCGCTTTACAAGCGTGTTTTTACCGGAGCAAAACGCAAAACCAAATAACCGGCCAAACCGGCCAACAGCGAACCTAAAAATACGCCGACTTTACTGTAATCCTGAAGTTGCACGTCTGAAAACGCCAGCATACTGATAAACAGGCTCATGGTAAAACCGATACCGCACAGCAAAGCCACACCGTACATTTGCAGCCAGGTTGCGCCTTCCGGCAGTTTCGCCCAGCCCATTTTCACCATCAGCCATACCATACCGAAAATACCCAACTGTTTGCCGACAAACAAACCTAAAGCGATACCGAGCACCACAGGCGACAACAGTGTTGCAAACGAAAATCCGGCAAACGATACGCCCGCATTGGCAAAACCGAATACTGGCACCACCAGAAACGCCACCCAATTTTCCAACGCATGTTCCCATTTCAACAGCGGCGGTTCGTCAATCTGATCAATCACGCGCAAAGGAACGGTAAACGCCAGCAATACGCCCGCCAACGTGGCATGAATGCCCGATTTCAAAAAGAAAAACCACAACAGCAGGCCCAAAACCAAATACGGCATACTGCGCAGCTCGACACGCAGGTTCAACACCGTCAACACCGCCATCGTCAGTGCGGCCAAACCCAAATATATCCAAGCAATCTGTTCAGTATAAAACAGCGCAATCACCACAATCACGGCCAAATCATCCATGATGGCGAGCGCGGTCAGAAAAATCTTCAACGACACAGGCACGCGCTTGCCCAACAAAGCCAGCACGCCCAAAGCAAAAGCAATATCGGTTGCGGCAGGAATCGCCCAACCGTTGGTGGTCGGCGTATTCCAGCCGTTAAATACCAAATACACCAGCGCAGGCACCGCCAGACCGGCCAATGCGGCAACCGCAGGCAGAAAGCGTTTGCTGTTATTGTCCAGCTCGCCTTGCAGCAGCTCGCGTTTTACTTCCAAACCGACATACAGAAAAAATACGGCCATCAAGCCGTCGTTAACCCAATGCAGCACGCTCAAACCGGCCACATAGCTGCCCAACACACCGAAATAGGCCGGGGCAAAAGTAGAATTAGCGGCGATAACGCCCATTACGGCAGCCAGCATCAAAACAATACCGGCTGCCGGTTCCGCTCGGAAAAAATAGATCAGTTTATCTTTCATCAACACTCCAAATTAAATAACACACTAAAAATTTCAGACGGCCTCAGTTGCTGACGGCACGTCTGATTTCGACAGGCCTACGGGCCAAATGAAGCGCCGCCTGTGCAGGCAGCAGCTCAGACGGGGAAGTGTTCGCCGTAAGCAGCACTTCCGCCGCTTCTCCCGTTTGCGCAGCATAAGTCAAACGCGTAAACGGGAAAGGGGTCGGGCTGTAATGTTCGGACTGCCACTCAAACACCAAGCCCTGTTTTTGCAATGACGGCAAACGCCCGACAAACAGACGGCGTACGGTTTCTTCGTCGGCCACCGCCGTTTTCATGCCGCACCCTTCGGGATTCAGCGTCAGATAAAACGGCACGCCGCCTTTCTCCGCCACCCAAACCTGCACGGCATCCGCTTCCAACATACCGAACGGCAGCGATTTTCTCTCCGCAGCAGCCAATAAACGGAACCCTTGCCGCTCCGCCGTTGCCGCAACTTTCCTGCCATCTCCCAAACCGGAAACGCAAGTATCGAAAAACAGACCGACCAATCCGGCCGCCGCCCCTTCTTTTTCGGCCTGCGGCATTTTGTCGGCACACGCAACCAACAGCAGGCTGCACAATCCCGCCAAACAGCGTTTTATCATTTTTTCAGACGGCCTCATTTTTCAGACGGCCTCAACGGTGTTTCAACACCAATTTAAACACATCGCCTTCCTGCGAAGACTCCAGCAACACATGGCCGGTTTGGCGGCAAAACGCCGCAAAATCGTCCGGCGCACCCACATCCGTCGCCAACACGGTCAACACATCGCCCGTTTCCAATACGGCCAACGCTTTTTTCGCCTTTAAAATCGGCAACGGGCATTTCAAACCCGTTACATCCAATGTTTGTTCCGTCATCATCCAACCTCTCAAAAAAACAAGCCGCATTATAACTGCCGCAAGATTTGCGTGTCAGGTTTACAATGCTACAATAAACGACTGCCGTTTCCATACGGCAAATAAACTGATGCCCCAAGCAAACCGCCACGCTGCAACCCGGCAAATCCCTACGGCAACGCTTCGGCATAATCGGTTTATTTGCGACAACCAAGGAGTTTACGAATGCGCCGACTGACCCTGCCCGCCCTGCTTCTGCTTGCTGCCCTGCCCTTACAGGCACAAGCCGCACGCAACGATAAAGATACCGACATCAACACCCGTTATGTCGAAACCGAAGCGGAGCGTATCGGCCGCGGATTTCAAGAAACCGAGCTGCCTTTACCGGAATTTCCGGATTTGCAGAGCGGCAACTGGTTTACCGTCCACGTTGACAACAACTATTCCAAAACACCGAAAATCCTGATGGAAAGCATTACCCTTGCCCCAGACGGAACCATCCGCTATATCCTAAACAACCAGTCCAAACAAGGCCATGACAATCTCAGCGCGGAAGCCTTGTTCTGCTCAAGCAAAACTTCGTTGTTCGACTCCAAACAACGCTCGTCCTACAAAGTGTACGGCTACGGAGACACGGTCAACAAACGCTGGATTCCTTCACATAAAGCCGAATGGAAACCCATCGGTGCCATCTTAAATTCCGCCGACCCTTTACGCGGCGTACTGTACCGTGCGTTTTGCGAAGACGGTACACCCGGCAGCATTGAAAAAATCCACGAACGCCTGCATGAACGCGCAGGCCGCCGCGCTCCCGGAATCCGCACCGGCAAATAAGCACTGATTCTCTCAAGGCCGTCTGAAATTTCAGACGGCCGCAATCATTTTGAATAAGCCGATTATGGACGAACTTCTCTTTTTTCTGGTTTTGACCGGTTTTTTAGCCGGTCTGATGGACGCTGCCGTCGGCGGCGGCGGCCTGCTGCAGATTCCCGGATTGTTTAATTTTTTGCCCTCCCGGATCGCACCGGCCACCATTATGGGCATCAATAAATTCGCTTCGTTTTGCGGCACGTTTTCCGCCACCGGCCAATTTATCCGAAAAATCAGCGTTCCTTGGAAAATGCTGATTCCGGCCGCCATCTTGGCTTTTACCGCCTCTTATTCTGGTGCCAAACTGGTTGCCCATTTGCCGGTTGCCTATTTCAAACCGGCCATGCTGGTCATCATGCTGATTATGGTGGTGTACACGTTTCGTAAAAAAGATTTGGGACAAACCGTCCGCACTGCAGAACTGACCCGCAAAGAACTGCTGCTCGGCCTGTTTTTCGGCACGCTGATCGGTTTTTACGACGGCATTTTCGGTCCGGGAACCGGCAGCCTGCTGGCTTTTGTTTTCGTCCGCTTTTATGCCTACGATTTTCTTACCGCTACGGCGTCTGCTAAAGTCATCAACCTCACCACCAATCTTGCCGCCCTATCCTTTTTCGTTCCGCACGGCCACATTATCTGGCCTTACGCCTTGCCTCTCGCCGCCGCCAACCTTTGCGGCAGCCTGATCGGCGCACAATTGGCCATACGCGGCGGCAGCCGTTTTCTGCGTTACGCCTTTATAGCTCTGTTGTGCATCATTATCGGCAAATTCACTTGGGAATTAATCTAAACAAAACACGGTTTTACTTTTTCAATGTAACCGCCATACTTGCACAAGCGTTTCATTGCCGTTTTGCTTTTACTAACCGCATTCAAACCGTTATTTAAATTTATCCAAAACAATAAGGCCGTCTGAAATTTTTCAGACGGCCTTATGAATAAGACTAAAGCCTGAATGCAGATAACAGCACTGCAATCTTACAAAGGCAGGTATTCGTTCGGATTTACCGGCTTACCGACTTTGCGCAGCTCGAAACGCAGCTTCGCACGGTCGGCATCGCTACTGCCCATCAAAGCAACGGATTGGCCGCGTTTCACGGTTTGGCCGTCTTTAACCAGCAGTTTTTGGTTATGTCCGTAAGCAGTCAAATAAGTTTGGTTGTGTTGAACGATAACCAAATTGCCGTATTTGGGTACATAACCGGCATACACGACTTTACCGTCTGCCGCAGCCACCACTACCTGACCTTGCGAACCGGCAATATCAATACCTTTGTTATTGCCGCCGAATTTGGAAATCACCGGACCGGCAGTCGGACGTTGCCAAGTAATACCGGCGGCTTGTCGCGTTGCGCTCGGCACGCTTCCTGATGCCACAGGTGCGGCAGGCGCAGGCGCAACCGTCACAGGAGCGGAAACAACAGGGGCAGTTTTCACCGGAGCTGGGGCAGCCGGTGCGGATACTTTGGGCGCTTGAGCTACATAACCCGCAGGTTTAACACGCAAAACACGACCGATGGAAATATTGTTATCTGCCAAACCGTTCCAAGCACGCAAATCGTCTTGGCTGATTTGATAGCGTTTGGAAATATTGTAAACCGTATCGCCGCGGACAACGGTATGCGTTGCCGCATTGATGTCAACCGGCGCATAAGAAGGGATGTAAGTTCCGCCCGACGGTTGCGGTGCAGCAGGAGCAACATACGGTGCAGGTTCGGCCGCATTCGGTTGGTAAGGCGCGGCACCGTATGGATTTTGATGCATACCGGCAGACTGAGTAGACTCTGTTATCGAACCCGCCGTACCGGCAATCACTGGCGCAGCAGGCTGCTGAAGCCAAGAACACGCTCCCAACATTAAAACCATGGCTGCCGACGCTGTACGGAATGCTGTTTGTTTTAACATAATGAATTACCTTTGTTGTATTCGGTTTTTATTGTGTGGCCATAATCATAATCAAACTATGCTGTGCTCTCAAGTTTTTAGCTCATTTTTACGGACGCTTACAAGCACGGAAAGCATGATGATTCACCGTATCCGCTGCATTTTGTTTTCACGGTATCCCTGCGGACTTTTTTCAACCAGCCACCAATAAACTTCATTCTCTACCATAATCTGCGCTGCCAACCTGCCGCCGACGGCAAGCTGCTCCAGCAAAGCAACGGGAATTTCTTCAACAGCTTCATTCAGAATCATTCCGTCGAAAGGTGCTGCTTCCGGCAAGCCTTCTTCGATTTTTCCGCAAACCAAGCGCACTTTGGACGAAATTCCGGCGTGGCGCAGCGCATCTTTCGCCGTTTCATGCAACGCCCTTTCCGGTTCGATGCTGTAAAACTCGGGGATGTCCAACAGCTGCAATACGGCCGTCTGGTAACCGCTGCCCGTGCCCAATTCCAACACTCGCTTCAAACCGTGCGGAAAGCTGCCCAACAACAATTCGACACCGACCGCAGTTTGATACGGCGTCGGCAACATACGTCCGAAACCCAAAGGCAGAGCTTTGTCGCTGTAAGCATGAGTACGCAGGGCTTCTTCAACAAACCAATGCCGAGGCACATTCATCATCGCCGAGCAAACCGGCATACCGATTCCGGCTGCAGCCAATCTTTCCGCCATACGCCTGCCGCGGTTTTCAAAACCGGCCATCGGATTCGCCATCACACTTTTCCCTCCGGCCACAACGAAGCCACATCACCCATTCTGCCGTAATCTGTCAAATCGATCTGCAACGGCGTAATGGTAATATAACCGGCCTCGCACTCGGCAAAATCCGTACCTTTCTGCCTGTCGAGAACATCACCTGCCGGGCCGATCCAATACACTTCTTCGCCTCTCGGGTTTCTAGAAGGGACAATACTTTGCTGATGATGCCTACGCCCGAGCCGAGTCAGTTTGTATCCCTGAATATCTTCGGGGGCAACGGCCGGAATATTGATATTCCACAAAATCGGCTTGTCCAACGGCAGGCTCATCAAATGTTCCAAAATCATCCATGCCGCTTTTTCCGCCGTTTCCCAATGTCTGCCGCTGAAATCGTTTAAAGACAAAGCAATCGCCGGAATACCCAGCAAATAAGCTTCGGTTGCCGCCGCCACTGTACCGGAATACAGCGTATCGTCCCCCATATTCGCGCCGTTATTGATGCCCGACAACACCAAATCAGGCTTAAAATCAGGCAACGCATGCAGGCCGAGATGGATACAGTCGGTCGGCGTACCGCTGACATAATAAAAACCGTTTTCCGCCTGGCGGATACGCAACGGCCGATCTAAAGTCAGAGAATTGCTCACGCCGCTGCGGTCTCTTTCCGGGGCGACAACGCGCACATTCGCAAACTCCGAAGCCACTCGCGCCAAAATAGCAATGCCGGGTGCCAGATAGCCGTCGTCATTACAAATCAAAATATTCATAGCCTGTCCTTTTTGATACTGTGTTTATTGTATCGCAAATAAACTTAACTTTTACCGAGCTTTTTCCCGCCCTGTGAATCGTGCTTTCTGCAAATATCGTCAAAATATAAAAAAGCACCGCTTCGACAACGGTGCTTTTGATTTTATAAGCCGTCAGGCCGTCTGAAAACGGAATGCTTCTTTTTCAGACGGCCTCAGTGATTCAATAAACTTATTGACCGGCTTTCAAGCCTTGCCACAAGCGTACGCCCAACTTCACCGCATCCGGAGATTTAGGCAATACGACAAAGCTCTTGGCTTTCACTTCTTCGCTCGGGAAAATCGAATTGTCTTCGGCATAAGCCTTGTCCATCAATTTGCGTGCAGGTTCGCTTGCCGGCGCATAGGTTACGAAGTTGCCGTTTTTAGCCGCAATTTCAGGCGTCAGCGTGTGGTTGATGTATTTATGTGCATTGGCCACATTTTGGGAATCTTTCGGAATCATGAAAGAATCAATCCAAATACCTACGCCGGTAGAAGGCGTCAATACTTGCAGGTTCACACCGTTGCCCGCTTCTTTGGCACGGTTTTTAGCAATATTCAAATCGCCGCCGTAACCGATGGCCACACACAGATTACCGGCCGCCATATCGTCGATATAGCCTGAAGAGCTGAAGCGTTTTACGTCGGGACGGACTTTTTTCATCATCTCGACCGCTGCTTTCAAATCGTCCGGATTTTCGCTATTGGCGTCTTTACCGATGTAATTCAACGCCAAAGGAATCTGCTCGGTCGGGCTGTCGAAGAAGCTGATACCGCAAGATTTCAGCTTGTTGGTGTACTCCGGATTAAATACCAATTCCCACTCGTTGGCAGGCAGCTGGTCCGTACCCAAAGCTTTGGCCACTTGGTCTTTATTGATGGCCAATGTATTGATGCCCCAGAAATAAGGCACGGCATATTTGTTGCCCGGATCCACTTGCGCCATCAGGCTCAACAAATCGGCGGAGATATTGTTGTAGTTGGATATCTGGCTTTTATCGATTTCCTGATACGCACCGGCTTTAATTTGACGGCCGACATTGGCAATCGAAGGCGCGACCAAATCGTAACCGGATTTACCGGTCAGCACTTTGGCTTCCAATGTTTCGTTGCTGTCGTAATAGTCGTAACGTACTTTGACATTATTGGCCTTTTCAAATTCGGTTACCGTTTCGGGATCGACATAATCCGACCAATTATAAATATTCAGTTTGCCCGAATCCGACGGAGTGGCCGCTTGTTGTTCGGTACTTGCTGCTTGATTATCCGACGCTTTTTGCTCGTTTTGCACCTTGCCGGCGTTATCAGAACCGCCGCAAGCAGCCAAGAACAGGCTCATCAGCGCAGAAACCAACAGAGTTTTTTTCATTGTTTCGTTCCTTAAAAAAACATTCCCAAAATTGCAGCGGTAACAAGCCGCATACAACAAGTCCCGCCCAGCTTGGCGGGTAAGTGCAATTAAACGGTAAAAACCTTTCCTGTGCAAGACCTTAGCCGACAAAAACAAACATTTTTTAACCGAATTTTCCTAGTGGTTTCATCATAAACAATAAATTTTTCAGACGGCCTTTGAAAAACTGTTTCCAAATACCGCCAATACACATCTTTTTCAGCCGCACTGCAGACCAATCCGTTTTACACGCCGCCTTAGATGAATTTGTCAAACCCCCTGTAATTGTGGGAAAATCCGCAGATTCAATTTTTATTTACAGGGGGCTCCATGCTGGACCGAGAAGGCTACCGCCCCAATGTCGGTATTATCCTGACCAACGACCGTAACGAAGTATTTTGGGGCAAGCGCGTGCGCGAACATTCATGGCAGTTTCCTCAAGGCGGCATCAAGCCGGGCGAAAGCCCCGAAACCGCCATGTACCGCGAACTGCTGGAAGAAGTCGGCCTGCTGCCGCAACACGTCAAAATACTCGGCCGCACACGCGACTGGCTGCGTTACGACGTACCGACTCATTGGGTTCGCCGAGAATGGCGCGGTTCCTACCGCGGCCAAAAACAAATCTGGTATCTGCTGCGTTTGACCGGCCGAGACAGCGACGTGCACCTGCGCGCCACCAGCCACCCGGAATTCGACGGTTGGCGCTGGAACCAATATTGGGCGCCGATAGAAGAAGTGATCGATTTCAAACGCGGCGTTTACGAAGGTGCATTGAGCGAGCTTTCCCGCTTTTTGCGCGGTTTGGAAACACTGGAAGAATTTACCCGCCGCCAACTGGAATTGAAATAATCCCAATCCATTTGAGGCCGTCTGAAAATTCAGACGGCCTCGAATTATTTATTCTTGCCCATATCCGGCAGACTTTTCCGCCGCCGTCTGAAACCCCGTTTAAATCATGTTAAAATCCCGCCCGACTGCAAGATTTTCTTATTTTTCAGACGGCCTGCCGCAAGAAGCCGTCTGAAACCGCTTAAACATTTGACTGCGTAACCCTCATGACCACACCCCAATACAGCGAATCCAGTATCACCGTCCTCAAAGGCTTGGAGCCGGTAAAAGAACGGCCGGGCATGTACACCCGCACCGACAGCCCAACCCACATCTGCCAAGAAGTCATCGACAACGCCGCCGACGAAGCGCTCGGCGGTTTTGCCGATGAAATCAAAGTGGAAATCCATGAAGACGGCTCGCTTTCCGTGCGCGACAACGGGCGCGGCATTCCGGTGGGGCTGCATCCGGTGGAAGGTTTGCCGGTGGTGGAGCTGGTGTTCACGCAGCTTCATGCTGGCGGCAAGTTCAACAAGAAAGACGGCGGCAGCGCGTATGCCTTTTCAGGCGGCCTGCACGGGGTGGGCGTGTCGGTAACCAACGCGCTTTCCAAACGCCTCGAAGTGACCGTGAAGCGCGAAGGCAAAATCCACCGTATCGTGTTTGCGGGCGGCGCGGTGGTGGAGCCGTTGGCCGAGGTCGGCAAATGCGCGGTGAAAGACAGCGGCACCGAAGTGCGCGTGTGGCCGGACGGCAAATATTTTGAAAGCCCGCAATACAGCATCGCCGAACTCGAACGCCTGTTGCGCGCCAAAGCGGTGTTGCTGCCGGGCGTTACCGTGTCGCTCATCCGCCCCGTCAAAGGCCAGCCCGAGCCGCACGTGCAGACGTGGCATTACCCCAACGGCCTGAAAAGCTATCTGCTCGACTTAATCAGCGAGGCGCAGGAAGCCGTGCCGGTGTTCGCTTCGGAAAACTATCTTTCAGACGGCCACGACAGCGATTTCAGCGCGGGCGAAGGGGCAGCGTTTGCGCTCACTTGGCTGGAAGAAGGTTCGTGCAACAGCGAAAGCTATGTGAACCTGATTCCCACCCCGCTTGGCGGCACGCACGAAGCAGGCTTGCGGCAGGCGGTGTTCCAAGCGGTCAACAACTTCATCAACCACCATAACCTGCTGCCGCGCGGCGTGAAAGTACAGAGCGACGACGTGTTCAGCCGCGTGGCATTCGTGTTGTCCGCCCGCGTGCTCGACCCGCAATTCCAAGGCCAAACCAAAGACAAGCTCACCAACCGCGACGCGCTCAAACTCGTCGCCGCCGTGTCGGGCGACCCGCTGGAATTGTGGCTCAACCAAAACGTCGAAGCCGGTAAAAAAATCGCCGAACTCGCCATCAAGCAGGCGCAGGCGCGGATGCGTTCGGTGAAGAAAATCGAAAAGAAAAAAGGCAGCGGCGTGGCCGTGCTGCCCGGCAAGCTCACCGATTGCGAAAGCGAAGACATCCGCGAAAACGAACTCTTCTTAGTGGAGGGCGATTCGGCGGGCGGTTCGGCCAAACTCGCGCGCGACAAAGCCACCCAAGCCATTTTGCCCTTGCGCGGCAAAGTGTTGAACAGCTTTGAAGTGCATCAAGACCAACTGTTCGGCAATGCCGAAATCCACGACATCGCCGTCGCCATCGGCGTTGACCCGCACGGCGCGAACGACACCCCCGATTTAAGCGGCCTGCGTTACGGCAAAATCGCCATCCTCTCCGATGCCGACGTGGACGGCTCGCACATCCAAGTGCTACTGCTTACCCTGTTTTACCGCCACTTCCCCAAACTGGTTTCAGACGGCCATATTTATGTTGCCCAACCGCCGCTGTTTCGCGTGGACGTAAACGCCCAAGGCAAAAGCAAACCCGCGCGCAAATTCTACGCGCTCGATCAGGGCGAGTTGGACGGCATTTTGGAGCGCCTGCAAAAAGAAGGCGTGAAAGAAACCGCCTATTCCATCAGCCGCTTCAAAGGCTTGGGCGAGATGAACCCCGACCAGCTCAAAGACACCACCATGCACCCCGACACCCGCCGCCTGTTGCAGGTGCAGATTCCCGAAACGGCTCACGAACAAACCCACAGCATCTTTGTCAAATTGATGGGCAAAGGCGAAGCCGCCAGCCGCCGCGCGTGGATGGAAGCCGAGGGCGACAAAGCCGATTTGGATATTTAACCAACATGAAGGCCGTCTGAAAAATACACTGTTTTTTCAGACGGCCTCTTACAGGAAAACCTCATGAACCAACCGCGTATTACCGTTATCGGCAGTATTAATATGGATTTGGTGACTTCCGCGCCGCGCTTTCCCCAAGTCGGTGAAACCCTGCTCGGAACAGACTTCCGGCAATTCATGGGCGGCAAAGGGGCAAATCAGGCCGTTGCCGCCGCCCGCTTGGGCGCACAGGTAGATTTGGTCGGCGCAGTGGGCGATGATGCGTTTGGCCGCGAACTTTCAGACGGCCTCGTTCAAGAAAACGTAAACACCGACGGTGTTGCCACCGTATCAGGCCGACCGACCGGCATGGCGAATATCACGGTAGCCGAAGGCGACAATCATATTATCGTCGTATCCGGCGCCAATTTCGCCGTCACACCCGAACACATCCGCCAAGAAGCACAACGGATTATCGAAGCCGATATTGTAATGGCACAACTGGAAACACCTTTGGATGCCGTAATCGAAGCCGCCAAAACCGCCAAACAGCACGGCAAGCCTTTTATCCTCAATCCGGCTCCGGCACAAAAACTGCCGCAGGAATTGTTGGAATTAGTTACCGTGTTAACCCCCAACGCTTACGAATTGGCCATTAGCTTGGGCTTATCGGCAGAGATGCCGCCTGAAGAATTAATCCGTCACAGCCCCTGCCCCGTCGTAATGACGCTGGGCGCGGAAGGCGCATTGTTCAGCGACGGCAAAGGCGGACTGCACCGCCAAGCCAGCTTTAAAGTTACGCCTGTCGATACCACCGGCGCAGGCGACACGTTTAATGCCGCCCTTGCCCGTTATTGGCATTTGGGTTTGCAGGAAGCAGTTAAGCTGGCTTGTGCCGCAGCCGCCATTTCGGTAACCCAAGCCGGCGCACAAAGCGGCATGCCGTCTGAAAAAACATTACGGCAGTTTCTTGCAGAACAAACCGAAAACGCAAATTAAACAAAGCCGTATCTTTTGCGGCAGTTAATGCAAATATTAACCGCCGCAAAATTCCATCACACCAAAAACAAAACGACCTTTGCAATCAAAGGTCGTTTTACTGTTTGTCTTAGTCTGTCAGCAAGCCGCGGCTTATTCAGCAGCCGATTCTTCCTGTTTGGCCGCCGCTTCTTTAGCAGCTTGACGCTCGGCTTTCTCGGCCAAGTCTTTCTGAACCACAGGATGCTGCATTGCAACCGCCTGCTCTTCCTGGCTGACTTCGCCTTTGAAACGGTTGTTCAAATCAAAGCGTTTACCGCCACGGGCCAAAGCTTTCAAATAACGCGGACGGCGGCAATGCGCTGCCAAAACACGGGTAATCAGCTCTGGCGAAAACTGCGGCAGAGCGGCAATCAAATCTTGGTCGATGCCGACTGCAAGCGGTTTGAACCGTTTGAACACATCGTATTTATTGTAGATGTGTTCTGCAATCATCTCAGTTTGTTTGGTTTTGCTCATGGTCTGCACTGCAGATTTTAATGCAGCACCCAAAGCGGTTTCTTGTGTCATCTTTCTAATCCTGTATTGAAACAAATCCGCACACACCTGCTGTACGGAGATTCAGGAGGGCATTTTAGTATAAAGTCTGTATTTTGGCTAAATGTTTCTGCGCCAACGGCATACAAATCGGTACAACCGTCTTTATTACGCCAAACAGGCCGTCTGAAAAATTTTAAGACGGCCTGAATCGATTTAAGTTCAACGGCGGGCGATATCGGGCGTGCTCACGCTCACATCGGCATTTTGGGCGCGGTGGCGCAGGGCATGGTCGATCAGCACCAGTGCGAGCATGGCCTCGGCAATCGGGGCGGCGCGCAGGCCGACGCAGGGGTCGTGGCGGCCGTGGGTGGCGAGTTCGACGGGATTGCCTTCGATGTCGATTGAGCGGCGCGGGGTGGCGATGCTGCTGGTGGGCTTGACGGCGATGTTGACGGCAATATCTTGGCCGGTGCTGATGCCGCCCAAGATGCCGCCGGCGTGGTTGGACAAGAAGCCTTCGGGGGTCAGCTCGTCGCCGTGTTCGCTGCCGCGTTGGGTGATGCAGCCGAAGCCTGCGCCGATTTCCACGCCTTTGACGGCGTTAATCGACATCATGGCGTGGGCGATGTCGGCATCCAGCCGGTCGAATACGGGTTCGCCCAAGCCGACGGGTACGTTGCGGGCTTCGACGGCGAGTTTGGCGCCGACGGAATCCAGCGATTTGCGCACGCTGTCCATATAGTTTTCCAACCCGGCTATTTGGCTTTGGTTGGCGGCGAAAAAGGGATTGTTGCCGATGTGTTCGTAGCCTTCGAAGGCGATGGTTTTTTCGCCCACTTGGGTCACGTAGGCGGTGATTTCGGTGCCGAACTTTTCTTTCAGCCATTTTTTGGCAATCGCTCCGGCGGCAACGCGGGCGGCGGTTTCGCGGGCGGAGCTGCGGCCGCCTCCGCGGTAGTCGCGGATGCCGTATTTGTGCCAATAGGTGTAGTCGGCGTGGCCGGGGCGGAATTGCCGGGCGATGTTGCCGTAGTCTTTACTGCGTTGGTCGGTGTTGCGGATGAACAGGGCAATCGGCGTGCCGGTGGTTCGGCCTTCAAACACGCCGGAGAGGATTTCCACTTCGTCGGCCTCGCGCCGTTGGGTAACGTGGCGGCTGGTGCCGGGTTTGCGGCGGTCGAGGTCGGTTTGGATGTCGGCGGCGCTTAATGAAAGCCCGGGCGGGCAGCCGTCGATGATGCAGCCTAATGCGGGGCCGTGGCTTTCGCCGAAAGTGGTTACGGTGAAGAGTTGTCCGAAAGAGTTGCCTGCCATAATCTGTATCGTTGCGGTGTAGTAATAATGCGGGCAAGTTTAGCATAAAGGCCGTCTGAAAAAACAGGCTTGGCACAGAAGATTCAACCCGGCCGGGCATGAAAATACGGGCCGTGCTGCGCCCTATTCCGGCAGACTTGGTATTTATCGGCTGTTTTGCGCGGCTTAAGGTTGGAATTATGGTTATTTTTCAGACGGCCTCATGATCATCACAATAAGCCGAATCCGTCGTATTTTGCCTATCGAATCAGCCTGAAATCAAAAGGCCGCCTGAATTTTCAGACGGCCTGTTCGTATCGGAAACATTATTCGCTGACATTGTCTTCCATGATAAAGCTGTTTACATCAAATGCCGGCGGCGGCAGCAAGCTGTCGAGATTCAGGCTGGCGGCATTTAAAGTCGGGTAGCCGCTAAAAGTTACCGAGTATCCGCCGTCGCTATTGCTTCGGATTGCGGCGTGTGCGCCGAGCGGGAAAGTGGCTTTGTTGGCAATATGGCCAAACGGGAAGCCGGTTAGCACGGGTACTTTGGCAACGCGCTGGATAATGTTGGTAACGGCACTGAAATCATAGCTGCTGTCATACACGTCTCTGATATTGCCCATGCGGAAATCGCCGAACACAATGGCGCGCTGTTTCGACAACACGCCCGACAAATACAGCGTTTGCAGCATACGTTCGATACGGTAAGGCTGTTCGCTGACATCCTCCAAAAACAGGATGCCGCCGTCGATATCCGGCATATACGGCGTACCTGCCAGCGAAGCCAGCACGCTTAAATTACCGCCCCACAACGTGCCCTCCGCATTCACGCTGCGGCGTTGGATTTCGGCTACGGTAATGGTGTTGCTTGCCGAAGTGGTGCCGCGGATAAACGAATCCATCGTGTACACACTGGGTACGGGTTTGCCGAACTCGCTATACACCATCGGACCGGCAAAACTCGTCATGCCGCTTTTTGCCAACAGGCCGAGCTGAATGGCGCATACGTCGCTGAAACCGAAAAAGAGCGTTCCGTGTTCGCGCATACGCGCCCCCAGCGATGCCAGATCGATATGGGGCAGCAAACGTGCCGCGCCATATCCGCCGCGCAAGCCCATCAAGACTTTGGGCGTTTTCACCTTACCCGAAGCCACATCCTGAAAATCGGCAATACGTTGGGCATCGTTGCCTGCAAAACGCTGGAAACGGCGGTAGCCTGCTTCTTGGTTGCTGATGCTGAAACCGGCCTGATACAGGCGGCTGATACCGGCTTCGGTACGTGCGGCGTTATCGGCAAAGCCGGACGGCGCGACAATACGCAGCATATTGTCGCCTGAATGTTGGGTTCTTTTTTCGGGTTTCACGGTGCGGGCTTTCGCTGATACTTTCGGACGGACGGTCTGAGACGGCTGGCTGCTTCCGCAGGCTTGCAGCAAACCGGCTCCGGTAACGGCTGCAGCCGCGCGTAAAAAGCTTCGGCGTGAGGATTGCCAAGACATAATCGCGGGTTCTTTCTGTTTATTTGCACGCAAAACAACGGCATGGTTACAGCAGTGCCGATATATTTTTAGATATTGAATCCGCCGGTTTGCGCTTGTGGGTTTGACGTTTTATGCCGTGAAGCCGCCACAGACGGCAAATAACGGCATGATTTTTTCAGACGGCCTTTTTTTCAGACGGCCTCAAGCAAGCGTTTTACCTGCAAAGGCCAATCCTCGGGCAACGCCATCGCGTGCGCTCTTTGCGCCGGCGCCCAAATCGGTGCCGGAAAATTGGCATCGTTGTCGAAACGCGCCACCACATGCCAATGCAGGTGCGGCACAACGTTGCCGAGACTGGCCAAATTGATTTTGGCAGGTGCAAATACGCGGCGCATGGCCGATTCCACACGGTAGACCATGTCCATCAATTCGTTACGCTCATGCGGCGGCAGGTCGGTCATTTCGGCAACGTGCTTCTGCCAGATAACGCGGCAAAATGCAGGCGCGTTGGCTTCGTTGTGCACGGCAATCACGCGCAAGGTATCGGTTTGCAGCAGAACATCTTCGTCCGCCGCTTCACAAATGGGGCAAGGCTTGTTCACTATCGTATCCTGATATCGGCATTTACGTTAAAGCTGCGCCGAATGGCGGAGCGTGGGTATTTTAATACATCAGGCCGTCTGAAAAACCGTTCAGACGGCCTTTTAACTTAACTTTATCATCAACGGCCAAACCGTCCCAACCGGCGGTTTGGATTTTCAGACGGCCTCTTCAACCGAATTGCGCCGCGCCTTGATTGGCCAAAGCGTCCGCCCTTTCGTTTTCGGCATGGCCGGCGTGGCCTTTCACCCACACCCAATCGACTTGGTGAAGCGCAACCAATTCATCGAGCCGCTTCCACAAATCATCGTTTTTCACCGGCTTTTTGGCGGCCGTTTTCCAGCCGTTTTTCTTCCAGCCGTGAATCCAGCTTTCCATACCGTTTTTGACATACTGGGAATCCGTGTAAACCGCAACGCGGCACGGCCGTTTCAATGCTTCCAGCCCGGAAATCACCGCCGTCAGCTCCATGCGGTTGTTGGTGGTTTCCGCTTCACCGCCGAACAGCTCTTTTTCATGGCTGCCGTAGCGCATCAACACGCCCCAGCCTCCCGCTCCGGGATTGCCTTTGCATGCACCGTCGGTAAACAGAAAAACGGTTTTGTCCATATCGTTCCTTTTCTTTACGGAGCAGAATCATACCACAGCGTACCGCCGTCTTCTAAAAGGCCGTCTGAACAAAAGCCGCCCCGATCAATCCAAAATAACGCATTGTCGCCCTTTCCGTCTGCCGGAAAACGGCAAATATATTAAGACGGATTCGGCGATATTTTGTCTTAACCGCTGCTTCGGCGTACAATCGCTGTCTGACTGCAACTTGTTTTCCGGAAAGGTGTTTTATGAATTTTCCTCCACGCCGTATGCCCGTTACCCGTATGCGCCGTATGCGCAAAGACGACTTCTCGCGCCGTTTGATGCGCGAGCATACCCTGACTGCCGACGATTTGATTTATCCCGTTTTCGTTTTGGAAGGCAGCAATCAGGAAGAAGCCGTCGCCTCCATGCCGGGCGTAAAACGCCAAAGTCTGGACAAGCTACTCTACACCGCCGAAGAAGCCGTTTCTTTGGGTATTCCCATGCTGGCGCTGTTCCCGGTGATCACCCGCAACAAAACCGAAGGCGCGGAAGAAGCCTACAATCCCGAAGGTCTCGTCCCCACCGCCGTACGCGAGCTGCGTAAACGCTTTCCCGAATTGGGCATCATGACCGATGTTGCCCTCGATCCCTATACCGTTCACGGCCAAGACGGCCTCATCGACGGCAGCGGTTACGTCATCAACGACGAGACCATCGAAGTACTGTTAAAACAGGCCTTATGCCATGCCGAAGCAGGCGCACAGGTTGTCGCCCCTTCCGATATGATGGACGGCCGTATCGGCGCCATCCGTCATGCTTTGGAAAACGCCGGCCATATCCATACGCGCATTATGGCGTATTCCGCCAAATACGCTTCTGCATTTTACGGCCCGTTCCGCGATGCGGTCGGCAGTTCCGGCAACTTGGGTAAAGCCGACAAAAAAACCTACCAAATGGATCCGGCCAACTCCGACGAAGCTCTGCACGAAGTGGCTCTCGATATTCAGGAGGGCGCGGATATGGTCATGGTTAAACCCGGTTTGCCTTACTTGGACGTTATCCGCCGCGTGAAAGACGAATTCGGCTTACCGACTTATGCTTATCAGGTTTCCGGCGAATACGCCATGCTGCAGGCAGCCATTCAAAACGGCTGGCTTGACGGCGGAAAAGTTATTTTGGAAAGCCTGCTGGCATTCAAACGCGCAGGCTCAGACGGTATCTTGACCTATTACGCAATCGAAGCGGCCAAACAGCTGAAAAACCGCTGAATTTTGCAACATTCAGCCCGATAGGCCGTCTGAAACAGCAGCTGTTTGTTTTTTTTATTTACCACTCCGCTATCTGCCCACTTGGCTGCCGTAGCGGTTTAAAAAGGATTCGATATGTTTAAACGCCCCGAAGAAATCATTTTGGCCGTGCTCGCCGGCCTGTGGGTTATTCTCACCTACCTTGCCGCCAACTATTTGGGAATGCCGATGGAAAGCAAACTGACCGTTACCGGCTTCACGCTGCTTTGGGCAATAGTCTGCTTTATGCTGTGGCAACGCAACCTCAACTGCGCCGTTTGGCCGTTTTTCTTCGGCGCACTCGTCGCCTGCTGGTGGCCTTATCTCGACTGGCTGGCCGTACGCGACATCACCGCCCTTTCCGCCAACGACACCATCGTTATCGCCAAACCCTGGTATGCCACCTGGACGTTTAAAGGTATTGCCGCCGCCATTCCCGTTGTCATCGGCTATCTGGTGAAATGGAAACGCTACCGTGCGCGCAAACAGATTTTTCCGTCACAACTGTAATCAAGCGTTCTAACAGTATCCGATTAGGCGTGATACGGAAGTTAAACCAACCACCGCCTGTCCAAATCAAGAGGCCGTCTGAAATTTTCAGACGGCCTCTTACCTGACATTATTGAAAATACTTGTTTATTTATGCCGATAGAAACGGCTCAGGAAATACACGTCCGCCCCTTCGCGCAACAACACCAGCGTGACCGCCGCCAACGGCAAGCCGATCAACATGCCCACAAACCCCATCAGCTGACCGAACGCCATCAACGAGAAAATCACCCAGAAAGGCGAAAGTCCGATACGGTCGCCCACAATCTTCGGCGTGATGAAGAAGCTCTCCAAAAACTGCCCCACACCGAACACCGCCCACACCATCAGCAAACCCTGCCACGAGCCAAACTGAAGCAAAGCCGCCAACGTAGCCAGCAGCAGGCCGGTAAACGCGCCCAAATACGGCACGAACACCAAAATACCGGCAATCATACCGATGGCAAAGCCCGAATCCAAACCGGTGAGCATCAGCCCTACGCCGTAAATCAGCCCCATAATCAGCATAACCACCAACTGGCCGCGTAAAAACTCGCCCAATACCCTGTCCATATTGCCGCTGATGCGCAAATAGTTGTCCAAGAAACGTCTCGGCACAAAAGCACGGATACCCAGCGACCAGCGTTGCCAATCCAACAAGAAGTAATACAGCAGGAAAGGCAGCAACAGCATATTGCTGACACCCGCCAAAATATTGCCGCTCTGTCTCATCAACGTCGGCGCCCAACGCTGCAGGGCATTACTCAATTCGCCCGTATTCGACTGCAGCCAGTCGGTCAGCGTCTGCATATTGATTTGCACGCTGTCTCCCGCCCATTCGTTCATCCAAGGCAGCAGCTTGTTTTGGATGAAATAGACAATCTGCGGCAGACGCATCACCAAATTATTAAACTGGTTAATCAGCATCGGTACGATAATCAGCACCAACGCAAACAGCAAAAGCAGGGTCGACACCATCACCAGCATCGCACCCGGCCCGCGTTTAATGCCTTTGGCACGTAATTTTTCCACCAACGGGTTCAAAATATACGCCAGCACCGCAGCCACAATAAAAGGCGTCAAAATATTGCTCAGCGCAAACACCAGCCAAACCAAAGCCGCCAGCACCAGCCCCACCAATATCCACGGCTTTACGCCGCGCATTTTCTTCTGATACATAATCCAAATATCCCGTAATCAGGCAATCGGCAAATTCCGAAAAGCCCTAAGCATACCATCTTGAAATACAAACCAGGCATTTTCCCACATAAATTTATGCCGTCTGAAATTATTTAACAAATGCAGACAAACAGCAGTCAAAATCAGGTAAAATACGCACAAATTTTTCCTTATCTTGTCCACAATCTTACTTCATTGGGAAAGCCACAAACATGAGCGAATCTCTGAGCTACCGCGACGCAGGCGTAGATATCGACGCAGGCGACCAACTCGTTGAAAACATCAAACCTTTTGCCAAACGCACCATGCGCCCCGAAGTATTGGGCGATTTAGGCGGCTTCGGCGCACTGGTGGAAATCGGCAAAAAATACCAAAACCCCGTGCTCGTTTCCGGCACCGACGGCGTGGGCACCAAACTGAAACTGGCTTTCGACTGGGACAAACACGACACCGTCGGCATCGACCTCGTGGCCATGAGCGTGAACGACATTCTGGTACAAGGCGCAGAACCGCTGTTTTTCCTCGACTACTTCGCCTGCGGCAAACTCGATGTCGCCCGCGCTACCGACGTGATTAAAGGCATCGCCCAAGGCTGCGAAGAATCCGGCTGCGCCCTCATCGGCGGCGAAACCGCCGAAATGCCCGGCATGTATCCCGAAGGCGAATACGACTTGGCCGGCTTCGCCGTGGGCGTGGTGGAAAAAGACCAAGTCATCAACGGCCGCAGCATCGTGCCCGGCGACATCGTGCTGGGCTTGGCTTCCAACGGCGCACATTCCAACGGCTATTCATTAGTACGCAAAATCATCGAGCGCGACCAGCCCGATTTGGACGCACCGTTCGACGGCAACAAAACCCTGCGCCAAGCCATCATCGCCCCCACCCGCTTATATGTAAAACCGATTCTTGCCGCATTGAAACAATTCACCATCAAAGGCATGGCGCACATCACTGGCGGCGGCATCACCGAAAACGTACCGCGCGTGCTGCCCGAAAACACCGTTGCCCAAATCGACGCCAACGCATGGGAAATGCCCAAGCTGTTCCAATGGCTGCAACAAGCGGGCAACGTGGCACAACAGGAAATGTACCGCACCTTCAACTGCGGCATCGGCATGGTGGTCATCATCGCCAAAGAAGATGCCGACGCGGTGCAGAAATTCTTGGCCGAACAAGGCGAAACCGTTTACCGCTTAGGCGAAATCCGCGCGCGCAACGGCGACGAGCACCAAACCCAAGTGGCCTAACATCAGGTTTACTTCATTAAACAGAGGCCGTCTGAAAACACATTTTCAGACGGCCTTCCCTTCAAATCAAAGCATTTAAACCCATGAACATCATCGAAAAACAGGCCTTAAAATTCATCCTCAAACACACGCAGGAAACGCATCAGCAGGAAATGTCCGACTACGTTCAAACCCATTGGGCACGCTACCGCGCAGGCGAAATCAATCTGCAGGAAGCCAAAACGCTGGCCAAACAAGCCCGCCCGATGCTGAAGCCCGAAAGCGTGGCCGAGCTGACCGAGTTTGTGAAAAAATGGGGAAAACGCTTAAATCTCAAATAACATTCATTGTGAGGCCGTCTGAATTTTTCGGCCTTATTCTATTTTGCAGCCGAATTTCAAAACCCCGGCATGATATTCGAGGCATACGTCAGCAATACGGTAACCGCTACCGCCGCCACAATCCAGCCGGCCCCGGCTGATTCTGCATTTTCATTTAACGGCATTTGTCCGCGCCGTATTACTTTCCGACATACCGAACCGCCGCCAAATCCATTACAATAAACCCACTTTATTTTCCCGACACGGAGCAAACATGATTGCCGTTATCGGCGGCAGCGGCCTGACCCGCCTGCCCGAACTCAGCATTACCCACCGCCAAATCGTCCGCACGCCCTACGGCGAGCCCAGCACACCGTTATTGTTCGGCCGTCTCGGCAGCCAAGATATCGTTTTTCTCGCCCGACACGGCTTCAACCACACACTTGCGCCGCACGAAATCAACTACCGCGCCAATATTTGGGCGCTGCATTCCGCCGGTGCGGAAAACATTATTTCCATTTCATCCGTTGCCGGACTGCACGAAGGCTGCCCGGCCGGCGCATTGGTGGTGCCCGATGATTTAATCGACTACACCAACCGCCCTTCCACCTTTTTCGAAGGCCCGAATCAAGCGGTTGTCCATACCGATTTTTCCTACCCTTACGACAACAGCCTGCGCCAAACCCTGCTGCAACACGCCGCAGGGCATGATACCCACATCATCAGCAATGCCGTGTACGGCTGCATTCAAGGACCGCGCTGGCCGACCCGTGCCGAAGTCAGCCGCTACCGTAACGACGGCGTAGACATCATCGGCATGTCCGGCATGCCCGAAGCCATTTTGGCACGCGAAATCGGCCTGCCCTATATTCACCTTTGCGGCATCATCGGCTTGGCCTGCACCAACGGCAATATGCCCGACCCATGCCGGCACGAATCCAATCAGGCATTGGACACCATACGCAAGCTGCTGGTCGATTTATAATTAACCCCTAACCTGCCTCAAAACCAAACGGAGGCCGTCTGAAATTTTGACCCAACCCGTTTTTGCTACCCAATAATCCGACAGATAAAACAGGATATTCACATGGACTTATTCGACAACCGCAGCGTTACCTTCGCCGAGCCGATCGAAATGCTGTATGCCTGCCACGGAAAAGTGCGCCGCTTTTGCGGACAAGTCGCCCTGCTTTCCCAATATATTGAAGACAACGGCTGCAACGACATCGTTATCCAAACCGTCCGGCAAATCAGCCAATACTTCAATATCGCTGCCCCGCTGCACCACCAAGACGAAGAAGACGACCTGTTCCCCCTGCTGCTGCAATATGCGCCGCAAGCCCGCACCGACATCGATACGCTGCTCGGCCAGCACGAAACGCTGCACGAAAGCTGGCGGCAGCTGTCCCATGAATTTACCCTGATGCAAAGCAACTCCGAATACCGCCCGAATCCGCAGGTATTGCAAAATTTCACCGACGGCTACCATGCCCATCTGCAAATCGAAGAACCCTTGTTTGAACTGGCCAAACAGCATATTCCGCCGGAAAAACTCGCAGAAATCGGTCAACGCATGGCCGCAAGGCGCATACCGTCAGCATAAATCAAGGCCGTCTGAAAATTCAGACGGCCTTCCCATTTTCAGACGGCATGATTTGATACGCCGCAGATCAGCCCGGCTTCACACTTTTATTTACGCAATGCTTTAGGCAGCACGAAAACAATGCTCTCTTCTACGCCTTCACCTTCGCAAACGGTATCGTGTCCCCAGCTTTGAATGGCTGACACCACTTCCTGCACCAATACTTCGGGCGCGGAAGCCCCGGCGGTTACGCCGACTTTGCGCTTACCCTCAAACCACTCCGGTTTGAGGTATCCGGCGTTGTCGACCATATACGAATCAATACCGCGCTGCGCCGCTACTTCGCGCAAACGGTTGCTGTTCGAGCTGTTAGGCGAACCGACTACAATCACGATATCACACTCCGACGCCAAAGTTTTTACCGCTTCTTGACGGTTGGTGGTCGCATAGCAGATATCTTCCTTATGCGGACTGCGGATATTGGGAAAACGCGCCCGCAAGGCTTCGATAATGTCTTTGGTTTCATCTACCGACAAAGTCGTTTGGCTGACGTGCGACAGCTTATCCGGATTGCGCACTTCCAAACCGGCAACATCATCTACGGTTTCCACCAGCAGCATCGTACCTTCAGGCAGCTGCCCCATCGTCCCTTCCACTTCAGGGTGTCCCTTATGGCCGATCATAATAATCTGATAGCCCTGCTCATCCAAGCGCGCCACTTCTTTATGCACTTTTGTCACCAACGGACAAGTTGCGTCAAACACACGGAAACCGCGCGCCTCGGCTTCATCCTGAACCGCTTTGGATACGCCGTGCGCCGAATAAATCAAGGTCGCACCTTCGGGCACATCCGCCAAATCTTCGATAAACACCGCACCTTTATCGCGCAGGTTGTCCACCACGAATTTATTGTGCACGACTTCATGGCGCACATAAATCGGCGCACCGAATTCTTCCAGTGCCCGCTCTACAATGCTGATGGCTCTGTCCACGCCGGCGCAGAATCCGCGCGGATTGGCTAAAAGAATGGTTTTTTCCGTCATTTTTTATCCTGACAGGCCGTCTGAAAATTTCAGACGGCCTCAAATTTGATCTTCCGCACAAGCAGGCCGCTTATGCCTTGTTCTTTTTATGCTTGAAGCTGTCGATAACCAGCAATACCGCTCCGACACAAATAAAGCTGTCGGCCATAT
The DNA here is from genome assembly GCF_900638685.1 of Neisseria weaveri. Taxonomy (NCBI): domain Bacteria; kingdom Pseudomonadati; phylum Pseudomonadota; class Betaproteobacteria; order Neisseriales; family Neisseriaceae; genus Neisseria; species Neisseria weaveri. Next base: position 1,845,742 of record NZ_LR134533.1, on the reverse strand, counting down.
TAAAAGCCGGGTAATACCAGTTTTGCCAATAAACCAACAGAAAATCAACAACATGTCCGTGCAGCAAACGGTCGATTACATTGCCGAATGCACCGCCGATAATCATGGCCGCGCCGTATTTACCCCAAATACCGAAATCGTTTTTAACAATGGCGCGTGCCAAATAAGTGCAGATCACTACCGCCAAACCCAAAAAGAAGAATTTCTGCCAACCGCCCGCATCCGCCAGAAAGCTGAACGCCGCCCCGGTGTTAAACAGTAAAGTCAAATCAAAAAAGCCGGGAATAACATTCAAACGCTCGGCAAACTCAAAGCGGTCCAAAACGGCAAATTTGGTGATTTGATCCAAAACAATGGCCGCCGCTGCCAGCAGCCAATATTTCATGTTGGAAGTTTTTTCAATAGTCATAAATATCAATAGCGGTTTCAATACAGACCGCATTTTACCTGAATCGCTCCGAAGATAGCCAATCAAATTAATTTTAATATCAGACCGGCTGCTGCTTCTGCAAATGAAATATCGATTTTTTACAGCACCCGTTCATTAACAAGGCCGTCTGAATTTTCAGACGGCCTTGCATAAATAAAGTCAGCCGATACGGTTAACGGCAAAAACAGGAAAGCTGATAGGAAAAAGCCGAAACTCAGGCATTTTCCTTTAAAGCGGCCAACAATTTATCGTGAATACCACCGAAACCGCCGTTACTCATCACCAAAATATGATCCCCTGCCTGCGCCTGCCGCACAATTTCCGCCACAAATGTCTCAAACTCTTTGCCGGTATAGAGTTTTCCGCCCAAAGGCGACAAGGCTTCGGCCACATCCCAATCGACACCGCCCGCATAGCAGTAAACCCGATCGGCCTCCTGCAAGCTCTGCGGCAAAGCCGCTTTCATGGTACCCAACTTCATGGTGTTCGATCGCGGCTCCAATACCGCCAAAATTCTTGCTTTGCCGACTTTCTGGCGTAAACCGGCAACCGTCGTCGCAATTGCCGTCGGATGGTGGGCAAAATCATCGTAAACCGTAATACCGTTCACCGTACCTTTGGTTTCCATACGGCGTTTTACATTTTTAAATACCGACAAGGCTTCACAGGCCGTCTGAACATCGACACCGGCATGACGCGCGGCTGCAATCACGGCCAAAGCATTCATGCGGTTGTGCTCGCCGATAATCTCCCAGCCTACATGACCGGCTTTATTGCCGTTCAAATACACATCAAACGAACCGTCGGCAAAAACTTCGCCGATTTTCCAACCCGATTCGCAACCGAAGCGCTCGACAGGCGTCCAGCAGCCTTTCTCCAAAGTCACTTCCAAATTCCGTTCGGCACCGTTGCTGACAATCAAACCCTCCGAAGGCACGGTACGCACCAAATGATGGAACTGGGTTTGAATGGCGGCCAAGTCGGCAAAAATATCGGCATGGTCGAATTCCAAGTTGTTCAATACCGCCGTACGCGGACGGTAATGGACGAATTTGCTGCGCTTATCGAAAAATGCCGTATCGTATTCGTCGGCTTCGATAACGAAAAACGGCGATGTCGAATCCGGATCTTGACGCGGTGTTTGCGGCAACCGCGCGGAAACATTGAAATTTTGCGGTACACCGCCGATCAGGAAGCCCGGCGCCAAGCCTGCATATTCCAACACCCATGCCAGCATGGAAGCCGTTGTGGTTTTACCGTGCGTTCCGGCCACCGCCAAAACCCAATGTTTGTGCAAAACATTTTCCGCCAGCCATTGCGGTCCCGACGTATAGGGCAGTCCGCGGTTCAACACCGCTTCCACCACGTCCATTCCGCGCTTGGCGACATTACCGATTACATACACATCCGCCGGATATTGTTCCAGCTGCGCCGCATCGAAACCTTCATGCACATCGATACCCAAAGCCTCAAGCTGCGTACTCATAGGCGGATACATCTTGGCATCGCAGCCGCTGACGGTAAATCCTGCTTCTTTGGCAATGGCCGCCACGCCGCCCATAAATGTGCCGCCGATTCCGATGATATGGATATGTTTCATAATCTGTTGGATTTCAAAATTAAAGAAAAGCGATTATAGCCCAATACGTTGTTTGCAGAAACAAAAGGCCGTCTGAAATTCAGACGGCCTTTTAAGGTTTAATTGGCCTGTATCAGGCATTTTCGGCATAACGCTTCAACAACTTGCGGAACGCCTCGCCGGTTTCCGGGTGTTTTAAGCCATAAGCCAATGTTGCCTCCAAATAGCCGATTTTGCTGCCACAGTCATAACGTTTGCCTTCGAAAGCATGCGCCAGCACAAACTCGTGATCCAGCAGGCGGGCAATGCCGTCGGTAAGCTGGATTTCGTTGCCCGCACCGCGCGGCAGGTTGGTGAGCAAATCGAAAATACGCGGCGTGAGAATGTAGCGTCCGACCACGGCCAGATTGGAAGGAGCCTCTTCGGGCTTCGGTTTTTCAACGATATTGGTAATGCGGGTATAGTTTTTCAGATTTTCGATTTCAACGATGCCGTATGAACCGGTCTGCGACGGATCGACGGTTTCTACGCCCAAAACGCTGTTGCCGGTTTGGTTGTAGATATCCACCATCTGCTTCAACGCGCCTTGCGGTGCGTCGATCAAGTCGTCGGCCAGAATTACGGCAAACGGGTTGTCGCCGACGGCGGCTTTGGCACACAGCACGGCGTGCCCCAAACCCAATGCTTCGGCTTGGCGGATATACAGGCAGGTAATACCGGACGGCAGAATGTCCCGCACATGGGCCAATAATTTTTCTTTGTTTCGGTGTTCCAGCTCGGTTTCCAGCTCATAAGCCTTATCGAAGTGGTCTTCGATGCTGCGTTTGTTGCGGCCGGTTACGAACACCATTTCGGTGCAACCTGCAGCCACGGCTTCTTCTACGGCATATTGGATCAGCGGTTTGTCGACGATCGGCAGCATTTCTTTCGGGCTGGCTTTAGTGGCGGGTAAGAAACGGGTGCCCATGCCGGCCACGGGAAATACGGCTTTCTTAATCGGTTTCATTCCATTCTCCTAAAATTCTGCTTCAACATCCCAACAGCTTACGCAAGCAAATAAATATTTACAATAATTATTACATTAAATACTATATTTAACATTATATACGTTTTTTAAAATTATTGCATAACTCAGTTAATCAACAACTTCAAGCTCGCTTCATCCAATACCGCCACGCCCAGCGCATTGGCTTTTTCCAGTTTGCTGCCCGCCGCTTCGCCCGCGACCACATAATCGGTTTTTTTCGATACGCTGCCGGACACTTTCCCGCCCGCCGCTTCAATCATGGCTTGCGCTTCGTCGCGTTTCAGCGTCGGCAACGTGCCGGTGAGTACGAAAGTTTTACCGGCAACGGCTTGGTTGAGGCCGTCTGAAACGGTTGGTTCGTTTTCAGACGGCATCTGTTCCAGAAACTGCCGCATAGACAATAAAAGGGCTGCATTTTCGGGTTGGTTGCGCCATTGCTGCCAGTCGGCATTCAACGCATTGTCGTTCAACAGGTCGTCTATATTTTTGCCGACCAAATCCCACAAGGCGGCGGCTTTGGTTTCGCTGATTTTGAAACCGGGCAGGCGGCTGAGCCATTTGGCCGGAGTAACATATTGGGAAAGGGGCAGGGTAACGGCTTGGTTTTGCGGAACAACGCCTACGGCAAGCAGTTCGTCTATCATCGCCTGCTGCTCCGGTTGGGCGAAAAAATGGGCGATGGAACGGGCGACGACGGCACCGATGTCGGGCAGGCAGGCCAGCACCGGTTCGGGTGCGCGGCGTACTTTTTCCAGCGTGCCAAACGCCTGCGCCAGCACTTTGGCCGTGCGCTCGCCGACGTGGCGGATGCCGAGGGCGAACAGGAATCGCGCCAGCTCGGGCTGTTTGCTGGCTTCGATGCCGGCGAGGATGTTTTCCGCCCATTTGGTCGGCGACTGTTTTTTCACTGTTGTTTTGAGGCCGTCTGAAACCGTGCTGCCGGTGTCCGCAGCCTGCTCCTTATCGGCGTTTTCTTTCATCAACTGCAAAGTCGGCACGTCCAAACGGTAGAGGTCGGCGAAATGCTGCACCAAATTTTGGGCTACCAACTGCTCGATTTGCCGCTGGCCTAAGCCGTCGATATCCATCGCTTTGCGCGAAGCAAAATGAATCAGCCCTTGCGCGCGCTGGGCTTGGCACAACATGCCGCCGCTGCAACGGGCCACGGCTTCGCCTTCTTCGCGTTCAATTTCGCTGGCACAGATCGGGCAGCGTTCGGGCAGGCGGTATTGGGGGTAAAGCGGTATTTGTTCGGTTTGTACGTTTTCAGACGGCCTAACCGGTTCGGCAAACAAATCGTTTTGCAGGCCGTCTGAAACGGTTTCGGTAACGGTTTGCATCGGGCGGCGTTCAAGCACCACGCGCACCACTTCGGGAATCACGTCTCCCGCGCGGCGCACTACTACGGTGTCGCCCACGCGCACATCTTTGCGTTGCGTTTCGCCTTCGTTGTGCAGCGTGGCGTTGGTTACGGTAACGCCGCCGACAAATACCGGCTGCAAGCGGGCGACGGGGGTAACGGCTCCGGTGCGGCCGACCTGCACGTCAATCGCTTCGACCACGGTTAAGGCTTCTTCGGCGGGGAATTTGTGCGCAATGGCCCAGCGCGGCGCGCGGGAAACGAAACCCAGAGTTTCCTGCTGCGCCAAACTGTTCACTTTCACCACCATGCCGTCGATTTCATACGGCAGTTCGGGGCGTTTTCGCGACATGTGTTCGTAAAATGCCAGTATTTCGGCGATATTAGGGAAAACGCCGAATTGCCCGTGCGGCAGGCTGAAACCGAGTTCAAACAAATAAGCCAGCTCTTGAATATGCTCTTCCAAACGTGTACCGCCTTCGATGCGGGCGATGCCGTAAGCGAAAAAATGCAGGCGGCGTTTGGCGGTGATGCGCGAATCGAGTTGGCGCAGGCTGCCCGCAGCAGCATTGCGCGGGTTGGCAAACAGTTTTTGGTTGTCGGCAGCCTGTTTCTCGTTTAAGGCGGCAAAATCCGCTTTGAGCATCAGCACTTCGCCGCGCACTTCAAGCAGCGAAGGCAGGTTGTCGCCGCGCAGTTTCAGCGGGATATTGGCAATGGTTTTGATGTTTTGGGTAACGTCTTCGCCGGTGGTACCGTCGCCGCGCGTGGCCGCCTGAACCAGCACGCCGTTGCGGTAGAGCAGGCTGATGGCGAGGCCGTCGAATTTGGGTTCGATAACGTATTCGGGTTGAACGCCGGACAATCCGCCGCGCACGCGCTCGTCAAACGCCAGCATTTCGGCGTGATCGAATGCGTCGTTTTCGTCTTGCGGCGAAAAAGCATTGTTCAGCGACAGCATCGGCACGGTATGGCGCACGCTTTCAAAGCCGTCCAAAGGCATACCGCCGACGCGCTGGGTGGGGCTTTCGGGCAGGCGTAAATCGGGGTGGGCGGCTTCGAGGGCTTCGAGTTCGCGGAAAAGCCGGTCGTACTCGGCATCGGGCACGGTGGGCGCGTCGAGGGTATAGTATTCGTAGGCGTAGCGGTTGAGCTGTTCGGTGAGTTCTTGAATGCGTAATGCAATATTGTTCATGTGAAGACCGTCTGAAATATGGATGGTTTTTCAGACGGCCTCTTTTTGATACTTTGATGATAAAGGCCGTCTGAAATTTATAACCGGCAAATAAATCTATTTTTAATACAAAACCCCAAGCAATACGGAATCAAACTGTTGTTTGCCGCCCGACTAAGATTGGCATCATCGTTTTATTTCGGATTAGGATAAAGTTATTTGCGTAGATTAAGCCGTATTGTATAGAAAAAGCGTTCCTTTGCCATTCCTTCTCAATATTGAAATGATTTGAAAATACTAAAAAGGCCGTCTGAAAATTTTCAGACGGCCTTTTTATCATCAATATACCGGTTTAAGAGAACAGGCGCTGCGCCAACTGTCCGCTGGGCTCAATGCCGACTTTCTTCATTTCGTCCTGACGGGCCAACACATAACGGCGCACTTCAACCAGCCACTCGGTAGACAACTCCTCCAATTTGTCGTTGACCAAGTCCAAACTTAATTTGCTGGCCAATTTCACAGCCAAGTCCATGAAATCGTTGAACTGTTTTTCTCCGGCCGGAACATGCGGAATATCAAACAGCATACTGAAACCGCGGTAAGCCTGGCTGGAAAGCAGACTGGACGTAAACGGAGAGTTATCCAAAGTAATAATGCTGAACAACGGTTCGCCGTCTTTCGGATAGTGGAACGCGCCGTCCACACCCAATTCGAAATTTAATTCTTCAATAGCAGAACGCAATTCCAAACCGCTGACATTGGTGCGCGATACCAAATGCATGGCAATAGTTTGATCGACTCTTGCACACAAATCATCCAACGGACGGGCCACTTTCAAGAAAGCGTCGATATCGGTCAGCAACAGACTGCCGTTCATATCTTTGGCAAACTGGTTGGCCTGCTCGCCGAAACGCTCCAATTCCTGCACGGTTGCCAAACCGCTGCGGCTGATTGCCTGCAAACCGATGACAAAACCCTGGTAAGCCACGCCGGGAATCGGCTCGGCAATCTGGAAGCGTTCGTCACGGGTACAACCGGCAATCTGGAAACGGTGACGGCTCGATAAACGCGGAATATTGTGCAGCTCTTGCGGTTCGCTCAAAGCGATATAGGCCATGTAATCGAAGCGCGGATCAAACCACGGCAACTCGACTTTCGGCAACCCTTCCAAATCCAGAAGCAAGGTGCGTTTGCCGTCAACTTTGGTTTGCGACAAAACCGGAGATGCCATTTTCTTAAATTCAAATTCGGCTTCCGCAGCCGCTTCTTCTTGTTCGATAACGGCTTCTTTTTCGTTTTCTTGCACGCTTACCGTAACGTCTTTGTGAAATTCGTCTTCATCTCCAACGGTAAACAGATCGGCATTTTTTTCTTCTTCGCGGACTTCGGCTTCTACGGCTTTTTTATGTGCAAACGGCATGCCTTTCAAGCCTTTTTTCGCTCCGCCGTCACGCACGAAATCGGTTTTACTGTGCAGAAGCGCATCTTTGTCGGCATGGCCGAACTGCTCGCGTACCTGACGCTGGTATTTCTTTTCCTGATGGATATTGTAAGCCAGAACGGCGAGAATAATCGCCAATCCGATAATAATAATGATTAAAACCACATCGCTCATAGTTGTTTACAACCTATTTTAAACGGTTAGTCGGTGCAGGAACTGGAATTATAACCAAGTTTACCCATTCTGACAGTAAAGGCCGTCTGAAAAGGATTTAGCGTTATTTTTAACGGATAACAGGTATGCCCGAAGCGGTCAATTGCGCCCAATCAAAGAAATGTCCGGGATCGCTTTTCCGTCCCGGCGCAATGTCTTGATGCCCGGTGACCGCCTCAATCGGGTAATGTCCTGCCAAAGCATTCAGCAATTTGTTCAGACTTTGATATTGCAAAGCGGTAAAGGGTTCAAAATCGCAGCCTTCCAATTCGATGCCGACGGAAAAAGCATTGCACTTTTCCCTGCCCTGAAATGCCGAAATGCCGGCGTGGTAAGCCATATCGTCACATGAAACAAATTGGACGGTTCGACCGTGCCGGTCGATAAAAAAATGGCTGGAAACGCGCAAATCGGCAATGATACTGAAAAAAGGGTGTTCGACCGGATTAATCGTGTTGGTAAACAGCTTCTCCACCGCACCGCTGCCGTACTCAAAAGGCGGTAAAGAAATATTGTGCAGCACCACCAGCGTTACCCGCTCTCCCTCTGCCCGTTTACTGAAGTTCGGCGACGGTAGTTTTGCCGCCTGTTGCCACCAACCTTGATTCCAATCAGGATTCATAACCTTATCCTTAAAAATTTCAGACGGCCTCTCTGCCGCTGCTTCCGTCTTTTGTCCGCTTACCGAAAACCTGTTGGACAAACCGTTTGAAATAACGCCGCAACACAGTATCGGCAACTTATACTATACTGACACCCGATTATTTAACCGAACCATGCTACCATGTTGAAAAAGTTTTTAAAATGGTCGGCAAGCCTGTTGGTATTGCTTGCCGGCGTATGGGCTTTTCTTTTATTCGCCCCGAAAACCAACGAACAAACCTACCGCATGCGCGTTGAGAAAAATCAAGGCCTGTCTGCCGTCAGCAGAAAGCTGGCTGAAGATGATGTGATTTACAACCGGCACGTTCTCCTGGCCACCGCCTACCTGCTCGGCGTACACAACCGCCTGCATTCAGGTTCATATAAACTGCCCAAGCAAGTTTCCGCTTGGTCTATCCTGCAACGCTTGCATAAAGGCCGCCCCGATGCCGTTACCATCCGCATTACCGAAGGCATGCGTTTTGCACAAATGCGCAATATCATCAACAAAACCGACGATATCCTTCATGAAACGGCAGGCTGGAGCAACGAAAAACTGTTGAAACACATTGATCCGGATATCCTGCACACACACCCCGAAGGCCTGTTTTTTCCCGATACTTACGAAATCGACACCGACAGCAGCGATATTCAAATCTACAAGCTTGCCTACCGAACCATGCAGAAAAACCTGCAAACCGCGTGGGACGAGCGTCAAAGCGGCCTGCCCTACAAAACGCCTTACGAGCTGTTGATTATGGCCAGCCTGATTGAGAAAGAAACCGCACACGAAGCCGACCGAAAACATGTTGCCGCCGTCTTCGTCAACCGCTTGGCCATCGGCATGAGACTGCAAACCGACCCGACCATTATCTACGGTATGGGCGACAGCTACACCGGCCGCATCCGCAAATCCGACATACGCCGCGACACGCCCTACAACACCTACACCCGAAACGGCTTGACGCCCACCCCCATCGCCCTTCCCGGAAAAGCCGCCTTGGAAGCGGCCGCACACCCTTCTTCCGCCAAATATCTCTATTTTGTTTCCAAAATGGACAACACAGGCTTGAGCCAATTCAGCCATACCCTGGAAGAACACAACGCGGCAGTCCGCAAATACATTTTGAAGAAATAAAACCGTTCTCAAACCATCAAAGGCCGTCTGAATTTTCAGACGGCCTCTACCCGTAAAACGGAGTACCGTAATCATGAAACCGGCACAATTCATCACGCTCGACGGCATAGACGGCGCAGGCAAATCCACCAACCTTGCCGTTATCAAGGCTTGGTTTGAGCAACACAACCTGCCCGTACTGTTTACCCGGGAACCGGGCGGCACACCTTTAGGCGAAGAATTAAGGTCATTATTGCTAAACCCTGAAACCCAAGTCAGTTTGCGCACGGAAACCCTTTTAATGTTTGCCGCCCGCCAACAGCATATCGAAGACGTCATCCTGCCTGCTTTAAACGAAGGAATACACGTCGTATCCGACCGGTTTACCGATGCAACCTACGCCTATCAAGGTGGCGGGCGCCATATTCCGCTTAGCGATATCGAAACTCTGGAAAACTGGGTTCAAGGCAGTTTCCGCCCGGATTTAACCATTCTGCTCGACGTCCCTTTGGAAGTTTCACTCAACCGCATCACCCGTTCACGCGAAAAAGACCGCTTTGAGCAAGAAGAAGCCGAATTCTTTACCCGTGTACGCCATACCTACCTGCAACGGGCCGCAAAACACCCTGAAAAATATGCCGTAATCAACAGCAACCGGGAAAAGGGCGATGTTCGAAACGACATCGAACAAACACTCAACCGCCACTTCCAACTTGAACCTAAACTATAAACTGATTTCCAAGAAGACAAAGCCGCAATAAAAATATCAATGTAAAAGGCCGTCTGAAAAATGATGTTTTTTTCAGACGGCCTCAACCCAATACAAACGGCAAACTCCCTTTTAATTCCTAACGGCAAGCCGCACAAACCGGCCAAAAAACCCTAGCAGAAATCAAGCCTGTTTGCGATATAATGGCATTTTTCCGATAACGACCTGCATATGATTTATCCATGGCATCAACAACAATGGCAACAACTGTCATCAACCCGGCAAAACCACCCCAATGCCTGGCTGTTTATCGGCAAAGAAAACACCGGTAAAACCGCTTTTGCCTATCATACCGCCCAAGCCCTTTTATGCGAGCAGAACCCGGAATCGGGCGAACCTTGCCAAACTTGTCCTTCATGCCACTTGTTTAATCAAAGCAGCCACCCCGATTTCTATCTTCTGACACCGGAAATGCCCGAAGACGGCGCAATTGGCAGAAAACTTTTGCAAATCAAAATCGATGCCGTACGCAATATTCTCGATAACGTCCATCTCACCTCCGTTCGAGGCGGCAAACGCATCATTTTGATTGCACCGGCTGAAAGCATGAACCCACAGGCTGCCAACGCCCTACTGAAAATTTTAGAAGAGCCTCCCGCTGATGTCGTCTTTTTACTTGTCTGCCACTCACGCGACAAACTGCTGCCCACAATCAAAAGCCGTTGCCGGCAAATGCTGCTTCCCGCTCCCTCCCGAGCCGAAGCACTGGCTTACCTACATGAACACAATACCGAAAATGCTGAAGAGTTATTGGCATTTCACGCCGGAGCCCCACTCTTCCAAGCAACACCGGAAGCCGACAAACTGCGTACCGAATTATTGTCTTTATTAAGTTCGCCACGATTACTGGCCATTTTGGATTACGCCGCTACGTTTGATAAAAGCAAGTTGCCACTGGCCATTTTTCTAGATTGGATGCATAAATGGCTTTTGGATTTGGGATTATCGCAACAAAATACCCAGCCGCTTTATTACCCCGCTTATCGTGATGCGTTAAGCCAAACCGCCAAGCGAACCGACAAACTTCAACTGTTTGCATTAACCCAACGTCTGAATAAATTGAATCCTTACGGATATCATACCTTAAGTGTTAAAATACAACTTGAAGATATACTGATTGAATATTTACACTTTTGGCAAAATAAATAGGCACATCTATTATGGATACATTAACCAATCTTCCCGGCAAAATGATGAATCTGCAAATCAAAGACAAAACCATGCTCTACAACAGCTATATGCCGTTCTTAGAACATGGCGGCATCTTCATCCCCACGGAAGACATTTTTTCACTCAACGACGAAGTGCTTCTCGTACTGGAATTACCCAATCAAGCCGGCAAAAAATTCCTGCGCACCAATGTTGCCTGGATCAATCTGGCCCGCACGTCAGCCAACCGCCCCAAGGGTGTGGGACTGGCTTTCGGCACTGATGCCATCTGCATCCAAACCAAAAATGCCATTGAAAACGAACTGGGTAATTTGCTGAAAAGCGATAAGGCAACTTTTACTTTATAAACAAAACACTGACGCCGACAGACAATACCATGCAACTAATAGATTCACATTGCCACTTGAACTTCACAGGGCTAAGCGACCGCTTGCCCGAAATACTTGCCAACATGGCCGATAACCATGTGGCTAAAGCGCTTGCCATCAGTGTCAGCAAAAAAAGCTTTGAAGAAGTTTTGGCCATTGCGGAAAACCATCACAATATCTTTGCTACCGTCGGCATCCACCCGGATGAAAAAGATGCCGAAGAATTTACTGTTGAGGAATTAATCAGTCACAGCACACATCCTAAAGTTGTCGGAATAGGTGAAACCGGCTTGGATTACCACTGGTGCCAAGGAGATTTAACCTGGCAACACCAACGGTTCATCAATCATATCCAGGTAGCCAATCAAAGCAAACTGCCTTTAATCGTCCATACCAGGAAAGCAGCGGAAGACACCATACGCATCTTAAAAGAGCAGCAGGCACACGCCGGAGTCATTCACTGCTTTACGGAAAATGTTGCAATCGCCAAAGCTGCTTTGGATTTAGGATTCTATATATCATTTTCAGGAATCGTGACATTCAAAAATGCAGCAGAAATACAAGAAGCCGCAAAATATGTTCCACTAGACAGGATGTTGGTTGAAACCGACGCCCCGTTTTTAGCCCCTGTTCCCAAACGCAGCAAAACCAACGAGCCTGCTTATGTTAAATATACCGCTGAGTTTATCGCACAATTACGCTCTGCTTCTTTGGAAGAAATAGCAGCAGCAACTACGCAAAATTTTTACAATCTATTTAATAAAATTCCACAATAAATATGCTGTTTATATGTAACCTTAGAAAAATAAAGCCTCTGGAAGACCGGAGGCTTTATTATCAATTTAATATCTATATATCATAATTAATTCCACTTACATGTCTAATAAATATTTAAAATGCATCAAAAACCATTTATTTTAAAAAATGACCGCTTATCTTAAATTAAATATTTAAATATATTATTTCAAATAAAATAGTATCAAATGAAATATAATAAATACTTGTCTACATTCCCACGTTCAAGACAAAACCTGTAAAATTTAACTTTCTTAAACCGTACCAACCAACTTTTAATATTTACAAGTCATATTTATAAAAGATAAAATGACTATTAACAAAAATAAACTTAGCTTTTTCTAATGGATTAATAATGAATAAGCAAAAAAGATTTTATGACGTCTATGTCTCATATCCTCCCAACATCAGTAAAGATAGGATTGACGCTTCTATACGGGAAAACTTATCTGAAAAAGAAGCCGAAGATTTGATTTGGGCCTTAAAAGAACGCCCCCAAGCCATTATTGCCGAGCACTGTACCCCGGAAGAGCGTGAAAATGCCCAGCATTATTTCAGCTATATAGGCTTGGATGTCATTACCAGACGCTCCTTGGAGTTTGCACCCGAAGCAGAGCAGGAGCTTGAGGAAGACAATCCCAAAACGCTGTCACAATGTCCTGTTTGCCAAACCATGCTTGAAAATCCCGAAGCAACAGAGTGCCCTACCTGCCATGAATTTATCTATGCCCTTTCGGAAGAAAACATTGCAAGAAAACGCATAGAATGGCAAGAAAAACTGGCTTTCGAAGCCCGCAGGCAAAGTGAAATCGCCCACAAATTGCAGTTAGAAAAAGAAGCTGAAGAACAACGATTAAGGAAACAAATCCGAGCAGAATTAGAGCAAAAAATGAGAGAAGAGCAAGGTGGTAACCTGCTATCTTCTGCTCTCATGCCTAAAAAGAAAAATATTTCTGGAAACATTACCACCATTCTGCTTATGGTTGCAGTATTTGTGATCAGTTTTATTATTGCCCGGTTTTTATAATGCTTTAATTAGATACTAAGGCCGTCTGAAAACTGAACCTGTTGAAATTATACAGCAGCTAAAATAATGAAGACCAAATTCATCGTATGAGAAATTTGGTCTTTATTATTTTTCAATACAAGAAAGTATAAAAATTTATTTATTCAGATCACTGTAATCCAGCAACAAATAGCGTGCAGGCCGTTGTTTTTTAACGCTACCCTCATCACCCATCAACAACAAATAAGGTTTATCGTTAAATACTACAGATTCGACCGCTTCAATATTTTTCAGTTTGGGACTTTCAGGCAAGTTGAGCTCAACCAATTCGGATTCTGCTTTCCCATCCCAAGTCCACAATTGCGATTGGCCTTTGCCATTACTTCCCGTAACCTCGTTTGCCAATAAGTAGGATTTAAGAACAGGATCATAGGTTAGAGAGCGGATACCTCCACCTTTTAACTTTAATACCACCGGCTTACCAAATTTAGGCTGGGCTCCTTTTGAAAACATTGCATCATGGTTTTCGATCGGAACAATCAAGCTGAAAGGAGCTCGGAATGCTAGCAATAAACGATCGGTATGTTGATCATAATGCATACCCTCAACATTCATAGTGTGAAAATCAATACTGCGCCCGGTTTGCTGCTTGATACTTTGTAATATTGCATCAGAACTTCCTAAGGCATCTTTTAAGTTAGGTGCATAACTAATTTTCTCTGCCTTGTTCCCATTAATTCTAAAACGAAATAAATGCTCGCGATCTATAAGACGCTCATTTTGTTTTGTCTCAGAGTGAGAACTTATTGCGTATATCCAACCTTGAGAATCTTTGGACAACGCCTCTAAGTCGGTAAGCTGTTTTTTAAAGCCTCCCATCAATGCCGAATCATCATCCTCACTTTCTTTGAGGTGACCATCCTTGCCAAAAGACAACAGATTAAATGCACGTTTGGCTTCATCTTCTACAACCAAAATTCTGCCATCAGCAAGTTGTACAACCCCTGACGGCTCATACATCTGTGACAACTGATAAAAATTGGTTGTTTCATAATTCGATTCAGTTTTATTACCATGTTTTTGGCCATTTTCACTACCATCGGCACATGCAGGTAGTGCCATGCACGCAAGAGAAACAGCCAACAAACGGCAAACTGCCATAGATTTAAACATATTTTCTTCCCATTTTTAAGGTTACAGTATACTTTAATCGAATGATTTCAAAATATTCTTATCATTAAATTTAACAGAACAAAATTAGTCTGTTATTAGTGAAGTTTAAAAGCTAATTTTAGCAATCATAAAACCAATTGCTTTTTCGCTACTGCCAAAATGTCATATTAGATACCTTAATCCAAAATTAAATTCATTAAATATATAAAAAAGAGATGCCAAAGGCATCTCTTTTTCCTCGAGAAGCATACTATCAACGCTCTCTTAAAGCTTGTTTCATACGAGTAATCGGTTTAATCAAGTATTGAAATACCGTTTTCTCACCAGTCTTCACATCTACCGTTGCAACCATACCCGGAATAATAGGCATATCCTTACCATTTTTATCTTTCAAACTATTATTAGTAGTTTGAACCAAAATCCTATAATAAACCTGGTTAGGATCTAACTTCAAATCATTAGCACGTGCACCATTATTACTCATAGTGTCCGGACTAATCAGGGTTACTTTTCCATCCAAACCACCATAAATTGCGTAGTCATAGGCACTAATTTTCACCACTGCCGGCAGACCAGGACTTAAAAATGCTACATCTTGCGGGCGGATATAAGCTTCAACCAATAACTTGTCGTCCAAAGGTACGATAGTCATAATATCTTGACCTACATTAACCACACCACCGACAGTATTAATCTTAATATCTTTTACAATACCTCTCATAGGTGCACGAATCATTGCCCTTTCAACAGGATCCGCACGCATAGCCATATTTTCTTTTGCCTGAGCAAGTTCAGATTCTGCTTGTACCAACTCGTTATTAGCATCTGCCATATAACGGTTACGACGTTCTGAAATCTGTAAAGCCAAATCACTAGACTCACGTTTCATTCTTAAAAGTTCAACTTCAGAGACAACACCGTGAGCAACCATCGGCGCAGTAATGCTGATTTCCTTGTCTAGAGCAGCTTTACTGATTGTTAATCCTTGAATGGCATCTGTTACTGCTCGTCGGCGTGCCGAAAACGCAGCTTGCTCACGCTGGCGCAATTCTTTCCCTATATTAGTTGGAAAGACTAACTCAGTGCCATATGCTTCAGCTTTTAATCGCGCAATCATAGCTTCCAAGTTTTCCACCTTGGCTTCACTTTCGCGCAAAATTGCAGAGCTACGAGTATCATCCAATTTCAATAATACCTGATCTTTTTCTACTATATCCCCTTCTTTTACCTTCATTTCGGTAATGATACCAGGATCCAAACTTTGAACAATTTGCTCACGACTGCTCGGGATAACATTCCCTTGGCCTCTTGTCACTTCTTCGATAGGACTGTTATAAGCCCAAATAACTAAAACTACTAAAAAAACAAATAGTAAAATAATGACCCAAAACTGCCCACTATGTTTTTCTTTTTGCAACGCGGCATTCAAATCATTAATCAATGCCATGTCTTTGGATTTGACGTTTTGTTCGCTACTCATAATGTTAGATACCTTAACAAGGTTTAAATCAAGGCCGTCTGAAAAGCCTATCCATAATTTAACTTTTAAGCAGCCGCTTCCATTTCAACCTGCGGCTTATCATTTTTATTTTGATTTTCATTTTGCATTAACTTTTGCAAAACTAAATCTCGGGGGCCATCCATCACAACCCGGCCGTTATCCATAACTATAATACGATTCACTATTTGCAATACTTGGGGACGATGTGTCACCAAAACCATGGTTTTATCTTTACCCCATTGAGCAATCGCATTTAGAGCTGAACGCTCAGTTGCTTGGTCTAAACCGGTAGTCGGCTCATCCAACAATACAACTCTAGGATTACGTAAGGTCATACGTGCCAATGCAATAATTTGTTTTTGACCTCCTGACAAACCTAAACCGTCTTCACCAAGAGGCATATCTAATCCGCGCGGATGACTACGAATAATTTTATCTAATCCAAAACGTCTTAATGCAATCAACAAATCCTGATCCGTCGAATAGCCGTCCAAGCGCGCCAAATCCATATTTTCCCTTAAGGTTCCTAAAAATAATCTAGGGGATTGGCTCAACAAGACCACCTGATTTCTTAAAAAGTTAGGATCCAGCTGGCGCATATCAACACCATCTAAAGTAACGCTGCCTTGTTCAGTATCATATAAGCCACTCGCCAGCTTAAGCATCGTACTTTTACCACTACCGATACGGCCTAAAATACCTACTTTCTCACCAGGGCGGATATTCAAACGAAGATCACTTACAGCAGGACTACTATCTGCTTTATATTTAAACGATACATTGTCAAAGCCAATAGCACCTTGAACATAGTCTAAAGAAATGTATTTACGCTCGGGACTTCTTTCTATAGGTCTCTCAACGATTTGATTTAAGCCATCCAATGCCAACTTGGCCTGCTGAAAACGGGTTGCCAAACCTGCAATTTGAGACAACGGAGCCAGGGCACGACCTGACAAAATTACTGAAGCAATCAATGCACCCATGGTAATACGATCCGCATGGTTCTCTGCATGAATTAAATAGGTACCCAATAATACCAAGCCTACAGTATTAAGTTGCTGCATACATACTGCAAAATTAATCATGAAATTGCTGGTATCTTTAACCTTAATAGATGAAGCGGAAGTTTTTGCAGTATATTCATCCCATCTCTGTTGTGCCCAAGAAGTAGCATTATTGGTTTTCAGTGTCTCAATACCCTCAATCGCTTCTACAGCCAAACCTGAACGTTGAGAAGACTCTTTCATGGATTCATTAATATATTTAGACAGTGGGCGCTGAACTAAAAATCCTACAATCACAACAATCGGAATAATAGTTAACGGAACTAGGGCCAATTTTCCGCCGACAATTGCTATGACTGTAATAAACAGCAACAAGAAAGGTAAGTCCACCAAAGTCAATAAGCTAGCACTGGTCATAAATTCACGAACCGCCTCAAATTCTCGCAGATTATTCGCATATGAACCAGCTGAAGCTGGACGGTCTGCCAATCGCAAAGACATAACTCGTCTGAATAATGCAGAGCTAATAATTAAGTCTGCTTTTTTACCGGCAATATCAGTCAAATGTCCACGAATCAATTTAGCTGCAAATTCAAAACTGATTGCCAAAACTACACCTATACTTAAAACCCATAAGGTTTCGTACGCTTGGTTCGGAATAACCCTGTCATACACATTCATAACATACAATGAGCTAACCAAGGCCAAGAAGTTAATAATAAACGTTGCTAAAATTACTTGGTAATAATAACCTCTAAATCTCCAAATTACTTTCCAAAACCATGCTTTAGGCAAATGATATTCAGGCAAATCAGATCGAGCATCAGATACCATCTTAGGTTTAATAAACCAACAATAACCTAAATAAAGAACCGATAATTGGTCATGCGTTAACTCCTGCGCCAAACCATCTGTTTGACGTACTAAATATTTTCTCTCATTACCAGACCCCTCTATTTGTGTAACGACTGCTGCTTCTTCATTATGAAGAATCAAAACCACGGGCACTGCCAACGAAGGAATATCAACCAGATTTCTTTTAGAAAGCGTATTTTCAAATCCGTGGCTACGCAAAACCTCTGTTAATGAATGAAAATTAACATTTAAATTTTGATCCCGTACTACCTCCGCCGAAAGCGCCGCTTCTGAAACCGGAGCCCCAAGCAAACGAGTAGCTAAAGCAATGTGTTCAATTATAGATTTCATAATAATTCTTCTGTATTGAAAATAATATATTAATCTTTCCGAGGTGCAATACCGGCCCAACGGGCAACTTGAGATTGAGAAACCAAGTACTCCAATGCAGCATCCCTAAAGTCATTACGGGCAGTTATATTTTCCTGTTCTATACCAGACAATTCATTATAAGCTCCCAAAACATCAGTTAATGTTCTTCTGGCAATTTTGAATTGCAGCTCATAATTTTTAACGACTTCTTTTTGCGCAGAAATATGTTGCGCCGTAATTTCTGCTCTCTGTTCGCTTTGCAACATGTCAATTTCAGATGTACGTGCCTTCTCTTCCACATCCCGAAGAATTTGCTCTGATTTAGATTCCGCCGCAATCAAAGCCTGTGCATTTCTTTCAACATTATGCCTGGCCGCCATATCTAGAACATTCCATGACATATTCAGATACAGCTCTTTTCTATCACGAGTAACACTACCTTCAAGATTAATCGCAGGCAACCGTTCGGCTTTAACAACATCCAAGTCCGCATGAACACTATTGCGTTCCGCTTGCTGAGCCAAATAAGAAGGATTCAAGCTTTTATTATTATAATTTTTAAATTTTTCAATCAAAGCTTCAGCAGAATACCCCCTGAAAGGATCCTCTAAATCTTTTGCTGTAAGCCTCTTACCTGTATACTTAGATAGCCTACTAAGTGATAATTCCATTGTACGACTAAGCTCGGCAATCCTAGTTTTTACCTGTAACTGACGAGCTTGAGCTTCTACCAGCTCCGATCTACGGCCACTATCATATTTAACAACAATACCCAAATCTTTTAATAGATTATTGTGTCTCATCAGACTTTGCTGATTAACCAGTAATGATTCTTTTGCACGCAGTGCTGAAATATATAACTTACCTATCTCATTACCCAACTGTTCTTGTGTTTCAAAATATTTATGGTGTTGGTACGTTTCTTTGTGCTTATCACGGCGAACTGCTGCATTTATTCCACCCCAAGAATAAAGATTCAAGCTTCCCCTTACACCAAAACCGCTTTCCACATCATCACTGTCATTTTTGTGTTTTTGCGCTAACATTTGAGTGCCTGTAAGAGCTAAAACCGGGAAATGACGGGCACGTGTTGCTTTTGTAGTACTTTTTGCTGCATTTTCAGTTGCTTTCGCTTCCAAAAGCACGGGATCAGAAACCAAAGAATACCTTAAAATTTCTTGGAGTTCTTTTGCTTCAATATGCTGCATTCCACATACGCCTAAAGCTGCAACCAGAGCACCTTTTAATCCGTAATTTTTCAATATATTTTTTCGCATTTTATTCAGACTACCAAAGATTATCTGTGCTATTTTATTTTTGATTTACAGCCAACTTAAAACCATTAGCCAATCCGTTTTATACAAACACATCTTAATTAATAATTAAGATGTGTAGAATACCATTTTATTCAACCTATTCTCCAGAAGAAAGATAAAAGGTCAATATTCCCCCTTGAAAGTACAATACAAAGGTACTAATACTAAGGTTATTATTTTACATGATAATAACAAGACAATTGGATATTTCCTTAAATAAGTAGAATTGTTTTTCTCATTTTGTATTTTTTACACACTTATTAGAAAATTTTGCACACATAATTAAAATATCATAAAACTATCAAAAATTTATAAACCAACACGGAGTCATACTTGATTACACCTCAAATTAGCAAATATATCTATAGACATCAAAATTAAAGAAATATTGCAATTATCTTTAAAATAAAAAAACCCATCTTTAACACTATTAAAGATGAGTTTTTAATTAAATAAATTAATTATTAACGTTTTTTACCCGTTACAGTAGCTACAGCCAAATTTGCATCACGCTTCAATGCAACACTAGCAACGCCTTCCGGGAACTTGATATCTGACAAATGCAAAATATTACCGGCTACCACAGAAGAACAATCTAATTCTAAAGCAGCAGGAATATCTTTTGGCAAAGAAACTACTTCAACAGTAGTATTCAAAAGTGATACACGACCGCCTTGCAGCTTAACAGCTTGTGAAGTTTCTGCATTAACAATATGCAATGGAACACGGATACGAACAGGTTTAGTTGCATCAACAGCTTGGAAATCGATATGTTGAACTTCTTGACGGAATGGGTGCATTTGGAAATCGCGCACGATTACGTCTTGGGTTTTACCATTCAAAGTCAATTTAATCAAAGCGGTGTGGAAAGACTCTTTCGCCAAAGCGTAGAATACTGTTTTGTGATCTACAGTAATTGCTACAGGCTCCTGACCCTCACCGTACAATACAGCAGGAATTTGGCCTTCGCGACGCAGGCGGCGGCTCGCACCAGTGCCCTGATTTTCGCGAACAGTAGCTTGAATTTCATATGTCATAATTTTAAAACTCCAAAAAAGTAAAATTAACCGTCCTCCACCGCGACCAGTTTTCAGACGGCCTCTATATTAAGGCAGTAAAACACCGCCAGTTGTTGTTAACACATCTTCGTTAAAAAGATATGAAACAGATTCTTCATTGCTGATTCGACGCACCGTTTCGGCTAACAGACCTGCAATTGTTACTTGACGGATGCGGTCACAGTTCCGCGCCGCTTCCGACAAAGGTATCGTATCCGTTACTACAACCTGATCAATATCAGAAGAAGCAATACGAGTTACTGCTTCACCAGAAAACACCGGATGTGTGGCATAAGCCAAAACACGGCTTGCTCCCCGCTCTTTTAAAGCAGAAGCAGCTTTACACAATGTATTAGCCGTATCAATCATATCGTCCACGATTAAACAAGTACGGCCCTGAATATCACCAATAATATTCATTACTTCCGCTACATTTGCTTTAGGACGGCGCTTATCAATAATCGCCAAATCAGCATTTAATACCTTTGCAACAGCTCGTGCACGAACAACGCCACCGATATCGGGACTGACAACAGTCAGATTATCAATACGCTGCTGTTGAATATCGTTAATCAAAATAGGCGTAGCATAAATATTATCTACGGGAATATCAAAAAATCCCTGAATCTGGTCAGCATGTAAATCAACAGTCAAAACACGGTCAATACCTGCGGAATACAGCATATTGGCTACCAGCTTTGCAGAAATAGGCACACGAACAGAACGTGGACGACGATCTTGGCGCGCATAACCAAAATACGGAATAGCAGCAGTAATGCGACCGGCAGACGCTCTTTTCAAAGCATCAGCCATTGTTAATATTTCCATTAAATTATCATTGGTCGGTGCACAAGTAGGCTGCATAATAAAAACATCCCTGCCGCGAACATTTTCCAGCAATTCAATTGCTACTTCGCCATCTGAAAACTTGCTAACAGAAGCATTACCCAAAGAAATATCCAGATGTTTAACAACCTTTTGGGCTAATTCCGGATTAGCATTACCAGTAAACACCATTAAACTGTCGTACGCTGCCATATCTTCATTACCTGAGTTGATATATTGTTTTTGCTCAGAAAACATTACGCTTCCTTTCGAGCGGAACTTTTGCTGAGTGCGTATTATACGCATAATATACTGCTTATAAAAGTTTATATTTTCAACAGCGACACAAATATAAACTCCGCATAAAATATAAAAAGCGTGTAAGTTAACTTACACGCTTTTTATTTGGCTGGGGAGGAAGGATTCGAACCTTCGCATGCTGGAATCAAAATCCAGTGTCTTAACCGCTTGACGACTCCCCAATAAAGGGTGGCTGGGGAGGAAGGATTCGAACCTTCGCATGCTGGAATCAAAATCCAGTGTCTTAACCGCTTGACGACTCCCCAACTTTCATATACCAAACATAGGATGCAGGCTTAAACCTTCAACACAATATGTTTCATATATATTTGAAACTTGGCTGTATACTGTTTTAGCTTCCTGACGGCTTGAAAAACTCAAAAACAAACATGATCCGGAACCTGTCATTAATGGTTTTCCAAAAGATTCCAAGTATTTAAATACTTCTAAAACCTCAGGATAATTTTCCAAAACAACCGCTTGCATATCGTTTCTGAAAGGCTGTATTGCTTGGAAAGTCGGCATTATGCTTGGTTTGGAATCCCTTGTCAAGCGCTCGTTTGCAAAAATTTTTACTGTACTGACATGCACATTAGGGCGGACAATAACATACCATTGTTTCGGAACGGCAATTTCAGATAAATGCTCACCTATTCCTTGCACAAAAGCATTTTTCCCGAAAATGAAAAACGGCACATCTGCACCTAGTTTCAAGCCCATCGACATTAATTTTCCGGTTGGCAAACCGCACTTCCAAAGCTTGTTTAATGCCAATAAAACTGTCGCGGCGTCCGAGCTTCCTCCGCCCAAGCCGCCTCCGGTAGGAATTTTCTTATCCAACCAAATATCGACGCCCAATTTAATACCCGTTTCGATTTGCAAATCTCGGGCTGCGCGATAAGTTAGATCTTGTTCTTCCGGGATACCGTCTGCCGGATTATGCAAAATAATTCTGCTGTCTTGGTTTCTTACCGATAAGTACACCGTATCATACAAACCAACCAGACAAAAAATACTTTCCAAAAGATGGTAGCCGTCTTCTCGTCTGCCGATAATCCTTAAATCGAGATTCAACTTTGCAGGTGCGGGAAACGGTATTGCATATTGAGGAGTCTCCATCATTTCATCCTGGCTTCACACTGTTGCAACACCTGTTTGCCATTGCTGCTGTTTATATGGTCAAACACCAAGCGCAAACCTAACTTTGGATTTTCCATAGACAGCACTTTAGTTGTGCCTTTTTCTGTAAGCGTTCTCGAAATAATCCAATCTTTTTGTTTCAGACGGCCGCTAGGCAGTAATTCATAAGGCAGATCTCTTACCCAATAACCATGGGTCCAAACATGCAGATATTGTAGCGGCAATGCAAAACCAAGTAATTGTCTGCTCAAGTCATCGGCAGAATCGGCCTGATAGGTTTTACCGTTATGATCAACAGCCAATACACCTTGTTCGTCCCGACATAACTGCCCTAAAGTATTTCCCAACGGGCTGTTAATATTGATGGTTTGTACTGACCGGTTATATTGCCAGTCAAAATTGGCATACGAACCTTTTCCTTCAACCTTGACCGCCAAACGCCCCTCTGCTTCAAACGCTTGAATGTCTTTAGGCTCCTGCCAATATCCGCCTTGCGGCTCCGGCACTCCGACGCAAGATGCCAGCAGCAAGACAAAGCTGCTTAACGCCGTTTTTGCAAACAATGTTTTATGTTTAATCATTATCATGATTTTTCCGAATTTTTATACCGTTTAAATTTTCAGACGGCCTTTTTTCAGACTGCCTCTATAATCAATCGAATCCATACTTATTTGGTTTTTACCGCTTTCTTTTGCGGAAATACAGCTATGCCCAACCGTTTCCGTGTTTGCATAATAATTCTTTTATCGCCCTTAATTCTACTGTCGGCAAAAACAGCTTGGGCTTTCTGCTTTTCCCCTAAACTCCATAATACTTCGCCCAGATGTGCCGCCACCTCGGCATCGGGATATTCCTGAAAAGCATATTGCAAATATGGCAATGCCGATGCCGCATCACCCTTCAGATAATAGACCCAACCCAAGCTGTCGTTGATTGCGGCAGATTCAGGGTTGATACGGTATGCCGATTCGATTAATTTAAACGCTTCTTCTATATCGTATTTTTTCAAAGACAACATCGTATAGCCCAAAGCATTCAAGCCTTCCACTGCATCCGGATTAACCTCAAGATAAGCACGGAAATCGGCAACGGCTTTTTCAGGCTGGTTCAATTTTTCCACATAGAGCAGTCCGCGCTGATACATCGCACTCGCCCAATGTTCGATACGCCCTTGCTTACGTGCTTTTGAAGCAATTGCAGTCAACTCCGCAACCGCTTGTTCGGGCTTGGCAGTGGTATTTGCCAAAACAATCAGATAAATTCCCTGTAAATCGTCGCTATTGAAAAACTGGCCTTGTTGCTCCGGCAGCTTCAACGCACGTCTCGCCTCCGATAAGGCCAATTTCCAATTTTCCTGCTGTGCCGCAATAGAAGCAGACAATACCGCTTTATCAAAAACGAAATCCGGAGAAACAATTCTGTCTGCCCATTGTTTGGCTTTGGTAAATTCACCTGCCTCGGCATTCCGCATCGCACCAATAAAGGCGGCACGGCTCCTTTGTTCTTGAGTGGCATTTTTCAGCGCTTTTTCCAAATACTGGTTGATAACGGCAACCGGCTCTTTTTTCTCGATAGCGAAAAAGGCCATCTGAATATACAGATTCGGATTGGGATTTTGTTCCAATAAAGCCTGAAGCCTTTGGTATGCTACTTCCAAATCGCCTTTCTGCATCAGAACAGCCACTTCCATTTCCTGCCACACCGGCGAAAGTCCGTCGGTATCCGCATCCGTAAAGAAGCGTTCCAAAATTTTCGGCGTACGTTGTGCCAGAATGCGCAATGTCGCCGTAGTAGGCGGCAACATCTCGTTATCCAACTTGGACAGCTTCTGCAAAGCGGAAACAGCCGCTTCCTCGCGTCCGCTTCTGGCACTGAACACCACATCCGCAATCGCCGCTTCCGGCAACTCGGGGTAACGCTGCGCCGCCTGATGAACGGCATCTACTGCTTTACCTGCCAAATCAGACTGCTGAATACTCATCTGTGCCAACAACAGAAAAATCCTTCTAACCTGTTCTTCCGTAACATTATCCAGCACATCGTTCAATTGCTCGGCCGTCCAATCCGTATCGCCTTTGACCAAACTGCGTGCCCAAGCCATACGGCGTTGTGCTTTGCCGGGAACAGGTTCTATTTTTTGCCACATCTGAAAAATCTGTTCGGCCTGTTCGTAGGCATGGATAGACACCGCCATTTCCATCGCCCGCTCCGCCACTTCCGGGTCTTTGGTTTGATGAAGCAGCATCATGTAAGTGCCCAACGCCGTACCCGCATCGCCTTTCTGCAAAGCAATTTCACTACCCAACAAAGCCAAAAAATGCCCCGCTCTCGACTGTACTGCCAAGCGTTGCTCATGGGCGCGCATAGTATTTTGAATAAACTTGTCCGTACGCTCCGTTTTCGTTTTTTGCGCTGCCGGATCATTTTCGTTTGCTCCGAAAGCCAAGCCCGCGCATCCCAACATCAACGCGGCAATTATTGGACGGACACGGGTTTGAAAACCAAAAAACATAGCATTTCCTTCGTAGTTTATTCACAAAGCAAGCAGCCTTATTTTTTCAGACGGCCTGTTCAACATCAAAATCGTGTGCCTACTTTATCATAAAGCACAGCCATTTGCCGACACAGCCGCCGCTTCAAAACAAGCCGCCGTATCCGAACACCCTTACCCACCCTATACAACGGATTGCTTTTTAGGTATGTTTAGCGACTGTCGCCACAACGGACACGCAACAACAAACCACCATAAAAAACATACGTACCATGACACAAGAAGAACTGACCGACTTTTACCGGCAAGCCCACCGCTACCCTGCCCGCGGCGGTTTGGAGCGCAACCGCCTGTTCGCCTCAAACACAGCCGTTAGCGCCGCCGTGTTACTGGCTACAGTTTATAAAGACGGGCAATGGCAGATTCTGCTGACCCGACGCGCCGAAACCCTGCGCCGGCACAACGGGCAAATCGCATTTGCCGGCGGCCGATATGACAGCACCGACACCAGTCTGACCCACACGGCGTTGCGTGAAACTTTCGAAGAAACCGGTATTGCCGCACATCACTGGAATACCTTTTCACCATTCACCCCCTATTACACCCCCTCCGGCTATTCGGTTCTTCCCGTTCCCGCTCTGTGCGCCCACAACCCTGAAACCCTGATTAATACAGATGAAGTGGCCGAAATCTTTTACCTACCGCTAACCTTTGCCCTGCAACAGCAACACTATCAAACCAGGGCAGTCAAACACGGCCAAACCGTTCTCAGGCTTCCCGCACTGCCTTATCTCGATTACGATATTTGGGGATTAACCGCCATCATTCTTTACGACTTGGCAGAACGCTACCGGCTGTATACCGAAACATCAAACCCTCCCATTTTTTCAGACGGCCTCAACAAATAACCCAGCCGCTTTATTTCATAGGATATTCCTCCATGCCCGAACTACCCGAAGTCGAAACCACCCTGCGCGGCATCGAACCGCACATCCAAGGGCAAACCGTACAAAACATCACCATACGCCAACCCAAACTACGCTGGCCGGTTTCCCCCGATTTACCGTCAATATTGCAGCATCAACCCGTTTTATCCTGCAACCGCCGCGCCAAATATTTATTAATCCGATTCCCGACAGGCATTTTACTGATTCATTTAGGCATGTCCGGCAGCCTGCGTATTTTTACAGACGGCCTCAACCAAACCGTACAAGCCGGCAAGCACGACCATATCGACATCGTCTTCACCAACGGCACCCTGCTGCGCTACCACGATCCCCGACGTTTCGGCGCCATGCTGTGGTTTTCCGGCGCAGAAGAACACCACCCTCTACTGCAACATTTAGGCCCGGAACCCTTGAGCGACGACTTCAACGCCGCCTATCTGCATCAAAAAATCAGTAACCAGCAACGTGCCATTAAAACCGCATTAATGGACAATGCCGTTGTCGTCGGCGTGGGCAACATTTATGCCAACGAAAGCCTGTTTAAATCAGGCATCTCACCGCTGCGTCCTGCCCGTTCGCTGACATTGGCAGAATGCACGCTTCTGGTCGGCAACATCCGTGCCGTATTGCAACGCGCCATCGAAACCGGCGGCAGCACCTTGCGCGACTTCGTCAACAGCGACGGCAAAAGCGGATATTTCCAACAGGAATACACCGTTTACGGGCGGCAAGGACAGTCCTGCCTCCAATGCGGAACCGAAATTATGAAAACCACCATCGGCCAGCGTGGAACCTTCTACTGCCCGATTTGCCAAAAGTAAGCAGTTGGAATTCACAAAATCCCTGCCCCATAAAAAACAAAAGTCCGCCCGTTTAAATACAGGCGGACTTGTTCTTTCAATCATTATTTAAAGAATCAGCCGGTTTGCACAAAATACCAATACAGATTCCGTGTTCTCATCAAATAACAAATATCAAAAGGCCGTCTGAAAACAGAATGTCTATCTATTTTTCAGACGGCCTCAATCTGTAAATCAACAGCCAAGATTATTCTGCATCGCTTTCCGTGCTGCGGATAATCAATAAAGGCAGATGGCTTTGACGCATCACGGTCTCGGCGAAGCTGCCCATCAGCAAATGCATCAAACCGGTACGGCCGTGCGTACCCAACACCAGCAATTCCGCACCTTGCTCGTCGGCATAGTCAACCAGCTCTTGCGCCATTTCGCGCGCACCTTTGTTGGCAACCAACAGATGTTTGTTGATACGGGAAACGCCTTTTTCCTGAGCAGTTTTTTCGGCGAAATCCAAAACTTCGTTACCTTGTGCAACCGCCGCCGCTTCATAGCTGTCGTGTTGCAGGAATTCGGGAGCCAAAGCCATATATTCGGCAGGATTGGCCACATGCACCAACGTCAGCTGCGCATCGCTGCTGCCGATCAAACCGGCCGCATGATTCAAGGCGTTTAAAGAAGTTTTACTACCGTCAACCGCGACAACCAAATGTTTATACATGTTCACTCTCCTTGTGTGATAACCGCAATACTGTCGATAAAGTTTCATTATTCATGAAGCCGTGATTCCGCTCGAAAATCGAGCCGCCCCACAGCTTCGTCCTTGAAGTATAATACCACTTCCTCCGCAGAGCGGAAATTTTTGAATGATTCTTGATTTACCACAAGGCCGAACCATGTCCGATACGCCGAACTATTCCTCACGCCGCTTCGGCGGCATTGCCCGTCTGTACGGCAATACTGCTTTACAGAAATTCCACCGCGCCCATGTATGCGTAGTCGGTGTCGGCGGCGTCGGCTCTTGGGCGGTCGAAGCACTGGCACGTTCCGGCATCGGCAACCTGACATTGATTGATTTGGACAATGTGGCCGAATCCAATGTCAACCGCCAACTTCCTGCACTGACTTCGGAATTCGGCAAAGCCAAAGTGACTTCATTGCACGAACGTATCCGGCAAATCAATCCCAAATGCAAAGTAACCGAAATCGAAGACTTTGTTACGGAAGAAAATTTAGAAGAACTGTTTTCAGACGGCTTTGATTTTGTTATCGATGCCATAGACCAAATACGCATCAAAGCAGCGATGGCCGCTTATTTTGTCCGTAACAAACAAGCCTTTGTTTTAAGCGGCGGCGCAGGCGGCCAGAAAAATCCGGCTCAAATTCAGACAGCCGATTTAAACCGGGTCACACACGATCCCCTACTCTCCAATCTTCGCTATACCTTACGCAAACGCTACGGCTTTTCCCGCGACACCAAAGCAAAAATGGGCGTGCCCTGCGTGTATTCCACGGAAAATATCACTCCGCCGCAATCCGGAGAAGCCTGTTCGACTGACAGCACACCGCAAGGATTATCGTGTGCAGGTTACGGCGCCAGCATGTTGGTTACCGCTTCGTTCGGACTATATTGCGCCCAAGCCGCCATCGAACATATCGGTAAGCAGCCATGAATATTGCCGTCAATACGCCTATGCCGTCTGAAAATCATGCCGTTGCCTGGATTTTCGGCCAGCCGGTTACCGATATTCCCCAAGATTTATTTATTCCGCCCGACGCATTGAAAGTTGTCCTAACCAGTTTTCAAGGGCCTTTGGACTTACTGCTCTATCTGATACGCAAACAAAATATCGATGTTCTGGATATTCCGATGATCAAAATCACCGAGCAGTATCTCCACTACATCGCCCAAATAGAAGCCCACCAGTTCGATCTTGCTGCCGAATATCTACTGATGGCGGCCGTGCTGATAGAAATCAAATCGCGGCTGCTGCTGCCTCAAGCCGAAAAAACCGAAGAAGACGAAACCGCCGACCCGCGTGCCGAACTGGTACGCCGCCTGTTGGCTTATGAACAAATGAAGCTGGCGGCACAAGGCTTGGACGGCTTACCCAGAGCCGGCCGCGATTTTGCTTGGGCATATCTGCCCTTGGAAATCGCTGTCGAAGCCAAACTCCCCGAAGTTCAAATTGCCGATCTCACCCAAGCTTGGCTGGCGATTCTTTCCCGCGCCACCCATAAAAAAAGCCACGAAGTTATTCAGGAAGCCGTTTCCGTTCGGGCGCAGATGAGCGCTATTCTCCGCAAACTGAACCAACAAGGGCAATGCCGTTTTTCCGAACTCTTCAAACCCGAGCAAGGCCGTGCTTATGTCGTGGTTAACTTCATCGCCTTGCTCGAGCTGGCCAAAGAAGGTTTGGTGCGTATCACCCAAGCGGAAAGCTTTGCCGAAATCACCATTTTGCTGCAGGATTCTGCTCAAGAAGTTACCCTGATCTCAGGCCAACAACAAGAAAGCACCGAAGCCGAATCCATATCGGTAACAGAAACTTAGCCGTTCGGCGCAGTAATCATGCTTTTTCCATAAAAACGCCACAAATCGCGTTAAATATGCTTTAATGGAATGCCAACATCACGGAATCGTTATCATGCCGACATCTACTCCGATTATCCGTTCCCTTCTGGATACCGACTTATACAAATTCACCATGCTGCAAGTTGTGCTGCACCAATTTCCGCAAGCACATGGCGTATATGAATTCCGTTGCCGCAATAACGACCAAACCGCCTATCCGCTGGCAGAAATCCAAGCCGATTTGGAGCGCGAACTCGATGCTTTGTGCGAAGTACAGTTTACCGCCGACGAGCTCGACTATCTGCGCAGCCTGCGCTACATCAAAAGCGACTTTGTCGACTATTTGGAACTGTTCCGCCTCAAGCGCCGCTTTATCAAAGTCAATGCAGACGAACAAGGCCGTCTGCATATCCGCGTCGAAGGCCCGATCATTCAGGCCATGTTTTTTGAAATCTTCGTTTTGGCCATTGTCAACGAGCTTTATTTCCGTCGCTTGAAAACGCCCGAAGTATTGGCCGAAGGCGAACGCCGCCTGCAAGCCAAAGCCGACCGCCTTCGCGAGCTGGCACAAATGCAGAATCCGCAAGATCCGCCT
Source organism: Neisseria weaveri (assembly GCF_900638685.1). Classification (NCBI taxonomy): domain Bacteria; kingdom Pseudomonadati; phylum Pseudomonadota; class Betaproteobacteria; order Neisseriales; family Neisseriaceae; genus Neisseria; species Neisseria weaveri. Next base: position 1,815,705 of record NZ_LR134533.1, on the reverse strand, counting down.
TTCCTGATTTCCGATTTCGGTACGCGCCGCCGCTATAATTTAGCCTGGCAGGAACACGTTGTCCGCACCCTGCACGAAGCCGCTCCGGAAATTCTGCGCGGCACAAGCAATGTCTATCTTGCCAAAAAATTAGGCATCACCCCCATCGGCACCATGGCACACGAATTCCTCCAGGCGTTCCAAGCTTTGGATGTGCGCCTGCGCGATTTTCAGACGGCCGCTTTGGAAGCATGGGTACACGAATACCGCGGTGATTTGGGCATCGCCCTGACCGACGTGGTCGGCATGGACGCGTTCCTGCGCGACTTCGACTTATACTTTGCCAAACTGTTTGACGGTTTGCGCCACGACAGCGGCGACCCTTATGTGTGGGGCGACAAAGCCTATATGCACTATAAAAAACTCAAAATCGACAGCCGCACCAAAATGCTCACTTTTTCAGACGGCCTCGATATCGACAAATCATGGGCGTTGCACCAATATTTTAAAGACCGCTTCAAAACCAGCTTCGGTATCGGCACCAACCTGACCAACGATTTCGGCCATACCACACTAAACATCGTTTTGAAGCTGGTTGAATGCAACGGCCAATCGGTAGCCAAACTGTCCGACAGTCCCGGCAAAACCATGACCGACAACGACACTTTCCTGGCATATTTGCGTCAGGTATTCGAAATCAAACATTAATCAAACCAAACAATCAGGCCGTCTGAAATATTGCGGCCTGATTATTTTTTATTTGAAAACAAAGAAATAATAAAAAATTTTTGGGAAACACACAGAATCTGTAAGTTTAACCGTATCCGCCCCGTCTACTTTTTCAGAGCCAATGACAAACACTACGGGGAACAACATAATGAGCTGTACGCAAAAACTTTCTTCTTTTTCCCAACACACAGGTAAAGACTTATCCCTGCTGGCACTGCGCCTATTCATAGCCTACGAATTTATCGAAGCCGGCTTGGAAAAATGGAACGGCGAAAACTGGTTCGAACACATCCAAGAAAACTTCCCTTTCCCGTTTAACTTTTTTTCAGCCGATTTCAATTGGGTAATGGCCATGGGCGCTGAGCTGCTGTTTCCGGTCTTATTGGTTATCGGACTGCTCGGCAGACTCAGTGCGTTGGGCTTGGCCGTAGTTACTGCGGTTGCATGGTACGCCGTTCACAGCGGCAACGGCTACAATGTCTGCGACAACGGTTACAAAATGGCCTTTATCTACCTGATTATGCTGCTGCCTTTAATCTTTCAAGGCATGGGTCGTCTGTCTTTGGATCATGTGATCGCGCAACGCTTCCGCAAGCAGACAGACGCATAAACAATAAATTAAATTGCAGTACCTTGTTCTTTTTAACAACTTTCCGTTCTTTAAACAAAACCAAGCCCCGAATTTCGGGGATCCTCCAACCTACTCTTTTTCTAAAAGGAATAAATGATGAAAAAATCAACTTCTCTGGTAGCTTTGGCCGGCGCTTTGGCATTGATGACAGGCTGTTCTGCCATGGCTCACGACGGCCACAACCACGGCAAACCTTCTGCAAGCAAAGTTAAAGAAGGTGCTTGCGGCGAAGGCAAATGCGGCGCCGAAATGATCCAAAAGAAAAAAGCTGCCAAAGCCGGTGAAGGCAAATGCGGCGAAGGCAAGTGCGGCGCCCACGGCAAAAAAGCCGTTAAAGCCGGCGAAGGTAAATGTGGCGAGGGCAAATGCGGTGCCCACGGCAAAAAAGTTCAAAAAGCGGCAGAAGGCAAATGCGGCGAAGGCAAATGCGGTAGCTAATGGCTGAACAAGAGGCCGTCTGAAAATTCAGACGGCCTCCCACATAAGAATATCCGCTTCAAAATGTTGCAACACAGCATTTTGACGCAGATGTCTCTTACCGATAAGGAGCCGGAGCAATGAATACACTACAAGGCGCAGGTTTGGGCTACAAACGCAGCCTGGCCGACGACTTTCTCAACCTCGACCAACAAAAAAGCGCCATCAGCTTTATTGAAGCCGCGCCGGAAAACTGGCTGCGTATGGGCGGTGCGGCGCGTAAAAAGTTTGACGCAGTAGCCGAACGCTTCCCTATCGCGTGCCACGGCCTTTCCCTTTCATTAGGCAGCCGCGATCCGCTACAAATCGGATTTTTAAAACAAATCAAAGCATTTTTACGAGAATACGATATCGGCTTCTTTTCCGAACACCTCAGCTATTGCAGCCACAACGGCCATCTTTACGACCTGCTGCCGCTGCCCTTTACCGAAGAAGCCGCGCTGCACACCGCGCAGCGCATCCGTCAGGTTCAAGACATTTTGGAAATGCGTATCGCGGTAGAAAACACTTCTTATTATGCACACAGCCCGATTGCCGAAATGGATGAAGTAGCCTTTCTCAATTTGGTTGCCGCAGAAGCCGATTGCGATATCCACTTGGACATCAACAATGTTTACGTCAACGCCGTCAACCACAATATCCTGCAACCGCAAGACTATATCGACCGCGTCGACCTGAACCGCGTACGCTATATGCACATGGCCGGACATGATCAGGAAAGCGAAAACCTGCTCATCGATACACACGGCCAAGCAGTCTGCAACGATGTTTGGGAACTGTTTGCCTACACCTGCGAAAAACTTCCGCACTATGTACCCTGCCTGCTGGAGCGCGACAGCAACTTCCCGCCTTTTGCAGAATTGGAAGCCGAAGTCGCCCGCATTGCCGCCATTCAGCAACAAGCCGGAAAGACACGCCATGCAGCCTGACCAACGCCCGAATTGCGCCGACAATACGTCCGAACATTTTCAGACGGCCTTGGCGGACTATATCCGCAACCCGTCTTTACCCGCTCCCGAAGGCATACCGGCGGAGCGTTTGGCGGTTTATGTCCGCCTCGTCCACAACAATGTACGTAATTTTGTCGAACTGTGTTTCAGCGACAGCCGCGAGTTTATTGAAGACAACGTATGGGAAAACCTGCTGAAAAATTTTCTGGACGCCTCCCGCCCGGAATCACCGTTTTTCAACGACATTCCCCACGCCTTTTTCAACCACGTGCAAACACAATCCGAAACCCTGCCGGACTATGTATTGGAAATGATGGATTTCGAGCTGGCACTGCTGCATGCAGAAACCGCCATCCAAACTTTTTCAGACGGCCCTACCAACGATGAAACCGAATTATTCTGGTCGCCAAGCGCACAGTTGAAAACCTATGCCAACGATTTTGTCGGCAGTCATTTGGAAGAAGTTTATCCCTTGCCGGAAAACGAAGAATGCCGCGTTGTCGTGTGGCGCGACCGGGATGAAGAAGTGTGCTACCAAACCGTCGAGGATGCAGACTGGTTTCTGCTCAGCCATTTTTCCGCTCAATCCGACAGCCTCTCCGGCCTGTTGGCCAAGCTGGCGGAAATGCTGCCCGGGCAGGATATCGAACCCTGGCTGCGCCAAAGTATCCGCGAATGGATTGATGCGGGACTATTGCTAACTGCCCGTCAATAAATTTATCATTACGGCCTTTTTTAAAAAGTACACAATAAATTTATGACACAAACAAACGACCACTGGCAACGGCTGGCAGAGCTTCACCCGACCGTTCTCCGTTTTGCCAAAATCCAGCTCAGAGACGATACGCTGGCCGAAGACATCGTTCAGGAAACCTTCGCCACCGCTTTGGACAAATCGGCGCAATTCCGCGAAGACGCCAGCCTGAAAACCTGGGTTTTGACCATTCTGAAAAACAAAATCACCGATTACTTCCGCCGTAAAAAATACACCGTCAGCCTCGATGAAATGCAGGAAGACAACGCTGCCATCGATAACGCCTACAACGGCTGCTTCGATGAAACCGGCCATTGGATCACTCCGCTCAGCCCCGGAGAATGGCAGCAGGCGCCCGAAGAACACGCAAGGCGCAGCGATTTTTTCCGCACCTTAGAAAACTGTATGTACGGTTTGCCGGAAGATACCGCAAGGATTTTCTACCTCAGGGAAATCATGGGCCTGGAAATCGGAGAAATCTGCAACCAATTCAACATCAGCAAAGACAACTGCTACGTAATCCTACACCGCGCACGCAACGGACTGAGAAACTGCCTGCAACACCGCTGGTTTGACCTGAATACTTAAAAAAAGTCGCAATAGAGAACATGCCATGTTGAAATGTAAAGATGCCTGCCGCCTGGTTTCGGAAAGCCAAGACCGACCGCTGACCAAGCGCGAAAAAATCGCCCTGCGCCTGCACCTGCTCATCTGCCGCTACTGCAAAAATTATGAAAAGCAGCTTAACTTTATCCGCGAACAAACGGAAAAATGGCGCAATCAGAATTTCAAAGACAAATAATGCTTTCCCGCACTCTTTGATTCCCAAAAGGCCGTCTGAAAATTCAGACGGCCTTTTATTGTCATGACTGACATTCTATGCTGATATTTAAACCTATTTATCTAAAACACCTTCACCATACAACGGAGGCCGTCTGAATTTTCAGACGGCCTCCGATATGGATAAGGCAGCTGCATAACACCAAACCGACTTTTCCCTTATTACACCGCTTTATCGAAATACAGCGGCACATCGGAAGCCGCCGATACGGCTTCTACATAAGCCTGCACTTTGGCCGGATACGACAAACCTTTTACCACAGTCAGATTACGCAGCAGCGGAAACACCAGAATATCTTCCATGCTCAAGCTGCCGTTTAAAGCCTGCGGGCCGGCGACATACTGTTCCAAGTCTGCCAAATCCGCATTCAAGCGGCCGAGATATTCATCGGTTTTGGCAATATTTTCGGAAAAACTGTTGATGGTTTTTTCTTTCTTACCGACAAAATAATCAATCGCACTCTGCGTTTCAAACTCAGGCAAATCAAGCAATACCATGCGCGGCTGCACCAGCTTGTTCACATACGCATTGACCCTGTCCAACCAAGCCTGAATCTCGGGACGGACGGCTTCCGGCAGCGGCCCCTTACCCGACAAACCGTCAACATAACGCACGATATCCAAGCTCTCGCCCATATAAGAGCCGTCGTCTTTTTGCAGAATCGGTACCTGTTTCGCACCAATCATGCCGATGGGTGTGGCTTCGTCGTCGTTTTGCAGCACGACTTTTTCCACAGGCATACCGCGCAAACCGAAAATCATGCGCGCGCGGACGCAAAACGGACAATGGTCATAAATATACAGTTTCATGGAAATCTCCCCTATTCAATCGGTTAACAGCCATACCTTAACACCGCAGGCCGTCTGCAACAACTTTTTCAGACGGCCTCTCCGTTACGGAAACACGTGTTGCGACACAATATAAATCAACAACCCGACCAAACCGCCCACCAGCGTGCCGTTGATACGGATAAACTGCAAATCGCGGCCGACGCTCAACTCCAGTTTTTCCACCATCAGCGAGCTGTCCCAACTTTTCACCTTATCCGCCACAAACACCGCCATGCGGTCTTTATAACGCATCACGAAATCGCGCACCAACCAAGCAATACGGATATCCATGCGCCGCATAAATTGCGGATAGGCCGAAGCCTGCGACAACATATGGTCAAGCAGCCGGTTCAGTTGCGCCAACCAAAGCGAATCGGACTTTTCCACATCGGCAGCCGTCCAATCCTGCACACTCTGCCAACCGCGCATCAAGCTTTCCCTGACAGCGGCAGACCCGGCCAGCTGCTGTTTGCCCGCCTCCAAACGCCTGTGCCAGCCGCGAGAATAGCGCAATGCCCGGCTCATGCGGTCGTATTGGCTGTTGAAATTAACGCGGATGGTATGCGCTTCGTTGTCCAACGCATCGTCGATGTAGCTTTCCGCCCAAGCCAACGCTTTTTCCGACACCCAACCGTCCACCTTGCCGACCAACGTGCCTTTCAAAGACGCTTTGATCTTGTCCCACGCACTCGGTGCATCGCTTTCGATTTTCGCCGCCCACTCGTGCAGGTTCTGCTCAAGCAAAGCACGGGTTTCCGGATTCTGCATCCAGCGTTTGGCCTGTTTCAACAACACAAGCAATACCGATTCGTGCAAACCGTGTGCTTTCAGCAGATTGAGGCCGTCTGAAACCGTTTTGCCGATTTTGTCGCCCGTGTATTGCTCGACCAACATCAAAGCCGAAAAACGCGCCACCTGTTCCGGCTTGGCCACTTTTAACAAAGCCGGCATCTGCCGTGCCACCCATGGCAGCCAACGGGTACGGATGTTTTCGTCCGCCAACCACAACAGCAGTCTGTCGCTGGGTGCGGCACGGTAGACCCTGAGCGCAATCGGCCTGCCCTGCAAAAAATTGTTTTCGATAAAACGCCCCAATTCGTCGGCAATACGCTGCTGGTTGCGCGGAATAATCGCCGTATGCGGAATCGGCAGCCCCAAAGGATGGCGGAACAGCGCCGTTACCGCAAACCAATCCGCCAACGCCCCCACCATTGCCGCTTCGGCAAACGCCTTCACATACCCCAGCCACGGATACGCACCGACATACAGTGAAGACCACACAAACAAAACCACCGCCGCCAACAGCAGACCCGTTGCCCAACGGCGGCCGGCTTTCAAGCGCGCTTCAGCCGCTTTGCGGCGCATTTCGGCAGACAAGGTGTGCATAATTGTTCCTTTTATACGGTTGCGGTTATCAGAAAGGCCGTCTGAAATTATAACCGAATTCCCCACAGACCTTTCAAACAGTCTGCCCATTATTTAAGCAAAACTTTTCTTAATAAATAAAACATCAACTTAACCCACTTATACACAACTGATACACATCGGGATAAACATCTGCCGTGAATAAACCGCCGGACCGCCTATTTTTTCATCAAGAAAAATTTTCCTTGTTATTTCAAAAACAAAATCCGTTTATCCACAAAACGCCCACAATCTTATCTCGATGATGCGTGTATTGTTTGGCTGATTGCTTTCCCTACCGGCTCATGACTGATTTCAAAACCCATCCGCACCGAGGCTGATGATTTTTTTAATCATGCCCAAGACAAAGAAAAATTTATTCGATAAATCAGAACACAAGCCCGCTTATCCACACATACTGCACAATCCGGCACACACTGTCTCAGGATAAACCGCCCAAACCCGTTATCAACAATCATCAGGCCGTCTGAAAATCCAATATAATCTTCAGACGGCCTTGACTATTTTTTAATCAAAATAAAATTACTGCATTATTTCAATAGATAAGACAACTTATCCACATCTCACTCACAATCCGATAAACAGCGGCTTGGGATAAAATATCATGCCGGTTAATATCCCCAACCCGCCATCAAACGCCCGATAATCGCTTCAGCACAGCCACTTTCCGCCAATAAAGCATTCTGCCCCGCCCACAAAGAAGAAAAACTGTCTAAACCTAGTGCTTCGGCAGCCGTTTTCAAGGGCAAGGAAACATTTGCAGCCAGCGGAAACGGCAAGGCGGCAGGATGAATCGGGCCGGCTTCTTCGATAAAACGGTTGACGATTCCCCGTGCATAGCCGCCGCTGAACAAATTGGTCAACACCGTATGTCCGGCTCTCGAGCTTTGCAAAGCGGCACGGTGCATAGCCGAAGTTTGTGCTTCATCCGCCAACATCAAAGCCGTGCCGACCTGAACTGCCGCCGCACCCAAAACCCGAGCCGCAGCCACGGTTTGCGCATCGGCAATTCCCCCTGCCGCCACCACCGGCACCGACACCGCCCGGCAAATCTGCGGCAACAGACTAAACGTCCCCATTTGCCGTGTCAGATCACTGCTTAAAAACATACCCCTGTGTCCGCCCGCTTCCAAACCTTGGGCAATCACCACGTCGGCGCCGTTCGCTTCCAACCAGCGCGCCTCTTCCACCGTTGTTGCACTCGACATAACCACCGCCCCGCTGCGCTTAACCCTTCCCAGCAATTCAGGCGCAGGCAGGCCGAAATGGAAGCTTACAATCGGCAGACGGTATTCTTCTACCATTTCCACCTGTTCCAAGCCGAACGGCTGCCTGCCGTTGCCATTCAACACATCTTTTTCATCCAATCCCAACTCGCGGTAAAAAGGCAACAAAGCTTCAAACCAGGCTTTTTTCTGTACCTCCGTTACCGTTGGCGGCGTATGGGCGAAAAAATTTACGTTAAACGGCTTATCGGTTTGCATGCGCAGCTTTTCGATTTCCTGCCGCAAACGCGCCGTATCCAGGATGGCAGCCGGCAAAGAACCCAACGCGCCGGCACGGCAGGCCGCCAACGCCAGCCCGCTGTCCTGAACCCCTGCCATCGGTGCTTGGATAAACGGAATATCGCAACCCAAAAGCGCCAATAATTTTTCGGTTTGCCCCACCTTTTTCTCCTTATTCTGTCTTTAAACAACACAATCACATAAAACCAACCACGCCCAAACAGCATATCGCAACTATACCGATACAGACAAATAGCAAGAGGCCGTCTGAAATTTTCAGACAGCCTCAAATCATCTTAAAACTGTTCATCCGCGCCCAAATAACGCCATTTCCCCGGCGGCAGTCTGCCGAGCTTCACTTTCCCCATACGGATACGCTTCAGCCCGACAACACGCAAGCCGACCAATTCGCACATACGTCGGATTTGCCGCTTCTTGCCTTGTTTCAGAACAAAGCGCAGTTGGTCTTCGTTTTGCCATTCCACTTTGGCAGGGCGGAGTTTTTCGCCGTCCAAACTCAAACCGTGGTTCAACAGACGCAAACCTTCATCACCCAATTTGCCTTTGACGCGCACGAGATATTCTTTTTCGCTGCCGCTGTTCTCGCCAATGAGCTGTTTGGCAATACGGCCGTCTTGCGTCAATACCAGCAAGCCCACCGAATCGATATCCAAGCGCCCTGCCGGTGCCAGTCCGAAGCGGTGTTTTTCGCTGAACTCAATGCGGCTGGTATCGCCTTCCCAACGGTTTTCGGGCGTAATCAGTTCGGCAGCCGATTTGTAGCCTTTTTCAGCCTGCGCGCTCACATAACCCACCGGCTTGTTCAAAAGTATCGTTACCCGCTGCGCCTGTTTTTCATGTGCCTGTTTATTCAGGTCGATACGGTCGGAAACCAGCACTTTCTGGCCTAGCACGGCGGTTTGCCCGTTTACCTTTACCCAGCCTTGTTCGATATAGCTGTCGGCTTCGCGGCGGGAACATAAACCCAGTTGTGCCATGCGTTTGGAAAGGCGCATCGGTTCGTCGGTTTGGTCTTGCATGGTTGTCAATCTTTCAGACGGCCTGATGATAAAAAAGCGATTATACACGTTTGCCACAAGCTTTTTTGATTTGATTCTCCGCAAGCTTTCGGCATTTTTATTTCTGTTTTGCCGGATTTTTTATGAAATTATATTTCCTCTTCCCCCATGACAGAAAAATATTCCAAGCAATCACACCCGATTATCCGCCAATCGAGTATTTAAATTACAAAAAAGCGTAAGAATTTATACATTGAAATAAAATGCTGAAAATTTTTCTAATAAAACAACAAATATAAAAAATTCTCACCATTTAATGCCATTGCAAAGCAAAAAATGGCTGAACTATAATACTTTCCGAATTTTCAATCCTGAAATTGTTTGGAGAAACGATGAATACCCGTATCGAACACGACTTACTCGGCGAACGCGAGATTCCGGCTGATGCCTATTGGGGCATCCACACCTTGCGTGCCGTGGAAAACTTTAATATTTCGCAGCAAACCATTTCCGATATTCCCGAATTTGTACGCGGCATGGTGATGGTTAAGAAGGCCACCGCCCGCACCAACGGCGAACTTGGGGTGATTCCTGCCGAAATCGCCCGCGCCATCGAAGCGGCCTGCGACGAAGTGCTGCTCAACAACCGCTGTCTCGACCAATTCCCTTCCGACGTGTATCAAGGCGGCGCTGGGACTTCGGTGAATATGAATACCAACGAAGTCATCGCCAATCTGGCTTTAGAGTTGCTCGGACACGAAAAAGGCCGCTACGACATCATCAACCCGATGGATCACGTCAATGCCAGCCAATCCACCAACGACGCCTACCCGACCGGCTTCAGATTGGCGGTATACAACAGCCTTGCCGCCACTTTGGAAAAAATAGGCCGTCTGAAAAAATCGTTCGAACAAAAAGCAGAAGAATTTGCCGACATTCTGAAAATGGGCCGCACTCAGCTGCAAGATGCCGTACCGATGACACTCGGCCAAGAGTTTTCCGCTTATGCCGTATTGATGGATGAAGAAATCAACAATCTGCACCGAACCGCCCAAATGTTGCTGAAAATCAACTTGGGCGCAACTGCCATCGGCACAGGCGTCAATACGCCCGAAGGCTATGCACCTTTGGCCGTAGCCAAACTGTCCGAAATCAGCGGTTTAAACTGCAGACTGGCTCCCAACCTGATTGAAGCCACTTCCGACTGCGGCACTTATGTCATGCTTCACGGCGCATTAAAGCGTACTGCCGTGAAACTTTCCAAAATCTGCAACGACTTGCGTCTGCTGTCTTCCGGGCCGCGCGCCGGTTTGAACGAAATCAACCTGCCCGAAATGCAGGCCGGTTCATCGATTATGCCGGCCAAAGTAAACCCCGTGATTCCCGAAGTGGTCAACCAAGTCTGCTTCAAGATCATCGGCAATGACACCACCATCACCTTTGCCGCCGAAGCCGGACAACTTCAGCTCAACGTGATGGAACCGGTTATCGGCCAAGCCCTGTTTGAAAGTATCTCCCTGCTCGGCAATGCCTGCATCAACCTGCAAGACAAATGTATCGACGGCATTACTGCCAACCGCCATGTATGTGAGCAATATGTTTTCAATTCCATCGGTTTGGTTACCTACCTGAACCCGTTCATCGGACACCACAACGGCGACATGGTCGGCAAAATCTGCGCGCAAACCGGCAAGAGCGTCCGCGAAGTCGTTTTAGAAAAAGGCTTGCTCAGTGCGGAAGAATTGGACGATATTCTGTCTCCTGCCAATCTGATGAATCCACAATACAAAGCCAAACGCTTTAAATAAGGTCAATCACCCTTAATACCGTTTAACCGATAAGCAAAGGCCGTCTGAAATTTCAGACGGCCTTTTTAATCACCGGCTGCTTTTTTTATCCCTTATTTCATTCCGAATGCAAACTGAAAATGCAAACTGCTTTAAACAGATAAAGCAGTTTAAGCTGACCGGCACTCCGACATCGAACGTACCAAGCCATTATCCGATATTGAAATTTTCAGACGGCCTGAGACCTTTGCAAAACCCTCAAAAATCCTCTAAATTCCCACTCACATCAAACTCCGGGAATTTAGAGGATTTTGTTCATGAGCAGCTTTTTGCACACCGATGCCCTCAACCATATCGAAAAACATCTCGACCGCTTCCCACTCATCAAACTCGACCGTATTCTTGACCGGCACCCATCGAACAATACCTCGCCGGCCGCAAAACCCGCTACGTGCGCGACAACGGCGGCCGTCCCGCCTATCCTTTGCTCTCCATGTTCAAAGCCGTCCTGCTCGGCCAATGGCACAGCCTCTCCGACCCCGAACTCGAATACAGCCTCATCACCCGTATCGATTTCCAACTCTTCTGCCGCTTCGACGACTTCCGCATTCCCGACCACAGCACCCTCTGCCGTTTCCGCAACTGGCTGGCTCAAGACAACACCCTGGCCGGACTGCTGGATCTGATTAACCGCCAACTGACTGACCAGGGCTTAAAAGTAGAGAAAGCATCCGCCGCCATCGTTGACGCCACCATTATTCAGACGGCCGGCGGCAAACAGCGTCAGGCCATCGAAGTGGATGACGAAGGGCGGGTCAGCAGCCAAACTACACCGAGTAAAGACAAAGATGCCCGTTGGATCAAAAAAGACGGCCGCTTCCATCCGGGCTACAAACAACACACCCGCACCGATGCGGACGGCTATATCGAGAAACTGCACATCACCCCGGCCAATGCTCATGAGTGCAAACACCTGCTGCCATTACTGGCGGACATCGCAGAAGGCAGCACCGTCTATGCGGATAAAGGCTACGACAGCCAGGAGAACCGACAACATTTGGCAGCGTGCGGCTTGAAAGACGGCATCATGCAAAAAGCACACCGTGGCTGCCCGTTAAGTCAAGAGCAGAAAATCCGCAACGGCCGGCTGGCGAAAGTGCGCTATGTGGCGGAACAAAGCTTTGGTACGTTGCACCGCAAATTCCGCTATGGACGGGCAGCCTATTTCAGGTTGGGCAAAGTGAGGGCGCAAAGCCACCTGAAGGCGATGTGTGTGAACCTGTTGAAGGCGGCCAACAGGATAGGTGTGTCTGTTGCTGCCTGAACAGGCAGGCAGTGCCTCATAATGAGGCACTTTAAGGGGACTTTAGGGGTAGCTTGTCTACTTTTTACGCAAAAACAGCCGGAACATGATGAAGAATGTTCCGGCTGTTTGTTGGCGTGGGGTTTTGCAAAGGTCTCGGCCTCTCCCCCAACTACAAAAGGCCGTCTGAAAAAAAGCCCTGTTATTACAACAGGGCTGATTTCGATTATTTCAATTTGCCGTGGCACTGCTTGTATTTCAAACCGCTGCCGCACGGACAAGGATCATTGCGGTGAACTACCTTACCGCTCTTGGCCAAAGCCTCCGGGCTGTAATCATTACCGTTCGGATCAAACGCCTCGGTTGCCAAATCAACACGCGACTCACCCAACACATCTTCCATCGCCGGTGCACCTGAATGGGTTTCCTGAACATCAACCAAAGGTTTAGGCTCGGTTTCCGCCGCAATATTTTCATTACGCTCAACCTGAACCGACACCAGCAAAGAAGCGATATTCTGTTTGATTGCACTCCACAAGCCTTCAAACATATTAAATGCTTCGCGCTTGTATTCCTGTTTCGGATTTTTCTGTGCATAACTGCGCAAGTGAATGCCTTGGCGCAAGTAGTCCATCGACGCTAAATGCTCACGCCAGTTATTATCAATAACCTGAAGCATGACATTGCGCTCAAAACCACTCATGGTTTGGCGGCCAACCAATTCGCATTTTTCTGCATATTCGGTTTCAACCTGCTTCAGCAAACGCTCTTTAATATCCAAATTATCCAGCGTATTGTCCGCTTTCAGCCAACCTCGAATGTCGGCAGATACCCTGAATTCGGATGCCAACTGGGTTTCCAAAGCAGGAATATCCCACTCCTCTTCCAAGCTGTCTTGCGGCATATACATATCCACCAAATCGCTCAATACTTCTTCACGAATCGATTTGGCCAGCTCGCCTACATCGCTGTTGGTCAGAATTTCGTTACGGTGATAATAAATCACGCGGCGTTGGTCGTTGGCCACATCATCATACTCCAACACCTGCTTACGCATATCGAAGTTTCGGCCTTCTACTTTGCGTTGCGCCCCTTCAATCTGACGGGTCAACAAACCGTGTTCGATGGCCACACCGCGCTCGGGTGCCAAGCGGTTCAAAATCGCAGCAGCACGATCCAAAGCAAACAGACGCAATAGCGGATCTTCAAAAGACAAATAGAAGCGGCTGGAACCCGGGTCGCCCTGACGGCCCGCACGGCCACGCAGCTGGTTGTCGATGCGGCGGCTTTCATGACGCTCGGTGCCGATAATGTGCAAACCGCCCGCTGCCATAACCTTATCGTGTTCTTCCTGCCAATTATTTTCCAATTCGGCTATGCGTGCATCTTTCTCTTCTTCGCTCAAGGACTCGTCCGCACGAATCGCAGCCGCCTGATGTTTGACGTTACCGCCCAATACGATATCGGTACCCCGACCGGCCATATTGGTTGCCACGGTAATCATGCCCGGTTTACCGGCTTGAGCCACAATCAGCGCTTCACGCTCATGCTCTTTCGCGTTCAACACATTATGCGGCAAGCCCGCCTGATTCAATAAACGGGACACCAACTCGGAATTTTCGATACTGGTCGTACCTACCAATACGGGCTGCCCTGCCTCATGACATTTTTGAATATCGGCAACCACAGCCTCGTATTTTTCTTCAGCCGTGCGGAAAATCTGGTCGTTATAATCTTTGCGCTGCATCGGACGGTTGGTCGGAATAATCACCGTTTCCAAACCGTAAATGCTTTGGAATTCAAACGCTTCCGTATCGGCTGTACCGGTCATACCGGAAAGCTTTTCATACAGGCGGAAATAGTTTTGGAAAGTAATCGAAGCCAGTGTTTGGTTCTCGCGCTTGATTTCCACACCTTCTTTCGCCTCAACCGCCTGGTGCAGACCTTCCGACCAACGGCGCCCCGCCATCAAACGGCCGGTAAATTCATCAACGATAACCACTTCACCGTCTTGAATCACATAATGTTGGTCTTTGTGGAACAAACTGTGTGCACGCAAAGCAGCCATCAAATGGTGCATCAGCGCGATATTGCCTGCCGAATACAGGGAATCGTTTTCCTGCAGCAATCCCATTTTGACCAAAATTTCTTCGGCATGCTGGTGGCCGGCATCGCTTAATAAAACCGTATGGGCTTTTTCGTCCACCCAATAATCGCCTTCACCGTCTTCTTTTTCCTGACGCACCAAGCTTGCCGGCACACTGTTCATAATCTGATAAAGCTGAACATTGTCATCAGCCTGACCGGAAATAATCAAGGGCGTACGCGCTTCATCAATCAGAATGGAGTCAACCTCGTCGACAACGGCAAAAGCCAAATCGCGCTGCACCTTGTCGTATTGGTCGGTAACCATGTTATCGCGCAGGTAATCAAAGCCGAACTCATTGTTCGTACCATAAGTAATATCGGCATTGTAAGCCGTTTGGCGGTAAAACGGCTGCATGTCGCTGACAATCACACCGACGCTCAAGCCCAAGAAGTTGTACAACGGTTCCATAATACCGGCGTCGCGCGCAGCCAAATAATCGTTGACGGTGACCACATGCACACCTTTACCGCTCAAAGCATTCAGATAAACCGCTAGTGTCGCCACCAAAGTTTTACCTTCGCCGGTACGCATTTCAGCAATTTTACCGTTATGCAAAACCATACCGCCGATCAGCTGAACGTCGAAATGGCGCATGTTCAAAACGCGGCGGGAAGCCTCACGGCACACTGCAAATGCTTCGGCCAAAATGTCGTCTAAAGTCGCTCCGTCTGCAAGACGTTGCTTGAATTCTGGCGTTTTTGCTTTTAATTCTTCATCGCTCAGCGCCTGCATTCCTGCTTCGAGCGCATTGATTTTTACAACAGTTTTACGGTATTGTTTAAGCAGACGGTCGTTACGGCTGCCAAAGATTTTTTTGGCTAAATTAGTAAGCATGAGTTTTTCCTGCGCCTGAAAAATAAAATAGGCAATAAAGCTTGAATTTTAACACAAGCAATGCGGCTAAGTTCAGAATGCCGTCTGAAATGGAGGTGATTCCTTCAAATTTCAATACAGCAAAGGCATCGGCCATGAATTTAGAACATCTTAGCCAAAAAGACCACGGCCTCACCCTACTTCTGCAACAGGTAAAAATATGGCGCAAACTGGACGCCCAAGTCAAAACCGTGATACCGCCCAATCTCCATGCGCACTGCCGCGTTGCCTGTATCGATGAAGACTGTCTGGTTATTGTCGCCAATAACGGTATGGCCTGCTCACGACTGCGTATGCTTATTCCCAGTATGCTGCCGAAAATACAGACTATCTGTTCCAACATACAATCGGTCCGTATTAAAGTGATGCCGGCCACACCACCCAAACCGCGTGCAAATACACTTCAACTCAGCGGAGAAACACTTGACGGCCTACATGAAACCGCTTCCCGATTATCACACCATCCTCAATTGGCAAACGCCTTGAATAAGCTGGTCGACAAATATAAAAAATAGAAATGATTTTCAATTAGCCGCTTTTTATTTGATATAAATCAAAGTTTATATAAAAACATAACCGCATACTTAAACCTATAATTTAAATTTTATTTTAAGAAACGGTACCTAAAAATGCCGTATGAATGAAACTGAAACTTTAAAACCATAGGAAACCCATTATGAACGCATATTTGGCTTTGATTTCCGCAGCCGCTTTAAGCTTAGCTGCCTGCTCGCAACAACAAGAAACACCGGCTGCTGCCGAACCTGCAGCACCTGCCACAGCAGAGGCTTCCGCTCCTGCTGCACCGGCTGCTGAAACAACTGCCGAGGCAGCTCCTGAAGCTGCTGCCGCAGAAGCTTCTTGCTCGGCAGTAGTCAACTCTGACGACGCAATGAAATTCGATACTTCGGAAATCAACATCAGCAAAGCTTGTAAAGAATTTACCTTAACCTTGAAACATGTAGGTAAATTACCGAAAGCTGCCATGGGTCATAATATTGTGATTGCCAAATCTGAAGATGTAGACCCTGTATTAAAAGACGGCTCCTCTGCCGGTCCTGACGCCGGTTTCATCAAAGCCGGTGATGAGCGCATTATTGCCCACACTCAAATGATCGGTGGTGGCGAAGAAACTACCGTTACCGTAGATACCAGCAAATTCTCAGCCGGTAACAAATATGAGTTTTTCTGCTCATTCCCGGGCCACATCGGCTTGATGCGCGGCACTGTCAACTTGGTTGATTAATTTTCCCGATAAAACAGCCGATATCATTAACGATATCGGCTGTTTTACATTACTCTCAAAATCAGACGGCCATCACATTCCCTATAATTCTCGGAAAATTATTTCCTAACATAATGCACGAAAGCATAACCCGTTCCATTTTTACTGCTTATGCCTTTCTCACATGAAATTACCTCCCAAATATCAGAGTCAATCTCAGGAAAAAACGCATCCCCCTCAACCGCCGAATCCACTTTTGTGATACGTAAATCTGTCGCTATTGTTATTGTTTCTTGATATATCTGCGCACCACCCATAATCATTACTTCAACTTCATCTTTGCATAATCCCAAGGCCGTCTGAATATCGGTAACCACTTCCGCTCCTTGAGCAGAATAATCGGCATCGCGACTGATCACGATATTTCTTCTACCCGGCAACGGTTTTTTCGGCAAAGATTCCCACGTTTTTCTCCCCATAATGACAGGTTTCTCCATCGTATACTGCTTAAAAAAAGCAAAATCTTCAGGAATATGCCAAGGCATATCGTTATTAATTCCTATACACCCGTTTTTAGCCACGGCAGCAATCACTGTTACTTTCTGCATTCCCTACACCTTCGCAAAAATTACTCAAAACCCGATGATACCACCGGCCTTTTCCTAATCCAGCAAAAAAGGCAGCACATACCTAAAACTTTTTACCCTTATAGCAACCAAACAATAACCGCAGCATCCGCCGCTAATTTGTATTAAGATAATCTCTCATATATAAAAAGCCCGCTATGGCAACACAATGCGCAGCCCAAGGAAGAACCATGAGCACACATTCACTTGCATCACTCTTCAACCCCAAGCACATTATTTTGGTTGGCGCCAGCGAACGGCCAAACAGCTTAGGTGAACGCTTTCTCTCCACCCTTATTCAAGCCCCGTTTTCCGGCAAACTGACCCCGGTCAACCTACGCCATAAAACCGTTGCCGGTATTAAAAGCTACCACCAAATACAGCGCATTCCCGACAATGCCGACTTAGCCGTCGTTCTCACGCCACCCGATACTTACGACACCGTTATCAAAGCTTGCATCAAAAAAGACATTCAAAACATCATCCTGATTCAAGATTGGAATCAGGAAAACGAAGCACAACTGATCCAAGAAACACAACAAACCGTAAAAAAATTCGAGAAAACCGAAACCAACATTTTTGCCTGCACACTTGCCGGGATCAATCTAACCCAGCACCGTGTCAATTTAAACCATACTCCTTTAACCGCAAACCGATACGGAGATTTCTCCGTCGTCAGCATGGATCCTGCCAGCAGCCACACCATCTTAAGCATACTCAACGCATTCAACATTGGCCTGTCGGCCCATGTCAGCATGCAACCGCAAATCAATGGCGAAAATTACACGAAAATCGTAGAGCATCTGCATTATTACGACAGTTGCCGCAAGCTGATTATCGAATTTAATCCCCATACCGAACTACAAACCTTTTTCAACAAACTCCATCGTGCATCAAAAAACAAGACCGTCGTTCTATATGCGCCAAACTGCCACACAACAGACGAGTACACCACAGTCCGGGCACTAGCCAAACGCAGCGGCTGCTTGTTTGCACCTAATCCAGAAACCTTAACTTTATACATTCGTGCATTGAATATCCGACTCTCAAGCAAGATCAAAAATGTCAAATTAATCACCAACCAACCCTACGGCTGGCTGCATACTGCTGCCGAACAATGCGGCATTCACCTAAACCACAATGCAACGACTACCAACAGCGTCAACACTCCGGCTCTGCTTTACCGCACTCAAGCCGAATCAGCATTAAACCAAAACCAAACAGATGCCGTTCTCATCGCCCTTGCTCCGGTAAAATCAGAATACCACTCAGAAATCAGCAACATGCTGCACACCCTGCAACAATCAACAACCAAACCCATACTGTTTAGTCACGGATTTTCAGACGGCCTATTACATTTCCAGCATACAAGCGAAGCCATAAATACCATCGTCGCACACAATAAAATCATTGCGAAAAAACAGCCAATTATCGCCAAACCTTGGCCGTGCAACCTTAAAACGCCCGACATACAAACCGCTGAATCCGATCAGCAAAATATTTCCAAACTAATCAAATCACTACATTTGCCCGAATATTCGGAACATCCCAGTGAAAACCACTCTATCCGGTTCCGCTATACATACCATTCCGACTACGGCTTTTTACTACATTGTTCCAATCACCACACCCAAAAAACCTATATCGCACCATTTAGTACCATTCATGCAGAAAACATAAAAAACACCTTCCACACCAAACTACAGACCAAAGAAATATGCCAACTGCTATACAGTCTCAATACCTGCGCCCTCAATCTCCCCACGCTTCAATATGCAGAATTCCACAGTTCAGGCAACGGATTGCAAACTACAGAAATTTTGTTGCAGGAAAACAACTCCACCTCACCCTTAGCTGCCGTGTATCCGCAACAAAACATCTTTATGCCGTCTGAAAATTCAGACGGCCTCGTCACCATACGCAGCATACATCCGGAAGATGCTTTTCATATTCAAAAACTGATCCGCAACCTATCAGACGAAAGCCGCTACAACCGATTCATGGCCCACATTAAAGAACTCAGCCCATCAGCCTTAGCCGCCATCAGCAACTTCAATCCTACTTACGAAGGCGCATTCGGTGCATTTAACTCAAGCGGAGAACTACTCGGCATCAGCCATTTCAGCTCAGTAAACCACGATCCGAACACATGTGAATTTGCCATCTGTATTGCAGACCACATGCAAGGAAAAGGTTTGGCCAAACCCCTAATGGACACCATTCTTGAGCGCGCCAAACAACAAGGATACCGACAAATGACAGCCGACATTCTGCAATCCAATACCGCAATGGTGAAATTTATGCAAAAAACAGGGTTTACCCTTACCCCATCGGAAGTCGATAACCAACTATATCAGGCAGAGCGCCGGCTTTTCCCCCAAACAAACAACAGCAAAACCAAATTCAAAAAACAAATACTTGCATTTAAATCATAAATTGCCCTAAAATTAGCGGTTTTCTATATATCCGATTTTCACAAAGGAATAAACATGGTAGTTATCCGTTTAGCCCGCAGCGGCTCAAAACACCGCCCTTTCTACAACGTAGTAGTTGCAGATTCACGCAACCGTCGTGACGGTCGTTTCATTGAGCGCGTAGGTTTCTACAACCCCGTAGCCAACGAAAAACAAGAACGCGTACGCCTGAACGCCGACCGTTTGAACCACTGGGTTGCCCAAGGCGCACAATTGAGCGACGCCGTTGCCAAACTGGTTAAAGAACAAAAAGTAGCAGCTTAATCCCCGCTATGACCGACACTCAAAAATGGGTAGCCATGGGCTACATTAAAGGCGTATTCGGCATCAAAGGTTGGCTGAAAATAGCAGCCGGAACAGAATACACCGACAGCCTCCTGGACTACCCAGAGTGGCGCTTACAAAAAGACGGTAAAATACGAACCGTTACAATAGAAGCAGGAAAAGTGGTCAGCGGCGAGCTTCAGGTAAAACTTGAAGGCATTGACGATAGGGATACGGCTTTTGCACTCCGCGGCTATACAATCGAAATCGCCCGAGAAGATTTCATACCCGCAGACGAAGGCGAATATTACTGGGCAGACTTGGTCGGCATGACCGTTAAAAATCAAGACGACGTTGATCTAGGTATCGTCAACAACCTGATGGAAACCGGCGCTCACGACGTATTGGTTATCAACGGCGAATATGGCCAAAAACTCATTCCCTTTGTATCCCAATATATATTGAACGTGGATACAAGCAATAAAATTATTACTGTTGAATGGGGTTTAGATTACTGATGCTAATCCAGGCCATCACCCTCTTCCCCGAAATGTTCAGCAGCATTACCGAGCATGGCGTAACCGGTAGAGCCAATAAACAAAAGCTCTGGCAATTCAAAAGCATTAACCCCAGGCAATTTGCCGATAACAAATTAGGGTATATTGATGACCGCCCTTTCGGAGGCGGTCCCGGTATGATCATGATGGCAGCACCATTAAATGCAGCCATCCAAACAGCGCGCTCACAACAAAAAACAGGTAACAGCAAAGTTATTTACCTCAGCCCGCAAGGACAAGTATTCAATCACCAAAAAGCAGTTGAATTATCAAAATTAGACAATTTGATCTTGCTATGCGGACGCTATGAAGGAATTGACGAACGCATTTTACAAACAAGTGTCGACGAAGAAATCAGCATTGGTGATTTCGTCGTGTCCGGAGGCGAACTACCTGCCATGCTGTTGATGGACGCAGTATTAAGATTAATTCCCGGTATACTTGGCGATATGCAATCCGCAGAACAAGATTCCTTTGCAAACGGTTTGCTGGATTGCCCTCATTACACAAGACCGATTGAATTTCAAGGCATGTCCGTACCGGAAATTTTACGCTCCGGCAACCATGCCCTGATAGCGGAATGGCGGTTAGAACAATCGCTACGCCGCACTTTAGAGCGCAGACCGGATTTATTAGAAGGCCGCGCATTACTCCCACAGGAAATCCGCCTCTTGGAAAAAATCCGAAAGGAACAAGAGCAACGGACAATCCAATTATAATTTAGGAAAAAAAATGAATCTGATTCAACAATTAGAGCAAGAAGAAATCGCCCGTTTGAACAAAGACATCCCGTCTTTTGCTCCCGGTGATACCGTAGTTGTATCTGTACGTGTGGTTGAAGGTAACCGCAGCCGTCTGCAAGCTTACGAAGGTGTTGTTATTGCCCGTCGCAACCGTGGTTTGAACAGCAACTTCATCGTGCGTAAAATTTCTAGCGGTGAAGGCGTAGAACGTACTTTCCAATTGTATTCTCCAAACGTAGAGAAAATTGAAGTTAAACGTCGCGGTGATGTTCGCCGTGCCAAACTGTACTACTTGCGTGGCTTGACCGGTAAAGCTGCACGTATTAAAGAAAAACTGCCTTCTCGTAAAGGTTAATTTTTCCCTATACTTCATACCCACTGCATGCTACATATGCAGTGGGTATTTTTATTTCCCTACACAAGCCTATAGGTATGGCAAATGTCTCAATAAGCAATAACTACAACTCAACCCATACCAAAAAATTTATTGTTGATTTAGACAACTACCCAAACTTAAGGCCGTCTGAAAATTCAGACGGCCTTGTTATTTTCAAACCAAATTAATCGGCAATAACATCAAAATTATTGTCTAAAAATTTGGTGTCCGGTACTTTTACCAATAAAGGATCCAATTCACCAATGGCTTTAACATCTTTGCCAGGATAATCCAAAGCATGTAAGAATGCACGGATACAGTTCAAACGGGCACGTTTTTTGTCATCCGATTTAATGATTGTCCAAGGCGCATCTCCCGTATGGGTATGGAAGAACATCGCATTTTTAGCTTCGGTATAATCGTCCCAGCGATCCAAAGATTGAATATCCACAGGAGACAATTTCCAATGTTTCAACGGATCATCGCGACGTGAAATAAAGCGGCGCAACTGCTCTTCACGACTAACAGAAAACCAAAATTTAAACAAATGGATACCGCTTGATACCAACATACGTTCAAATTCAGGGGTTTGGCGCATAAACAATAAATACTCATGCGGCTCACAGAACCCCATAACACGCTCTACACCGGCACGGTTATACCAAGAACGGTCAAAAAATACCATTTCACCGGCAGTAGGCAGGTTTTGAATATAACGTTGGAAATACCATTGTCCTTTTTCTGTTTCAGTCGGTTTTTCCAAAGCAACCACTCGGGCACCGCGCGGATTCAAATGCTCCATGAAACGCTTAATAGTACCACCCTTACCTGCCGCATCTCGTCCCTCAAACAGGCACACGATTCTTTGGCCAGAATCTTTCACCCAGCTTTGAACTTTCAACAACTCAATTTGCAGCTTTTTCTTCTCTTTTTCGTATACTCGACGGCTCATTCGGGTACGGTAAGGATAGCTTTCCGGCAGTGGCGCAGAAGTTGAATCTTCAGAGCTTACACGTCCTTTATGCTCCAAAACGGCTTTTTCAAAAACACCCAACTCATTGTCTTTATCACCCAATTGAACTTGCTCAAAAGGTTTCAGTTGGTGGTCTGTCATAATAATCTCCTTAATATTCAGTTTATTGACGTATTGAATAACCTGTAATTCTATGCGTGTATTTTAACCCTTTATTACATAAATAAACAGCATAAACAAAACGTAATTCTGATTTTTAGGAAATTAAATTAAAAATTTACCCATACCGCAACAATCTCCTATTTAAACTCTATCGACAGATTTCTCCGCTATAATGATGCTTTTTTCAAACCCTATCCATCATGCCCTACTTCATACTTCTCGACGATGCTGCTCAAAATACTGCCCGGCTTTACCAACAACACATCAGAAGCCGTTTTTTCACCGCCGAGCAGCTTAATGAACTTGATGAGCATTTAACCCAAGGCTGGCATGAGGGTTTGCATTCCATTATTTTCAGTGATTATGAATTCAGCATGCCTTTGGTCAACTTAAAGACCGACATACCGGGCTATCTATCCGTACACTGGTTTAAAAATTGCACTCCGGTATCCCCACTAGAGTGGTTAAGCGCACAATATGCTCCCGAACAGCCTGCAGGCATTACCACACCTGCCAACAATACCGACAAACAGGAATATCTTAATGCCGTCAAACAAATCCAAGATGCTATCGGCAGGGGGGACACTTATCAAATCAACTACACCACCAGACTGTATACGGAAAGCTACGGCAACCCCATAAAACTGTACACACGGTTACGCCAACCCGTTCCATATGGTGCATTGGCACATCTTCCGAACCATGAAGGCCACCCCACATGGACTTTATGCTTTTCCCCCGAACTGTTTCTACGAATAAATTCAGACGGCCTGATTACAACCGAACCGATGAAAGGAACCGCACCTGTTCTAAACGACGGCAAAGATGAACAACGCGCAACCTTATTACAACAAGATCCTAAAAACCGCGCGGAAAACATTATGATTGTCGATCTCTTGCGCAATGACTTAGGGAAAATCGCCGAAACCGGTCAAGTGCGTGTTCCAGAACCTTTCAAAGTCAACCGATTCGGCAGCGTATGGCAAATGACTACCGCCATACATGCCCAGGCCCGACCAGACACCAGCATTGCCGACATTTTCCGCGCCGCCTTCCCTTGCGGTTCGATTACAGGCGCTCCTAAGCGCATGAGTATGCAGATCATTCAAAATATCGAGAAAGAAGCACGCCGTCTATATACCGGCAGCATCGGCTATTTGGCTCCTTGTAACAGCGGTTTGGGATTCTACGGCACCTTAAATGTCGTTATCCGCACCCTGCAGCTCAAACCTAGCGAACCCTCTACCCCATGTTCAGACGGCCAAACATATCAAGGCATTTACGGCGTAGGTTCCGGTATTGTTGCAGACAGCATACCAGAGGAAGAATATACCGAATGCCAATGGAAATCTCGTTTTCTCAACAACTTATCTCCGGAATTTAGTCTATTTGAAACCATGAAAGTCTTCGATCGCCGATGTGAATTTCTCAATAACCACATAGGCCGTCTGAAAATTTCAGCACTAACATTGAATATGATGTGGCACGAAGATTATGAACAGCAGATTCAACGATATATCCACGACCTGCCCGATACACAAACTTATCGGATAAAAGCAACCCTTTCATTTTCAGACGGCCTCTCTCTCTCCCACAGCCGCCTAACAGCATTACCGGCCCGCAATACCGTTCTCCTTGCGACCGATGTTTTACCCAAACATGACTTTCTCCGTCGCTTTAAAACCACACATAGAAAAATCTATGACCGCGGCTGGCAAGATGCAGAAAAATACCAAGCATTCGACAGCCTGTTTTTTAATTCAGACGGCCACCTGCTCGAAGGCGGAAGAAGCAACGTATTCATACGTTTGAAAGACCAATGGCTCACCCCTCCTCTGCACTTGGATATTCTCAACGGCATCATGAGACAGAATCTCTTAAACCAACCGGAGAAATATCTGCACAGCAAACAGGTAAGCGAAGCCCTGATTACGGCATCAGACCTGGAAAAAGCAGATGAAATCATTCTGTGCAACGCACTTCGCGGCATCCTGCCCGTACGGTTGCAAATACATTCTTAACCCACCCCTACTTGTTCACATCCTGCATGAGGCAAATTTATATTGCCCATGAAAGGCATAGCCTAATATAATTATAAGTTTTTCAAGGGCGGCATTTACACCGCTCTTGAAACGCTACTACCTCATGCTGCCCGTGCGCTCTTTAAGCAATCAAACAGCTTTTTATCACCCCACGAAAATCCGTTTTGCCGGTACTCGTTATCCATTGGAGTATTGCCATTATGAACGCAACCACTGCGTCTGCTAACCAGCCCTACCTACAAATTCAAGGTCTGGTAAAAAAGTTTGGTGACAATTACGCTGTCGACCACATCGACTTAAATATTGAAAAACATGAAATTTTTGCTCTTTTGGGCAGCTCAGGCAGTGGCAAGTCCACCCTGCTGCGTATGCTTGCAGGCATGGAAACGCCAAACTCAGGCAAAATTATTTTGGATGGTCAAGACATTACCCAACTTGCTCCATACGACCGTCCCATCAACATGATGTTCCAAAGCTACGCTTTATTCCCGCATATGACGGTGGAGCAAAACATCGCCTTCGGTCTGAAACAAGACAAAATGCCGAAAGACGAAATTGCCGCCCGCGTAGAAGAAATGCTGCGTTTGGTGCAAATGAGCAAATTTGCCAAACGCAAACCGCACCAACTTTCAGGCGGCCAACAACAGCGTGTCGCTTTGGCACGCAGCTTGGCCAAACGCCCGAAAATCTTGTTGCTTGACGAACCTTTAGGGGCACTCGATAAAAAATTACGCCAACAAACCCAGCTTGAACTCGTAAACACGCTGGAACAAGTCGGCGTAACCTGCATCATGGTAACGCACGACCAAGAAGAAGCCATGACTATGGCAACTCGTGTAGCCATTATGTCAGACGGCCAACTGAAACAGGTCGGTTCTCCAAGCGACGTATACGATTTCCCGAACAGCCGCTTTACTGCAGAATTTATCGGCGAAACCAATATTTTCGAAGGCAAAGTATTGAAGAAAGATAACGAACATGCCTTGATCGAATGTCCGGAACTGCCTGCGCCTGTTTATACCGACCAAGCCTTTGAAGCCGATGCCGGACAAACTATTTGGGTCAGCATCCGCCCCGAAGATATCGACCTGCATAAAGAAAAACCGGCTCACCGCGACACTCACAACTGGGCCAAAGGCGTAATCAAAGATATTGCCTATTTGGGCAGCTTTGCCATCTATCACGTGCAAATGGAAAACGGCCGGATTATCAAAAGCCAAGTTCCTGCTCCCTATTGGTATGTCCGCAATATCACTCCGCCGACATGGGGGGACGAAGTATATCTGGATTGGCCCGAGAACCAACCCACCCCGTTAACATATTAAGGAGCATGCATGATGTCCATTAACATTAAACGACGCATGCGCCCCGGGCGTAAATTCGTTATCGGCATTCCTTACCTATGGTTACTGATTTTCTTCTTGGTACCCTTTGCCATTGTTTTGAAAATCAGTTTTGCGGAGCAAGAAATCGCCATTCCGCCTTATTCGCCATTATTTGTGACCGATCCCGAAACCGGCAAAGAAACCCTGCATCTGTTTTATCAAAACTATCAGGATATTTTCTACAATTTCTGGCATACATTAGGCCAAATGCTGCATTTGATTCCGGCAGACGGCGACAGCAGCATCTATTTGCGTACCTACTGGTCATCAGTAAAAACCGCATTTATGACTACCGTTATCTGCCTATTAATCGGCTATCCTATGGCCTATGCAATTTCAAGAGCCAACCCTGCTTACAGAAACGGTTTGCTGTTGGCCATTATGCTGCCATTCTGGACTTCTTTCCTGCTGCGCGTTTATGCCTGGATGGGTTTATTGAGTCAAAACGGCATTATCAACAACTTATTGATGGAATACGGCATCATCAACCAGCCTTTGGACATGTTTTACAATAGTTTCTCATTACAACTGGTGATGGTTTACGCCTATCTGCCTTTTATGATTTTGCCGTTATACACACAGCTAATCAAATTGGACCATCGTCTGTTGGAAGCCGCTTCCGATTTAGGCGCAGGCCCGATCAAATCGTTTTTAACCATAACGCTCCCCTTATCCAAAACCGGCATTATCGCAGGCTCGATGCTGGTATTCGTACCGGCAGTCGGAGAATTTGTAATTCCTGATTTGGTTGGCGGTTCGGAAAACCTTATGATCGGTAAAACTTTGTGGATGGCGTTCTTTGACCAGAACAACTGGCCGCTGGCCTCTGCGTTGGCTGTGGTTATGGTAATTTTGCTGGTTATCCCGATTACCTTGTTCCATCATTACGAAAACCGTGAAATAGAAGGAGCCAAATAATGAAAACCAATCAATTATCTTGGTTTCTCAAACTTATGTTGTTTTTAGGTTTGGCATTCCTATACATTCCGCTAATCGTATTGGTCATTTTTTCATTCAACGAATCCAAACTGGTAACGGTATGGGGTGGTTTTTCAACCAAATGGTATAGCGCATTGATCGAAAACGACACGATTCTGGAAGCCGCATGGCTATCCTTGCGCATTGCCGTCGTTTCCTCCCTGGCCGCCGTTGTATTGGGGACTTTAGCCGGCTACGCCTTAGCGCGCATTAAACGCTTCCGGGGCAGCACCCTGTTTGCAGGCATGGTATCGGCTCCTATGGTCATGCCCGACGTAATTACCGGCTTATCGATGCTGCTGCTGATTATTCAGGTACAAATGTTCCTGCAAAGCAGCGAGTTGCTAAGCTGGCTGTATTTCGACCGAGGATTCTTCACAATTTTCTTGGGGCATACGACTTTGTGCATGGCCTACATTACCGTAGTTATCCGTTCCCGCTTGGTAGAACTTGACCAATCTTTGGAAGAAGCAGCAATGGACTTAGGTGCCCGTCCGCTGAAAATCTTCTTTGTGATTACCCTGCCCTTAATTGCCCCGGCTATCGCCTCAGGCTTCTTATTGGGTATTACCTTGTCTCTAGACGATTTGGTAATCACTTCGTTCTTATCCGGCCCGGGCTCTTCCACCTTGCCTCAAGTGATTTTCTCCAAAATCAAACTGGGTTTGGATCCTCAGATGAACGTTTTGGCCACCATCATGATTGCTATCGTAGGTACACTGGTAATTGCAATCAATTACTACATGATGCGCCAGACAACCAAACGAGACAGAGAGGCAGCTGAAGCCTATCGTCAGGAAAAACTGGCTGCCGAACAAGCTAAATAAAATCCCGGCCATAGGCGAGAAAAAAAACCGTATCCATAAATGGATACGGTTTTTTCAGACGGCCTTAAATTTTCAGACGGCCTTAAATTTTCAGACGGCCTTAATTTTCAGACGGCCTAACTTCAGGCCGTCTTGGACTCATGCAGTTGATTTTTTACGTCTGGTTTTAGAAGAAGATTTACTTCCTTCTTCTTTTTTCCATTCTGTTCCGTCTTCCAACAATAACTTAGGCTGCTGACCGTTCTTCACAGCACCTTCCGTCAATACGACTTTCTTAATATCCTTTAAGTCAGGCAAGCGGTACATAGTATCCAGCAAGCTTCGCTCGACAATAGAACGCAAGCCGCGCGCACCTGTTTTACGTTCCATCGCCAGTTTGGCTATACAGCTCAACGCTTCAGGCTCCACTTCCAGTTCGACACCTTCCATGTCAAACAAAACCTGATATTGTTTCACCAAAGCATTTTTAGGCTCGGTCAGAATATTAACCAATGCCGCTTCATCCAACTCTGCCAATGTTGCAATCACGGGCAGACGTCCGATTAATTCCGGAATCAAACCGAACTTAATCAAATCTTCCGGTTCAACAGATTCAAACAATTCCGATATATTGATATTTTCATCTTTACTGCTGACTACCGCTCCAAAGCCGATGCCGCCTTTTTCAGTACGCTGACGGATGACTTTTTCCAAGCCCGCAAATGCACCGCCACAAATAAAGAGAATGTTTGTCGTATCTACATTGATAAACTCTTGGTTAGGATGTTTTCGGCCACCTTGCGGCGGTACACTTGCAACTGTTCCTTCAATCAATTTCAACAAGGCCTGCTGGACACCCTCTCCGGATACATCTCGGGTAATAGAAGGATTGTCGCTTTTACGGGAGATCTTATCGATTTCGTCGATATAAACAATACCGCGCTGCGCTTTTTCAACATCAAAGTCGCATTTACCCAAAAGTTTGGTAATAATCTGCTCGACATCCTCTCCGACATAACCGGCTTCCGTCAGCGTAGTCGCATCTGCCATCACAAAAGGCACGTCCAATTTGCGCGCCAACGACTGCGCCAACAAGGTTTTACCCGACCCGGTCGGACCAATTAAGAGAATATTGCTCTTAGACAACTCAACCTTGCCCGCACTCTTAGGATGGCTCAAACGCTTATAATGATTATATACAGCCACAGCCAATGCTTTTTTGGCCAACTCCTGACCGATTACATGATCATTCAGATTTTCTACGATTTCGGCAGGTGTAGGCAGTTTCTTAGGCTCGCCGGTTTCAGCATCTGCAACCTCTTCAGACTCGTCCGTTTGACTCTCCAACATCAGCCTGCATGTTTCCACACACTCATTGCAGATAAAGGCATGATCACCGCCTTCTATTAAATTGTTTACTTCATGCTCCGATTTCCCGCAAAAGGAGCAGACATGTTTCACATCAGACATATTTTTCTATTCAATCAATTAAATAATAACTACGAGGCAATTGTGCCGACAGGCAGAGAAGTATAATAACTATCCGGCCGATTATCAAATCGGCAACACCCAAAAATCAACTTCGAAAATATATACCACACCTATCTTAAACAAATGAAAATTTCAGGTTGAAAACTTTACAAATGCATTTTTTTTCAACAAAATAACTGAATACTTATGCTCTGACACGCCTAAGTACACAGTCAAGTATTCTAAATTACAGGCAGAAGACACAATAAAAAACCAAGCTTATTCAACTGCCTCGTAATTTTTATACAATTTATCAAACCACTTAGGAAACCGTAGATGATGAAACTATTCAAAATTCCTAAAAAAATCTTTTTGGCTTGCATGAGTCTGGGATTAAGCTTAGGCTCAGTTTCCGCTCATGCCGACGACATCGACGTACTGGGTCAATTTTTAGAACAAAACTTTATCGTTCCGGCCGCAACACCTGTACATCCGATTTCACAGCCGCAAGATATTTCCGATTTTATCAGCGAACAAGCCATCCAAGCCGGCCCTCTGTTATCTTCTCAATCGGCTCTCATCATCAACAACAAAACAGGTGAGATTCTCTACCAAAAGAATGCAAACAGGGTGATGCCGATCGCTTCCATTTCCAAGCTGATGTCCGCTATGGTTGTATTGGACGCCCGTCAAGATATGAATGAATTCATTGCTATCACCCCTGACGAAATCGACCGGCTAAAAGGCACCGGAAGCCGTTTATCTATCGGCACCATGCTGACCAGACGCGAGCTGCTGCATTTAAGTCTGATGAGCAGCGAAAACCGTGCGACTCATGCCTTAGGCAGAAGCTATCCCGGCGGAATGCCTGCTTTCGTAGCTGCCATGAATGCAAAAGCACAAAGTTTGGGTATGCACCAAACCCGCTTCTATGAGCCGACAGGTTTGGATTTCCGCAATGTTTCCACTGCCAACGACTTGACCAAAATGGTTACTGCCGCCAGCAAATATGCCCAAATCCGCAATCTAAGCACATCAACACATAGCTCGGTTTATACCAGCTCAGGCCGCCTGCAAAATTATCGAAATTCCAATGCACTAATCAGAGAAGGTGCTTGGGACATCGAATTGCAAAAAACCGGCTACATTCGCGAATCAGGTCGCTCTATGGTTGTGAAAGCCAACATTCAAAGCCAGCCTATTACCATCGTTCTCTTGAATTCACCGACTTCACTCAGCCGTGTTAACGATGCAAGAAAAATCCAAAGCTGGGTATTGCAACGACCATCTTAAAACTTTTTTCTGTTTATAGGCCGGCCGTCTGAAAAAAGGCCGTCTGAAAATTTCAGACGGCCTTTTTAATATTCCCAATATGCTTAGTCCGGCATACAGCCTGCATTTTGACACAAGCTAAACAAAGGTACGCCCTTATCTCTGATCGACCGGCCACCGGGTAAATCGGTAAACTCCAAAATTGCCGCAGCTTCCACAATATTTCCACCCAGTTTCTTAATCAACTCAATCCCCGCCTGCATAGTACCGCCTGTGGCGACCAAATCATCAACCAACAACACGCGTGCACCTTCCCAAACCGCATCCGTATGGATTTCCACCGTTGCCTCACCATACTCCAAAGCATAACTTTGAGAAACCGTCTCAAAAGGCAGCTTACCTTTTTTACGGATAGGCACAAAACCCACATTCAACTGATAAGCTAAGGCCGCACCAATAATGAAGCCACGCGCATCCAGGCCTGCCACAATATCGATTTTTTGGCTTGCATAACGGTACACCAATAAGTCTACCAACAAACGGAAATACTCCGGACTTTGCAACACCGGCGTAATGTCATGAAATAAAATCCCTTTTTGAGGCCAATTCGGTATTTTCCTAATTTTTTTGGCCAACTCGGCCACACCCATAACGTCAGGATGAATCAACATAATATTCCTCAATATGCAAACAGAACTGAATAAAAATCAGACACAAGCTTAATATTATAGCTACTTTTCGTATACTTACCCAAGCCCTAACCCGTTGTCGCCGCTTCAGCCGTTATGGCATAATAAACCGACGTAAAAATCAACTGGAAACGCTATGAGCACCCCGAAAAAAGGCAATATATTCATTATTTCCGCAGCATCAGGCACAGGCAAAACCACTTTGGTCTCCCGGCTGCTGAAACATCATGGAGACATCCGTGTTTCCATTTCCCATACCACACGCCAAGCACGCGAAGGCGAAGTGCACGGCAAACATTACTACTTCATCGATATCCCGAAATTTGAAAACCTTATCCGTGAGAATGCCTTTTTAGAACATGCCAAAGTATTCGACAACTATTACGGTACAAGCATAGAAGGTGTCAACCTTCTCCGCGAACAAGGCTACGACGTTATTCTGGAAATCGACATTCAAGGTGCAGAACAAGTCCGCCGCATCCTTCCCGATGCCTGCAGCATCTTTATCCTTCCCCCTTCATTCCAAATCTTGGCCGAGCGGCTCATCGGTCGTGCAACCGATAGTGAAGAAGTCATCAATAAAAGACTGAATAAAGCCAGACACGAAATCGAACAGGCTTTCTTTTTCGACTATGTTGTTGTCAACGAAGACTTGGATGTTGCAGAAAACGACCTGCTGCATATCATTAAAGCCCACCGCCTGAAACAAAATTCACAACAACTGTTTATAGAAAATCTATTGGAAAATTCCTAAAAAAAAGGGAAAATAACCGTTTCCACATATTTTTCAAACATCTGTAAGAAAGTACATATAAAAATGGCACGAATTACTGTAGAAGACTGCGTTACCAAAATCCCCAACCACTTTGATTTAACCTTGATCGCCGCCCGCCGTGCACGCCAACTGGAAAACGGTAACACACCGCTGGTAGATGACATCCGCAACAACAAACCGACTGTTACCGCATTGCGCGAAATCGCCGCAGGACAAATCGGTTCTGAAATGCTGGATCGCAATAAATAATTCAAACCTTTATAAAAAAGGTCATCCATATGCCGACACCCACACCAACCGCACCATACACAGGGATAGTTGCCGAAGCCCGAGATTTATTGTTCCAAACTGTTTCTTATCTCAACGAGGAAGATAAAGCCCTGCTGGAAAAAGCATGTGCTTACGCTTTTCAGGCTCACGAGGGACAATTTAGAAAAAGTGGCGAACCCTATATCACCCACCCTATTGCGGTAACAACCCAGTTAGCTGCGTGGCATATGGATGTACAAGGCCTGTGCGCAGGCTTGATGCACGACGTTTTGGAAGACGTTCCCACCATTACCAAAGAGGAAATGGCACGTGAATTCGGCAGCACGATTGCCGATATGGTAGACGGCTTATCGAAACTAAATAAATTAGAATTCCACAGCAAAGAAGAACATCAGGCAGAAAGTTTCCGCAAACTGATTCTGGCCATGACTAAAGACTTGCGCGTCATTGTCGTCAAACTTTCCGACCGGCTGCACAATATGCGTACGCTGGGAGCCAAAGATCCCGCCAAACGTCGCCAAACCGCCCGTGAAACACTGACGATTTATGCACAAATCGCCAACCGTCTCGGCTTAAACAAAGTTTACAGCGAACTTCAAGATCTTTCTTTTCAAAATATCCATCCGCACCGTTATAAAGTGCTGCAAAAAGCCATGCAGGCCAGTCGCCGCAACCGCCGCGACGTAGTCGGCAAAGTATTGCGTGCCTTTAACCAAAGCCTGGTCAGTGCCAATATCGAAGCCAAAATCAAAGGCAGGGAAAAAAACTTATACAGTATCCATCAAAAAATGCAGGCCAAGAAAATGGACTTTGCAGAAGTGCTGGATATTTACGGTTTTCGCGTGATCGTCAACAACATTCCTGCCTGCTATGCAGCATTAGGCATCCTGCACAATCTTTACCAACCCAAACCCGGCCGGTTTAAAGACTATATTGCCATTCCAAAAAGCAACGGCTATCAAAGCCTGCATACTA
Organism: Neisseria weaveri; assembly: GCF_900638685.1. Lineage (NCBI taxonomy): Bacteria > Pseudomonadati > Pseudomonadota > Betaproteobacteria > Neisseriales > Neisseriaceae > Neisseria > Neisseria weaveri. The sequence continues at coordinate 1,782,391 of NZ_LR134533.1, read as the reverse complement.
CCTTAGTAGGTCCGCACGGCTTACCCATCGAAGTACAGATCCGCACTCGGGAAATGGATGCAGTTGCCGAAGGCGGTATTGCCGGACACTGGATTTACAAATCCGGAACCGATACCGTTAATCAGGCAACACTACATACCAACCAATGGCTGAAAAATATTTTAGAGCTGCAAGCGCAAAGCTCGAATGCCGTTGAATTTCTGGAACACCTCAAAGTTGATCTGTTCCCGAACGAGATTTATGTCATTACACCCAAAGGAAAAATCCTCAATCTTCCTAAAGGTTCGACACTTATCGACTTCGCTTATGCCGTGCACACAGATATCGGCCACCGCACAGTTGCCGCTCGCGTTAACAATACCGCCGTTCCGTTGCGCACAAAATTAAAAAACGGCGACACCGTCGAAATTGTCACATCCGAGCACTCCCATCCGAATCCCGCCTGGCTCAATTTTGCCGCATCAAGCCGTGCCCGTAGTGCTATTCGTGCCTATATGAAAAACCAAAACCGCCAGGATGCGATTAATTTGGGTGAAAACCTGCTGCAAAAAGCCCTTTCCAGCTTACTGCCGCAAAACGTTTTACTTTCAGACGGCCTCAAAGAAAAATATCTGGCTGATCTTAATAACAAACAAACCTCTTTCGAAGAAGTGCTGTATCAAGTCGGTATGGGGCAAACCCTTCCCGTTTCCGTTGCCATGAATATCGCACGACTGGCCGGCGAGCACTTCGGAGACGAAGTCAAACTCGGGCCGATTAAAGTTAACGGAACAGAAAACGGCCGCATCCATTTAGGCCAATGCTGTAATCCTATACCGGGCGACAGCATCCGAGCTGTATTGCTCAAAGAACAAGGCATGGTTATCCATAGAGATACATGTGCCAACTTACTCAAAGCTGATCCCGAGCAGCAACTGGATGCGGATTGGGATCAAATCCAAGAAGGCTCATACAAAACTTCCCTAACTGTAAATTCCCAAGATACACGGGGCCTGCTCGCCTCTTTGGCACAAGCTATTTCAGGAGAAGGAGCCGATATTGAATTTGTAGAAACAACACAAAGACAAGCCGGCACAGAAGGCTTTATCGAATTCAAATTCTTCATCGCCACCACAGATCTCAAACAGCTCAACGAGATTATCCGGGCACTTCATGCCATACCGCACATACGCAGCGTAACACGCAACTAAATACAACAAAGGCCGTCTGAATTTCAGACGGCCTTTTATAAAACATTGACAAATTCATGACCAAATAAGATAATCTACGGCTAATTTAGCCCGATATAGGGAATATCAAATATTTTTACGGTTTGCCAAGCAGATGCAAGCCGCCTGTTAGGAGGTGATGTTTTACATCACGGCGCGTATCCCGCCCCTGTTTATCCAAACACAAATGCGATACATAAACAAATTTTTGACGGTCGGCTAGAAGCCCGACCCGCTAACGAACAAATTATTGTAAGGAAATAAAATGCCTGCTATCCGTGTAAAAGAAAATGAACCATTTGAAGTTGCCATGCGCCGTTTCAAACGCGCTGTTGAAAAAACCGGCTTGTTAACCGAACTGCGTGCCCGAGAAGCTTACGAAAAGCCGACTACCGAACGCAAACGCAAAAAAGCAGCAGCAGCAAAACGTTTGCAAAAACGCCTGCGCAGCCAACAACTGCCTCCTAAAATGTACTAATTACAGGCTCAACCCTGTAATTTAAGCAAGACACACCGTAAGGCTATGCCCTGCGGTGTTTTTGCCTTTAATCCTGTTTAATCCGATATCCGATGTTATCCGATTTTCAAGCGAGCATACCATGAACCTGAAACAACAACTCACCGAAGACATGAAAACAGCCATGCGCAACAAAGACAGCATTACGCTCTCTACCGTTCGCCTGATTAATGCCGCTATAAAACAATACGAAGTCGACGAGCGTAATGAGGCTGACGACAATCAAATTACCGCTATCCTGACCAAAATGGTCAAACAACGCAAAGATAGCGCCAAAATCTATGCCGACGCAGGCCGCAGCGATTTGGCAGATAAAGAAAATGCCGAAATCGAAGTATTAAACCGCTATCTGCCTCAAATGATGTCTAACAACGAAATTCGTTCTGCAGTCGAGGCTGCCATTGTCCAAACAGGCGCTTCAAGCATGGCCGATATGGGTAAAGTCATGGGCGTTTTGAAAACCAACCTTGCAGGCAAAGCCGATATGGGCGAAGTCAATAAAATCCTCAAAACCGCATTAACTGCATAAGCCGTCAATTCAGGCCGTCTGAAATTTTCAGACGGCCTCTCATGCAGACTACATTATGATACCCAGTGATTTTATAGACGAGCTATTAGCCAAAGTCGATATCGTTGACATTATCGATGAGCACCTGCCACTAAAAAAAGGCGGGGCGAACTATATGGCCTGCTGCCCGTTCCATAAAGAAAAATCCCCTTCATTTTCCGTCAGCCCTCAAAAACAGTTCTACCACTGTTTCGGCTGCGGCGCACACGGTTCGGCCATCGGATTCATCATGGAATACCAAGGATTAAGCTTTACCGAAGCCGTACAATATCTTGCCGACCGCGTCGGCATGGTTGTACCCCGGCAGCAAGGGCGCCAAGAAAACCCGGAAATCGTGCGCGAACGAAAAAAAAAGCAACAAACACTGGAAGATACCACCAAAACCGCTGCTTCATTCTACATACAACAATTAAAGCAAAGCCAACGCGCACAAACCTATCTAAACCAACGCGGTTTAAGCCCTGAAGTTATCGAACATTACGGCTTGGGCTACGCTCCGGACGGCTGGCAGCCACTTGCCCAAATATTCACCCCCTACCCAAGCACACCACTGGTTGAAAGCGGTATGGTGATTGAAAAAGACGGCAAACATTATGATCGTTTCCGTGACCGCATTATGTTTCCCATCCGCAACCAACGCGGACAAGTCATCGGTTTCGGCGGACGGATTCTCGATAAAGGCGAACCGAAGTATCTCAACTCACCCGAAACCCCCCTGTTTGATAAAGGACGTAATCTATATGGCCTACACGAAGGACGCGCCGCTATTAAAGAAGCCGGCCGTATTTTGGTGGTAGAAGGCTATATGGACGTAGTCGCATTGGCCCAGTTCGGCATCAGTTACAGCGTTGCCTCTCTCGGCACAGCCACCACCGCCGATCATATTAAACTGCTGATGCGTCAAACCGACAGTATCTATTTCTGCTTCGATGGCGACCGCGCAGGAAGAAAAGCCGCTTGGCGCGCCTTGGAAAATGCCCTACCCCAACTGAAAGACGACAAATCTCTACATTTCCTGTTTCTGCCGGAGGAACACGATCCCGACAGCTACATCCGTGCCTACGGAAAAAATCAATTTGAAGATGCTCTATTAAATCAAAGCAAACCGTTATCCGAATATTTCTGGGAAGAAATTTCAGACGGCCTCAATCTGAATACGCAGGAAGGCAAAGCCGAACTCATTAAAACCAGCGCCCCCCTGTTGGCACAAATAACCGCACCGGCCTTAAGTTTTCTTCTCAAACAAAAATTAAGTGAAATTGTCGGCATCGATCCCACAAACCTAGCCGGATTAATAGGACAAGAAGCACCAAAATACCAAGCAAAACAAAAAAGCTACAAACTCCCTGCACAAACCGCCCGGCAGCCTCCAATGCCGACTTTACTGCAAAGACAGATACGCAGTCTCTTGATAAATCCGGGCTGGGCCATATATGTAGACTTACCCGAATACCTGACACTGACCGGTCATTTTGCCTGCTTGGCAGATTTGGCCGATACAATTAAAAATCAAGAATATACACCAAGCAGTGCGCAACTGTTGGAATATATGCGTGGCACTCCCCACGAAACCGTTCTCAACCAGATTTTCCAAACCGCCATAAATATGCCGGAAGCTTTAGATACCGACTCGGAAGAAGACTGCGAGAACTTCAAACTTGGAATGCAAAAGCTCTTAAATGAGTTAAAATATGCGCAAATTAACCTATTGAAACAAAAAAGCCGACTTACAGGTCTAAACGAAAGCGAAAAAAAACTATTATTGTCGCTTCTAAGTAGGCAGTAAGCTTAAAAACGATATCAGGCCTTCTGAAATGCCACCAACCGCTGCAACCGAGTCGTCAAACCACTGCAGAACAATCTTAAAACGTTATTTTCAGACAGCCTTTTCTTTCAAACTACTTAATTTAACACGAGATAATTAGATATTTATGTCTACTAAAAATACACCGTCCCAAGACTCTGACTATAACGAACAAGACGACAACCGCACATTAAGTCCTGACGAACAGCGTACCAGACTGCGCCAACTCATTATCATGGGTAAAGAGCGTGGCTACATTACCTACTCGGAAATAAATGATGCCCTGCCCGACGATATGTCTGATGCCGAACAAATCGACAATATTGTCAGCATGATTTCAGGCTTGGGAATCCAAGTAACCGAGCAGGCTCCCGATGCCGAAGATATTCTGCTCAGCGACAACGCTGCCGGAATGACGGATGATGATGCCGTTGCCGAAGCGGAAGCTGCTTTATCCAGCGTAGATAGCGAATTCGGCCGCACGACCGATCCTGTGCGCATGTATATGCGTGAGATGGGGCAAGTCGATCTGCTGACTCGCGAAGACGAAATTATCATCGCCAAAAAAATCGAAAATGCATTGAAAAATATGGTACAGGCCATCTCAGCCTGCCCAGGCTCTATTTCAGATATCTTAGAGCTAATCGAGCGCGTCCGTGCTGACGAAATCAAAGTCGATGAAGTCGTAGAAGCCATTATCGACTCCAACGAAGTCTTGCTAAACGAATTAGGCTTAGGCCACTTAGAGCAAAGCGGCGGAATGGAAAACAGCGAAGATCCGGAAGATGAATCCGATCCGGATGAAGAAGATGTTGACGAAGCCGATGCCGAAGCCATATCTGCGACTAATCTGGAAGAACTTAAAGCAAAAGTATTGGATCACTTCGAACAGATCCGTACCGATTATGACAAAATGGTTGTCCAATTAAAAAAACACGACAGCCGCCATCCTTCTTATCTCAAACATCGCGATGCGATTGCAGCCAAACTGCTTGAAGTTCGCTTTGCTACCCGCCAAATTGAAAACTTAAGCAGCTCCCTGCGCAACCGTGTAGAAAATATCCGCAAATTAGAACGTGAAATCCGTGACATTTGTTTAGAACGTGTGCACATGGAGAGGGATTACTTTATCCAAAATTTCCTCCCTTCCATTACAGATCTGGATTGGGTAAACAATGAGATCAATAAAGGCAGAGTATGGAGTAATGCTTTAGACCGCTTCCGCCATGCAATTATTGAAAAACAAACTTTCTTATCAGACATGGAAAAACAAGCTCAAATTTCCATTGAAGAGCTGAAAGAAATCAATAAAAACATGGTCGTAAGCGAAAAAGAGACTTCTGCGGCCAAACAAGAAATGATTCAAGCCAACTTGCGTTTGGTTATTTCTATCGCGAAAAAATATACCAACCGCGGTCTGCAATTTCTGGACTTAATTCAAGAAGGTAACATCGGCTTGATGAAAGCGGTAGATAAGTTTGAATATCGTCGAGGCTATAAGTTTTCAACTTATGCCACTTGGTGGATCCGTCAAGCCATTACCCGATCAATTGCCGACCAAGCACGCACTATCCGCATTCCGGTTCACATGATTGAAACCATCAATAAAATGAACCGTATTTCACGTCAATATTTGCAGGAAAACGGTGAAGAACCTGATTCTGCAAAATTGGCCGAGCTGATGGAAATGCCGGAAGATAAAATTCGAAAAATAATGAAAATCGCTAAAGAACCGATTTCTATGGAAACTCCAATCGGTGATGACGACGATTCACATTTGGGTGACTTTATCGAAGACATCAACAATGTAGCTCCTGCAGATGCCGCCATGTACTCCAGCCTGCGTGAAGTAACTAAAGATGTGCTGGAAAGTCTTACTCCCAGAGAGGCAAAAGTTTTACGTATGCGCTTCGGTATCGATATGAATACCGATCACACATTGGAGGAAGTTGGCAAGCAGTTTGACGTAACTCGTGAACGAATCCGCCAAATCGAAGCCAAAGCCTTACGCAAGCTTCGTCACCCCACTAGAAGTGATCGCCTGAAAAGTTTCTTGGACAGCGAAGAGCACAAGCAATAAATTAAATTCAAACGAAAAAAGCCAAACAGCATGAGTCTACTGCTGTTTGGCTTTTTATATATACGCATATGAATACTGTTAATAGACCCCCGACAAAGCAAAACATCACACAAACTGCTGTAATTCTTGGTTCTAATCCAAATACGTTTTTAACTTCATATTAAATATTTTCAGACGGCCTTAAGCTTAATACAATAAATAATGATCAATCAATCTATCACAATTGATTGGTCTTTTAATATATAAAAAACTGCACCTTTCAAACCTGATATCAACTCAGGTTTGAAGGTGCAGCTCTTATTAACTAATCGGATTAGCCGATAAATTCAACGTGCTGTTCCAAAATAGTTTCCAGCGTATGGCCTGCAGATAATCCTTTAAAGGTAATGCTGTTTTGATAAGTTTTACCATCTTCACCCACACCGGTAAATGTAAGCGTATGGCGCGAATCATTCCACACAGCATTTTGGAGCTGATCCGAGCTTACCAAATCGGCAAAGACAACTTTATCCTGACCTGCTTTAAAGTCTGTAATAACATCATGACCACTGTTGCTCTTAGCCAAGAATACAAACTTATCTGCACCTGTTCCGCCGCTCAGGCTATCGTTACCTGCGCCACCAAACAAGATATCGTTACCTTCTCCACCCTTCAGGATGTCATTTCCGCCATCATTACGGTTATCCAACAATGACTTCCAGTTATCATGAACATAATCTGAAACTTGTTGTTGCGTTACCTTAGCACCTGCATTGTCACTCCAACGGATGTATTCAATCAGAGCTTCAGCACCCATACCGTCGTGACCGCCAGCTACATACTTGGCTCCGGTGTTGCCATCCACCCAAGACAGATGATCAGTATTAATGCTGTCACCGAACAATACATCATTACCTGCACCTCCAACCAATTCATCGGGAGATACTTTGTTCTGCACATTCAATGAGCTTCCGCTCTTCAGTGCCGCATCCAATTGGTGAGGTTCAGAAACAATAGTCGCATCACCTGCATAACCTTTATAGATAGTGCGTCCGGCACCATGTGCATCATAGTAGTCAAAACCTGCTTCTTTATAACCTACTTTACCGTCTTTAACAGTGTTATCAAAGAAATCCAATACAGTCTTTTGAATACCTTTAGCGAAGCCTACCGCATGAACACTTGAAACTTTACTCAAGCCTTTAAAGCTCTTCAGTGCCGCAGAAGCCGGAGCCTGCGTAGCAAAAGCACCTGTCGAACCTAATGTACCATTAGGACCATATGATGTCGGTTGACCATCCGTCAGGAAGTATGTAACGTTTTCATAACCTTTTTTCGATACTTTATTAAACCATGCAGTTGCATCGTGGAAAGCATCATCGTAGTTGGTGGAACCATCAAGAACTGGGCCAACTTTCAAGTTAACAATTTGTTTCAATAAACGATCAACATTGTCTTCATTCAGATTACTAATATTAATCAGTTTATGAGTTGTTCTGTTAAAAGCTAATAAAGTTACATTAACATTACCATCATGTTCTGCTAAATCATGCGCAAGTTTCAACAACGATTTGCGAGCCATGTTCAAATAAGTCGTACCATCAGAGGTGGCGAAACGCTGCATACTGTTAGAAATATCTAACAAGATCGCGACATTGTAATCTGTACCTTTGGTAATAACAGTTTGATAACCGCCTCTATCGCCAATCAAAACGTCATCACCGCTATGTCCGTGCAGCACATTGCAGTCATTGTTTCCAATAATGGCTTTATCTGAAGATGATCCATTAATACGGATAGTTACCGAAGCCGTGGAAACGTCACCATCTGCATCAGTCAACTTGTACTTGAACGTATCATTTAATACATCGCCATCATTCAATGCTTTAACTTTCGGATTATTTTTATCCAAAGTGTAAACATATTGACCATTTTGACCGATGGTCAGTTTACCGTACGTACCTTGACCATTAACGACTGAGGCTGACAACGGGGTATCGGCATTTAAAGTATCATTTGCCAATACATTACCAGATACAGATTTTGCTTTTTCACTAATGGTATTAGTGTCATTAACAGCTACAGGATTAGTATCTGTAATTTTTACATCCAAGGCAGCCATAGAGCTATTGCCTGCTGCATCCCGTACTGTCACAACAAAGCTATCTTTTACAGTATCGTTTCCACGATGGTCTTTTGCATTGCCATTTTCAGTATAAGTGTAATTTACAGTACCGGTTTTTGTATTGAAACCTGTGATTTTCAATGTACCCTTATCAGTAGTAATCACAACTGGCGCTTTAGCTGTCGCAACAGTAATGTCTTTACCGCCAATAGTCACTGAAGATACAGAGCCATTATCTTTAACCTTAATTACACCTTGTACAGAAGCATTACTTGCTTCAACAACTGTATGAACGTTGCCTGTTACATTAGGAGCAGTGCTATCCACCGAGCCTTTGTCTGTCGCACGACCTTCATTGCCTGCTGCATCCCTAACTTTCGCATCCGCTTTATATGGACCTTCCGGCAGCTCATTCGGTACGTCAACGCTGTATTTACCGCCTTTGACTTTGGCTGTCACAGTTTGAGTAGCACCGTTCTTGTCGGTCACTACAACCGTCACTACGGAACCTTCCGGTGCATTGGTCTTACCGGTAATGGTCGGCGTGGTGTCTTTGCTGTTGTCAGGAGCATCTACGGTAATCACAGGAGCAGTAGTGTCCACAGAGCCTTTGTCTGTCGCACGACCTTCATTGCCTGCTGCATCCCTAACTTTCGCATCCGCTTTATATGGACCTTCCGGCAGCTCATTCGGTACGTCAACGCTGTATTTACCGCCTTTGACTTTGGCTGTCACAGTTTGAGTAGCACCGTTCTTGTCGGTCACTACAACCGTCACTACGGAACCTTCCGGTGCATTGGTCTTACCGGTAATGGTCGGCGTAGTGTCTTTGCTGTTGTCAGGAGCATCTACGGTAATCACAGGAGCAGTAGTGTCCACAGAGCCTTTGTCTGTCGCACGACCTTCATTGCCTGCTGCATCCCTAACTTTCGCATCCGCTTTATATGGACCTTCCGGCAGCTCATTCGGTACGTCAACGCTGTATTTACCGCCTTTGACTTTGGCTGTCACAGTTTGAGTAGCACCGTTCTTGTCGGTCACTACAACCGTCACTACGGAACCTTCCGGTGCATTGGTCTTACCGGTAATGGTCGGCGTGGTGTCTTTGCTGTTGTCAGGAGCATCTACGGTAATCACAGGAGCAGTAGTGTCCACAGAGCCTTTGTCTGCCGCACGACCTTCATTGCCTGCTGCATCCCTAACTTTCGCATCCGCTTTATATGGACCTTCCGGCAGCTCATTCGGTACGTCAACGCTGTATTTACCGCCTTTGACTTTGGCTGTCACAGTTTGAGTAGCACCGTTCTTGTCGGTCACTACAACCGTCACTACGGAACCTTCCGGTGCATTGGTCTTACCGGTAATGGTCGGCGTGGTGTCTTTGCTGTTGTCAGGAGCATCTACGGTAATCACAGGAGCAGTAGTGTCCACAGAGCCTTTGTCTGTCGCACGACCTTCATTGCCTGCTGCATCCCTAACTTTCGCATCCGCTTTATATGGACCTTCCGGCAGCTCATTCGGTACGTCAACGCTGTATTTACCGCCTTTGACTTTGGCTGTCACAGTTTGAGTAGCACCGTTCTTGTCGGTCACTACAACCGTCACTACGGAACCTTCCGGTGCATTGGTCTTACCGGTAATGGTCGGCGTGGTGTCTTTGCTGTTGTCAGGAGCATCTACGGTAATCACAGGAGCAGTAGTGTCCACAGAGCCTTTGTCTGTCGCACGACCTTCATTGCCTGCTGCATCCCTAACTTTCGCATCCGCTTTATATGGACCTTCCGGCAGCTCATTCGGTACGTCAACGCTGTATTTACCGCCTTTGACTTTGGCTGTCACAGTTTGAGTAGCACCGTTCTTGTCGGTCACTACAACCGTCACTACGGAACCTTCCGGTGCATTGGTCTTACCGGTAATGGTCGGCGTAGTGTCTTTGCTGTTGTCAGGAGCATCTACGGTAATCACAGGAGCAGTAGTGTCCACAGAGCCTTTGTCGCTGCCTTTGCCTTCGTTGCCGGCAGGATCGCTGACTTTGGCTTCTACGGTGTACGGACCTTCCGGTAACGGGTTCGGTACGTCTACTTGGAAACCGCCGTCTTTTTGAACGGTCGTCGTTACGGTTTGGGTGTTGCCGTCTTTGTCGGTCACCACAACCGTTACTACGGAACCTTCCGGTGCGTCGGTCTTACCGCTGATGCCCGGTGTGTTGTCTTTGCTGTTGTCCGGTGCGTCTACGGTCACTACCGGTGCGGTCGTGTCGATCTCGTTGCCGCGGCCGTGCTCGCCGTCTTTGGCGGTGGCTTTGTTGCCGGCTTTGTCGCTTACGCTGGCTTCTACGCTGTAGCTGCCTTCCGGTAAGGCGTTCGGTACGTCAACGCTGTAGCTGCCGTCTTTTTGAACGGTCGTCGTTACGGTTTGGGTGTTGCCGTCTTTGTCGGTCACCACAACGGTTACCACTTGGCCCTCTTCTACATCGGTGGTTTTACCGGTGATGGTCGGGGTGGCGTCGCTGCTTAAATCCGGTGCGTCTACGGTAATGCCTGCCGCAGTATCGATTTCGCCGCTGTCTTCGGCTACGTTACTCGGGTTGCCGGCTTTGTCTTTCACTTGGGCGGTAACGCGGTATGGGCCGTCTGCCAAATCTTTCGGTACTTCTACTTCGAAGCTACCGTCTGATTTCACCGGGGTTTCGATGGTTTGGACTTGGCCTTTGGCGTCGGTTACCGTCAGGGTCACCACTTGGTCCGGCTCGGCATCGGTCTTACCGGTGATGGTCGGGGTGGCGTCGTTGCTGCGGCCGTCCGGTGCGTCTACGGTAATGGCCGGACCGGTGGTGTCCACAGAGCCTTTGTCGCTGCCTTTGCCTTCGTTGCCGGCAGGATCGCTGACTTTGGCTTCTACGGTGTACGGACCTTCCGGTAACGGGTTCGGTACGTCTACTTGGAAACCGCCGTCTTTTTGAACGGTCGTCGTTACGGTTTGGGTGTTGCCGTCTTTGTCGGTCACCACAACCGTTACTACGGAACCTTCCGGTGCGTCGGTCTTACCGCTGATGCCCGGTGTGTTGTCTTTGCTGTTGTCCGGTGCGTCTACGGTCACTACCGGTGCGGTCGTGTCGATCTCGTTGCCGCGGCCGTGCTCGCCGTCTTTGGCGGTGGCTTTGTTGCCGGCTTTGTCGCTTACGCTGGCTTCTACGCTGTAGCTGCCTTCCGGTAAGGCGTTCGGTACGTCAACGCTGTAGCTGCCGTCTTTTTGAACGGTCGTCGTTACGGTTTGGGTGTTGCCGTCTTTGTCGGTCACCACAACGGTTACCACTTGGCCCTCTTCTACATCGGTGGTTTTACCGGTGATGGTCGGGGTGGCGTCGCTGCTTAAATCCGGTGCGTCTACGGTAATGCCTGCCGCAGTATCGATTTCGCCGCTGTCTTCGGCTACGTTACTCGGGTTGCCGGCTTTGTCTTTCACTTGGGCGGTAACGCGGTATGGGCCGTCTGCCAAATCTTTCGGTACTTCTACTTCGAAGCTACCGTCTGATTTCACCGGGGTTTCGATGGTTTGGACTTGGCCTTTGGCGTCGGTTACCGTCAGGGTCACCACTTGGTCCGGCTCGGCATCGGTCTTACCGGTGATGGTCGGGGTGGCGTCGTTGCTGCGGCCGTCCGGTGCGTCTACGGTAATGGCCGGACCGGTGGTGTCCACAGAGCCTTTGTCGCTGCCTTTGCCTTCGTTGCCGGCAGGATCGCTGACTTTGGCTTCTACGGTGTACGGACCTTCCGGTAACGGGTTCGGTACGTCTACTTGGAAACCGCCGTCTTTTTGAACGGTCGTCGTTACGGTTTGGGTGTTGCCGTCTTTGTCGGTCACCACAACCGTTACTACGGAACCTTCCGGTGCGTCGGTCTTACCGCTGATGCCCGGTGTGTTGTCTTTGCTGTTGTCCGGTGCGTCTACGGTCACTACCGGTGCGGTCGTGTCGATCTCGTTGCCGCGGCCGTGCTCGCCGTCTTTGGCGGTGGCTTTGTTGCCGGCTTTGTCGCTTACGCTGGCTTCTACGCTGTAGCTGCCTTCCGGTAAGGCGTTCGGTACGTCAACGCTGTAGCTGCCGTCTTTTTGAACGGTCGTCGTTACGGTTTGGGTGTTGCCGTCTTTGTCGGTCACCACAACGGTTACCACTTGGCCCTCTTCTACATCGGTGGTTTTACCGGTGATGGTCGGGGTGGCGTCGCTGCTTAAATCCGGTGCGTCTACGGTAATGCCTGCCGCAGTATCGATTTCGCCGCTGTCTTCGGCTACGTTACTCGGGTTGCCGGCTTTGTCTTTCACTTGGGCGGTAACGCGGTATGGGCCGTCTGCCAAATCTTTCGGTACTTCTACTTCGAAGCTACCGTCTGATTTCACCGGGGTTTCGATGGTTTGGACTTGGCCTTTGGCGTCGGTTACCGTCAGGGTCACCACTTGGTCCGGCTCGGCATCGGTCTTACCGGTGATGGTCGGGGTGGCGTCGTTGCTGCGGCCGTCCGGTGCGTCTACGGTAATGGCCGGACCGGTGGTGTCCACAGAGCCTTTGTCGCTGCCTTTGCCTTCGTTGCCGGCAGGATCGCTGACTTTGGCTTCTACGGTGTACGGACCTTCCGGTAACGGGTTCGGTACGTCTACTTGGAAACCGCCGTCTTTTTGAACGGTCGTCGTTACGGTTTGGGTGTTGCCGTCTTTGTCGGTCACCACAACCGTTACTACGGAACCTTCCGGTGCGTCGGTCTTACCGCTGATGCCCGGTGTGTTGTCTTTGCTGTTGTCCGGTGCGTCTACGGTCACTACCGGTGCGGTCGTGTCGATCTCGTTGCCGCGGCCGTGCTCGCCGTCTTTGGCGGTGGCTTTGTTGCCGGCTTTGTCGCTTACGCTGGCTTCTACGCTGTAGCTGCCTTCCGGTAAGGCGTTCGGTACGTCAACGCTGTAGCTGCCGTCTTTTTGAACGGTCGTCGTTACGGTTTGGGTGTTGCCGTCTTTGTCGGTCACCACAACGGTTACCACTTGGCCCTCTTCTACATCGGTGGTTTTACCGGTGATGGTCGGGGTGGCGTCGCTGCTTAAATCCGGTGCGTCTACGGTAATGCCTGCCGCAGTATCGATTTCGCCGCTGTCTTCGGCTACGTTACTCGGGTTGCCGGCTTTGTCTTTCACTTGGGCGGTAACGCGGTATGGGCCGTCTGCCAAATCTTTCGGTACTTCTACTTCGAAGCTACCGTCTGATTTCACCGGGGTTTCGATGGTTTGGACTTGGCCTTTGGCGTCGGTTACCGTCAGGGTCACCACTTGGTCCGGCTCGGCATCGGTCTTACCGGTGATGGTCGGGGTGGCGTCGTTGCTGCGGCCGTCCGGTGCGTCTACGGTAATGGCCGGACCGGTGGTGTCCACAGAGCCTTTGTCGCTGCCTTTGCCTTCGTTGCCGGCAGGATCGCTGACTTTGGCTTCTACGGTGTACGGACCTTCCGGTAACGGGTTCGGTACGTCTACTTGGAAACCGCCGTCTTTTTGAACGGTCGTCGTTACGGTTTGGGTGTTGCCGTCTTTGTCGGTCACCACAACCGTTACTACGGAACCTTCCGGTGCGTCGGTCTTACCGCTGATGCCCGGTGTGTTGTCTTTGCTGTTGTCCGGTGCGTCTACGGTCACTACCGGTGCGGTCGTGTCGATCTCGTTGCCGCGGCCGTGCTCGCCGTCTTTGGCGGTGGCTTTGTTGCCGGCTTTGTCGCTTACGCTGGCTTCTACGCTGTAGCTGCCTTCCGGTAAGGCGTTCGGTACGTCAACGCTGTAGCTGCCGTCTTTTTGAACGGTCGTCGTTACGGTTTGGGTGTTGCCGTCTTTGTCGGTCACCACAACGGTTACCACTTGGCCCTCTTCTACATCGGTGGTTTTACCGGTGATGGTCGGGGTGGCGTCGCTGCTTAAATCCGGTGCGTCTACGGTAATGCCTGCCGCAGTATCGATTTCGCCGCTGTCTTCGGCTACGTTACTCGGGTTGCCGGCTTTGTCTTTCACTTGGGCGGTAACGCGGTATGGGCCGTCTGCCAAATCTTTCGGTACTTCTACTTCGAAGCTACCGTCTGATTTCACCGGGGTTTCGATGGTTTGGACTTGGCCTTTGGCGTCGGTTACCGTCAGGGTCACCACTTGGTCCGGCTCGGCATCGGTCTTACCGGTGATGGTCGGGGTGGCGTCGTTGCTGCGGCCGTCCGGTGCGTCTACGGTAATGGCCGGACCGGTGGTGTCCACAGAGCCTTTGTCGCTGCCTTTGCCTTCGTTGCCGGCAGGATCGCTGACTTTGGCTTCTACGGTGTACGGACCTTCCGGTAACGGGTTCGGTACGTCTACTTGGAAACCGCCGTCTTTTTGAACGGTCGTCGTTACGGTTTGGGTGTTGCCGTCTTTGTCGGTCACCACAACCGTTACTACGGAACCTTCCGGTGCGTCGGTCTTACCGCTGATGCCCGGTGTGTTGTCTTTGCTGTTGTCCGGTGCGTCTACGGTCACTACCGGTGCGGTCGTGTCGATCTCGTTGCCGCGGCCGTGCTCGCCGTCTTTGGCGGTGGCTTTGTTGCCGGCTTTGTCGCTTACGCTGGCTTCTACGCTGTAGCTGCCTTCCGGTAAGGCGTTCGGTACGTCAACGCTGTAGCTGCCGTCTTTTTGAACGGTCGTCGTTACGGTTTGGGTGTTGCCGTCTTTGTCGGTCACCACAACGGTTACCACTTGGCCCTCTTCTACATCGGTGGTTTTACCGGTGATGGTCGGGGTGGCGTCGCTGCTTAAATCCGGTGCGTCTACGGTAATGCCTGCCGCAGTATCGATTTCGCCGCTGTCTTCGGCTACGTTACTCGGGTTGCCGGCTTTGTCTTTCACTTGGGCGGTAACGCGGTATGGGCCGTCTGCCAAATCTTTCGGTACTTCTACTTCGAAGCTACCGTCTGATTTCACCGGGGTTTCGATGGTTTGGACTTGGCCTTTGGCGTCGGTTACCGTCAGGGTCACCACTTGGTCCGGCTCGGCATCGGTCTTACCGGTGATGGTCGGGGTGGCGTCGTTGCTGCGGCCGTCCGGTGCGTCTACGGTAATGGCCGGACCGGTGGTGTCCACAGAGCCTTTGTCGCTGCCTTTGCCTTCGTTGCCGGCAGGATCGCTGACTTTGGCTTCTACGGTGTACGGACCTTCCGGTAACGGGTTCGGTACGTCTACTTGGAAACCGCCGTCTTTTTGAACGGTCGTCGTTACGGTTTGGGTGTTGCCGTCTTTGTCGGTCACCACAACCGTTACTACGGAACCTTCCGGTGCGTCGGTCTTACCGCTGATGCCCGGTGTGTTGTCTTTGCTGTTGTCCGGTGCGTCTACGGTCACTACCGGTGCGGTCGTGTCGATCTCGTTGCCGCGGCCGTGCTCGCCGTCTTTGGCGGTGGCTTTGTTGCCGGCTTTGTCGCTTACGCTGGCTTCTACGCTGTAGCTGCCTTCCGGTAAGGCGTTCGGTACGTCAACGCTGTAGCTGCCGTCTTTTTGAACGGTCGTCGTTACGGTTTGGGTGTTGCCGTCTTTGTCGGTCACCACAACGGTTACCACTTGGCCCTCTTCTACATCGGTGGTTTTACCGGTGATGGTCGGGGTGGCGTCGCTGCTTAAATCCGGTACGTCTACGGTAATGCCTGCCGCAGTATCGATTTCGCCGCTGTCTTCGGCTACGTTACTCGGGTTGCCGGCTTTGTCTTTCACTTGGGCGGTAACGCGGTATGGGCCGTCTGCCAAATCTTTCGGTACTTCTACTTCGAAGCTACCGTCTGATTTCACCGGGGTTTCGATGGTTTGGACTTGGCCTTTGGCGTCGGTTACCGTCAGGGTCACCACTTGGTCCGGCTCGGCATCGGTCTTACCGGTGATGGTCGGGGTGGCGTCGTTGCTGCGGCCGTCCGGTGCGTCTACGGTAATGGCCGGAGCAGTTGTATCTACCGATCCCGTATCTTCATTTTGAGCCTTATTACCTAATTTATCTTGAACTGAAGCAGAAACAGTATATTTACCATCTGCGAGCTCTTTAGGAACTTCAACTTCATATGAGCCGTCTGCTTTTACCAATGCGGTTACAGTTTGTGTAACACCTGCCGCATCAGTAATAGTAAGAGTTACAACCTGACCTTCTTCAACATCTTTAGTTGTACCGGTAATGGTCGGTGTATTGTCATTAGTCAATTCCGGCGCATCAACGACAATAACGGCAGTCGTGTCGATATTGCCGTCATCTTGATTTTGAGCTGTTTTACCCTCTACGTCCTGAACAGTAACAGTCACAATATATTTACCGTCTGCCAGTGGCTGTTTAGGTTCAGCTTCAAATTGTCCTAATTCACTTAAAATAGTTGAAACAGTTTGAACATTTCCCTTGCTGTCAGTAAATTGAATAGTAACCAAACTACCAGGAGCTGCATCTGTTTCACCGGTAACACGAGGAGTGTTATCGTTAGTATTATCCGGCGCATCAATGGTTACATGAATAGGACCGGGAGCAGTATTTTTATTACCAACAGCTGCAGCCAAACCTCCCAAAGGCAACAAGCCCAGCAGCCACCAAGGAGCAGGTGCCCACAATGCACCTACTACCTCCCCGCCCAAAGCTTGGCCGGCTTCCACTTCTTCGGCCAACATGGTTACCGCATCATCAGGTTGCGCACTTTCAGGAACATAAGGATACATTCCGCCATTTTCGTGCTGACCTACCAACAGACTGCTTTTAGAAGCACCTGTTTCTTTTAAATAATAATCTTCCAGAATTACATCCGGATTTTGAATATCCGTACCTTCAAATGCAATTTCCAAATTATTGCCCACACGCTTGGTCATAATATTTTCAGGACCAAATTGTGTAGCTTCGTCAATAAACTGATAGTTAACATTCGCCTGCGCAGGAATACGCAAAACCTCACCAGATGCTGTTTTCAGGTTCAGCATCTCCACGGTTTCTTTAGCGTTATTAATTTTCAACGTAATGTTTTTAGACATGGTTTCTTACCTTTTTAGTATTTAATCCAAATATTGCATTTAGAAATAAAGTTTTATTGCTTTTCGCCGTGCAAAATAATTTCAACACGACGGTTTGGCTGGTCACACACCTTGCGTGAAGCCGCATTTTTCGGATGCTGTTGACGACAGTTGTTAACAACCAATTCTTTTTCGCCACGGCCCTCAGGTGTAATCAAACCAGCATGAACGCCAGAAGTTACCAATGCTTGTTTTACGGTTTCAGCTCGGGCATAAGACAATTTTTGGTTATATTCAGGCTTACCTTCCGGATCGGTATGACCGATTACGGAAATATTGCTGATGTGGTTGGGATTTTGTTTGATATCTGCAGAAATAGCCGCAATTTCCTGTTTGCCTTTTTCCAGCATATCTTTGTAACCTGAGCGGTCGAATTTAAACAATGCGGAAGCCTGCAAAGTATATTTTTTCAAAACTTGAGAACAATCAGCATGACGGTTTACACGAGACAAAGTATGGTTTTGACGCATTACACCGCTGATTTCAGACTCTGCCTGTTCCGGCGTAACCGCTTGCAGCACAGGCTCACCTTGACCGTTGTCAACAACTTTAAAGAAGGATACTGAAGATTCCGGCAAATTATAGTAGTCGCCGGCAGTGATTTTTTTGTTATACGCACGATCTTTACGGGTAAACTCGGCGTGGAATTTTTGATTTTGAGCGCAAACAGTTTCTTGACGGTATGCATTGGGCTGTAAGGAACCGGAATACTGACCGTTTACATAAATATTTACAGTCGGCCCATCTACTGCACCGGCTTGACGGTAAAACACTACTGAAGAACGACCTTCAGGAACATTAGTCTGGTAAGCAGCATTTTGGGTATTTACCCAAGTTTCTTTATGCTGAGCAGCACAACCTACCAATACCAACGGCAACAAACCCCATAATAATTGACGACATTGAAACATGATTAAACGCTCCTGTTTTTATAGATTATTTATATTGATTATTTCTTAATATATTTTGTTGAGAGGCCGTCTGAAAAACTTGAAATCAAGTATTTACCGAGCCTCGCCAAGCCATAAAGCTTAGGATTTAACGAAATGATATACATATCGGCAAAAGTCTTTGCGAGGCTGGATTAAACGGTATTTTTCACTGATAACAGGTATGACAATCAGACGGTTTTTTGAAGAAAAAACGTGAAAATCGTGTAGATACGACTCATGAGACACCCCTTAATATAAAAATAAATCATTTAAAATTATTAACTTACGAAATAAAGTAACTTTAATTATTATTAAGTTGTGAAAATGTTACAAAAAATTTGAACTTTTCCAACAATTTTTACTACTGCTTATTTTCCCCTTTTCTCACACAACATCCAAGAATCACCCAACGAAAAATCGAATTTCCGCTAAAATTAAGCATTCCTTACAACTAATATTGATTCATTTTCCCCACATATGCGTCTCACCCATATAAAACTCTCAGGCTTTAAATCTTTTACAGACCCCACAACCATTCATGTTCCCGGCCAATTAGTTGCCGTCATCGGACCGAACGGTTGCGGCAAATCCAATGTTATCGACGCAGTACGCTGGGTGCTGGGCGAAGCATCTGCCAAGCAGCTTCGCGGCGAAAGTATGCAGGACGTCATCTTTAACGGGGCTGCAACACGCCGCCCCTCTCCCCGCGCTTCTGTCGAGCTGATTTTTGATAACAGCGACCAAACCCTGCAAGGCGCATGGGGGCAATATGCGGAAATCAGTATCAAACGCCAATTAACCCGCCAGGGAGAATCAAGCTATTACATCAACAACCAGATTGTCCGCCGCCGCGACATCACCGATTTATTTTTAGGCACCGGCGTAGGTGCCCGCGGTTATGCCGTTATCGAACAAGGCATGATTTCCCGAATCATCGAAGCGCGGCCGGAAGAATTGCGCGCATACATCGAAGAGGCCGCAAGCGTATCCAAATACAAAGAAAGACGCAAAGAAACGGAAGGCCGTCTGAAAGACACCCGCGAGCATCTGCAACGCTTATCCGACTTGCAAACCGAATTGGCAAGACAAGTCGAAAAGTTGGAAAAACAGGCTGCCACAGCCGAACATTACCAAAAACTTTCCGGATTGCTTTCCCAACAACAAGATCTGCTCGATTTCGTTCAATGGCAAAACGCTCTGAATACGGCCGACAAAGCCAGCGAGCAACACCAAACATTCTTGCAGCAACAAAATGACACAGCCGAACAAATCCAAACCCTGACAGAACAGATCCACCAGCTTCAGGAAACCATCCAGCTTTACCAAGACAAAGCACACGGCATCAACAACCAACGCAGCGTCCTTCGCGAGCAAACCGCACGTCTTGAAGAACAAATCCGACACCAACAAAACCTGCATCAACGTTTGGAAAGAGATAAAGCAGCCGCCCAAACGCAACTGCAAAAAATCCATCAAGAGCAGCAACACATACTCAAACAAATCGAAGAAAGCAATTTCAAAATAGAAGAAAAGCAAACCGAATTGGCCGAATGGGCCATCAAAGTTGCCGAACATGAAGAACGGCTTCCCGAACTTGAAGAAACGGAAGCCGAGCTGGAGCATGCCTATCAAAACCAGCAGGAAGAAACCAACCGCCTAAAACGCGAGCTTGCTTTAAAGCAGCAACAATTGGCACACACGCAAAATGCCTTAAAAGAAAACGCGGCACGCCAAATCCGTCTGCAACAGGAAAACACATCCCTCAATCTGCCCGACCGGTCAGAAACCGAAGCCGCGCAAGAACAAAGCCTGCTGCTGCAAAGCCAACAAGAACATTATGAAGAACAGCTGCTTCAAGCCGAAAGAGAGTTGGAGCACCTTAAGGAAAAATTTCAGACGGCCTCAACATACCAACAGCAACTGGAACAGCAACACCTTACCCTGCAAGTCAGACAACAGGCTTTAAACCAACTGGTAACAGCACAAAGCAGCGACCAATCGGAATTCTGGCACTCCACTCAAGAATCCGAAGCCCCACAGCTTTGGCAAAGTATCCAAGTTACACCCGAATGGCAGCAGGCACTCAGTATTATTTTATCCAAACGGCTTTACACACGCGCTGTTTCGGCAGATTTCCAACCCGATACGGCTCAAACCGGCCACTCCGCAGCGTGGATCAGCAAACAACTGTCAGGCGGAGTAAAAAACGTTTTACCGGCACGCGCCCTGCTCAACCAAATCCAAACCAAAGCACCTTTTCAGACGGCCTTACACCACTGGCTGGACGGTGTTTTATGTGCACCTGACTTAAATTACGCACTGACCCATCAAAACGAACTGCAAAACCATCAAATTTGGTTGACACCCGAAGGCCACCAAGTCGACAAAATCAGCGTCGTACTATTCGGCAAACACCAGCAGGACAACCTGATTACCCAAAAAAAACAATTGGACGAACTCTCTTCGGAGCTGTCTGTTTTATCTCCCAAACTGAATGAAGCCGAGCAGCAATTACAGCAAACACGGCAAATGCTGAACCATGCCGAACAAAACTATAAAAATCTTCAACAGCAACAAAAACAGCACAATTACCAATATCAAACCGCACAAACCCGTGCCGCCGAATTACTGGCCAGAACCAACCAAGGCCAGCTGCGCCGCGACCATATCGAACGCGAACTATTGCAGCTTGAAGAAGAAACCATTGTTTTAGAACATGCTTCAGACGGCCTTCACCAAGATATCACCACCTTATCCGAAGCTCTAAACGAATTGGAGCAACAATACCGGCACACAGGCGAGCAAAAACAACTGCGGCAAAACCAACTCAAACAAGCCCAACTCGCCCTACTGGAAAGCAACCGCCAGTATGGATTGGCTGAAATCGAGCTGCATAAAATCCAACAACAAAAACAAAATCTGGAATACAGAATCACAGAATTGGAACAACAAAGCCTCGAATGGCAGGAAAGGCAATCCGAATTGGCGTTGGCATTCGAAACAGGAAATCTCGATACCGAGCAACGTCTGAAACTGGAAACTTTAGGCGAAGAAATACAGATATTGGATGAGCAATATCAAGCCGTCCAAGACCATCTGGCCGCCGAACAAGAAAAAAGCCGAAACCAATACGCACAACAGCAGGCTTTGTCTGCCAAACTGCCACAACTGCAGGCCGCAACCCAAACCGCCTTATTACAGCAGCAAGAAGCCTTACTGAATGCCAAACGCTATTACGAAAATCTACAATCCCGACAAGCCGACACCGACGCTTTGGCCGAGTTGGCAAAAAACAGCGGGAACATCAAATTTCTCAACAGCTACATCAATGATCTGGCGCGTGAGATCGAAGCATTAGGACCTGTGAACTTGGCTGCGCTGCAAGAATTGGAAGATGCCAGAGAACGCGACAATTACTACCGCACCCAAAGCGAAGACGTCCAGTCCGCCATTGATTTACTGGAAGAAGCCATCGCCCAAATCGACGGAGAAACCAAATCACGCTTCAAAGAAACTTTTGATGCGGTCAACGAAAAAGTGCAGACATTTTTCCCGACGCTGTTTGGCGGTGGCGAAGCCACGCTGCATATGATAGGTGAAGATTTATTGAGTGCCGGCGTTTCCATTATGGCCCGTCCGCCCGGCAAGAAAAACAGTACTATCCACCTACTCAGCGGCGGCGAAAAAGCCTTAACTGCCATGAGCTTGGTATTTGCCTTGTTCAGCCTTAATCCCGCACCGTTCTGCCTGCTCGATGAAGTCGATGCGCCGCTGGACGATGCCAATACTTCCCGCTTCTGCAACTTGGTCAAAGAGATGTCGGCACAAACCCAGTTTCTCTATATTTCGCACAACCGCCTGACCATGGAAATGGCTGAACAGTTGATCGGCGTGACCATGCAGGAAAAAGGAGTGTCCCGTATTGTGGCCGTCGATATCCAACAAGCATTAAAAATGGCCGAGCCCAATTAAAGCCATATAGAAAAAGGCCGTCTGAAATTTCAGACGGCCTTTGGCTTATCCAAGATAATCATCAAAAACAAAAAACGTTTCAATGTAATCCCGACCGATTAAGGCTGCGATGCCTGAACATCTTCCACACCGCCGACCATATCTTCTTCAGTAAACACCGGATCAGGCTCGACTTCCAACTCTTTGCCGTTCAATTTCAGCAAGTTATCACTTAAATGAATATTGGTGCGGACATTGCCGTCTTCCAACTTCAGATAGCCGTCTTTACCCATTGTTTGGATGGTGCTGTCTACCATCAAACGCAAGGTTTCATTGATATCTTCGATGCTGGCCACACCTTCGGCGGCATCTTCGGGATTCACGCTGAAAATGCTGCCGGCTTGTCTGATTGCCAACTGTTCCAACAATTTCTGCGGCACCTGCAAATCCAAATCAATCAAGGTTTTTTTCACCATCGCACCAAAATCGTCCATATCCGCTACGGTCAGATTATTGAAAGCCAAACGGCCTTTCGCATCCACCGTGCCTTCAGGCGTTTTGAAATTAAACGTGTTGATATTCAAAACAGGATTTTGAGTAAACAAGCCTGAAGCTTCGTTTTTAGCGGTTTTTAGCAACTCGTTTTGGATTTCCTCTTCCGTCATTTCTTTAACGGTTAACTCAGCCATTTTGTTTTTAATGGCCAGCAACCCTTGTGCATCCAAATGCTCGGCAGACACATCGATATCCAAAGGGCCGTATCGGTCATTTCCGTAAGTCAGCTTCTCAAAACGGAAGCGACCGCGGCTGTTGATCCATTTGTCGGCTTCATTGGTTTGTGTTTCAAATTGAAACTTATCAACGATAATTTTTGAAGGCGCAATCGTGCCCGTAGGATTGATAAACGCTCCGATCTGCAAATCGGTTACCAAATTTACCAGCTCGTTCACCTTGACGTTGTACTCAATACCTTCTTTCCATTCGATGGAAAATTTATCCAAGCTGACACTGCTGCTGCCCAACGATAACTTATTGACACCGTCGTCTGTAGTGGTTTTGATATGCAGGTTTTCCAAAGCGATATCGCCTTTGTCCGCCAGCTTTACCGCCAAAGACGGGGCACGGTAATCATGGGTGTAGGTCTCGAAGCCGGAAGCGTAATCCGTTGTTCCTTCCAAACCTTTCCAATCCAACTTGATGCCGGACAACTCTTCATAATCAAATGCGGGAATGCGCATCGACAAACTGCCCGAGCCGCCGAGATTAACCGTATTGGAGATGCTTACAGGTGCTTGTTCGCCAAAAAAGCGTTTTAAAACTTTTTCGGCTTCTTGGGTATATTGGAATTCGGTTTCCACATGCGCCCGAACCGGCTTGATACCGTAAACGAAAGGGCCGTGTTTAATATGGTTTACCACCGTAATCGGCTCACCCAAGAATGTTTTCACGTTTTCAGGGATATATTTTCGCGCATTATGCAGCAAAGTCGGCTTGAGTCTGACCGTCATCGTTTCGGTTGCGCCAAACCAGCCCCGCTCATACTGACGGGACTCTACCGTCAGCAAAGTCGAACTTGCCAACAGACGATGCTGCTCATTCAGTGTTTCCTCCGCTTTCATGCCGAAATAATAAGGCAGAGCAAAGAAAATAACGGAAACAATTAAAGCAATAACGGTAAATACGATAATGAAGAGCTTTTTCATTGCAATGTGCAAAAAGAATATTTATAAGGTTTTAAGAATAGCATTATTTATATCATTTGTCTTTTCAGACGGCCTCCGCCCGGCAACAGGCCGTCTGAAAACCTCAATGTTTTAATTTAATTCTCGGATATCGCGCCATCCCTCATTGGTTTTCACCAAAGTGGCTTTCAAAACACTCGGCTTAGCAGCTTCACGCCATACTTTCTCATCTTCCTTCAACAGACGCTTGGCCCAACGCTCCGGAACAAATGTAGCTTGATACGCCACTTTCGACATAATCATACCGCTGCCTGCCGCCGGCTCCGTATACCATTTCACTTCATCGACTTTCAACCTGCCGATACAGAATTTAGGCCCCTGCGGAGACAGTTTCGTTTGCGACCGGCCTTTATCCGTAATCTGAAACACCTTTACCTTAACTTCACTTTGTCTCTGCGGTTTTGCAAAATTATCTTCCACCCTTTGATAAAAACCGCCCTCTTCCAACAAATCCATTTGACGGAGCGCCTGCTGGTTCACTTTATTGCCCAGGCTGTCGGTATACAAAATCCGGATCTCGTCGCTACCTACCAAATTATTTCCCAACAAAGTCTGCAAACCGTCATTCACATCCAACTTTACAGGCAAACAAATACCGCGCTGCGCTTCATAACGGTTAATCGTCTCTTCGAAAACCGCTTTTCCCGCTTCACTTGAAGAACCGGAACAAGCTGACAAAGCCGATACGCCGAATGCAATCATGAGGTTTGCTACTTTCATAGTGCGAACTCCAATCAATATTGATAGATAAGATAGAAAAGGTCTAAGCATAGTCTTTTTTACTCATGATTCCAAGCCTTTTGTCATACACATGACAAAGCAAGCCGGCGGTCGTACAATCAAACTTTATTTTATATCTTAGAAAGACACCCAAACCATGATTACCCTTCACGGCATTCCTAATTGCGACACAGTCAAAAAAGCACGAAAATGGCTGGAAACCGAACAAATCGACTACGTTTTTTGGGATTTCAAAAAACAAGGCGTAACCGCAGAAATGATTACCGGTTGGCTTGAAAGCGTTTCTTTGGATACCCTACTCAACAAGCGCGGCACTACATGGCGGAAACTGGATCAGGAACAACAAGCCGCTGCCGCAACACAAGAGGGGGCAATCAGACTGATGACCGAGCAACCCAGCCTAATCAAACGGCCCGTATTAACCATTGAAAACCAATGCCGTCATGTCGGCTTTACAGAAGCAGCCTACACAGAAATTTTTAAAGCCTGAGTTTGAGCACACCAACTTCAAACCAAACCATGCTGGCCAGCTATGAGGCCATCTGAATTTTCAGACGGCCTCAATTCAATAACGACCTGCCCACATCATGTTAAATTCAGTTAAAATACTGCTTTTACCCTCCCCTAAGAGATTCTCATCATGTCAGACATCAGTTTGAAAAAAATCTATTCCGGCAAAGTACGTGATTTATACGAAATCGATGACAATAAAATGCTGATGGTAGCCTCAGACCGTCTATCCGCATTCGACGTGATTCTCGACGATCCTATTCCTGGTAAAGGCGAAATTCTTACCCAAATCTCCAATTTCTGGTTTGAAAAACTCAGCCATATCATGCCCAATCACTTTACAGGCGATACCGTTTACGACGTTCTTCCTGAAGCTGAAGCCAAAACTCTGGAAAAACGCGCCGTAGTGGCCAAAAAACTGACCCCGGTCAAAGTTGAAGCCATCGTGCGCGGCTATCTGGCCGGCAGCGGTTGGAAAGATTATCAAAAAACCGGTTCCGTATGCGGCATTGCCTTGCCGGAAGGCATGCGGGAAGCCGAACAGCTGCCCGAAGTCATTTTTACCCCATCTACCAAAGCTGCCGTCGGCGATCATGATGAAAACATCAGCTTTGACGAATGCGAAAATATTATCGGTAAAGAATTGGCTGCCGAAGTCCGTGCCAAAGCCATTCAGCTTTATACCGAAGCGGCAGAATACGCAAAGTCGCGCGGCATCATTATTTGCGACACCAAATTCGAATTCGGCTTGGACGAAAACGGCACGCTGACTCTTATGGACGAAGTGCTGACTCCCGACTCAAGCCGTTTTTGGCCTGCAGACCAATATCAAGTCGGCACCAATCCGCCTTCTTTTGACAAACAGTTTGTACGCGACTGGCTGGAGCAAAGCGGCTGGAACAAACAGGCTCCCGCACCCAAAGTGCCTGCCGAAGTAATTGAAAAAACCGTTTCCAAATACCAGGAAGCGTTAAACCTGCTTACAGGCAAATAAGTCCTTTATCCAATCAGTTTCACAATATAGAAGGCCGTCTGAATTTTCAGACGGCCTTCCCATTATCAATATATCAGATATATCAAACGTTTATATCAAGCTTAGACCACAGCTTCTTCTTTCTGCTTCTGCGGTTTAGCCAAATTATCACGGTTCAAGCCAAACATTAACAACAATGGACTGGCCACCAAAACCGATGAATAAATACCGAATACGATACCGATGGTCAGAGCCAAAGAAAAACCGTGTAAAGCGGCACCACCGAAAATCAGCATCGACAACACCATAGCTTCGGTCGAACCGTGAGTAATGATGGTACGGCTCATTGTTGCCGTAATCGCATTGTCGATAATTTGAGGTACGGTTTTATTGCGCATGGCAGGTTTGCGGAAATTCTCACGAATACGGTCGAATACCACCACCGATTCATTCACAGAATAGCCCAACACAGCCAAAATACCTGCCAACACCGTCAACGAAAACTCCCATTGGAAGAAAGCGAAGAAGCCAAGAATAATGATGATATCGTGCATATTCGCTACAATCGCCGCGACGGCAAATCGCCATTCAAAGCGCATAGACAGATATATAATAATCCCGGCAATCACCATACCCAATGCTGCCAAGCCATTGCTGACCAATTCTTCTCCAACTTGCGGGCCGATAAACTCAACCTGACGTAAAGTTACATCCGGATTACTTTGCTTCAATACATTCATTACTTCATTGGATAATTGTGCGGAAGGCACGCCGTCTTTATTAGGCAGACGGATCATCACATGCTTGTTTGTACCTAATGCCTGAACCTGTACTTCACCCAATTTCAAAACCTGCAGATTCTGACGGGTTTGATTAATGTCGGCACCTTTTTCATACTGCACTTCCATCACCGTACCGCCGGTAAACTCTACCGAAAAGTTCAAACCTTTCGTTACTAAAAAGAAAACGGAGGCAATGAATGTAACCAATGAGATAAAGGTTGTGAGCTTGCCATAGCTCATAAACGGAATATCGCGTTTTATCTTGAATAATTCCATAATGCTTACTCCTTATCTGCAGCTTCGGCAGCCACACGCGGTATCCATTTCGTACCGATAGAAATCTGCTGCAATTTCCGGCGGCGCCCGTACCACAAATTAACCAATGCACGCGAAACCACAACGGAAGAATACATCGATGTCAAAATACCCAGACAATGTACCACGGCAAAACCGCGTACCGGCCCCGAACCGAAAATCAACAAGGCAATACCGGCAATCAGCGAAGTCAGGTTGGAATCGACAATCGTAGCCCAAGCATGCTGATAACCCAAATTAATAGCCTGTTGCGGTGGAACACCGGCTCTTAACTCTTCACGGATACGCTCGTTAATCAATACGTTCGAGTCAATCGCCATACCCAGCGTCAAAGCCAAAGCCGCAATACCGGGCAAAGTCAGCGTTGCCTGCAACACCGATAAAATCGCAATCAGAAACAAAATATTGGTACTTAATGCAATGGTTGAGAACACGCCGAACAAGCGGTAATACACAATCATAAACGCTGCAACAGCTGCAAAGCCCCACAATGTGGAATTGAAACCTTTTTCGATATTCTCTTTACCTAAAGACGGGCCAATTGTACGTTCTTCGATTATCTCCATCGGAGCAGCCAGCGAACCGGCACGCAATAGCAGAGAAGTATCGTTGGCTTCAGCAGTACTCATGCTGCCTGAAATCTGTACGCGCCCGCCTGTAATGGCCGTACGGATTACCGGAGCGGTAACCACTTCTGCCTTACCTTGATCAATCAACACCATCGCCATGCGCTTGCCGACGTTTTGCGAGGTCAAGTCCGCAAAGATACTGCCGCCGGCACTGTCCAAATTGATGCTTACAGCGGGCGCACCCAATTCATCAAAGCTTGGCTGAGCATCATTAATGTTGTCACCGGTCAATTCAACCTGTTTGCTGACTAATGTCGGCTGAGGATGTTCACCTGCCGTATACAGCAATTCGTAACCCAACGGAACATTACCCGACAAGGCCGCCTGAACTTGGGCAGGATCATCCGAAACCATACGCACTTCCAATGTAGCGGTACGGCCGATAATATCTTTGGCTTTAGCAGTATCCTGAACGCCTGGCAATTGAACCACAATCCGGTCTGAACCGGCTTGTTGGATTACCGGCTCGGCAACACCCAATTCGTTAACACGGTTATGCAAGGTATTGATGTTTTGTTTTACTGCATCACTGCGTACTTTATTCAACACTTCTTCAGAAAGCGTTAAAACCAAATCCTTGTCTTGAGGCGTCAACGTGGCTTCAGGAAGATATTTGCGCAATTCGGGCAGTGCTTTTTGTAAATCCGCATTATCTTGGAACGGCACCACCAATCCGTTATCGGTTTGTCGGATTGTGCCGGTACGGATTTTTTGACGGCGCAGTTCGCGGCGGATATCACCCGAATAACGCTCAAAAGTTTTCTGCATTGCAGCCTGCATATCCACTTGCATGGTAAAGTGGACGCCACCACGTAAGTCCAAACCTAAGAACATAGGATTGGCTTTAATTTTGGCCATCCATTCAGGGCTGTCGGCCAACAAATTCAATGCCGTGATATAGCCGTCTCCAACCGTATTTTCGATAACGTCTCTGGCTTTCAATTGGGTTTCCGCATCTTTAAAACGGATTTTCAGAGAGTTGTCGGCAATAAACATGCCGTCGGTCGGAATATTGGCCGCCTGCAAAGCAGAAGCAATACGTTTTTCCGTTTGTTCGTTAATAATAATAGATTGTCGGTTGGTCGATACTTGAACGGCCGGCGTTTCGCCGAACAGATTAGGCAGCGTATAAAGCACGCCCAAAATGATGGTGACCGCAATGATCAAGTATTTCCAAATCGGATAACGGTTCATGGTAAACCTTCATTTTATAAAGACAAACAGCCGCAGCATAATGCGGCGGCTACTTCATACACAATGGCTTAAGCCACTTTACTTGCAATGGCATTGCGCTCTACTTCGACTTCAACACGAGGCGCAATCTCCACGCTGAAATACTGTTCGTTTACTTTAGTGATTTTACCTCTGAAACCTGAAGCCAAAATCACATGGTCACCCTGCTTCAATTCTGCAATCATCGCTTGATGTGCTTTAAATTTCTTTTGCTGCGGGCGCATAATCAGGAAATAAAACACCACCAAAATCAAAGCCAGTGGTGCGAACTGCATCAAAACGCTGGGTTGCGCAGCGGCATCGGCTGCGTATGCAAAATCAATCATGTTTTATCCATTCTTTGTTTTGTTGTAACAAAATAAACAGCAAACTATTTGGATTGCTGCCGAAAGTAAGATATTCTAAAGGCCGACAAGGATTTTTCCAAGAAGTTTCCGTTTTATTAACCTTATTTAATGCAAGAGGCCGTCTGAAAAATAACGGCAAAGACACTCAAACAATGATTCGACGCATTATCCAACGTGTAAAAACAAAATTACGCCGGTTTATGGGAAAAAAGGCCAAAACATTATGGATCAGCCATCCGATATTTTTGCAACACCAGCCCGGCAACCATCATCCTGAATCTCCCCAAAGGATACAGGCGATTTCCGAAGAATTAAAAAAGCAAGGAATTTGGAAACACTTGCAAACTGCAGAGGCACCTGAAATCGATGATGCCACATTGGCACTGGTACATCCGAGAAAATACCTTCGCTTTTTGGAATCCGTCCGCCCTCAGCCCGGAAAAATCAGCCGAATCGACGATGATACCGTCATGAACCATAATACTTTGGAAGCAGCACGGCATGCAGCCGGCGCCGTTATCAAAGCCGTCGATATGGTTGTCAAAAACCGTGCTTTTCACGCTTTTTGTGCCATACGTCCTCCCGGTCATCATGCTAAAAGCGATAATGCAGGAGGATTCTGCTTTTTGAACAATATTGCTATCGGAGCCATGCACGCAATTGCACATTACCGTTTGAAGCGTATTGCCATTATTGATTTCGATGTACATTTTGGCGATGGCACGGCGGAAATTTTTAAAGATGATCCAAGAGTACTGTTTCTAAACTGTTTTGAAAATGATTTATTCCCTTTTGTTGCTCCGCAAAAAGGGAAAAACCGGCAAGTCGTCCATACTCCTTTTCCATCCCAAACCGACAGTACCGCTTTCCGCTCCGTGATCAAAAATATATGGCTCCCAAAATTGGCTGAATTCAAACCGGAATTGGTTTTACTGTCTGCCGGTTTTGATGCACATAAACAAGATGAAACAGGCCGTCTGAATCTTCATGAAGCAGATTATGCTTGGCTTACCCATAAAATTATTCAGACGGCCTCTTCATGTAAAGGTCGGATTGTGTCCGTATTAGAAGGCGGATATACATTGGAAAGTCTGGCAAAATCATCGGCAGCACATATTTATGTGTTGGCATGTATGGGAAAACCGGACTGTGCTGTTATATACGATAAACTGCTCAAACAAACCGATAAAAAAATTTTCAAGCTGCAAACTTAACTTTTTAAACCCAAAAACAATAAAAAGCCCTGCATCTCGTTTTATTGTGATGCAAGGCTTTTATTTACACTACGTTATTAGACAATACCGGAATGACCGAGTTGCTGTAATGAATCATCGAGCGTTTCCACTGTATGAGAGTACACAGGTATCATTTCGCTAACTGGCAATGATTCATGATTGTCTTTACCTAAAGTTGCTGTCAAATCCAATTCAGATGGTGACAATAAGTCAGACAATATCAATTGTTTGCCTTTTTCTCCGAGAAGATTTTCAGCCGATTTTTGTGCAATGCCGGGCTTAGGCAATACTGAGGCAGAACTGTTAACTTCTCCACCTACCACGCTGTCTCCGCCGATATCCAATTCCAACTTTTGCGGCTTATCATACATTGATTTAAGAGACTTGCCGTTGTGGCTGTTATTATCGGCAGCAATATCGGCATCAGTGAATGCCCTCAACCAACGTATATACATTGAGTCAAGATCGGTATTGATCTTATTGCCTGTTACGTTGACTTCGGATAATGCGTTTTTGTTATCGCTGCGGAAGCTGATAATCGGGTCTTTCAGTGTTCCGCGCAATTCAAAAGTATTATCGTGAATTTCGTAACTTACTGCGTTACCGTGCAAACCGATACCTTCAATACTGCCATCAGATTTTTCCGTAACTTTAATATCATTCCTTTCAATGCTGACTTTACCTCGTAGAGATCCGTTTGTTTCACTTTCGCTAATATAGATAGGCATTGTTCCTTTAGCGATGGTCTTAACTTCGGCATAGTTATCATGAATATTAATATTACCGGAACCGGGACCTTTGGTATTGGTAACGAAATTCTTCGTGTCATTAATGGCCGCAATCAAGTATTTTGTAGAATCGCCGCTGATGTGATTGCCTTTCATATTCAAGGTATAGTCCATCTTAGGCTCATGATTGCGGAATTCGATACCGTATGTTTGGATAGCATTTTTATACAGGCTCAAATTCTTAATAATATTGTTATTGATTTCAAAATATCCATTCGGTTTACCGGGCATATCTCTAAACTGCGTATTGGTTTGCAGTTGAATTGCCGAATAACCATGGTATCGGTTACCGAGATCATCATCTCGATCCAAACGGAAATCCGGATCCTGAATAATCGTATTTCCGTTAATTTTCACATTATCCATACTGAACAATCTGTTATACACAGCAATTCCATAAAGTCGGTCGCCGATTGCAGTATTGTTTTCAATAACAATATTGTTACCGTCATGGATATCAAAACCTTTTCTATAGTTGTGATCGCTTAGATTGTTTCTAAATATAATCCCCGAACCGTAGCTACCGGCCATTGAAGCAATACCGTAACCAGTTCCGCCGTCTTTCTCATGACCGTTCCAGGAGAACGTATTTTTCTCGGCAATAAAATTTTTCTGATAAGCAACCAAGGCACCTGCAACGCGGTTATGGTGTAAATAACTGTCTACAATACGATTATTTTCCCCATACGGCAAAGTTTCATAATTTTCATCTATCTCACCCGTTGCCAAGCGCATCTTATAATTTTTATTTGAAGAGCTGTTCGGCTCGCGTGTTAATGCGTCCGTAGAAGTGAAAATCACACCTGCACGGTTTGCTCCAGATACTTCAACCTTACTGATTAAAGTATTATCAGAATCATTCACTAAAATACCGCTGATTTTTCCGAAGTAAGTTTTATAAGGACGATAAAAATCACTTTCATTGGTATACTTCACCGACAACTCTGCAATAGTCTTACCGTTTTGCTTATCAATCAAAATACCTGCATGATCACGGATGTCGTCTTCATTCGAATTTGGATTAAATACCCCTTTTTGCGGCTTATCAAAAGAAATAGTCGTATTACATTTTCCATCACCAAATAAGCCGGTTACATTCTTATTAGCATCATTCAAAACAATTTGGTCGGAAATCTTCAAATGACCTTTCAAATACACAGCGGCACTTTCCTCATGAGCAGCCGCCAAAGCTTTTTTAATTGCTGCCAAACTGTCTTTTTGGCCTGTTACATCCGTACCGAAATCGCGCGCATCAATATATTTTCCATAAACTTTATGGTTGTAAATTCGATATTCACCTGATGCGCTCAATTTACCTGCATCGGTATTGGCCGCAAATAAGCTTCCCGCATTAGAAGCAGCATTCTCTGCAACAGGGACAGCTTCTTTTGAAGGAACAACCTCTTCCTTAGGATTCTCAGTTTGTTTACTATCGACTTCCTCTTTACCCGATTCAGAATTTTCAACCACTTTGGTATCTTCTGGCATTAAAGTCTCTTTTGGAGCAGCAGGCTCTTTCACTGCCGGCGTTTCTTTGGGTGCCACAGCCGGTTTTGATTCAGAACCGCCGCCACCTCCACCGCCACCACCGGCAGCTAAACCTCCCAACACACCTGCACCGGCCAAGCCTCCCAAAATAATAGGTAACTTACCGCTACTGCTAACCGCGCTGTTTTGAATGGCTACTTCTTCAGCCAATACATATTCCGGAGACTTCGCAACTACTTCATCAGGCGCTTTTACCTGCATATTTTCCACGGTAGCTTGCTGCTGCATATGAACCTGCCCATAGTTTTGAGCCGACTCATTACCTGCGTCCCACGCCAATTCGTCTAAATTTACTTCCGAACCAATGTCTATCTGCTTTGTCAATTCGGATAACATTTCCTCTACATACACATCTTGCATGTACAGAGAATTTTCTGCTCCTACATTCAACCCCGCACCTTTTGAATACATAGTTTGGGATATATTGCCGTTCACAACCTGATCGATAGGTTTAAAGTTTTGTTTTGACATATTTTTTATTCCCGTAATGTTATTGATTAGCCGGCTTGGTGCCGGATTTATTTTTGCTTTTCGAGTGTTAAACACTCTTTACTTAAAATGCATAAAAATAAACTAAGTTTCTATAAACTAACAAAACTACTTTTTTTGTTATTTTTAGTAAAGTTATCATAATTTTTTTTATCACAAAACTATCAAAACAACCCAATCAATACAAAACTTGAGATACAGCAAAATATTTACTTAAATAACTATAACTATTAAATGACATTTAATTAAAATAGCAATTAAATATTCAACCATCATGAATAAGAAGATAAAAAATAAAAATTTATCTATTTAAATCAATAACTAAAATAAATAAAATATCAAAAATGACAAATAAAAAATTAGATTTGTAAAATTTGCTACGATTTGATACAGAGTGTTGTTTTTAGTACAATCTCGCATCTTTTTATTTTTTATCAGGCAGCTTGTCGGGCTAAAGCTGCCTGTTCATCATTCTTTCAAAGGCAAAATATGTCTAACATTCCGGAGCAAGTACGCCGTCGCCGTACCTTTGCCATTATTTCCCACCCTGACGCGGGTAAAACCACGTTAACCGAAAAGCTTTTGCTGTTTTCAGGTGCCATTCAAAGCGCAGGTACGGTAAAAGGTAAAAAAACAGGAAAATTTGCAACTTCAGACTGGATGGAAATCGAAAAACAACGCGGGATTTCGGTTGCTTCATCTGTAATGCAGTTTGAATACGAAGACCACACCGTCAATCTGCTCGATACTCCAGGACACCAAGATTTCTCTGAAGACACTTATCGCGTGTTAACTGCCGTAGACAGCGCTTTGATGGTGATCGACGCAGCTAAAGGTGTGGAAGCACAAACCATCAAATTGTTGAATGTTTGCCGCTTGCGCAATACGCCGATTGTTACCTTTATGAACAAATACGACCGGGAAGTGCGCGATTCTCTGGAGTTGCTGGACGAAGTCGAAAACATCCTTAAAATCCGTTGTGCTCCGGTTACTTGGCCGATCGGCATGGGCAAAAACTTTAAAGGCGTGTATCACATTCTGAATGACGAAGTGTATTTGTTTGATGCCGGTGGTGAGAAACTGCCACATGAATTTGAAGTGATTGAAGGCATCGACAATCCGCGCTTAGATGAGCTGTTTCCATTGGAAATGGACAATCTGCGTGCCGAAATCGAATTGGTTCAGGCGGCTTCCAATGAATTCGTATTGGAAGAATTCTTGGCAGGCGAATTGACGCCGGTGTTTTTCGGCTCGGCCATTAACAATTTCGGCGTGCAAGAAATTTTAAATTCGCTGATCGATTGGGCTCCCGCACCGAAAGGCCGTGATGCGACTGTGCGTATGGTTGAGCCGTCTGAAGAAAAATTTTCAGGATTTGTGTTTAAGATTCAGGCCAATATGGATCCGAAACACCGTGACCGTATTGCCTTCCTGCGCGTATGCTCGGGCAAATTCGAGCGCGGAATGAAGATAAAACACTTGCGCATCAACCGAGATATCGCCGCGTCCAGCGTGGTAACGTTTATGTCGCACGACCGCGAATTGGTTGACGAAGCGTATGCCGGCGATATTATCGGTATTCCCAATCACGGCAATATCCAAATTGGCGACAGCTTTTCCGAAGGAGAGCAACTGGCATTTACCGGTATTCCGTTCTTTGCGCCCGAATTGTTCCGCAGTGTGCGCATTAAAAACCCTCTGAAAATGAAGCAACTGCAAAAAGGCCTGCAACAACTCGGCGAAGAAGGTGCCGTTCAGGTCTTCAAACCCCATAGCGGTGCGGATTTGATTCTCGGTGCAGTGGGTGTGTTGCAGTTTGAAGTGGTTACTTCGCGTTTGGCGGCAGAATATGGCGTTGAAGCGGTATTTGAAACAGCCTCCATTTGGTCTGCCCGCTGGGTATCTTGCGAAGACAGAAAAAAACTGGCTGAATTCGAAAAAGCGAATGCAGCGAACTTATCCATTGATGCAGGCGGTAATTTAGCTTATCTAGCACCCAACCGTGTGAACCTGAATCTGACTCAAGAACGCTGGCCGGACATCGTATTCCACGAGACCCGCGAGCACTCTGTTAATCTGAATGCTTAACGGTTACAACAATAAACTAATGCCGGTTTTACCATAAATAAGAAGCTTGCCGTATTTGAAGGTTACGGCAAGCTTTTTTATTTGACCTAATGTAAAGAGGCCGTCTGAAATTTCAGACGGCCTCTTCATATACCAACCCCTTATTATTTCCAATAACGCCACCAAGGCATGGCATCTAATTGCCACGGTTTGGTCAGATAAGGGCTACTCGGAAAGTTTTTCTCCAAAATACGGTGTGTATCTTCAGCCAACTGCTTATTGTCCAAACGTATATAAGCCAACTCCATAATGGCTAATGCCTCTTCGACAAAACGGGTATTTTGATATTGCTGCACCACTTTTTGTGCACGATTGGCCGCTGCAAGAAATGCCCCGCGCTTCATATAATAACGCGCAACAGCAATCTCATTTCCGCCCAAAGCATCTACCAATTTCGCCATACGCTCGGTCGCATCCTGAACATATTTGCTGTTTGGATACTGCTTAATCAATTGATCAAATGCATGGTAAGCATCACGGTTCGCTTTCGGATCACGATCCGACCAGTCTTGCGAAGCCAGTTTGCTCAAAAAAGACTGGTCTTCGTTAAACAATACCAACCCTTTCAAATACAGGGCATAATCCAAATTCGGATGACGCGGATGAGTCCGCTGGAAGCGGTCAATCGCCGCCAATGCTTTCTCCGGCTCGTCATCTTTATAATAGGCATAAGCGGTATCCAATTGGGATTGCTGTGCATACCGTCCGTTCGGGAAACGCGATTCTAAAATTTCATATAACTTGATAGCTCGCGTATAATTGCCGCTATTAAGCTCGTCTTGAGCTTCCGTGTATAAACGGTCAACCGTCCAATCCTGAGTAATCTGGGCATCTTTATCAACAGTACCGTCTGTGGCACACCCGCCCAGAACCAAACTTACAGCAACCACTAAAAGAATTTTTTTCATGCAGAACACTTCCTTTAACAATGAAGCCGATTATAACGATGATTTAGAGTTTTCGGCAGCCCCCGATACAGAAACCTGCATCCGTTTGACTACTCCAATCGATTTAGCCGGCACACGTTTAGATGCCGTATTGGCCAAATTGTTGCCTGATTATTCACGAAGCCGTCTGACCACTTGGATAAAAGACGGCGCGGTTTTGGTAAACGGAAAACCGGCACAACCGAAAGACAAACTCATCGGAGGTGAAGACATTACCGTTACCGTGCGCCCGAGCGAAGAAAACCTGGCTTTCACGCCCGAAGCTATGGATTTGGATATTGTATATGAAGACGACACCGTTCTCGTCATCAACAAACCTGCGGGCTTAGTTGTCCACCCGGCGGCAGGCAATTGGACGGGAACTCTGCTTAACGGCCTTTTGGCACACTGCCCGTCCCTAAGCCAAGTGCCGCGTGCGGGTATTGTACACCGTTTGGATAAAGATACCAGCGGCCTGATGGTCGTAGCAAAAACCCTGCCTGCGCAAAACCATTTGGTTCAACAACTGCAAGCGCGAACCGTCAAACGTATCTACCGGGCCATTGCCAACGGCATTGTTCCCTTCGACGGCAAAATCGAAACCCTGATCGGCCGTGATCCGCATAACCGTTTGAAGATGGCAGTCGTCAAATTCGGCGGCAAACCTGCCGTTACCCATGTAAAAGTATTAGAACGCTACTTGGCACACAGCTACATCGAATGCTCGCTGGAAACCGGCCGCACCCACCAAATCCGTGTACATATGCGTGAAGCCAACCACCCGCTTGCGGCAGATCCCATCTATGGCAATCCGCGCCATCCCTGTTCCGAAACCGTCAAGTCCGAAGTCAAACAGCT
Source organism: Neisseria weaveri (assembly GCF_900638685.1). Taxonomy (NCBI): domain Bacteria; kingdom Pseudomonadati; phylum Pseudomonadota; class Betaproteobacteria; order Neisseriales; family Neisseriaceae; genus Neisseria; species Neisseria weaveri. Next base: position 1,744,909 of record NZ_LR134533.1, on the reverse strand, counting down.
CAACCGCCAAGCACTGCATGCCTACCGTCTCAGCTTTGTCCACCCGAGCACGCAGGAAACCGTTTCTTTCGAAGCACCGATTCCTCAAGATATATACCACCTGCTTTCCGTATTGCGTTTGGAAGCCGGTTTGGATTCATCTTTAAACAACGAAGTAGAGTGGCAGGAAAAATTCGATGACGACGACGATGACTGGGACGACGATGATTACGACGTAGAAGTCATGTACGTACGCGACTGATTTTTTCAGACGGCCTCAAACAAGCTTTACCGTTTTATTGCCAAGAGGCCGTCTGAAATTCGGAAAGACCAATATGAACATCTCCAATTTCAGCTTAGACCATGCCATCGGACTAAACCCGATGCACGAAAATTTTCTCCAAGCAGACTGGCCGGCACCGCACAATGTCAAAACCCTGATTACCACACGCAACGGCGGAATCAGCGCGCCGCCTTATCACAGTCTGAACTTGGGAAACCATGTCGGAGACCAACCCGAACATGTCCTGCGCAACCGTGAAATCGTACAAAACGAAGTCCCACACCCAATTGTTTATTTAAATCAAACCCACAGCAATCGGGTAGTTACTGCCGCACAACATATCGGCCGTACCACAGATGCAGATGCCAGCACCGACCATACCGGCACCGTTGCCTGCGCAGTCATGACCGCCGATTGCCTGCCTGTTCTATTCTGCGACCGCGCAGGCACAACGGTTGCAGCAGCCCATGCAGGCTGGCGCGGCTTGGCCAACGGTATTCTGCAAAACACGCTTTCCGCCATGGACGTACCCAAAATAGAAATCATGGCCTATCTCGGCCCCGCCATCGCCCCCGATGCCTTCGAAGTCGGCAAAGATGTCTTTGACGCCTTCACTTCGACACTGCCGGAAGCCGAGCAAGCATTCCAAAACATCGGCAACGGCAAATATCTGGCCGATATCTACATGCTGGCTACCTTAACCTTACGCAACGAAGGCGTGCACATGATTTACGGCGGCAAACACTGCACCGTATTGGAAAGGGAGACTTTCTTCTCATACCGCCGAGACGGGCAAACCGGACGCATGGCCAGCATGATTTGGCTGGAAAAATAAGCGTATATCATTACAACGGAGGCCGTCTGAATTTTCAGACGGCCTTTCATTAACCACATTACAATAAAACATCTGACAAAAGTGTATTAAGTGAGACAAAATTTCAACAAAATACCTTTTTACACCAGAAAAAACCCATTAAATCTATTTAAACAAAGATTCTATACAAAAAAGATTTAAAACAATTTCATTTTAAACCGTAAAAAATTTATAGCATAATCCATTAATTTTTATTAAAAAATAATTCAAAAAGAAAATCAAAACGCCACAAACCGACAAGCATCGATTCACATTTTTTTACAATTTGTGATAATCTCACTCCTTCTTCCATAATAAAAAAGGCGTTGGTATGAATTCTCCAAATGCACAATATAAAACAACATTCGTGGCCACAGGCCTGATGTTGTTTGCTTTGTTCTTCGGCGCGGGCAACCTGATTTTCCCCGCTTCAATCGGACAACAAGCCGGCAGCAACGTGTTCAGCGCAATGACCGGCTTCCTACTGACCGGTGCCGGTCTGCCTTTGCTGGGCGTCATTGCCATCGGCTATTCCGGTTCGCGCGATGTTCAGGAATTGGCTTCCCGTGTTACACCGTGGTACGGTATTTTATTTGCCGCCCTGCTGTATCTTTCCATCGGGCCTTTGTTTGCTACTCCCCGTACTGCCACCGTTTCATTTGAAATCGGTATCGTACCGTTCTTAGGCGAAGCTGCCGAAGAAAAGAAAACTATGGCATTGGCATTATTCAGTATCGCATTCTTCGCTTTGTCATACTGGCTGGCCATGTCTCCAGGAAAATTGGTTGAACGCATCGGTAAAATCCTGACACCCAGCTTATTGATTGCGATTGCCGTTTTGGTAGGTTATGCCGCCTTGAACCCTATGGGCCCGCTGCAAGCGCCACAAGGTGATTTCGTTACCCAGCCGGTAGGCAAAGGCATCATCGAAGGCTATGGCACAATGGATGCATTGGCTTCTTTGGCGTTCGCCATTATCGTTGTTGATGCCGTGCGCCTGATGGGTGTAAAAAACCACCAACAAGTATTAAGCATGACTGCCCGTTCCGGTTTCGTTGCCGCAGCCTGCTTGGCCATCGTTTATGTATTCATTGCTTATATGGGTGCAAGCAGCGTGGCCGAATTAGGTTTATTAGACAACGGTGCAGCCGTACTCTCTAAGAGCGCACAGTTCTATTTCGGCAATGCAGGTAATGTATTATTGGCAATCATCGTATTCCTGGCCTGTTTAACCACTTCTGTCGGCCTGATTACAGCTTGCTCGGAATACTTCAACCGACTGATTCCGAGCGTATCCTACAAAGCTTTTGCCATTCTGTTTACCTTGATTTCATGCGGTTTGGCCAATAAAGGCTTGGCAGGTATCATCAGCTTCTCCATTCCGATGCTAATGCTTCTGTATCCTGTGACCATCGTTCTGATTTTGTTGGCATTCTTAGATAAATTCTTCGGTGGCAGCCGTATCGTATACATCTGCACTATGTTCTCCACCTTAATCGTAGGTTTGCTGGATGCTTACAAAACCGCTTTTGGTTTCAGTGAAGAAACCGCAACAGCAATCAACAACACTCTGCCTTGGTACGATATCGGTTTGGGTTGGGTATTGCCTGCAGCTGCCGGCTTTATCTTAGGCTGCATCTTAAATGCCGCAAGCAAAAAGAAAGCTTAAACCGGTAAAACAATAAAGTGTTAACAAGAGGCCGTCTGAAAATTCAGACGGCCTCTTATCTTGTTTTTCTGGGGAACTATGTTAGAATAACGGACTTCATAAACGTCTGGGTCTGTAGCTCAGGGGTTAGAGCAGGGGACTCATAATCCCTTGGTCGTGGGTTCGAAACCCACCGGACCCACCAGATTTTAAAAGGTTAAACTACGGTTTAACCTTTTTTTCTTTCCAGCTTTGATATTCAAAAATCTTAAATATTTTTTTAAAACTTTCAAAACCGCTAACCGCCTGTTCCCCTACCTAAGTGGTCCAACCCAAAAAATGCCGGCCTTTAACCGATTGCTACTATCCATTGCCCTAACTAAAATTGCTTGCAATCTTTTCAGACGGCCTATTAAGCCTTAAACTGTTCCAATTACCAACATATCAAGTCATCAAAATAAATATGAGCAAAAAAATCAAAGTAGGAATCGTAGGGGCAACAGGTTACACAGGAAGCGAACTGCTCCGATTACTTGCCCATCACCCCAATGTAGACGTTACCGCCATTACCAGCCGCAGCGAAGCCGGCATTGCCATTGCTGATTATTTTCCCAGTCTGCGCGGCGTCTACCAACTCGTTTTCCAAACACCGGACGAAGCAAACCTAGATCAATGCGATGCCGTATTTTTTGCCACACCCAACGGCGTGGCCATGAAAGAAGCCCCCGCACTTCTAGAAAAAGGCATCAAAGTTATCGACTTATCCGCCGACTACCGCATTCAAGACATTCCAACATGGGAAAAATGGTACGGCATGCAGCACAGCAGCCCGGAATGGGTTAAACAGGCCGTTTACGGCCTGCCTGAGATGAACAGGGAAAACATCGCCCAAACCCTTTTAACAGCCAATCCCGGCTGCTATCCCACCTGCGTTTCTCTGGCCTTGCTTCCGCTTCTCAAAGCAGGCGCACTTAAAGAAAATATGCCTTTAATCGCAGACTGTAAATCCGGAGTTTCCGGTGCCGGCAGAAAAGCCAGCGTCCCCACTCTTCTTTGCGAAGCAGGCGACAATTTCAAAGCCTACGGAGTAAGCGGACACCGCCATCTACCCGAAATCAAACAAACCATTAATTATTTGCAACCCAATATTGCCGACGGTTTGATTTTCGTACCGCACCTCACACCCATGATTCGGGGCATGCATGCCACTTTATATGTTCACTTAGATGGACAAAATAATCCGCATGACATGCTCAGCCGTTTCTATCAAAGCAGCTTGTTTGTAGATGTTTTGCCTGAAGGCGCAACGCCCGAAACACGCAGCGTTCGTGGGGCAAACTATTGCCGTATCAGCGTACAAAAAGCACCGCAAAGCAATGTCTGGATCATTTTGTCTGTCATCGACAATTTGGTAAAAGGCGCGGCAGGCCAAGCCGTACAGAATATGAATATTATGTTTGGATTAGAAGAAGATGCCGGATTGAACACCGTTCCCCTACTTCCTTAAAACAAGCCCTGCTAAAAGCCGGTTTTCAATATTCCTTAATTATAGAAGGCCGTCTGAAATTTTCAGACGGCCTCGCTTTATTCATAAACCACACCGCCCAATACTCCGCCACCCGCAGAACCATAAACCTGCTCCCAAGCCCGATCTGCTTCCGCTTCGTCGCATTTCAAAGCATAAGCATGCTGCACGGCATTCATTTTTCCGTTTTCCAACACATGCAACTTATCGCAACTCAACTGAGACACAATCACATCCACCGAAGCCGCATCAGAATAGCCCGATGATGAAACACTCAATAAGAATACAGCCATACCTGTTGCCGCTACACTCATCCATTTACCGTTTTTCATCACACGCTCCTTTTATAAAGTTTATCTGCCAAACCAGCACAAAACTAAGATAAATCTTACATAAAACTAAGAATAACTAAATATTACTAATAAAAAACAGACTAATCAAGCTCTGAAAATCAAAAAAAATATAAAATTAAGCTTACTAAAAAACAAAAACCACAGTAAAATAGCCGATATTCGGACATACCAAAACAAAACCATAATTAATAATAAGGAAAGATGAATGAACACTTTTAAAGACAGACTGGTTTTTCTTTGGAAAGACGAAGCAAAGCAAGCCAAGATTGCTGCGGATATCGATATGACCATTGCAGGCTTCAGCAGAATTTGGAATGAAGGCGGTTTGCCCAAAGCAGAAACATTAAAAAAAATCAAACAATTAAAGGGCTGCAATATCGATTGGCTGCTAACCGGAGAAGGCGAACCTTTTCCAGACAGCGTCAATAAAACACCGCCTGCCGTTTACGATACGCTCGACAATCCTGTCGATATTGACGAATTTATCTTCGTTCCCCGTTACGACATTCAGGCCGCAGCAGGACACGGGCAGTTAGTCCAAGACGAAAAACCCGTTTTTACCATGGCTTTCCGCCGTTATTGGGTTGAAAACTATGTAACGCGCGACACAAAAAAACTGTCTGTCATTTCCGTTAAAGGCGATTCCATGGAAGGCGTTTTAAACGACGGAGACTCCATTCTCATCAATCACGGAGAAACCACACCTCGCGACGGACTATATGTTTTACGCCTCAACGACAACTTGCTGGTAAAACGCCTCCAATTGATGCCGGGCGGAATTGTCAATGTGATTTCTGCCAACGAGGCCTACCCTACTTTTGAAATCGATTTGAACAATATGACGGACGACGTCGCCATTATCGGACGGGTAGAATGGTTCGGGCGCAACATCTGAAAAACCATTGAAATTTTTCCCGATGCCACAACTTGCCTGAAAGAAGCATTTGCGCGACAATGCCTAGCAATATTCAAGAGGAACAATACTATGTCTGACGAAAGCCCTATTATCTTTACAGAAAGCTGCTGTGCGAAAGTGGCTGACCTGATTGCCGAAGAAAACAACCCTGATTTGAAACTGCGTGTATTTGTTAACGGTGGCGGCTGCTCCGGATTCCAATACGGTTTTACTTTTGACGAAATCACCAATGATGATGATTTCGAAATCAAAAAAGACGGCCTGACTTTCTTGGTCGACCCAATGAGCTATCAATATCTGATTGGTGCGGAAATCGATTACACCGAAAGCCTGCAAGGCTCGCAATTCGTTATCCGCAATCCGAATGCAACCACAACCTGTGGCTGCGGCTCTTCATTCTCGGTTTGATATTTTTCAGCAAAAATCCCGTCTTCTTAAATGAAGACGGGATTTTTCTTTATTTCAATGCAGTGCACAATTTGAATATCTACGGCTGATGATCACTCCATTTGAAAATAAACAACATAAATGAAATCCAAACCCACCGGTTTAACGAATTAACGGTTTGAACCCTGGACCATATTCAATAAAAACAGGCGGCAATCCAAATTACCGTTATAAAGCGGAATCTTACGCTTAGGACTCAAACGCATAAATTTAGGCATATCTCGGTCTCCGGTAAACATACCGATCAACCAACCTGCATAATGCTGTTTCAGCCAAGTCCCCAACTGCGGATACAGGGCTTGCAACGCTTGAACTTCAGCCAAACGCACACCATAAGGCGGATTCGAAATCATCACACCGCCCTCACCGTTCGGGCGAACGGCCTGCGCTTCTTTTACATCCCAACGGATAATGTCGCCCACACCGGCGGCATTGGCATTAGAAATGGCCGCCTTAATCATATAGCGGTCGTTGTCGCTGCCGGAAATCGGCTGTGCAGTTTTATCAACCACTTTGCTTTCCGCTTCGGCACGGAGCTTGTGCCACAATGTTTTATCAAAGCCTTTAAGCTTTTCGAAACCGAAACGGCGCAACAACCCCGGAGCGTGGTTCATGGCAATCCATGCAGCTTCAATTGCGATGGTTCCGCTACCGCAAAACGGGTCTTGGAAAGGCTGGCTGCCATCATATCCTGCCAACATCAACAAGCCTGCGGCCAAGTTTTCCCGCAAAGGCGCTTCACCCGTATCCTGACGGTAACCGCGCTTAAATAACGCTTCACCGCTCGTATCGATAAAAATCTGCGCCGTCCGCTCGTCAACAAAGGCATACACCCGAACATCAGGATCCAGCTTACCGACATTCGGACGCGCATTTTCCACATCGCGGAAAACATCGCAAACCGCATCTTTTATTTTCAAACCGATAAAATTCAGGCTTTTCACCTGCGCACGCTTGCCTTCGACTTTCACTTTAAACGTCTGGCCGACATCAAACCAATGCTGCCAACGGATATTGCGAGCCAATTTGTAAATATCGTTTTCGCTGCGGTAGCTGCCTTTGATCAGACGGAGCAACACCCTGCTGGCCGTTCGGGAATATAGGTTGATGCGGTATACCTGTTCCAAGCCGCCTTTGCAGCCTACGCCGCCGTCTGTCGCTTCGATTTCTGTGCAGCCTTGCTGCTTCAATTCATCGGACAATATACTTTCCAAACCGCGGGGACAGGTAATGAATAGGGAGTAAATAGTCATAATCTTTCTTTGTATAGAAATATTCAGGCCGTCTGAATATTGAGATGGGAAAAACGTGATTATAGCGGATAAGCATGATACCGCCGAAATTATTACACAGCCATGCAAAAGGCCGTCTGAATTTTCAGACGGCCTCACATCAAATTCAATCCGTTATTGTCGGATTATTCATTTACCAACACCACTTTCATCGCACCGTTTTCAGAAGCATGTTTAAACACTTCGTAAGCTTCTTCCAATTCGCTTAATTTGAAGCGGTGGGTCAACATTTTGGTGTAGTCAACCGAGCTGGTCGAAATGGCTTTCAACAGCATTTCCGCAGTATTGGAATTGACCAAACCCGTGGTAATGGCCAGATTTTTAATCCACAGTTTTTCCAGTTTGAAGTCAACCGGTTTGCCGTGCACGCCTACTACGGCAATATGGCCGCCCGGCTTGGCGATTTCCTGACACATATCCCAAGTAGCCGGAATGCCTACGGCTTCAATCGCACAGTCCACACCGTCGGCACCGACGATTTCAAACACTTTTTCCGGAACATTGCCTTCGGCAGGGTTAATCGTGTGGGTTGCACCCAATTCTTTGGCCAGCTTCAAGCGGTTTTCATCCATATCGCAAACAATGATAACGGCCGGACTGTATAACTGGGCAGTCAGCAAAGCCGACATACCCACCGGTCCCGCACCGGCGATAAAAACGCTGTCGCCCGGTTTCACATCACCGTATTGCACACCGATTTCATGAGCGGTCGGCAACACATCGCTAATCAGCAGGGCCACTTCGTCGTTGACATGATCCGGCAACGGAATCAGGCTGTTATCGGCATACGGCGTACGCACATATTCCGCCTGCGTACCGTCAATCATATAACCCAAAATCCAACCGCCGTTACGGCAGTGTGAATACAATTGCTTTTTACAATTGTCGCAAGAGCAGCATTTGCTTACGCAAGAGATGATGACCTTATCGCCTTTTTTGATATTTTTCACACCGGAGCCGACTTCTTCGACAATGCCGACACCTTCGTGACCCAAAATACGGCCGTCTGCCACTTCGGGATTCTTGCCTTTCCAAATACCTAAATCGGTACCGCAAATAGTGGTTTTAACGATTTTTACCACCGCATCGGTCGGATCGATAATTTGAGGTTTGGGTTTGTCTTCCAAGCGGATATCGCCTGCACCGTGATACACCATTGCTTTCATTTAGCTTCCCTTTCTTTTGGTGGAGTAATGGACTTATTTAAGACAACTAAAGGAAATGGAGCTTTCATTTATATTCCCACAGGCTTTATTTGTCAATTTTTTTATTTAAAATTAATATGTTAAATTATAACAATCAAAATAAGCATTAATATCGTTTGAAAACCTGTTATTTTTTTCAGACGGCCTTTATGCAGTTTCAAACACCAGCCAAGTCCACATCGCAAATCCAAACGCGCTACAATAGCCGACTTCATCAGCAAACCTGTTTACCCGTTTTATGCCCTCATCCCCTACTTTTGCCGAACGGCTTATCGGCTGGCAGAAACAGCACGGCCGGCACAATCTGCCTTGGCAGGTTTCCGACCCCTACCGTATCTGGCTTTCCGAGATTATGTTGCAGCAAACCCAAGTAGCCACCGTACTTGATTACTACCCCCGTTTTACCGCACGCTTTCCCGATGTGCACACTTTGGCCTCCGCCCCGCAAGACGAAGTATTGAGTTTGTGGGCAGGCTTGGGTTATTACAGCAGGGCCAGAAACCTGCACAAAGCCGCGCAGCAAATAGTCGGTCAATTCGGCGGCAGCTTTCCGGACAACAGAAAAGATTTGGAAACCCTGTGCGGCGTCGGCCGCAGCACGGCAGCAGCCATTGCGGCTTTTGCATTCCGACAACGCGAAACCATTTTGGACGGCAACGTCAAACGCGTGTTGTGCCGGGTATTCGCCAAAGACGGCGACCCTGCCGGAAAAGCATTCGAAAACGAGCTGTGGGCATTGGCGGAAAGTCTGTTGCCCGACAACTGCCAAGACATGCCCGCCTACACGCAAGGGCTGATGGATTTGGGTGCGACCGTGTGCAAACGCAGCAAACCGCTGTGCGGCGAATGCCCGATGGAAACCCTCTGCGAAGCAAACAAACAAGGCCGAACCGCCGAACTGCCGCGCAAAAAATCCGCCGCCACCGTGCAAACCCTACCCTTATATTGGCTTGCCGTGCGCAACGCCAAAGGCGAGCTGTTATTGGAAAAACGGCCGGCACGCGGCATTTGGGGCGGTTTATATTGCCTGCCCTGCTTCGATTCATTGGAAGCATTGCACCGATATGCCGCTGTTTTCCGGCTTTCACCCGACGCATTGGAAGAAAAACAGCCGCTCACCCACCGCCTGACCCACCGCCTGCTGCTGATTACGCCGTTTCAAGCCGATACCGGCCTGTCCGAAACCTCTGCACCGAAACCGTCTGCGCAAAGCATTTGGGTAGCCGAATCGGATTTAGCGGATTACGGATTACCCAAACCGCTAAACGATTTTCTCAAACAGCTCCGATAAATCGAGGCCGTCTGAAAAAAACGCTGATTTTCAGACGGCCTATTCAACTGCCCCTTATCTGAACCAAAGATTTTTACTAAACAGACGGCTTTGGCTACAATCAGCAGGCTTTTTAGTCAAACATACAAAAACAGAAATCAAAATCCATGAATCCGACAGACAACAACATCACAGGCAGCCGCCGTTTGAGCATTGCCCCCATGCTCGACTGGACCGACCGCCACTACCGCCATATGGCGCGCCAAATCAGCCGCCACACTTGGCTGTACAGCGAAATGATCAATGCAGGCGCGATTATCTACGGCGACCAAGACCGTTTTTTGATGTTTAACGAAGGCGAACAACCCGTTGCCTTGCAACTGGGCGGCAGCGAACCGGCCGACTTGGCCAAAGCCGCCAAAGCCGGAGAACAATACGGCTACAACGAAATCAACCTCAACTGCGGCTGTCCCAGCCCGCGCGTTCAAAAAGGCGCATTCGGCGCCTGCCTGATGAACGAAGTCGGCTTGGTGGCCGATTGTTTAAACAGTATGCAAGATGCCGTCCGCATTCCGGTTACCGTAAAACACCGTATCGGCGTCGACCGGCAAACCGAATACCAAACCGTCGCCGATTTTGTCGGCACGCTCGCGCATAAAACCGCCTGCACCACTTTTATCGTCCACGCGCGCAATGCTTGGCTGGACGGCCTTTCCCCCAAAGAAAACCGCGAAGTGCCGCCGCTGAAATACGAATACGTTTACCGCTTGAAGCAGGAGTTTCCGAATTTGGAAATCATCATCAACGGCGGCGTCACCACCAACGAAGAAATCGCAGGCCATCTGCAACATGTCGACGGCGTGATGGTCGGCCGCGAGGCTTATCACAATCCGATGATCATGCGCGAATGGGATCAACGCTTTTACCACAGCAGCGAACCGCCGATTGAGTATGCCGAATTGGTTGACCGTATATTCCGTTACAGCCGCGAACAAATCCAAGCCGGGCGCGGTACCATATTGCGCCACACCGTCCGCCATTATCTCGGCCTGATGCACGGCCTGAACAAAGCCCGTGTTTGGCGGCGCATGCTGTCCGATGCCGCTTTACTGAAAGACAACGACGGCAGCCTGATACTGCAGGCATGGGAAGAAGTGAAAAACGCCAATACCTTTTAACTAACCTTAAACGGAAAATCCAAAGCCCTTCACACAGCGGCAAACCGGATTGATCACCAATCAAACTTCCGGTTTGCCGCCATACAGCAGATTCCTAACGGCAAGCAATACTGATAAAATCCACTTCATTATCCAACCCTTTTTCAGACGGCCTTTTTGGTGAAGGCCGTCTGAAAAAACCATACGGACAACATCATGAACCCCCTGATTACCGATTTCCAAACGCCCGCCCAACGCACCCCCGTTATCGTTGCGCTGGACTTTGCCAACGAAACCGATACGCTGAATTTCGTCCGCCGTCTCGACCCCGGCCTGTGCCAACTCAAAATCGGCAAAGAGCTGTTTACCGCAACCGGCCGCAGCTTGGCTGAAAAACTCATCAATCAAGGCTTCAAACTGTTTCTCGACTTAAAATACCACGACATCCCCAACACCGTAGCCCAAGCCTGCAAAATAGCCGCCGACATGGGCGTGTGGATGGTGGACATGCACGCTTCGGGCGGACGCCGCATGATGGAAGCCGCCGCCGAAGCCGTCGCCAACCATGCGCAAAAACCGCTGCTCATCGGCGTTACCGTTTTAACCAGCATGGAGCAAAATGACTTGGCGGACATCGGCTTCACCCAACCCGTTGACGAATTGGTCGTGCGTTGGGCAAAACTGGCGCAACATTCAGGCTTGGACGGCGTAGTCTGCTCCGCCCACGAAGCCGCACCGCTGCGCCGCGAATTGGGCGGAGAATTTGTTTTGGTTACACCCGGCATCCGCTTGGACATCGCCGGCAACAACGACGACCAGCGCCGCATTATGACACCGCAACAGGCATTGGCGGCAGGCTCGACTTATCTGGTAATGGGCCGCCCTGTTACCCAAGCCGCCGATCCCGTTGCCGTTTTGCGCGAAGTCAACAACGCAGCCAACCCGGTCTGACCCGTTTTTATTTTCAGACGGCCTCTGCCCGGCCATCAAAACGGTTTTCCCTGATCTGCCGCTTGATTCGTTTCAGCCAAGCGGCACCATCAATAAAACCGTATTTATCTGCCGAAAAGGCCGTCTGAAAAATCCAGAAGGCTTATTCTTATCATGGTTACCCAAATCCAAACAGAAGAATTAAAAACACGCTTCAAACAAGCCAAAGTATTGGTTGTCGGCGACGTCATGCTCGACCGCTACTGGTTCGGCGAAACCTCGCGCATTTCCCCCGAAGCCCCCGTTCCCATCGCCCGCATTACCAAAACCGACCAACGCGCAGGCGGCGCGGGCAATGTGGCACGCAACATCGCCTCATTGGGCGGTAATGCCGCGCTGCTGTCGGTGACCGGCGACGACGAAGCCGCCGACACGCTCGACAATCTCATGCGTCAAGACGGCATCGCTTCCCACCTGCTGCGCGACAAAGACATCGATACCACCGTCAAACTGCGCGTGGTTTCGCGCAACCAACAGCTTATCCGCCTGGATTTTGAAGAACAGCCCAACCGCGAAATTCTCGACGCCGTCAAACAGCAATACCGCAATCTGCTGCCCGAATACGACACCGTAATTTTTTCCGACTACGGCAAAGGCGGCCTAACCCATATTGCCGACATGATCGACTGGGCACGCAATGCCGGCAAACCCGTACTGATCGATCCCAAAGGCGACGATTACGAAAAATACGCCGGCGCCACCCTGATTACCCCCAACCGCGCCGAACTGAAAGAAGTTACCGGCAGTTGGCGCAGCGAAGCAGAGCTGACCGAAAAAGCCCAAACCTTAAGACGCCGTCTGAATTTGGAATCCATTTTGCTGACGCGCAGCGAAGAAGGCATGACACTGTTCCGCGACGGCGAACCGCACCACCAGCCGACCCGCGCACAGGAAGTCTATGACGTATCCGGCGCAGGCGATACCGTGATTGCCGGTATGGCGCTCAGCTTGGCCGCCGGCTTCACCCTCCCCGAAGCCATGCATCTGGCCAACACCGCCGCAGGTGTCGTGGTAGCCAAACTCGGTACCGCAGTCTGCTCGTTTGAAGAATTAACTTCGGCCTTAACCGCCGGATAAATATCAAGGCCGTCTGAAAATTTCAGACGGCCTCCTTATACCTGACCCCTATATGGAACAGGCTCATGATGATTCCCGATAAACCTGATTGCAAAGCAGCTTAAATGCAATGTACAAGCCGTTATCAAAAATCCGTTTATTTGCTATATCATTATGACTGCCCTTTTCAAAAGATGAAAAGGCCGTCTGAAAATTTCAGACGGCCCCATATCCAAAGGAAAATATCATGACCATCATCGTAACCGGTGCCGCCGGCTTTGTCGGCAGCAATATCGTCAAAGCCCTCAACACACGCGGCATAACCGACATCGTAGCCGTCGACAATTTATCGCGCGGCGAAAAATTCAAAAACTTGGCCGAATGCGAAATCGCCCATTATCTCGACAAACACGAATTTATCCGCCAAGTCCGTGAACACATTCTGCCGTTTGACGACATCGACGCCGTATTCCATCAAGGCGCATGTTCCGACACCATGAACCACGACGGCTTATACATGATGGAAAACAACTACCAATACAGTCTCGACCTGCTGGACTGGTGTCAAGACGAACGCATCCCTTTCCTTTACGCCTCCAGCGCCGCCGTTTACGGCAAAGGTGAAGTGTTCCGCGAAGAACGCGAACTGGAAAAACCGCTCAATGTTTACGGCTATTCCAAATTCCTGTTCGACCAAGTCGTACGCCGCCGCATGGAAAAAAAATTAACCGCCCAAGTGGTCGGCTTCCGCTATTTCAACGTATACGGCCAACAAGAGCAGCATAAAGGCCGCATGGCATCCGTCGCCTTCCACCACTTCAACCAATACCGCGAAAACGGCTACGTCAACCTGTTCGGCGCCAACGACGGCTATGGCAACGGCGAACAAACCCGCGATTTCGTCAGCGTGGAAGACGTCGCCAAAGTCAACCTGTTCTTCCTTGACCATCCCGACAAATCCGGCATTTTCAACTTAGGTACGGGCCGCAGCCAACAGTTCAACGAATTGGCCGCCGCCACCGTCAACGCCTGCCGCGAAGCCGAAGGCAAACACCCGATGACCTTAAAAGAATTGGTTGATGAAGAACTGATCCGCTACGTCCCCTTCCCCGACGCACTCAAAGGCAAATACCAAAGCTTTACCGAAGCCGACATCACCAAACTGCGCGAAGCAGGCTATCAGGAAGAATTTTTCGACGTCAAAGAAGGCGTCGGCCGCTATGTACATTGGATGCTGAACAATTTATGATAAAAAACAGACGGCCTCATTCCCAAGAGGCCGTCTGAAAAACCAAGTAAACAAAGGAGAAAAACATGGATAAAAACAACTTCGCAACCGCCGATCTGATCGACATCGCACCCGACACGCCTTCCTGCGAAACCCAATTCCGCAGCTTCGGCAAACGCAGCTGCTTCAGCGGCAAAATCCGCACCGTCAAATGCGAGCGCGACAACGGCTTGGTTAAGCAGCTGATGAACACCCCATCCGACGGCGAAGTCGTGGTTATCGACGGCTCAGGCTCGCTGTACAGCGCACTGATGGGCGACATGATTGCCGCAGCAGGTGCCCAAAACGGCTGGGCAGGCGCCGTCATTTACGGAGCCATCCGCGATAACGAAGCCATGAACGGCATGGACTTCGGCGTAAAAGCACTCGGCACCAATCCGCGCAAAAGCGCCAAAGACGGTGCAGGCTCGGTCGACATTCCCGTCAGCTTCGGCGGTGTCACCTTTACCCCCGGACACTATCTATACAGCGATTCAGACGGCATTCTGGTATCGGAACAGCCGCTGATTAACGAATAAGGACAAAACATGCAGATAACTTCAAAATGGCTGGACGGCTCATGCTTCGTCGGCACCACCGAAACCGGACACAGCGTCATCATGGAAGGCATGCCGGCCGACAGCAACCCCAAACGCGGTCCCAGCCCGATGGAACTCCTGCTGCTGGGCGTTGCCGGCTGCTCCAGCATTGATATCGTGATGATTGCCGAAAAACAACGTCAAAACATCAAAGACTGCCAAGCAACCGTTACCGCCAAGCGTGCCGACGATACTCCGCGCGTTTTCACCGAAATCCACATCCATTTCAAAGTCATCGGCCACGACTTGAAAGAAAGCGCCATCGAGAAAGCCGTACAAATGTCGGCGGAAAAATACTGCTCCGCCTCCATCATGCTGGGCAAAGCAGCCAAGGTCAGCCACAGCTTTGAAGTTGTCGAAGCATAAAAACAATCAGGCAGATAACCGCCATCTGCCTTTCCCCAAAAGGAAAAAAGGAACGGAACCCTTAAGGGTTCCGTTCCTTTTTTACACAAAACCTGTGATTATTTTCGGGAAAAATAACGGCAAAACCACTACTGTCGTTTATAATCCCACATGTACTCGTAAAATCAATATACCCAGACCATCCCACATTACGCGTCCGAATATACCTGTTTATTTTACGATACGCTTCTCTCTCTATATATGCCTTTATAACTTGGCTGTTATTGTTGACGATTTTGCCCTTAAGCAGCTACCATTGTCAACAATTTTCTTAATAATCATTAACAAAAACCTTAAAAAGGCTGCAACAAACAGCAGATAAAAGCATGATTCAAAACGAAAACAAAAATATTCAAGCGCCTGCAACTTCCTCGCTGATTTTGGAAGAAAGACACGATTCCGAGCTGTTTCGTGTTTATGCCGCCATTCTGGACGGCATTACCGACCACATTTTACTACCGGGGAAAAAACTGACCGAATCCGACCTGTGCCGCCAAATGGTTTGCTCGCGCAACACCGTACGCAGTGCCCTCTCCCTGCTCGCCCACGATAAAATCGTCGACCTGCAACCCAACCGCGGTGCATTCGTACACGTTCCCGACCTGCAGGAAATACGCGACATTCTCAGCACGCGCATGGCAATGGAAGAAATGATTATCGGATTGCTCAGCGAGTTGCCCGATTTAGAACAGCGCCTGCAACCGATCTACACCATACTCGACCATGAAGACACCGCTTTGGCAGGCGGCGACCAAGTCGGCGTCAACCGCATTTCCAACGCTTTCCATGTAGAACTGGCACGCCTGGTCGGCAACAACGTCCTGACCGAAATCATGAATACCCTATGCGCCAGAACTTCATTGGTTATCGCCGTTTTAGACAACAAACCCGCACGCCGAGCCGGAACTTACAACGAACACCGCGAAATTCTGGATTTGCTGGTTGAAGGCAAACGCAATCGCGCCGGCAAAATGCTGCGCAAACATTTGAACGAAACTTTAGTACGCTTGGAAAAAAAATTCGAAACACAATAAACCCAAACCCGATAAACAACACAAAGGCCGTCTGAAATTTTCAGACGGCCTTTTACATCAGCCAAATCAAAACTGCATAAACAGATAAAGCCGATGCCAAACCATTAAAAACACTCTGTCAGCCTCTATCCCGTTTAAACCTTTCATAAAACCCAAAGGCCGTCTGAAACATTTCAGACGGCCTTTGGGTTTCCCCTGATAGAATATTGTATAATTTTCCCGTTTACAGCCAAGCTTTCAGCGTCGGCCTTCCTATTGCGACAACCCATCCGACCACAGCACAAATATGATTAAAAAACCACCTAAAAACGCAACAAAAGCCAAAGCGGGCGCGCCCGCACAAAAATCCGGCACCAATCCGTCCGCAGAAAAACCGCAGCGTCAGCGCAAAACCAATTTGGAAGCGGTTTCCATGCCTGCCCGTAAAAAACAGCGTTCCCCCCATATCGCCGCACTCATCAACGATACCTTATGGGCATTCGGATTAATCGCTACCGTTTATACCGCCCTGTCTTTGGCAAGCTTTACCATGAGCGATCCGGCGTGGTCGCGCAGCGTCGCAGCCGAAGGCGATGCCATGAATCTCGGCGGCTTATTGGGCGCGTATCTGGCCGATGTCGGCTATTATCTGTTCGGCTTTTCCTTTTGGTGGCTGATTGCCGTCGCAGCCGTGTTGCTTTTTAAGAGCTTCCGCTACCGCAAAGACGAAGAACGCAAACCTTACAACTACACCATTGCCGGTGTGGCATTACTGATTTTGCTGATTTGCAGCCCGATTATCGAAAGCCTGTATTTCCAATCCGAACTGATTGATTCCCTGCCGGTCGGTGCAGGCGGGCTGATCGGTCTGTTTATCGGCTCCAAACTCGTGTGGCTGCTCGGTTCTTCCGGCACGCTGATGATTATGTCGGCGTTTCTGCTGCTGGCTTTATCGTTGCTGACCCAAGTTTCCTGGCTGGATCTGTTGGAAAAAACCGGCTCGCTGATCGAATCGTTGTGGCGTAAAACCGTACGCAAAGAAACAACCGCCCTCACCGCCATACCCGATACCAAAACGACCCGCCGCATGGTCAGGGAGGCCAAAAACATTACCGCCGAACCGGCTCCGGAATTGCCGGGCAGCTCAAGCAACCGTAAAAATGTTTCCGTATCCATTGCTCCGCCGCCCGCACCTGTCCAACCCGCTCTGTTTGACGACAACGGAAACGCTGCCGAACCGCCTCCTGCCGGCGAATACACCAAGCCTGCCGTCGGCCTGCTGCGCCTTCCGCAAGGCGAACCGCCTGTCATCAATCCTGAAAAGCTGCAGCAAACTGCAGAACGGATTGAAGCCAAACTGGCAGAGTTCGGTATCGGCGTACAAGTGGTTTCTGCCACTTCCGGGCCGGTGATTACCCGTTTCGAAATCGAACCCGCGCAAGGCGTAAAAGGCAGCCACATCGTAAACCTGTCTAAAGATTTAGCCCGTTCCATGTCGCTTCAGGCCGTCCGCGTCGTCGAAACCATCGCGGGCAAAAATACTATGGGTATCGAACTGCCGAATGAGCGCCGTCAAGACGTCATGTTGAGCGAAATTCTGTCTTCGCCCGTCTTCACCAACGCCAAATCCAAATTGACGGTGGCACTCGGCAAAGACATTGCCGGTGTACCGATGGTCGGCGATTTGGCAAAAATGCCGCATTTACTGGTGGCCGGTATGACCGGTTCGGGCAAATCCGTCGGCGTCAACGGCATGATTATGTCGCTGCTGTTTAAAGCCACACCCGATGAAGTGCGCTTTATCATGATCGACCCGAAAATGCTGGAGTTAAGCATTTACGACGGCATTCCGCACCTGCTCTGCCCGGTGGTAACCGATATGCGCGAAGCCGGTCAGGCCTTGAATTGGTGTGTGGCCGAAATGGAAAAACGCTACCGCCTGCTTTCCCATGCCGGTGTGCGCAATCTGGAAGGCTTCAATCAAAAAGTAGCCGACGCACAAGCCGCAGGCAAACCGCTGCTCAATCCGTTCAGTCTCAATCCGGACGCACCCGAGCCTCTGGAAAAACTGCCTTATATCGTGGTAGTAATCGACGAATTGGCGGATTTGATGATGACCGAACGCAAATCGGTAGAACAGCAAATCGCCCGACTGGCACAAAAAGCCCGTGCCGCAGGCATCCATCTGATTATCGCTACCCAACGCCCCAGTGTAGATGTGATTACCGGCCTGATCAAAGCCAATATCCCGACGCGCATGGCATTTACCGTGCAAAGCAAAATCGACAGCCGCACGATTCTCGACCAAATGGGTGCGGAAGAGCTGCTGAAATACGGCGATTCACTGTTTTTACAGCCCGGCAATGCCGAGCCGACACGTATTCAGGGCGCATTTGTTTCCGATGACGAAGTTCATCAAATCGTGGCACACGTCAAGCGCCAAGCACCGGCACGATATATCGAAGGGCTGCTCAGCGGCGAAGCGGCAATGGAAACAACCAACGCCGTCAATCCGAACGGCAACAGCGACGAATTGTTCGACCAAGCTGTCGCTTTTGTTTTAGATACGCGCAAAACCTCGATTTCATCGCTGCAACGCCATTTAAGAGTCGGCTATAACCGCGCCGCCAACTTGATGGAAGCGTTGGAACAAGCCGGCGTAGTTTCTCCTGCCGATGTCGGCGGAAGCCGGAAAATTCTGGCTCAAAAAGACAATCTCTAATCCCAACCGAACAAGGCCGTTTTTTTCAGACGGCCTTGTTTATGCTTCCCATATCACATGCGCCGACCACCCGGCAGCAAATACCGCAGCCGGTTGAATTTATCCGCGATCCGGCCGCCGTCCCGCTTCTTTTACTTCCGTTCCGAAACAGGTGTAAATTCACGCTAAAAGTCTTAATGAGAGTTTGCAGGCCGTATGAAATAACGTAAGATTTAACCTAATGTTTATCAGGATTGTGTTATGTCTCCATTCCAACCCGAACCCGTGTTTCAAACGGGCCATACCAATAAAACCGCTGTCTTACTAATTAACTTAGGTTCACCTGAAGCACCCACAGCAGAAGCCGTCCGCCCCTATCTGAAAGAATTTCTCTCCGACCAACGCGTGGTCGAACTGCCGAAATGGCTGTGGCAACCGATATTGCGCGGCTTTATCCTACCTTTCCGCCCCAAACAAAGTGCGCACGGATACGAAAAAATCTGGTTTGAAGACGGTTCGCCGCTCACGACCTACACCCAGCGCCAAGCAGGAAAGTTATCGGAAAAACTGCCCGATATCGAAGTAGCCTACGCCATGACTTACGGCAAACCCTCAATCGCCGATACTTTGAACAAACTCAAAATCAAAGGCGTAAACCAAGTTTTGGTTATTCCTCTTTATCCGCAATATGCTGCCTCCAGCAGTGCGGCGGCTTTGGATAAAGTTTTCCAAGCACTGCAACAGCAGCGCAACCAAATCAGCGTGCGCACCGTTTCCCGCTTTTACGACGATCCCGGCTATATCGAAGCCATGCGCCAACACATTTCCGCTTATTGGGCGGAACACGGCCGCAGTAAAAAACTGATGCTCAGTTTTCACGGCGTGCCCCAAGCCTGTTGCGACAAAGGCGACCCCTATCAAAAAGAATGCCTCACAACCGGACGCCTGCTTGCCGAAGCATTAGGATTGTCCGAATACGAATATACCGTTGCCTTTCAAAGCCAATTCGGCAAGGCCAAATGGATCGGCCCCAGCACGCAAACCCTGCTCGACAAGCTGCCTATGCAGGGCGAAACCGAGTTGGATATTTTCTGCCCCGGCTTTGTCAGCGACTGCTTGGAAACCATGGAAGAAATCGCCATCGCAGGCCGCGAGCAATTCTATGCGGCAGGCGGAACACGCTTCCAATACATCCCCTGCTTAAACGACAACGAAGAATGGATACACGCCTTATCCGGATTGGCACAAAAAAACCTGCAAGGCTGGTAACAGCCAATTCCCAAAGGCCGTCTGAAAAAAGGCCGTCTGAAAATTTCAGACGGCCTTTTTTATTTAATAAATGATTCTTAAAGCAATATAAACTGCAACAATGCACTAATCCGAATCAGACGGCATTACCACACATAACAGTTTTATTTTTTCGTCAATGTCAAACCCGTCCAACCGAACAACACTGTCAGAATCAAACACAGATAACAGAAAAACGCATAAGGCAGATAATCCCAAACCTGAACACCCAAAACCTGGCTGATAAACGCCCCGCACACGCTCCACGGCACCAGCGGATTAATCACCGTACCGGCATCTTCCAAAGTACGGGACAGGTTTTTCGGATGCAGCGACAATTTATCGTATACCGGTTTGAACGTTTTACCTGCCAGCAAAATACTCAAATACTGCTCGCCAATCAAAATATTGACGCCGACCGCTGCCGCCGCCACACTGGCCGTTGCCCTGCCCGCACTGGTCAAAGCACGGCGCACGCCTTCCAACAAGCTCGGAATAATGCCCAAAGCAAACAGCAATCCGCCCAAACTCAAACCCAAAATCACAATGGTTTGAGTGAAAAACATACTTTCCACACCGCCGCGCGAAACCAAACGGCCGATTTTATCGAAACCTTCCAGCTTAAAGCCACCGTAAAACCAACTGCCCAACTGCGGCAAAGTAGGCACACTGTGAAAATAAGTCAACACCAGCGACAAAGCCACCGTTGCCATAATCGCCACAATTGCATTCATCCGTTTCAACGCCAAGCCGATTAGCAATACGAACGGCAGCAAAGCATACGGATGCACCAAACCCGAAGCCGAAAGCTGTTCGCGGAACACCGCCGCACTATTCAGATTTTCCGCACTCACCGCAGGCAAAAACCACAAAAACGCCACAGCCGTCAACAGCCAAGCCGGAACAGTGGTGTAAGCCATATTTTTAATATGGTCAAACAAATCGATACCGACAATCGACGCGGAAATCGCCGTCGTATCCGACAAAGGCGACATTTTATCGCCGAAAAACGCACCGGAAACCACCGCACCCGCCGTCATAGCCAAATTGGCATGAAACGCTTCGCCCATGCCCATAAACGCCACACCCACCGTCGCACACGTAGTTAAACTGCTGCCGATGGCCACACCGATTAACGAGCTGAGCGCAAAAGCGGAAAAATAAAAATATTCAGGCGAAATCAATCCGAAACCGTAATGCATCAAAGTCGGAATCGAGCCGCTCATCATCAAACCGCTGACCAACAAACCGATGAAGAAAAACAGATAAATCGCCCCCATACCCTGACCGACCGAAGCGACCATACCGTCCTGCATATCTTTATACTTCAAGCCGCGAATCAAGCCGTATGCCAATAAAGCCACAATGGCAAACAAAATCGACATATGGGGCAGCCACCCCAAAGAAATAATGCTGTATCCCATCACAGCCACCATGATCACGGATAAAATCAAGGCTTCGCTGCGGGACATTTCCAACAACGGTTTGGAGCTGAACATATTGTTATCCTTTTTCATGCCCGACCGGTACATCCGGAGATATAACGGCAAATCAGGCTGTTTGCTGTATTTGAATTCAATATAAATGCTTATTTTAACGCTTTTAAAAAACTTAACAAAGCCGTTTAGCCGTTAAAGCGCAAGAAAATACCGACATATAGTCCATAACAAAAGGCCGTCTGAAATTTCAGACGGCCTGTTTGTCAATCGGAAACCCTGTCCGCGATTAAGAGAATTAAATTTTCACCTTATCATCCGCTTTGTAGCCTTTCAAAGCAAAGAAAGCGATATACAGGTAACACAACACCGGAATCCAATAAGAAACCAGATAGTTATCGCCGGTACGGGTCACAATATCGCCCTGCAGCAACGGCACCAGCGCACCACCCACAATCGCCGTACAGATAATACCCGAGGCATCGGCAGTAAATTTACCCAAACCTTGCGTTGCCAACGAGAAAATCGTCGGGAACATAATCGAGTTAAACAAACCGATTGCCAGCAAAGCATATTTTGCCGTAGCCGCATTGTTCATATCGCCGGCAAACACCACCAACAGCAACAATGCCACCGCTACCAAAGAGTTCAACAGCAAAACCTTATTCGGCGCAAAACGGCTCAATACCGCACTGCCCATAAAGCGGCCGACCATCGCTCCGCCCCAATACAGACTCAGCAATACCGCACCGCTCAAATGGGTAATATGAATATCGCTGGTCAGATAGTAATAATATTTGGCGAAGAAATTATAAATCCACATCACCACGCCGCTGCCCTCGGCAGGCACATAATTGGCCACAGGCAGGTTTTGCGTCATGTGTTCCATCGTCAGAATGTATTGGCTGCCGATGGCCACTTCCGCACCCACGTAAAAGAAAATCGCCAACGCGCCCAAAATCATGTGTTTGTATTGGAAAACGCTGGTTTTGCCGTCATTATTTTCTTCGGTCACATGTTCGGCAATTTTTTCCGCAGCCGGCAGTTTAATCATGGCTACCGCCACCGCCAGCAATACCAAAATACCGGTCAAACCCAAATACGGCATTTGCAGGGTTTGCGCTTTTTGCGCCGCCGTCAACGATTGTGAAGCATCGGTCAAAATCAGCAAACCGCCTACCGAAGGCGCAATCGCCGTTGCCACAGAATTGAACGCCTGAACCAGAGTCAGCGTGGCAGATTCTTTGCCGGGACGCGCCAACAGGGTAACGTAAGGATTGCCGGAAACCTGCAAAAACACAATGCCTGTCGCCATAATGAAAAACAACGGCAGGAACACCATGTAATACAGAGACTTATCAGCAACACCATCGCCCAACATCGCCGTAGCGGGATAAAAGAGGAATGCACCCAAAGCCGTAATCAAAAAACCTAAAATCACGGTTTTTTTATAGCCGATGCGGTCGATCACTTTACCGACCACAAACGACATCACGGCATAAGCCGAGAAGAAAGCAACCTGCACCAACATAGAATCGCGGTTGCTCAAATGGAAAACTTCTTTCAAATGGGGAATCAATACATCATTTAAGCAGGTAATGAAACCCATCATAAAAAACAGCGAAGCCAAGACGCTCAGCGCCGGCGTATTGTTTTGTGACTGCGTAGACATTTATTATTTTTCCTTAGATAAAAATAGGATTTGTAATCAAATTTTGCGGGACATAGCAAATAAACTTGATTGCAGAAGCGGAGTTGCCCGACACGGGCAATTGCCTGTATTGCCGGAATCTGCCGCCCCGGTAAATTGATTTGCTATATCCAATGCATGGCATGAATCCGATATCGGAAACCGAACCGATTTTTACCCGGCGGCAACCGCAACCAATTAAATTCATTTGCCATATATCAAAATTTAAAGCGTATCTTACTGATATCCGATACTAATGCAACTGTTATTTTTCAACCCTCCCTATAGTCAATAACTTCAATAAACAAGGTCAGGCCGTCTGAAATTTTCAGACGGCCTGTTCGAAACGGCCTGCGTGTCGGAAGCATACCCAGCCAACCCGCAACAGCTTATTGTTCCTTTTGATACTCCACATGTTTGCTGTGTATGCTGCGCTTGCCTTTTTCCAGCTGCAGGCTGGCAATCTCGCCCAAACGCAAAGCCAAGCCGATGGCCAAAATATCGATAACCACCAATTGCAGCAGACGCGAAATCATCGGCGTGTACAATTCGCTGTTTTCTTGCGAAGCCACGCTCAACACGCAATCGGCCAACTGTGCCAAAGGCGAATCGGATCGTGTAATCGCAATTACAGACGCACCGTTTTCCTTTGCAATGCTGACCGCGTCCAAAACTTCGATAGAAGAGCCGGAATTGGAAATCACCACCAACACATCCTGATTGCTCAATACCGATGCCGCCATCAGCTGAATATGGGTATCGACATAAGCCACAGTCGACATACCGAACCGGAAAAACTTATGCTGCGCGTCCTGCGCCACAATCCCCGAATTGCCGACACCGTAAAATTCAATGCGCCGTGCGTGTGTCAGCATGGCAATGGCATTTTCCAAATCGGTTTCTTTCAAAAAACGGCGCGCACCCAAAATCGAAGCGGCGGTATTGCCCAAAACCTTTTCCATTACATTGGCCATATCGTCGTCGGCATTCAGCTCCTCATGCACATAAGGCATGCCTTCATGACCGATACTGGCCGACAACGCCAGTTTGAACTCCGGCAACCCCTTATATCCCAAGCTGCGGCAAAAGCGGATTACTGTCGGCTGGCTGACCGAAGCACGCTCGGCAATTTCCGCCACGGCGGCATGCACAAACCATTTCGGCTCGGCCAATGCACATTCGGCAACCTTACGCTCGGCGCCGGACAATTCGCTCAAAGACTCGCTAATCTTACTCAGCATTTTCCATTCCTAATCTTGTTCTTACCGAACCTTTTCCGAAACATCACCACTGTTTTTAACCGCAAATCCTATCGCGTTCCGCCTTATCCATATCATTAAATCGGCGAAAACAGTTTGACTGTTATTTGCGGTATCCCTCTTATTTTTCAGACGGCCTCAGCAACAGGCCGTCTGTGTTTCGGATACGGTTTCTCCATATTTTCTCTGATTTGAGGGAAGCAGCCCGAACCGTATCGCGTTCAGGCGGATACTGCAACCGGCCGGCCGCCTGCTTCGGCAAACAACCGGTAAAACGCGTTAAGCGCGCTCGGTCAAATGGTTTTCCAGCGCAACCGCGGCACCTGTAATACCCGGGTAACGGCTCAGTACAACATACACGGGAATGGCCGCCAGATAAGCATCAAAACGGCCTTTACTCTCAAAACGGTTGCGGAACGGGGAATTTTTGAAATATTCGATAAAGCGCGGAATAATACCGCCGCATAAGTACACACCGCCGCTGGCACCCAAAGTCAAAGCCAGATTGGACGATACCGTACCCAACATGGCACAGAAAATATCCAAAGTCAGCCTGCTCAACGGCGACGTGCCGCTTAAGGCTCGCTCGCTGATTTCCGCTGCCGTCATTCTTTCGCGCTTCACGCCTTCGCGTGCCGCCAACGCTTCATGAATCAAAGTCAGCCCCGCACCGCTCAAAAAACGCTCGGCCGACACATGGCCGAATTTCTTTTTAGCATATTCCCAAATCATGATTTCCGTATCGTCAAACGGAGAAAAGCTGACATGGCCGCCTTCCCCCGCCAGCGGAATCCAGCCCGACTTACTCGGAATCAAACCGCTGACCCCCAAACCCGTACCCGGACCGATAACGGCTTTCGGGCCGTTGGGCACAGACTTCGTTCCGCCGATTTGAACCAAATCTTCATCGGCAATACGGCTGATTGCCAAAGCCTGCGCGGTAAAATCGTTCAACAATATCAAGGTTTCCAAATGCAGGGCTTGGCGTGTGGTTTCGATTGAAAACGCCCAATGGTGGTTGGTCATCTGCACCCAGTCGCCCAAAATCGGGTTGGCAATCGCAATCGCGGCATGGCTGATTTTGGGGTTACCGACGCGATTAAGGTATTCTCGAACCGCATCGACTACCGTATCGTAATCGTTACACGCCAAAACTTCGATATGCTCGATCTGCTGCGGTGCGGTTTCCAATGCAAAGCGCGCATTGGTGCCGCCGATATCGGCCACCAGTCTCGGCCAAGCTGTGATTTCAGTCTGCATAGTGGACATGACACTGTACCTTTCCGTGATTCAACACATAACTAATCGGAAACTGTTTATCCTCCGCTTGTGCGGCTTGCTGAAATACCGCTTTTTTTTCTTCGCCCTGAATCGCCAAATACACGAAAGGCGTGGCTGAAATGGCTGCCAAAGTCATGGAAATACGCTCGTGCGGCGCGGTAACCGGCGTGGTATGCAGCAAAGGCTCGGCATAACCGCAATCCAAGCCCTGTTCCAACTGCGGCGCTTGCGGAAACAGCGAAGCGGTATGGCCGTCTGCGCCCATGCCCAACACCAGCACATCAGGCTGGATATAGTGTTTCAAAGCCGTCCGAACCGCGGCTTCCGGCTGCAAATGCGCACCTTGCGCTCCATCTTCTATCACAGGCAGCCATGTTGCCGCTTGCGCTTTATTTTGCAATAGATAACGGCGAACCAAGCCGGTATTGCTGTCTGCATGATCAACCGGTACGATGCGCTCGTCCACCAAAGTTACGGCTACACGCTGCCAATCCAAATCTTTTTGCGACAAGGCTTCAAAAAACGCAATCGGCGAACGGCCGCCGGAAACTGCCAAAACCGCCTTGCTTCGGTTTGCCAAAACTTGCTTCAACGATTCTGCCACCGCCTCTGCCAACGCTGCCGCCGACATTGCCGAATCAGCGTGCTTATACCATTGATAAGCCATATTTTTTCCTTCATTTTGTACCGCCGTATTTTTCAGACGGCCTCAAGCTTGAACAAGCTGACCGGCAAACCGTTTCTTCATTACATAAAACAGCATACACACCACACTGCAAAAATAATGCTGAAAACGGTTTGTCGGCAGAACAGGCCGTCTGAAAATTTACGGCTTACTGTTCTTCATGCCAAACATTACCGTCACGTGCCAACAATGCACGCGCCGCTTCCGGCCCCCACGATCCGGCCGGATATAAATGCAGCGGCGCTTTGTCGGCCTGCCAATTTTCCATAATCGGCGTTACCCACGCCCAAGCCGCCTCCAACTCGTCGCGTCGGTTGAACAGAGCCAAATTCCCCTCAATCACATCGAGCAGCAGACGTTCATAAGCCTCCTGCCGCCTGCCGGCCACTTCTTTGGCCATATCCATACCCAACACCGCCGTTTCCACCCTGCTGCCGGCACCGGGCGTTTTTACCTGCGTATGGAAACGGATGCTTTCAAACGGCTGGATTTCAATCACCAAACGGTTCGCCGACGGGCTGCCTTCCGTAAACAAAGGATTCGGCAATGCTTTGAAATTCAGCACAATTTCGGCCACTTTATCCGCCATGCGTTTACCGGTACGCAAATAAAACGGCACGCCTTGCCAGCGTTCATTGTCGATTTCGGCACGAATCGCTACATAAGTTTCCGTGCGGCTGCTTTCAGGAACGTTACGCTCCTGCAGATAACCGTTGCAGCAGCCTTGCTCCGTTTCCGTTGCCGAATATTGCGCCCGCACCACTTCGCTGCTAACCGATTCCACCGAAAACGGCTTCAACGCTTTCAATACTTTCAGCTTTTCATCGCGAACCGCATCGGCATCCAAGCTTGACGGCGCATCCATTGCCACCATGCACAGCATCTGCACCAAATGGTTCTGCACCATATCTCGCAAAGCACCGGTTATATCGTAAAACTCGCCGCGCTCTTCCACACCCAATTTTTCGGCAATCGTCAGCTGAACGCTGTCAACATAGCGCTTGTTCCACAGCGGCTCGAACATCACATTGCCGAAACGCAGCACCAATAGGTTTTGCAGTGCTTCTTTACCCAGATAATGGTCGATACGGTAAATCTGGTTTTCCTGATAAAACTTGCCCACGGCATCATTGATTTCTTGAGAGGACTGCAAATCCGTACCCAACGGCTTTTCCAGAACAACACGCACTTTCGGATGGTTCAAACCCAATTTCGCCAAATTCTCGCAAACCGGCATGAAAAATTTCGGCGCGGTCGACAGATAAATCACCACATTGTCGGTCTCGGGGCGCTCGGCCAACTTATCGCCCAAATGGGCAAAGGTTTCCGGCTTGGTTGCATCAACCGACAAATAATGGATACGGCTTATAAAAGTTTGCCAAGTTTCTTCGTTGAAATACCGGGTAATATGAATTTTGGAATCGGCTTCGACTTTCTGTAAAAAAGCTTCAGTGGTCAGATTGCTCCGACTCACGCCCAAAATCCGCCCTTGCGGATGAAGCAGACCGGCGGCATGCGCCTGATACAGGCTGGGCAGCAGCTTGCGCATCGCCAGATCACCGGTCGCACCGAACAACACCAAATCAAAATTTGTTTGTGTAGCCATTATTTTATCTTTCACAAGCAGATTCTCTGCCTGACAAATCTCTGAATATTTTATTGCAGTAAGCGGCGAATTTTCAGACGGCCTTATAGACACCACTCCGGCCGAACCGCCAAACCGGCCGACTGTACAACGAAGCCAAACCTGTTATTGCTGTAACTTATGCGTTCGGCAATTTCAATACAGTAGCAATCCTACACGGCACTACATATTTTGTCTATGCCGCAGCCCCAATCCGACTTCATTCCCATAAATAATCCGTATAGGCCGTCTGAAAAAATAAACTGATCCGCTATAACACGCCTTCACCAAATTTAAATGTAGCTAAATTACAATTTATACTATAATCAAATGCAACGATAACAGGCCGTCTGCCGCCAAGCACCCGGCCATACAATAATCCGAAGGCTGAAAAATCATGAGTACACAAACGCTGAACCCGACTGTTGCCGCCGTTACCGAGCGCATTATCGAGCGTAGCCGGTTAACCCGCGAAGCTTATCTCAACCGCATCCGCGCCATGCGGCAAAACCGCCCCGAACGCAACCGTTTGGGCTGCTCCAATTTGGCGCACGGCTACGCCGCCATGCCCAAAACCGTCAAAATCGAAATGCTGCGGGAACACACGCCCAATCTCGGCATGATCAGTGCTTATAACGATATGGTTTCCGCACACCAGCCTTTTGCCGCATTTCCCGCTTGGATTAAAGACGAAGTTGGCAAACACGGCGCAACCGCACAGGTTGCCGGCGGTACGCCCGCCATGTGCGACGGCATTACGCAAGGCTATGAAGGCATGGAACTGTCTTTGTTTTCGCGCGACGTAATTGCCATGAGCACGGCCATCGGGCTTTCTCATCAAATGTTTGACGGCGCAATGTTTTTCGGCGTGTGCGACAAAATCGTTCCCGGCCTGCTTATCGGCGCTCTGAGCTGCGGCCACCTGCCCGGCATATTCGTTCCGGCCGGCCCGATGACCAGCGGTATCGGCAACAAAGAAAAAGCGCGTACGCGCCAGAAGTTTGCCGAAGGGAAAGTCGGCCGCGACGAACTGCTCGCCAGCGAAATGGCTTCCTACCACAGCCCGGGCACCTGCACGTTTTACGGAACGGCCAACTCCAACCAAATGATCATGGAATTTATGGGGCTGCACCTTCCGGCAGCGGCATTCCACAATCCCGAAACACCGATTAGGGAAGCACTCACCCGCTATGCCGCCGCCCATTTGGTGCAAAGTATTCAAAACCGCAGCATTAAACCGATAGGCGAAATGTTGAGCGAAAAATCCTTCGTCAATGCCATTATCGGCCTGATGGCAACCGGCGGCTCGACCAACCACACCATGCACATTATCGCTATGGCCAAAGCGGCAGGCATTTTAATCAATTGGGACGATTTCGACGAATTATCCAAAGTTATTCCGCTATTAATCCGCGTTTACCCCAACGGCCAAGCCGACATCAACCACTTTGCCGCCACAGGCGGCCTGCCTTTCGTTATCCGCGAACTGCGCCGCTCCGGCCTGCTCCATGATGATGTCGATACCGTCATGGGACACGGTATGCAGGCTTATACGCAAGAACCGTTTTTGCTAAACGGCAAACTCGAATGGCATGATGCCGTTTCCGCCAGCGCAGACGAAGATATTTTACGGCCGATCGAACGCCCGTTTTCCAAAGACGGCGGCTTGTGTCTGATGAAAGGCAATATCGGACGCGGCATTATCAAAGTTTCCGCCGTACGCGAAGGCAACCGCATTATCGAAGCGCCCGCCATCGTCTTCGAGGATCAAAAAGAAGTATTGGCGGCATTCGAGCGTGGAGAACTGGAACGCGACTTTATCGCCGTTGTACGCTTTCAAGGCCCGCGTGCCAACGGCATGCCGGAATTGCACAAACTCACGCCACCGTTAGGCATTCTTCAAGACAAAGGCTTTAAAGTCGCTTTAATTACAGACGGCCGCATGTCGGGCGCGTCAGGCAAAATTCCGGCCGCCATCCATATGTCGCCCGAAGCCCTGCTGGGCGGCAATATCGGTAAAATACAAACAGGCGATTTAATCCGTTTCAACTCCGAAACCGGTGAACTCAATGTACTGATTGATGAACACGAGTGGCGACAACGCACCATTCCTCAGCCAGATTTACGCCGCAACCATCACGGACTCGGACGAGAATTATTTGCCGCTTTCCGCAACCAAACCAGCAGCGCAGAAACCGGTGCCATGAGTTTCGGCGGCGATTTCGCCTAACCAAATTTTCAGACGGCCTCCCGCACCCGACACAATTATCACGGCTGTTTGCCAGTCAAACAGCCGTGCCGACGGAGATTTTTATGAACGCTCAAGACATTCTGACCACCAGCCCCGTGATTCCCGTAATCGCCATCGACAATCCCGACACCGCCGTCGACCTTGCCGCCGCCTTGGTTGCAGGCGGCATCCGCACATTGGAAATCACCCTTCGCACCCCGTTCGGCCTGGAAGCCATCCGACAAATCAAACGCGAACTGCCCGAGGCCGTTGTCGGTGCCGGCACCGTGATTAACGCCGAACAGCTCAAAGCCGTAGAAGATGCCGGCGCAGCTTTTGCCATCAGCCCGGGCATACATCAGCAATTTATTCAGACGGCCTCAACAAGCAGTATCCCCCTGATTCCCGGCATTGCCACACCGGGCGAATTAATGCTCGCGTTGGAATACGGCATCGACACCTTAAAACTGTTTCCTGCAGAAGTCGTAGGCGGTATCCAAATGCTCAAAGCACTGTACGGCCCGTTCCCTCAAGCCAAATTCTGCCCCACCGGCGGCATTACCCCGGCTTCGGCAGCGGAATATCTGAATTTACCCAATGTATTATGCGTAGGCGGTTCATGGCTGACGCCGAAAGAAGCCGTTGCCAAATGCGACTGGCACACCATTACCCGGCTGGCTGCCGAAGCCGCCGCATTGGGCCGTTCCGTTTCCCCTGTCTGATGAATCATTTCGCGGAATATCCTTCCGATAAACATCATCCGTATTTCATACGCAAATAAAACCATTGAGGCCGTCTGAAAATTTCAGACGGCCTCAATCATGATAAAAATACAAATTACAGTGAAGTCAAATCACAATCAAACAGTAATCAAACAGCATTCGAACAGCCCGACACCATTTTCTTCAACACTTGCGCATCTAAAATACGGATATGCTTGTGTTCAACCGAAATCCAGCCTTCCTGATGAAATTTAGACAAAGTCCGGCTAACCGTTTCCAACTTCAAACCGAGATAACTGCCGATTTCTTCGCGCGACATCCGCAAAATAAAATCATTCGCCGCAAAACCGCGCGAATACAGACGGTTCGACAAATTCAACAAAAATGCAGCCAAACGCTCTTCGGCACGCATATTACCCAACAGCAACATCACACCTTGGTCACGCACGATTTCGCGGCTCATCAAGCGGAAAAAATGCGTTTGCAGACTCGGAATCTGTCTACCCAACTCTTCCATATGCGCAAACAGCAGCTCGCAAACCTCACTGTCTTCCAAAGCAACCGCATCGCAGCTGTGGACATGCGAACAAATACCGTCCATACCGACCAATTCTCCGGACATAAAAAATCCGGTTACCTGATCGCGGCCGTCTTGGCTGGCAACCGTCGTCTTAAAAAAACCGGTTCGAATGGCAAACAGAGAAGTAAACACTTCTCCCGCCCTAAAGAGATATTCGCCTTTTTTCAAACGCCGGCTCTGACGGATAACGGCATCCAATTGCTCAAACTCCATCGGGCGCAATCCGACGGGCAAACACAATTCTTTCAAAGAACACGTGGAGCATAATGCTTTCAACTGATTTTTCGGCTCAGCCATAAACAGCAACCTTTTTTATTATTTCTATCTGAATGAATCCGCATTGATTCATATCAAAACATGCTTGTAACAATAAAGGCATTCTATCAAACTCAGCAAACTTTGACTAATCCAATACCTGCTTCCGAATACCATGAAACCCATCCTGCTGCATCCCGCCCCCCAACCGGAGTTCGACCGTCTGCTGATCGCCTCGCTTCCGGCCAACGGTCCGCGCTACACCTCCTACCCGACTGCCGACCGTTTCCACAGCGGCTTTACCGAATCCGAATACATCAACGCCTTGGAACAACGCCGTTCGGGTGCACTCAACAAACCGGTCTCGCTTTATATCCATATTCCCTTCTGCAACACCATCTGCTATTACTGCGGCTGCAACAAAATCATCACCAAAGACACCGGCCGCGCCGATGCCTATATCGAATATCTGGAAAAAGAGACCGCGCTTCTGGCAAAACACTTGCACGGCCGGCCCAAACTGGCACAGCTGCACTTCGGCGGCGGCACGCCCACCTTTTTAAACGACGAGCAACTCGAACGCGTATTCTCTATGATACGCAAGCATTTCGAGCTTATGCCCACCGGCGAATACTCCATTGAAATCGATCCCCGCAAAGTCAGCAGAGAAACCGTTTTACACTTAGGCAAACTCGGTTTCAACCGCATGAGCGTCGGCATACAGGATTTCGATCCCAAAGTGCAGCAGGCCGTCAACCGCATTCAAAGCCTGGAAGAAACCCGCACCGTTATCGAAGCCGCCCGCGAAGCCGGATTCAAATCGGTCAGCGTCGATCTCATCTACGGCCTGCCGCACCAAAACACAAACAGCATCAAAAACACGCTGGATACCGTTTTATCCCTCAACCCCGACCGTCTCGCACTCTATCATTACGCACACCTGCCGCACCTGTTCAAGCCGCAGCGGCGTATCGATACCGAAGCCGTACCCGGCAGCGAAGAAAAATTGGATATGCTGCAATATGCAGTCAACTATCTAACTGAAAACGGCTATATTTTCATCGGCATGGACCACTTTGCCAAACCCGACGACGAACTTGCCACCGCATTAAACGAAGGCAGGCTGCAACGCAACTTTCAAGGCTACTCCACCTATGCCGACTGCGACTTGGTTGCCATCGGCGTCTCCAGCATCGGCAAAATAGGCAATACATACGCTCAAAACGAAAAAAACATCGAAGCCTATTACGCTGCCCTGGATGCAGGACATCTGCCGATTCTGCGCGGCTATACGCTCAACCAAGACGACCTGCTCAGACGCAACATTATCCAAGACCTGATGTGCCGTTTCGCTTTGGATTTCCGCACATACGAAGAACTGTTTTCCATCGGTTTCCAACATTATTTCGCCGAAGAGCTCAAAGACTTGGAACTGCTGGCAGAATTAGGTCTGCTGTCACTGGAAAACCACAGCCTGCAGGTCAGTGCCAAAGGCCGTTTCCTGATCCGCAATATCGCCATGGTTTTCGACTATCATCTACGGCACAAAGAAACCGCTACAAAATATTCACAAACCGTATAAAAATATACGGGTATGCCAAACTTTCCCCCTTAAGGCCGTCTGAAAATTTCAGACGGCCTCTCAAGCATTGCCGAACGAAGCAACAAAGTTTATTATGCCCTTTTTCACTATCCGGCATTACAGGGACTCTATGCAAAACTTATCAGAATACGTGCGGCAAACAGCTTCTTCAGCCAAACAAGCCTTCTACGCTTTGGCCTCTGCCTCTACGCAACAGAAAAACTCGGCATTGATCAGAACTGCAGAGTTGCTGAAAAAACACCAAAACGACATCCTGAAAGCGAATGCTCTCGATCTGGAAAATGCACAAAACAAAGGACTGGACGAAGCCCTGCTCGATCGTCTGAAACTAACCAAAAAAACCATCGAAAGCATGTGCGAAGGCCTGCACCAGATTGCCGCATTGCCGGATCCCGTCGGAGAAATGGACGAATTCCGCATTAAAGCCAACGGCCTGCAAATCGGCAAAATGCGTGTGCCGCTCGGCGTTATCGGCATCATTTACGAATCGCGTCCGAATGTTACCGTCGATGCCGCCGCACTCTGCTTAAAATCAGGCAATACCTGCGTTTTGCGGGGTGGAAGCGAAGCCTTCAACAGCAATCTGATTATCTCCAAGCTGATTACCCAAGCGCTGCATGAAAACGACTTGCCCATCGCTTCTGTCTGCTTTATTGAAAACACCGACCGCGAAAGCGTCGGCATCATGCTGCAAAGCCCCGACTTAATCGACGTCATTATCCCAAGAGGCGGAAAATCTCTGGTTGCACGCATTGCCGCCGAAGCACGAGTACCGGTTATCAAACATTTAGACGGTGTCTGCCATGTTTACATCGACGCAGATGCAGATAAAGACAAAGCCGTTGAAATCGCCGTCAATGCCAAAACCTCGCGCTACGGCACCTGCAATACCATGGAAACCCTGCTGGTTCATCAATCTCTGGCCGCATCACTGTTACCGGTTTTGGCTGAAAAATTTACCGAAAAAAACGTAGAACTCCGCGGCTGCGGCAATACACTTGCCGTACTGCCCGACATCAAAGCCGCCACACCTGAAGACTGGGAAACCGAATATCTCGGCCCCATCTTATCCATCCGTGTCGTAGACTCCCTAAGCGAAGCAGTCAACCACATCAATACACACGGCAGCCATCATACCGACAGTATCGTTACAGAATCTTACGCCAACGCACAAATCTTCCTGCGCATGGTAGACAGCGCCAGCGTTATGGTGAATGCCAGTACGCGTTTTGCAGACGGCTTCGAATACGGATTGGGTGCGGAAATCGGGATTTCCACAGATAAAATCCATGTTCGCGGTCCCGTCGGTTTACAAGGCCTGACCAGTCAAAAATGGATTGTTTTAGGCAACGGCCAAATCCGAAAATAAAAACTAAACCTATTTACACACACCGGAAAATAGAAACAAACGAAATAATCATAAACGTAAAGTTAGCCTAAGCATACGCAACTGAACTTTGCATACCTTTTACAGATGTCTGCTTTTCTATTTTCCAACTTTTTGAGACAATGCCAACCTGTTCAAACAGTTGATTTTGATAACAAAACGGCCATGCCGAAATAAGTCTCGCAAACCACATCAAGAAAAAGGAATCACTTCGTGAAACGTATTGTTCTGTTTCTAGCCACCAATATTGCCGTTTTGCTCGTATTAGGCACCATTTTGAGCATATTCGGTCTCAACGGCCAAACCGGTGATCTAGGCAGCCTGCTCGCCTATTCGGCCGTCGTCGGCTTTACCGGTTCGATTATTTCCCTACTGATGTCCAAAACCATGGCCAAGCGCTCGGTCGGCGCCGAAGTGATTACCCATCCGCACAACGAAACCGAAGCATGGCTGTTGAGAACCGTAGAATCACAAGCCCGCCAATGGAACTTGAAAACACCCGAATTTGCCATCTACCACTCACCCGTGCCCAACGCTTTCGCTACCGGAGCCAGTAAAAACAATTCACTGATTGCAGTCAGCACAGGTTTGTTGGAATCTATGACCGCCGATGAAGTCGAAGCCGTTTTGGCACACGAAATGGCACATATCGGCAACGGCGATATGGTAACGCTGACGTTGATACAAGGCGTGGTCAATACCTTTGTCGTATTCTTGGCACGCATCGCCGCAGACTTTATCGCACGCAGCAGCAACGCCTCCAGCTCCCAAGCCGTTTATTTTATGGTAAGCATGGTTTTACAGGTCGTATTCGGCTTCCTTGCCAGCTTTATCGTGATGTGGTTCAGCCGCCAACGCGAATACCGCGCCGATGCAGGTGCCGCCAAATTGGTAGGCCCGCACAAGATGATTGCAGCTTTACAGCGCTTAAAAGACAAACCCGGTATTTTGCCGAAAGAAATGGCTGCCATGGGGATTTCTCCAAGCGAACCTGCCAAAGATTCCTGGCTCAGCACCCATCCCACATTGGAAAACCGCATTGCCACATTGAAACAAATGTAATAAACAAAAGGCCGTCTGAAAATTTCAGACGGCCTTTTGTTCATAAAATCAATCTCGTTCAATATAAAAAACCACCTTATCGGCTTCTGCCAAACCCGACTCCACTAAGATATTTCACGACACAACTTATCTGACTGCCAAGGCTCAGCAACGCCGAACTCCAACCCTACCAATCAAAGTACCGTACCCAATATTTAAAAAACCACTTTGACTTCCTCC
Organism: Neisseria weaveri; assembly: GCF_900638685.1. Classification (NCBI taxonomy): domain Bacteria; kingdom Pseudomonadati; phylum Pseudomonadota; class Betaproteobacteria; order Neisseriales; family Neisseriaceae; genus Neisseria; species Neisseria weaveri. Next base: position 1,708,630 of record NZ_LR134533.1, on the reverse strand, counting down.
TGCCCTTTTTTCAATTTGGCTTTCAAAATACCCGGCAACTCATCATCAAAATACCAACGCCCACCCGGTAAAGCCAAAGCCCCGCCTTTGCACAACAGCACCACTTCCCTACCCGATACGGCATCCTGCTCCACAATCTCCAACTCATGCGCCCTACCCCAATCCGCAACCGGAAGATGTCCTGCCTTGTCTTGGATTTTGACATTCAATTCATCTACCCTTTGTGCAGTGCGGCACAAACCGTCGCATTGTCCCAATTCACTCACCGGACACACATTGCCCTCCCCATGACCCGAAGGCAATATATTCAAAGACTGCGGACACAAACCATAGCAACGCGCCCACTCCAGCAACGCACTTTTTGCAGATTTTTTATGCAGAAACAGCCCATTCGGCGGAAAAGTAAAACAACCGTTAGCCAAACCCACTATTCTGGCCTGCAAACGCCGGTATTCATCCGCCACAAAACGCACCGTAAAATACCTTCCCGGATTTTCAGACGGCCTCAAACCATATTCATCCATCAGCTGAGCTTTCAGCCATACGGCATGCAACCGCCCATATGCGGGCACAAAACGCACACTGTCTGCCGACTCAATAAAACCCGGTCGGTTTTTGCCGTTCAACATCGCAGCCGTTTCCATATAAGCACGCTCGTGGGCACGAACGGCCAACGCCCGGTCTTCACGATCCAACCACACCAACACACCGACACCGTCCGACAATGCTTCCAACTGAGCAGCCAACTTAGACGGCAACCCAACAGGCAATGCTTTCGGATTCATCAAGGCGGCAAACTGCTTCAGCCAAATTTCCCTTCCTTTTTCCTTTAAACTCAATTCCATAAAATCAACCAATGCCAACACATCCGTCATAGCACGGTGGCGGCTGTCGGCCTCAATTCCGAAACGCTCGATAATACTGTCTAAATTGTGTTTGAAAAATTCAGGATACAGGCTGCGCGACAATTGAACCGTGCATACCGCCGCCGTGCCAAAATCCAAACCGGCACGACGGAATTCATGACATAAAAAGGTATAATCAAACCTACTGTTATGCGCCACAACCAATGCACCTCGCAACAACGGCAAAAGCTCTTCCGCAATTTCCGCAAAAGTCGGCGCACCCGCCACCATCTCATCGGTAATTCCCGTTAGTCCGGAAATAAAAACAGGAATGGGCTGCAAAGGATTAACCAGCCATTCATAAGCCTTAACTTCCCCTGCTTCAAAACGCAGCAAAGCAATCTCGGTTATCCTGTCCTGCAGCATATTTCCTCCTGTCGTTTCCAAATCGACAACCACAACAGGGCGGTTCAACTGTAAAAAAGAATTGGCCAAATGCAACCAACGCGACACCAACGCCATTTTATTTTCCGATTAAATTCAAACAACAACCGCGCATTCTACACTTTTTTAGAATTTATTGCGATTCGGAGCTTGACAGAAAATACGCCTATACCTATAATTCAAATCTTTCTCGCACCCGTAGCTCAGTTGGATAGAGTATCTGGCTACGAACCAGAGGGTCGGGCGTTCGAATCGCTCCGGGTGCGCCAAAAAACTTTTTTATCCGCGCCCATCGTCTAGCGGTTAGGACATCGCCCTTTCACGGCGGTAACCGGGGTTCGATTCCCCGTGGGCGTGCCAGTTATCATAAAATCCCTATCGACAACGATAGGGATTTTATTTTTGCATTTGTTGTTTTTATCTTCGACAAAATTCCAATCCTATCAACTTTATTAATTACCACAATCCGACAATCTTTTTCTGTCAATAAAAACAATCTTACTTCCAACGATTACACACATCCGCAATACACAGCCGATCCATACTGCCGAAACAGCACCGCTTAAATCCAATTAACTTTCAAGCCACAAAACCTACCGATAACTTCATACAGAATATTTATTAAAAAGGCCGAGACCTTTGCAAAATTCCCCACAATCCCCTAAATTCCCTCCCAAGACATTTAGGGGATTTTTCATGAGCACCTTCTTTCAGCAAACCGCACAAGCCATGATTGCCAAACACATCGACCGCTTTCCTCTACTGAAGCTGGAGCAGGTGATTGATTGGCAACCGATCGAGCATTACCTCAACCATCAAAGAACCCGTTACCTTCGAGACCACCGCGGCCGTCCCGCCTATCCCCTGCTGTCCATGTTCAAAGCCGTTTTACTCGGCCAATGGCACAGCCTTTCCGATCCCGAACTCGAACACAGCCTCATTACCCGCATCGATTTCCATCTGTTTTGCCGTTTTGACGAACTGAGCATCCCCGATCACAGCACCTTATGCCGTTACCGCAACCGGCCGGCGCAAGACAACACCTTGGCCGAATTACTGGATCTGATTAACCGCCAACTGACTGACAAGGGTTTAAAAGTAGAGAAAGCATCCGCCGCCATCGTTGACGCTACCATTATTCAGACGGCCGGCGGCAAACAACGTCAGGCCATAGAAGTGGATGACGAAGGGCAAGTCAACAGCCAAACCACACCGAGTAAAGACAGCGGTGCCCGTTGGGTGAAGAAAGACGGGCGATACAGGCTGGGCTACAAACAACACACCCGCACCGATGCGGAAGGCTATATTGAGAAACTGCACATCACTGCCGCCAATGCCCATGAGTGCAAACACCTGCTGCCTTTGTTGGAAGGCCTAGCCCAAGACACGACTGTCTATGCCGATAAAGGCTACGACAGTATGGAAAACCGGCAACATCTGGAAGAACATCAGTTGCGGGACGGCATCATGTGCAAATCCCACCGCAACCGGCCGTTGACGGAAGCTCAAACCAAACGTAACCGACACTTATCGAAAACCCGTTATGTGGTCGAACAAAGCTTTGGTACGCTGCACCGTAAATTCCGCCATGCCCGGGCAACTTATTTTGGTCTGAGCAAAGTGAGTGCGCAAAGCCATCTGAAGGCGATGTGTTTGAACCTGCTGAAAGCAGCCAACAGGCTACGTGCGCCTGTTGCCATCTGAAAGGCAGCTCAGATACCCGATTATCGGGTATTTGAGGGGAATAAAGGGGATATTTAGAACGGAAAACAGCCGAAATCCTGTGTTTTGGCCCCAGCTGTTGGGTATAGGGGCTATTTTGCAAAGGTCTCAGGCCGTCTGAAAATTTCAGACGGCCTTTTTTACCTGCATATGTTTTATTCTAAAGCTTCCTGCAGTTTCCGTTCGATCAGATCCGCATCAAACGACTTGGCTATCAACTCAAACCGGCTATCCCTCCGCCATGAAACCTGACTCGCCCCCCACTGTCCGTCAACCCAATTCAGCCAAACCCATGTACCCAACACTTGAAACACACCTTTAGCACGAACTAAGCCTTCCGTCATTTCAGGCAAGCGGTTGAAGAAATCGGTCAAGCGCTCTCCGTCAAAATCGCGCCCGGCAGGGAAAGTAAAGCCTTGCGACTGAAAACCCATCGTATTATCGGGCAAAGCTTTCAAACGGTAACGCGATTTTTCCACCACCGGAATATCCAGCCACTCCGGTTTTACTTGTGCATTTTCTACCTCGGCTATCAAGGCCTTGGGAGGGAACAGCTTTTCTGCACGCTCACGAAATTCCGCCATTTGCTCCGGCGTACACAAATCTGCTTTACTTGCCAGTAAAACATCGCATACGCCGATTTGGTCTTTATACAAAGCTTGTTGAAAATAATCGGGATTAATAAACTGTCTCGGATCAACAACGGTAAAAACCGCACCGATTTCTACCATCTCGTTCAAAGGCGGCGCTTTCAATTCATCAATCACCGATGCGGCATGTGCCAAACCGCTGGCTTCGATCATCAAGCGGTCGGGACGGTTGCCGCTCAACATTTTAAAAACCGTTTCACCCATTTGCGAACCGGCAGTACAACACAAACAGCCACCTGAAATCTCGGCCACCGGAATACCGTCATCGCCCAATACCGCGCCGTCAATGCCGATTTCTCCAAACTCATTCACAATGATGACCCACTTTTCATGAGGGTCTTTTTGCGCCATCAAGCTTCGCAAAGCCGTTGTTTTACCTGTTCCCAAAAATCCGGAAAGCAAATGTACTTTTGTTTTTTTCACTTCTGACATTGTCGGCAAACCCCTGTCAACACCACATGTTCTTCATTCAATACAAAACCGCTGTCTGCCACACCCCTGCACAATGCCGCCCACTCTTTACTGAGTGTCTGTTCATCGACTTTGCCGCATTGGGTGCACACCAAAATAAACGCACTGTGATGTTCAGATTCATCCATACCATGACAATGATGTCCGCATTCGTGTTGTGCATGGCTGCACAAAACATAGCCGTTCACTGCGGGAATTTTATGCAGCACGCCCTGTTCCGCCCAGAAGTCTAAAGCACGGTAAGCGGTAGGCGGAGCAACCACGCCGTCTGAATCCTGCTGCATTTTCGCCAATACGCTGTATGCCTTAATCACACCGGTTTGCTGCAGCACAATATCCAACACCTGTTCGCGCAAAGCGGTAACTTGTACGCCTGCCGCACGGCACTGCTTCAAAATTTTTTCTTTCATAGCTTTCGCTGCCACTTTGCTCTTAAATACGCAATAAAAACCACATTATAGCCTAAACCAATTTATATATCAGTACGGGAGTCTATGCTAGAATCATCGGTTTTCTCCACATCAATTCATTAATAAAACTATGTACGCATTTCTTTTATGGTTGAAAAAACCAAGTAACACATTATGGGTAACACCGACAATCGGTGCGGTTTTGGCGGTCATTATGGCATTGGCTTCCTACTGGGCTTCATTCTGGCTGCCTGCCGATATTTTTCCGAATATCGAAGCCGACACGATTCAGGATTTACTCAGCATCATTTCTTCAAGCATGTTGGCCGTCAGCACATTTTCTCTGTCGATTATGGTTTCCGCCTTTGCTTCTGCATCAGGTGGGGCCACTCCGCGTGCAACCGAATTAATCATGGCCGATAACGGAACGCGGACTGCCATTGCCAGCTTTATTTCCGCTTTTATTTATGCCGTGATTGCCAAAATCGCCTTAAGTATGGGCATTTACGGCAGCAGCGGCCGTTTCCTTTTGTTTATCAGCACGCTGATTGTCCTGGCTTACGTGATTACCACTTTAATCCGTTGGGTGCACACCCTTTCAGGCTTAGGCCGTCTGCAAAACACTTTGGATAAAATCCGCCAAGCTGCAGAAAAAGGCATGCACGAATACCGCCAAGCACCCGATATGAATGCCACTTGGCGCGCCGCCGGTTTGGAAAGGGCGCAGCCGATTTATGCGGAGCAAAACGGTTATCTGACCAACATCAACTTCAAAGGCCTGCAAGCTTGTGCGGAAGAAAACGAATTTCACATCCACATCACCGTGCGTCCGGGCGAACTATTGGTAAAAAACGAACCGATTGCCCTGCTGCTGCCCAAACAGACTACAACGGTATCGACTGAAAAAATCAACGGTTTCTTCATCACCCAACGCCAACGCAGCTTCGACCAAGACCCGCGCTTCGGTTTTTCCGTACTCAGCGAAGTCGCCCAACGCGCCATGTCACCTGCCGTAAACGATCCCGGTACCGCATTTGCCGTATTGATGCTGATTAGCGAACTGCTGATTGAGCAAGTTCCCGAAAGCGAGCGCAAAGACAATTTCGACCGCATCAGCATTGTTGCGTTAGACGAAGAAAAATTCATCACCGACGCCATCCGCCCGATTGCCCGAGACAGCGCCGGCAACATCGAGGTCAGCATTTGGCTGCAACGTATGTTGGCAACCATTTACCAACACGCGCCGACTCAAGCCCTCTCTCAAGCAGCCAAAGATGAAGCCGCTTACTCGCTGAAACGCAATCTGAACGCTTTCGATTTCGATGAAGATGCCAAAGCCATTCAAGAAGCACACCAACGCTATTTCAATACATCAGCGCATTAACCCTACGAAACAAGGCCGTCTGAAATTTTCAGACGGCCTTTTTACTTCAATGGATAAACCGGTTTACCCTATTCACTTTATTTAATACTGCAAACCGTTTCGTCCGATTATTTAAACCAGCCTTTAATTTTCTGGAACAGCGATGTACTGCGTTTATCGAAATCGCTGCCCGTCTCCGCCGGCACGGCCGCTTTACGGAACACCGGCAACGCACCGAAGCTCTGAGCCACCGGCATGATTTCAATCGCATTCACATTCATATGCGCCGGACGGCGGTACAGCCACAAAGCCGTTTCTGCAATATCGCGCGGACGGATAAATTCCACATTTTCATACAACTTGGCCGCACGTTCGTCATCACCTTTAAAACGCACGTTTGAAAACTCGGTATCACCGCATAAGCCCGGCTCGATGTTGCTGACACGCACGCCCGTTCCCGCCAAATCCGCACGCAAATTCAGGCTGAATTGGCGCACATACGCTTTAGTCGCTCCGTAAACATTACCGCCCGGGTAGGGATACGTTCCCGCAATCGAACCCAAATTAATGATATATCCCTGTTTTTTCTCAACCATTTTCGGCAACACTTGGCGCGTCAAATATGTCAAACCGATGATATTGGTTTGAATCATCGTCTGCCAGTCAGCGAAATCCGCTTCCGCAGCAGGATCCAAGCCCAAAGCCAAACCGGCATTGTTAATCAAACAGTCGATATTTTTAAATCCTTCCGGCAAAGAAGCCAAAGCCGAGTCAATCGAAACCGTGTCGGCCATATCCATCTGCAACGGATAAAAACGCTCGCCCAACTCGCTTCTCATCACTTCGAGTTTATCCAAACGCCGCGCAGCACCGATCACATCATAGCCTGCTTCCACAAACACACGGCACATTTCTTCGCCGAAGCCGGCCGACGCCCCTGTAATTAAAACAGCCATTTATCTCTCCTTGCATTTCTTAACATCAGACTCAGGTATCATATCGACCCAATCGAACAAAATAATACCACAAGGAAACTAAAACCATGAAAACCAAGCTAACTCTGGCTGCCTTGTCTGCCGCTGCATTATTCACTTTGGCCGCTTGCGGCAACCCTGCCCCCGAAGTCGCCAAAGGCCCGATTTCCGAAGCCCGCACCACTGCATTCAAAGCCATGATGCCGAACTTCAGCAGCATGGGCAAAATGGTTAAAGGCGAAGAAGCCTACGAAGTTGAAAAATTCAAAACCGCCGCCGCTGAATTTGCCGTAGAAAGCAAAAAACCGTTTGAGCATTTCCAAAAAGACGAACAAGGCGACGGTGATACTTTGCCGGTAACTTGGGAAAAAACCGAGCAATTTAAAGCTGAAGAAGAAAAATTCCACGCTGCCGTAGAAAAACTGAATACCGCAGCACAAAGCGGCAATCTAGAAGACATTAAAGTAGCTTACGGCGAAGTCGGCGCGAGCTGCAAAGCCTGTCATGATACCTTCCGCCGTCCTAAATAATCATCAAACGGCAAACGGCTTCAAATAATTTTGAGGCCGTCTGAAAAACTGCGGTTTCCGGCAAAAAACAGATTGGGTCGGAAAACGCAGTTTTTTATTGTTGATAATATATAAAACGCTTTTAACGATTAACGCGGACAGATCAAACCGTTCAACATCTCAAAGCAAAAGAAACAAGGCCGTCTGAAATTTTCAGACGGCCTCATCATTATCGGCACCGGTCAGACAATCATCAAATATCGCCTTGAGCCTTAATTCTTTCCGTACCGAATTCCAATTTGCTCAACGCAGACAGATAAGCTTTGGCAGTTGCCACCAATACATCGGTATCCGCGCCCTGACCATTCACAACACGACCCCCTCGAGCCAAGCGTACTGCCGTTTCACCTTGGCTTTCCGTGCCGTGCGTTACCGCATTCACAGAATAAATCTGCAAAGTCGCACCACTGTTGGCCACGCTCTCGATGGCCTTGAAAATCGCATCTACCGGGCCGGAGCCGGTTGCCGTTGCGCGGTGCTCGATACCGTTTACAGTAAATACGATTTCGGCCGCAGGTTGCTCGCCGGTTTCGGTTGTAATCTTTTGCGATACAAATTTGTAGTGGTCTTGAGAAAGATTCACCATTTCATCCGACACCAGCGCATGCAGATCTTCGTCAAAAATCTCACGTTTCTTATCTGCCAACTCTTTAAAGCGGGCAAATGCGGCATTCAAAGCCTCTTCGCTGCCCAGGTCGATACCTAAATCCTGCAGTTTGGTTTTAAACGCATTGCGGCCGGACAGTTTGCCCAAAGTCAGGCGGTTAGCCGCCCAACCTACTGATTCGGCAGACATGATTTCATAGGTTTCACGGTGCTTCAATACACCGTCCTGATGGATGCCGGATTCGTGTGCAAACGCATTCGCACCCACAATCGCCTTATTCGGCTGAACAGGATAACCGGTAACCGTCGACACCAGTTTGGAAGTCGACACAATCTGAGTGGTGTCGATACCGGTTTCCAACCCGAAAACGTCATGACGCGTTTTGAAAGTCATCACCACTTCTTCCAAGCTGGCATTACCCGCACGCTCGCCCAAGCCGTTGATGGTACATTCCACTTGTCTGGCGCCGCCCAACACCGCCGCCAAAGAATTGGCTACCGCCAAACCCAAGTCATTATGGCAGTGTGCGGACCAAACCACTTTATCGCTGCCTTGCGTTTTACTGATCAACTCGCGGAAGAAGGCTTCGGTACGGTGCGGAACGGAATAACCTACCGTATCCGGAATATTGATGGTGGTTGCACCTGCTTCAATCACCGCGCTGCACACTTGTGCAAGAAAATCGATATCGGAACGCAAAGCGTCTTCACAAGAAAACTCCACGTCATCCGTATATTCTTTAGCCAGTTTCACCGCTTTAACCGCAGACTCCAACACTTTCTCCGGCTTCATTTTCAGCTTATGTTCCATATGCAGCGGACTGGTTGCGATAAAGGTATGGATACGGCGTTTGGCCGCAGGTTGAACCGCTTCGCCTGCTGCACGGATATCGCGCTCGGTTGCACGTGCCAACGAACATACGGTTGCCGTCGTCAACACTTTGGCAATGCTGTTGACGGCATCAAAATCGCCCGGACTCGCAGCGGCAAAGCCTGCTTCAATCACATCAACGCCCAATTTTTCCAGTTGACGGGCAATACGGATTTTTTCCTCTTTAGTCATGGCTGCACCCGGTGACTGCTCACCGTCACGCAGCGTGGTATCAAAAATAATGATACGGTTGTCTTGCGGCATGGTTTGTTTCTCCAGATTGTTTTGTTGTTGTAGAAAAGCATTTAAATCCAACGGTCTGCCTTGTACTTCTGCCAAAGAAACCAGCTTCTGCAACTGGTTGAGCGGCAAAGAACCCCGAGTCCGCCATTTATAGATTGCTGCGGTACTGGCTGCCTGTTCCGGATCATGCTCTTTTAATGCTTCGGCTAAAGCATTCACTCCGCCGAAATAGGCGATTAAGCGGTCAATGTCTAATTGCATACAAGCCCTTTGTCTAAATACGATGGCATTTTATAATTTATAATGGCGATTATACCCAAATCAGACAAATTGGCAATTAATTATTTTATGTTTTTATTTTATCGAATTAATATAAAAAATTTTATACACTTTGTCTAAATTCATCATAACCGCTTTATTCGGCGTTTTTTGATTGAATTTAACTTTTGACGATTAAATTTAACCCACCTTTAAACTCAAACAAAATAACCATTTAAATCATTATCATAGAAGACAAAAACAGGCTTTTCTCCCTCTATCCGCTTCCGTTTCGCCAGATACAGACAAGACAAAAAAGCGTTTTTCTGTTACGTTAAGCCACGAAAGCCTGCTGACAGGCATAGCGTTTGTATCATTATTTTTTGAGATTGAATCTACCAAAAGGAATTGAAATGCTGAAAACTTTAGTACCTGCCGCGATTTTGATGGCTACCCTGACCGCATGCAGCACGCCGATGCAAAAACCCGTTAAAGCCGATGCCGCCAAAGCTACGGCCGCACAAACGGCTCCCAAAGCATCTAACGAATCCGTAAAAATCGAAGCATCAAAAGAAGTTGCTTACGCCTGCGGTCCTTCAGGTAAAGAAAAACTGCGCGTTACATACGGCATCAGCAAAAACGAAGTGGTCGTAGCGCAAGTGCTGTTCCGCGAAAAAGCATCTCCCGTACTGTTCCGCGTAAACAGTCAAACCGACAGCAACACCTTTGCCAATCAAGGCATTACTTGGAGCGCCGAGAAAGCCGATGCTGCCAATCTCGATAAAGTAGACGGCAATATGCTGACTCAGGAAGCCGTTGAAGTTGTGAACGGCAAAAAAACACAGGTTTCGCAAATCGTAACCAAATACTGCAAACTGGATAAAGCCGCAACCGCCAAACTGGCTAAATAATGGTACATTATCTAAAATTGTAGGATGAAAAGGCCGTCTGAAAATTTCAGACGGCCTTTTCGCAATTTTATTCAAGCAGATACTCTGATTGGATTTTAAACATACCATTTAAAACATAAATAATTGCCCAAGACATCCTGCAATTTTTTTAACGTATAAATCAAAGGCCGTCTGAAGTTTTCAGACGGCCTTTGATTTATCTGTTTTATTGATCAGACAAACCGATTAGGATTAGTGAGCCTCAATAAACGCGACTACCTGCTCAGACTGAGTCAACGCAGTACACACCGCCTCTTTATTGATACGCTTCGCCAAACCGGCTAATACCTTACCCGGACCGCACTCGGCAGACTCGGTAATACCCTCTTCAACCAACGCATTCACGGTTTCCGTCCAACGGACCGGACTGTACAGCTGGCGTACCAACGCATCTTTGATCTTGTCGGCATCATCGTAAGATGCCACGTCGGCATTGTGAATCACCCGAATTTGCGGTTTGCCGATTTCGATATCTTTCAAGGCTTCGGCCAACTTGTCTGCAGCCGGTTTCATCAAGCTGCAATGTGAAGGTACGGATACAGGCAACGGCAAAGCACGTTTCGCTCCGGCTTCCTTAGCAGCAGCCATCGCACGCTCTACCGCAGCAGCGCTGCCGGCAATCACAACTTGACCGGGCGAATTGAAATTTACCGCTTCTACCACATCACCTTGTGCAGAATCGGCACAAATCTTACGAACCACATCGTCATCCAAGCCCAATACGGCCGCCATTGCTCCCTCGCCTTGCGGTACGGCATTCTGCATCAATTCGGCACGCAAACGAACCAGCTTGACCGCATCGGCAAACTTCAATGCACCTGCGACTACCAAAGCGGTATATTCACCCAAACTGTGGCCTGCCACCACCGACGGCGTTTTTCCTCCGGCTTCCAAATATGCACGATATGTGGCCACACCGGCTGCCAGCATCAAAGGCTGTGTGTTGACGGTTTGCCCGATTAAGTCGGCATCTTCGCCGTTCATCATCGCCCATAAATCTTGACCTAATACCGCCGAAGCTTCATCAAAAGTTTCTTTTACAACGCCGACACCTTCGAAACCGCTCATCATATTAAGGCTTTGCGAGCCTTGTCCGGGAAAGAAAAACGCAAAAGACATGATATTCCTTTAATTTTTTAAGAATAATACGAGAGGACTGTCCGCGTAATGTATCAGCAGTATGTAGGTTATGGCAATATTCGCCGCCACCGTTACCCAGAATTTCCGCATAAAGGCAGCTTTACGCAGTTTGTGGTGGAAAATAATCTGTGCAGTCAAGGCGCCCGGCCAGCCTCCTATAAATGCAAAATTATGCAGATAACTTTCAGGAATGCGTTGTGTGTAGCGGTCGGTATTGCGCGCATTTCTCTCAGCCAAGCCTTTGTCATAACCGTAAACCAGCAATGCAACAATGCTGGCCAGCAGGTAAAAAGCCGCCAGCTTGAAAGAAATGCTTGCAACTAAAGCCAAATAAATCAAACCCACAGCAATATGAAGCATGATTTGAACAGTATTTCTATGTATCTGCGTATGCTGATACGGTTTGTCGTTAAACAATCCCATTTCGTGTTCGCGCAGCATCACTCTCGTTACCCGCTGCAACTGGCCTTCTGTCATAGGCCAATCGCAATAGAAACTAACCTGCTGCCCGACTTCGGGTCTGCGTCCCTGATAATGGAAAGCGGAAATATGGAAAAATACCACTTCGGATTCCGGGCCGGATTGAATAAATCCGCAGCTCTTTTTATCGTCCCAGCGGATAATTTTACCATGCAGTACCGTATTACCCGGAAACGGATGCCGGATTTTAACGGGTTCTTTCACTACAGCCGGCTTGGCCTGTTCTTCTTGCTTTTGCTGCTGACGTAACGCCCGCTCTTTTTCAAGCCGCTGAATGGTTTGCTGCACTTCCTGATAGCTGACGTTTTCCACATCCACCATCATCCATTGTCCATTATCGTGACGTGTCAAACGCCCTTTCAACCACTCTCCTGCTTCCGGCACACGGGTTTGGTCGTTCAAAAATTGACCCAACACAAAAACCGGCTCAGAACGGTCGGCCTCATGCACACCGAAGCCGCCGTTCAACTGCAAATCCCATTCGCTCAAGCGCACTTTAACACTAACGCCTTCACGGAACATGGGCAGACGGCTTGTTGCCGCTGCCTCTATATGCTCATGACTGTTCTGCGCCAACCTAAAATGCGGTTGATGGCCTGCAAACGGAAAATCACAGCTCTTCATAAATGTTCCCCTTGAGCCAAACACTTTGTCTGCTTATCAATATCCAACCCTATTTCTGCCTTGTTATGTAAAACGGCAAAAGGACTGTCCGTAAGATTTAATATTAATGTTATAAAAAAAGGCCGTCTGAAATTTCAGACGGCCTTTTTTTACAACCTATATATCAATACCTGACTAATACCGCTCCCCAAGCGAAACCGCCACCGATTCCCTCAAGAAGCAGATTTTGTCCGCGCTTGATACGTCCGTCCCGAATACCTGCGTCCAAAGCCAACGGAATCGAAGCTGCCGATGTATTGGCATGCTCGTCTACCGTCAGAATCACTTTATCCATACCCAGACCCAAATGCTTGGCCGTCGCTTCTATAATCCGCTTGTTTGCCTGATGCGGAACGATCCAATCCACTTGGTCTGCCGGCATACCTGCCTCTGTCAAAACGTCTTCGGCCACTTTAGCCAAAGTTTTTACTGCAAATTTGAATACTCCCGGCCCGTCCATTTTTACAAAAGGCGTGCCGCATACCTGGCCGTCGGCCATCTGTGCCGGCACTTGCAGTAACGGCAGATAATTGCCGTCAGCCTGAAGCTTGCCTGCAATAATGCCCGGCTCTTCGGAAGCACCCAAAACAACCGCTCCGGCTCCGTCACCGAACAAAACACATGTCGTGCGGTCGTTCCAATCCAAAATTCTGCTGAACACTTCAGCACCGATAACCAGCACTTTTTGTGCCATACCGCTTTTAATATAAGCATGTGCCGTATTCAAAGCATACATAAAACCGGCACAAACTGCGGCAACGTCAAATGCAGGACAACCCGATATGCCTAATTTATTTTGTACAATCGTAGCCGTAGAAGGAAACTGCATATCCGGCGTAGCGGTAGCCAAAACAATCAGATCAATCTCTTCAGGCTTAACGTCTGCGGCTTCCAACGCTTTGCGCGCAGCGGCAACCGCCAAATCACTGGTCTTTTCCTGCTCATCGGCAATATGACGGAATTTGATACCGGTACGGGTCGTGATCCACTCGTCAGAAGTGTCGACCCTTTTGGCTAATTCGTCATTGCTGACACGGTTTGTGGGCAAATAACTGCCGGTTCCGAGAATTTTGGCATATCGCATGTCGTCGCCTTTTACGGTTATTCGAGTAAATGACCGATATTGTAAGGCAATTTATCTGTTTTTCCCATACGAAAAACAAACTATATCACCGACTTTTAAATAACCTTAAAAATATTCTCAAATGTAACAGCTAAATTGTATATTATCTATCTTAATAATAAAACACTTAACTTAACATTTTTAACCCAAATCAAAAAAAGGCCGTCTGAATTTCAGACGGCCTTGTATATTTAAAAACATTATTCAATATTATCAGCAGCTTTAGCCTGTTCGCGTTCCAAACACTTTTCCGCCAATACCGCAAGCTGTGTTGCAACACCCTGCTCGATTCTGACCATACTGTCCGCATTGGCTTCGTGGTAAGCCTCTTCCAATGCATAAGTAAAACCTACCGCATCCGTGCCGCCGTGACTTTTAACCACAACGCCGCGTAATCCCAAAAAGATTGCACCGTTAAATTTACGCGGATCCAGCTTATTTTTGAAACCTTTCAATGCAGGTAGCGACACCAACGCGGCAGCCTTGGTAAACAGGTTGCTCTGAAACTCCTGCTTGATGGCCGAACCCATAAACTTTACTGCACCTTCAATGGTTTTCAAAACAATGTTTCCGACAAAACCGTCAGCCACTACCACATCGACATCACCGCTGAAAATAGTATGACCTTCGACATTGCCTGTAAAATTCAAATTACTGTCTTGCAGCAATCGGAAAGTCTGCTTCACAGTATCCGTACCTTTGATATCTTCAGTGCCGACATTCAACAAGCCGACGCGGGGCATGCCTTTTTCGGGATTCATTGCTTGAACCAACTCGCTGCCTATCACTGCAAATTGTACTAACTGCTCTGCGGTACAATCCACATTGGCGCCCAAATCCAACATCAATGTCATATGATTGCCCGCAGAAGGCAAAAACTTGGCAATTGCCGGACGCTCGATACCCGGAATGGTTTTCAAAACAAAACGCGCCGTCGCCATCAACGCACCGGTATTACCTGCAGAAACCGCAGCTTGCGCCTTGCCTTCTTTAACCTGATTAATGGCTACGCGCATAGACGAATCTTTTTTGTTTTTCAATGCCAATTGCGGGGCTTCATCCATTTCCACTACTTGGCTTGCATGAACGATTTCAATACGATCCAAAGGTGCGTTGGCAGATTCCAACGCAGAACGAACCTGTTGTTCGTCACCCACCATCATCAATCGTGCATTAGGCTGCTGCTTTAAAAAAGCAACCGCACCGGGAACGGTAACGGCCAAGCCGACATCGCCCCCCATGGCATCAACGGCCAACGTAATCATTTTTTATTTCTCCGGATTTAAATTCTGTGCGCCGGAAAGGTGAAACCTGCAAAATACGGCACGGTCATCCTAATAAACCGAACACCTTTCCTGCTTTGCCTGCTAATCAGGCCGATTCAGACTTTCCCATCCAATAAAGGCCGTCTGAAAATTCAGTATCATTCCGACACAGCCGCCAAGCGGTTATGCTCGTCGATATCATCGGCATCCCAAGGATAATTAATCCACCAGTCTTCCACAGTGATACCGCTGAAATAAGGCATATGTTCGGGCAATTTTCCTGCCTTCGCCTTGATTTTCTCGTGCAACACAGCCACACCGATATGCGCAAAATCTTCATGCGACAGCTCGTTCAATACAAACTCAAGCGTAACCCGGCTGTCATCTACTTCATCGACCACCAAAACATTTTTCCCCACCAAAACATCCGGCAGAGGATCCAACCATTGAACCTTTTTTACACCATCAGTTACTTGGCCTTCGTTATCGCTGTCGTAATACGCAGTCGTCACCGCATAAATCGGAATTTCCAAAAAGCAGCGCAACATACGCGCAGGAATGAAACCGCCGCCGCCGATTGCAATCATTGCGTCATATTTAATATCTGACGCTTTGATTTTTTCGGCAAGTTGTTTAATCACTCGATGAATGTCATCGTAGGTGTACCATACTTTCTTTTTCATAACTCAACACACCGGCCAAGGTTGCAGACTGCACCGGCAATCTGCTTATCGATTAACGCAAAAAAGCCAGTAATTGCAGGTTAACGCAATCTTCTGGCTTTCCTCTCAAGCAAGGATGAAAAATTATTCGCCTTTGGCTTTTACCACTTTACGGCCACGGTACATGCCGTTTGGTGAAATGTGGTGTGGGCGGTGTACTTCGCCGGTAGCGCTGTCAACAGACAAAGCAGGCGCAGTCAAAGCATCGTGAGAACGGTGCATACCGCGTTTAGAGGGAGATTTTTTATTTTGTTGAACGGCCATTTCAAGCTCCTAAATATAAGTAAAACTGTAAACCGGTTAGCGGCTGCTTTTCAGCCCTGCCAAAACGGCAAACGGATTGGGTTTGTCTTGATTGACGGTTTCCAACGCAATATTGTCGCAGTCTTCATGACGGGGCGAAAACGGCATAGCCATCAGCATTTGGTCTTCGATTAAGGTTCGCACGTCCAATTCAGCAACTTTCACCATACCTTCCAATTCATCGTCGGATACCATGGCTTCGTCCAAACTGTCTTCATCGGCAAACAAAACAATACGGCTGTTTTCTTCCATAAGATAAGGCATCGGCTTCACACAGCGCTGACAAAACAACTGCAAATCCGCCTTAAGCGCCAAATCCAAAAACAAACGCTGTAATCTATCGCAACCACCTGTCAACGTATAGGAAACTTTTGTCTGCTTATCTGCCAAATATTCGTGCGACCAAACTCGTTCGTCCAGCTCACCCAGCTCCACAGTGCCTTGCAGCACCTGCTTCTCGGAAGCGAAAACTTCGGGGTCAATCAAAATAGGGTCTAACATAAACGGGGTATGATATAATTTCACAGGTTTAACGTCAATGTTTTTACGCATATGAATACGCAACTACCGCTTATTTTAGGCTCAAGCTCGGTCTTCAGGCAACAACAGTTGGCGCGTTTGGGCTTGGATTTTCAGACGGCCTCTCCCGATTGCGACGAAACGCCCCTGCCAAACGAATCTGCAGAAGAAACGGCCCTACGTTTGGCCGTCGGCAAAGCACAATCTCTGGCAGCACGTTTTCCCCAAGCACTGATTATCGGTGCAGACCAAGTTGCCTGGTGCCATAACCGCCAATTGGGCAAACCGATGGACGTCGCAAAAGCACAACAAATGCTTCAAGAGTTAAGCGGCAACGATATTGAGTTTTACAGCGCACTTTGCCTACTCAATACGGCAACCGGCCGAATGCATACGCATGTCGATAAAACCGTTGTGCGTATGCGCGCGCTCACCCATAAACAAATGACAGCTTATCTGCAACGCGAGCCGGATGCGGTGTATTGTGCCGGCGCAGCAAAAAGCGAAGGCTTGGGTGCAGCATTATTACAACATATTCACAGCAGCGATCCCAACGCTCTAATCGGTTTGCCGATTTTCAGGCTGATTGATTTCCTGCAACAAGAAGGCGTCGACATTTTGTCTTAAACATCCGGCCGAACACCTTTATCCCACACGACTTAACAGACATCCTTTCATGAATCCCATTCTCTATCTTATTCCGACACCGCTCGGCGAACCTGACACACCCTGCCTGCTTCCGCACGAACAATCTCAAATCGTTTCGCTTACCGATTTCGTTGTCGAAGCAGAAAAAACCGCACGCTCACACTTAAAACATCTCGGTGTAACCACACCGATCCGCGAATTAAATCTGCAAACATTAAACGAGCATACCGACTTAAAAACACTGCCCGAGCTTTTAAAACCGCTGCAGGAAGGCAGAAGCATGGGAATTGTCAGCGAAGCCGGCTGCCCTGCCGTTGCCGATCCCGGTGCCAATTTAGTCGCACTCGCTCATCAACGCGGTTTCGAAGTCCGCCCTCTTGTCGGCCCTTCAAGCCTGCTGCTGGCTTTGATGGCTTCAGGTGCAAACGGGCAGAACTTCGCATTCAAAGGCTATCTGCCTACCGACAAAACCGAACGCATCCAAGCTATAAAGGCTTTGGAGCAGCGTTCCCGCCAACATAACGAAACCCAGCTTTTCATCGAAACACCCTACCGGAATGACGCCCTGCTTGCCGATGCGGTCGTTTCGCTACATGGCGATACGCGTTTATGCGTTGCTTGCGATCTGACTCTGCCGACACAAACCATTATCAGCAAATCAGTATCCGACTGGAAAAAAATGAGCCAACTGCCTAACCTGAAAAAACGGCCGGCCATCTTTGTCCTTCATGCCGGATAAATACTTAGCCGTATTTTGTATCGGATTCAAGCCGTCATCAATAAATCCGGTTTGGATATCCGAATAGATTCAGTTTTCAAATTATTTTATTTTCAGACGGCCTCTATCTAAATATACGTTGGAGACTTGCAAAACTGACGCTGGGAAACTATAATTCAGACCTTAATAAATTCGGAATGTAGCGCAGCCCGGTAGCGCACTTCGTTCGGGACGAAGGGGTCGGAGGTTCGAATCCTCTCATTCCGACCAAATACCAACCCGCCTTTAATATCAAGGCGGGTTTTCATATTGATAACCAATCCAATAAAAATAAAGTGTCTGTTCCCAATCTTCGCCCGTATTCCGATACTTATTTCATTACCGCTTTTTTATCAGTCTTTTCACACAATAACAGTCAATATAAAAGGCCGTCTGAAATTTCAGACGGCCTTTGTATTTCCCAAGCTATACAATGCAAACTTTATTTTTTATGTCCCAGCTGCGGCAACACCGAACCTTCGCCCAGAGCCAACAAACCGCTTTGCGAGTAAATACCCAATTTCGCACGGGTATCCACAATATCCAGATTGCGCATAGTCAGTTGACCGATACGGTCGGCCGGTGTGAAAGCGGCGTTTTCCACTTTTTCCATGCTCAAGCGTTCGGGTTGATAAGTCAGATTCGGCGATTCGGTGTTCAGAATCGAATAGTCGTTACCGCGACGCAGCTCCAAAGTGACTTCGCCGGTAATCGCACGGGCTACCCAGCGTTGGGCGGTTTCTCGCAACATCAAAGATTGCGAATCAAACCAGCGGCCTTGGTACAGCAAGCGGCCCAAGCGCAAGCCGTTGATGCGGTATTGTTCGATGGTATCTTCGTTGTGGATACCGGTAACCAGACGCTCATAAGCGATATGCAGTAAAGCCATGCCCGGGGCTTCGTAAATGCCGCGCGATTTGGCTTCAATGATACGGTTTTCGATTTGGTCGCTCATGCCCAAACCGTGGCGGCCGCCGATGCGGTTGGCTTCCAAGAACAACTCGACAGGATCGGCAAACTCTTTACCGTTCAAAGCTACCGGCACGCCTTCTTCAAAACGCACAGTAACTTCTTCTGCTTTAATTTCAACATTTTCGTCCCAGAATGCTACGCCCATAATCGGCTTCACGATTTTGACGCTGCTGTTCAAAAATTCCAAATCTTTGGCTTCGTGGGTGGCACCGAGCATATTGGAGTCGGTGGAATAGGCTTTTTCAACCGACATTTTGTATTCGAAGCCGTTGGCAATCAAAAATTCGCTCATTTCCTGACGGCCGCCCAATTCGTCGATAAAGGTTTGGTCAAGCCACGGTTTGTAGATACGCAGGCTCGGATTAGTCAGCAGGCCGTAGCGGTAGAAACGCTCGATGTCGTTACCTTTATAAGTCGAACCGTCACCCCAGATATTGACGTCGTCTTCTTTCATGGCAGACACCAGCATAGTACCGGTTACGGCGCGGCCTAAAGGCGTAGTGTTGAAATAAGGCACGCCGCCGGTGGTTACATGGAATGCACCGCACTGAATTGCGGCAATGCCTTCATGCGCCAACTGGCTGCGGCAGTCTACCAAACGCGCTTCGATTGCACCGTATTCTTTGGCTTTACGCGGAATTGCTTCGTAATCGTCTTCGTCCGGCTGACCCAAATTCGCGGTATAAGCATAAGGCAGCGCGCCTTTGAGTTTCATCCACAACAAAGCGGCCGATGTATCGAGGCCGCCTGAAAATGCGATACCTACTTTGGCACCGACGGGCAAACTTTGCAAAATCGTATGGTTCTGACTGCTCATTTCAAATCCTTAACTGTATAAATCGGCTCTTCCACAAATAGCTGTTTTCCTGCCGCAAGGGCAACACAAAAAACAGCTCCGTACAAACAGCCTGCATAATCGTAAAAATCGGTTTATTATTGTGGAAATCAGTCAATTAGTCCAGTCTGAAACGGTTTCAGACGGCCTTTTATTCCCATTACCCCGCAAAGGACAGCCATGATATATTTCAACCTTATTATTATCGGCGATGAAATTCTACACGGAACCCGACAAGACAAACATTTTGCGTTTTTTAAAACATTATTGGAACAACATGGCTTAAAACTCGGCCAAGTTCAATATCTTCCGGACGATTACGACTTGCTGGTCAAACAGCTGAACCGCAGTTTTTCAGACGGCCTCCCGACCTTTGTTACCGGCGGTATCGGCTCTACACCCGACGACCATACCCGCCAAGCCGCTGCCGCCGCATTGGACTTGATGATTGTCCGCCATGCCGGTGCCGTTCCCTTTATCGAAGAAAGCACTCTGGAGCGCGGCGACACACTCGATTCCGCTGCTCACAAACAACGCCTGCTGATGGCGGATTTCCCAGAAGGTTCGGATTTGATTCCCAATCCGTATAACAAAATCGCCGGCTTCTCCATCCGCGAACACTACTTTTTTCCGGGCTTCCCCGTAATGGCACACCCGATGGCCGAATGGGTGTTAAACACCTATTACAGCGACCGTTTCCACCAAACCGAAAGCAGCCAGCGTTCGATTTGGGTGTTCGGCTTGCCCGAATCCCATGTTGCACCATTGATGAGAAAAGTAGAAGCAAATTATCCCGGCATACGTTCGTTCAGCCTGCCCAGCGTCGGTTGGACCGACGATAACGGTCAAACCGTGCCGCCTCATATCGATTTCGGCATCAAGGCCGAGGGTGAAGCCTGCCGTTTCTTAGATGAAGCTTGGGAACAAATGCTGGCCGATCTGCAAAACATCGGTGCCAAACTCCACGCGCCAGAATAAATACCATAGTCATATAATCTAACCGTTTCAGTTTTCACATTTTTTTTCAGACGGCCTTCCGCTATAATACAGGCCGTCTGAAAATTTTTATCCGCACGGCAAATCCGCCGTTCATTTAAAAAATATTTTTGTCATCCGCTTTTCCACCCCAAGAGCCGATGACAAAAATATTTTTAAAATCCAAAGAGGTTGATATGCTGCCCAGCATCCCGTTACCCAAAGACGTGATCAGGCCGCCGGAAACGGTTTTGGTCAACATCACCCCCCAAGAAACCCGTGTTGCCATTCTGGAAGAAAACAACATCTGCGAACTGCATATCGAACGCAACAGCGGACACGGCTTGGTCGGCAATATCTATTTAGGCATCGTCCGCCGCGTTCTGCCCGGTATGCAAAGTGCATTTATCGACATCGGCTTGGAACGCGCCGCCTTCCTCCACATTGTCGATGTGCTCGAACAACGCCAAAACCCGGACGAAACACAACGTATCGAACACATGCTGTTTGAAGGGCAATCCGTATTGGTACAAGTCATCAAAGACCCCATCAACAGCAAAGGAGCAAGGCTGTCCACCCAAATCTCATTGGCCGGAAGGTTTTTAGTCCACCTGCCCCAAGACGACCACATCGGCATTTCACAACGCATCGAAGACGAAGACGAACGCAACAACCTGCGCGACCGCCTGCTCAGCCTGCTGCCCGAAAACGCCAGTCACGGCTACATCATCCGCACCAGTGCAGAAACCGCCACTCTTGCAGAGCTTCAAGCCGATATCGACTATCTGACCAAAGTCTGGGAAAACATCCAGCATCAAGCCAAAACCAAACCGCCAGAAACCCTGCTCTATCAAGACCTACCCTTAAGCCTGCGCGTACTGCGCGACATGTTCAGCGACAACACCCGAGAAATTCTGGTCGACTCCAAAGAAAACCACACCCGCATGATGCAGATGGCCGAACAATATGTTCAAAACGCCGTCGATAAAATCCACCTGTTCAAAGGCGACCGCCCCCTGTTTGAAACCCACAATATCGAACAGGAAATCAGCCGCGCCCTACAACCACGCGTCAATCTGACTTTCGGCAGCTATCTAATTATCGAATCCACCGAAGCCATGACCACCATTGATGTCAATACCGGCGGCTTTGTCGGCGCACGCAACTTCGACGAAACCATTTTCCGTACCAATCTCGAAGCCTGCCACGCCATCGCACGCGAACTGCGTTTGCGCAATCTCGGCGGCATCATCATCATCGACTTTATCGATATGGCGCAAGATTCCCACCGCGAAGCCGTATTGCAGGAATTGGCCAAAGCCCTCAGTTTCGACCGAACCCGAGTTACCCTGAACGGCTTTACCAGTCTGGGATTAGTGGAATTGACACGAAAACGGACACGCGAAAACCTAAGCCAGATTTTGTGCGAACCCTGTCCAACCTGCCAAGGCAGAGGCCAGCTCAAAACCCCGCAAACCGTGTGCTACGAAATCCAACGCGAAATCGTACGCGAAGCCCGCCGTTACGACGCGCAACACTTCCGCATTTTGGCGGCTCCCAATGTTATCGACCTGTTTCTCGACGAAGAATCCCAATCTCTGGCCATGCTAATCGACTTTATCGGCAAACCGATTTCTCTGGCCGTGGAAACCACTTATACGCAAGAACAATACGATATTGTATTGTTATAGAGGTAAAGGCCGTCTGAAATTTTCAGACGGCCTTTTTTATCAAACTATAATCCAGCATCAATACGCCGCTCTCATATCAGCAGAAATCTCTCAATTTTTATGCATTCTTTAAGATAATTGCCACTGTATTTTAAAGCTATAGTAAACACCCAATCAGGTTTTTCAGCTGCAATAAACGCCGCTTTATCGTATGATACTTTCCTAAAGCATTCTTTTTATTCCGACAAGCTGCACAAACTCATCCGCAGCAGTCTGCCGAACCATTATTTTTCAGACGGCCTCGACTATGAATACAACAGCACAAAATACCCGCCCGGACAACTTCGATTTATGGCAAACCATCCGCAACGAAGCGGAACAAGCGGCCGCATCCGAACCGATGCTCGCAAGTTTCCTGCATTTAACCGTATTGCGACATGATTCTTTAGACGCTGTTTTGGCATTCCATTTATCCAGCAAACTTTCCAGCCCGATTATGGACGCACGCGCACTGTTTGAAGTCTATTTACAGGCACTCAATAGCGATACCGCCATCATTTCGGCAGTTGAAAAAGACCTGCTGGCCATCTACGACCGCGACCCCGCTTGCGATGAATATTCGCTGCCCTTACTCTATTTCAAAGGTTTTCACGCTATTCAGGCACACCGTATCAACCATTGGCTATGGGAAAACGGCAGAAAAACTTTGGCCTATTTCCTGCAAAACCGTTCCTCCGAAGTTTTCGGCGTAGACATCCATCCTGCAGCCCGCTTTGGCCACGGCCTGATGCTTGACCATGCAACTGGTTTCGTTGCCGGCGAAACCGCCGTATTGGGTAACGATATTTCTATTCTGCACGGCGTAACTTTAGGCGGCTCGGGCAAAGAGAGCGGCGACCGCCATCCGAAGGTCAGCGACGGCGTGATGATTGGTGCCAATGCTTCCATTCTCGGCAACATCCGTATCAACGAGTGCGCCAAAATCGGCGCCGGCAGCGTGGTCGTTCATGACGTTCCGGCGTTCACCACCGTCGTCGGCGTACCCGCCCGCATGGTCGGCAGTAAAAATAAAGCCAAACCTTCGGAAGAAATGGTTCAGGATTTCGTCGGCGAGTTGGAAGCGGATTTCTATATTTAAACAATCAGCCCCTGATTCCAAAAATCAGGGGCTTTTATATAACCGAAACCATGTTCTATGTCAGGTTTTCGGCAAAGTTACGCCGGTTTGACCCATATATTTGCCGTTACGGTCTTTATACGACGTTTCGCATACTTCGTCGCTTTCAAAAAACAATACTTGAGCCACGCCTTCTCCGGCATAAATTTTGGCCGGCAGCGGTGTCGTATTGGAAAACTCCAAAGTGACATAGCCCTCCCATTCCGGTTCGAAAGGCGTAACATTCACAATAATTCCGCAACGCGCATAAGTCGACTTACCCAAACAAACCGTTAATACATTGCGCGGAATACGGAAATACTCCACTGTTCTGGCCAGAGCAAACGAATTGGGCGGAATAATGCAGTAATCGTCTTCAACCGTTACAAAGTTACGGGTATCGAAGTTTTTCGGATCGACAATCGTGCTGTTGATATTGGTAAAAATCTTAAATTCATTGGCACAGCGGATATCGTAACCGTAACTGGATGTACCGTAAGAAATGATTTTCTGCCCGTTCACTTCTTTAATCTGATTCGGCTCAAACGGCTCGATCATGCCGTGTTCTTCACTCATCCGCCGAATCCATTTGTCAGACTTAATACTCATCGTTTTTCCTATCCTTGATTTTATTTTTTCAGACGGCCTCACAGCGTATCTGACAATTTATTTAAATTTTCCAGCCGCCCAAATAGCCGGCCAATTCATCCAGCATGACCGATAACGTTTCCGCCATCAAGACCTGCGATGCAAATGCCAAACCTGCCGCATCGTCAGCATACCCTTCCGCCTCTTCCTGCAACACATCTAAATAACGGATCCGCTTCAGAGTAAAATCCTGACTCAACACAAAACTGATTTGCTCGCGCCACACCAAGCCCAACTGCGTTACCGTTTTACCGCTTTTCACGTGCTGCACCACTTCGTCTGCAGTCAAATCCTGTTTGGATATCTTAATCACCGGTGCCATATCACCCACGCCTTTCAGCTCGCAATCGCTATCCAACTCAAAGCCGCCTTCGGCCGCGCCGCGCAACAACCATTCCGTCATCAAAGAAGACGGCGACTGCTGAGTATCCGGTAAACGCGCCTCCAAACCACCCAAAGCTTCACGCAATTTTGTCAGCATATTTTCCGCTTTAGTCGCCGCAGCATGATTGATAAACAGATAACCGTGCTTTGAATCCAACACCGCTTGGCAACGGCTGCTCCGCGTAAACGCACGTGGCAGAAGATCATCGGTAATCTGTTCTTTCAATTCCTGCTTTTCTTTGCGGCCGACATTTCGCGCTTCAGCATTTTGAATCTCGGCCACACGTTCTTCGACCAAATCGCGAATCACACCGGCAGGCAATACCTTCTCTTCTTTTTTCAATGATATCCGGAGGGTAAAATCAGCAGGGAAAACCAGCTCCGGCGAAAAACCGAACGGTGCCGCAAAACCTTCGCTAAACCAGTCCAACCCCTCGCACGGCGTAAATTCAGATTGAGCCAACAATTCCGCCATCTTTTCAAAATCCGGCAGTTTATCGGCAGCAATCGGATAAAAACTGACTTGTTTAAACCACATTGCAACACCCCTTACATATATCCAAAACAATCCCGGCATTATACAGCATACCGCGCCCCCAATCATGCCGCCAATCCCAGCCGTAAAACCGAAAAACACGCGCCGATTCAAACAAATTTTCTTTTCATAGAAAACATATACATAAAAGCCCAAACCGCCGAATCTGTTGACGAAACGTCAAGGTTAACCTATAGTTACGCACTTCCGTAAGCGCCCATCGTCTAGAGGCCTAGGACATCGCCCTTTCACGGCGGTAACCGGGGTTCGAATCCCCGTGGGCGTGCCAGTTTGCAAAAATCCCTTAAGATAAAACTTAAGGGATTTTTATTTTCCGCGTGCTTATTTTGATTTGCCGAAGCAGTACCGCCAAGCTTTCCGACACGAAACCATTAAATTGATTACGACCACACAATAAAAAGACCTTTCCGGTTAAACCACATCGGAAAGGCCGTCTGAAAAATAAACCTGCTGTTGATTCAAAAAACAAACCATAAAAGCTTAGACTTTTCTCAACTGTTCCACTCAACCCAACCCATTGCCCAAGTCAGTAAAATCAAACCGCCGAAAACAATACGGTAATAAGCAAACGGAACATAATTCTTAGCAGAAACAAATTTCAACAACGCTTTTACCGCCAGCAAGCCTGCCACAAAGGCAGCAACAAAACCAACGACAATCAAGCCGATATCTTGGGCGCTGAATAATTTGTAATGCTTCAACACATCATAAGTCGTCGCCGCAATCATAACCGGAACCGCCAAGAAAAAGGAAAATTCCGTTGCTACCTTTCTCTCCAAACCCCACAACATGCCGCCCATAATGGTGCTGCCTGAACGCGAAGTACCGGGAACCAGTGCGAAAATCTGAGCGCACCCCACCACCAAAGCATCACGGATACGCATATCATCGACATTGGTTACCTTCGGTTTGCGGGTGGTTTGACGACGCTCGACCCATAAAATAAAGAATCCGCCCAAAATCAAAGCGGCGGCCACCGTAATCGGATTAAACAAAAAAGTTTTAATCTGCTTGCTGAATAACAAGCCGACAACGGCAGCAGGAATAAAGGCAACAGCCAAATTCAACACAAAGCGGTTCACCTTTTGATCGCGCCCGATATGGCTGACTACATGAGTAAACCGCTTACGGTATTCAAAAATAACCGCCAACACCGCACCGAGCTGAATGGCGATTTCAAAAACTTTGCCATTGCTGTGGAAATTCAACAAATCCCCAATCACAATCAAATGTCCTGTACTGGAAATAGGCAAAAACTCGGTCAAACCTTCAACAATGCCTAAAATCAGCGCCTTAAACAATAAAACAATATCCATATATTCTTCACAAACCGTTAATCGATATTACTTATCCGAAGCACAAGACTCCTGCCGAAACGAATATCTGTGCAAATTATTTTCAGACGGCCTGAAACTTAAAAAGTTCAGGCAGCCCTCAGGCTGCCTGAAACACGGTTTTCAATTACTTGTTGGCGGACTTGGCCAGCCATGCACCTTTGCTTTTCAGTACGGCAGCAGGCTTGGCCGCGGCACTTTTCAAACCTTTTTCTTCGCGAACTTTGGCAACCAGTTCATCAATGGTTTTCATGCCCGATTGCCAATCGCCCGAAAATTTCACCTGATATTTACCACCGACAATAACGGTAGGGGTGCCGGAAATCTGGTAGGCATTGGTCAACTCTTCCATTTTTTTTGCTTGCGCCATATTACCGAAAGAGTCATAAGCGGCAACCAGTTTTTTACCGTCAAAACTACTTTGCTTTTCCGCCCATTCTTTAAAAGTTGCCGTATCGGCCAAGTTGATTTTTTGATCGTATACAGCCTTAAATACTTCGGGATTAGCCTGATATTTCAAGCCCGAACTGTTTACCGCCGCAGCAACACGGGCAAAACCCAACATGGCCGGCTCCCAAACCACATGTTCGGTACGAAGATAAGTGTCATCGGCAAAAGATTGGGCATGCTTCAGCAGAATCGGATCAAGATGGTAGCAATGTACACAGAAATAACCGAAAAACTCCAATACTTCTACCTTATCCGACTGCAACTGAGGAACCGGTTTGTCCAGCACGGTATAG
The DNA here is from genome assembly GCF_900638685.1 of Neisseria weaveri. NCBI lineage: Bacteria > Pseudomonadati > Pseudomonadota > Betaproteobacteria > Neisseriales > Neisseriaceae > Neisseria > Neisseria weaveri. Next base: position 1,681,361 of record NZ_LR134533.1, on the reverse strand, counting down.
TCTTTGCCTTCCACGACCGCCGCATGCGCCTGAGCCGTTACGGTCAATGCCGCCAAAGTGCCCAATAATAATGTTTTTAATTTCATCGTTTATCTTCCTAAATTATTTTACCGAACGGGAAAAGCTTTCTATGCCGTTCTGCTTCAAAGTTTGCTGTACTTTTTTGGCGGCATCGCCGTCAAGTTGGCCGCTTTGTACGCGGTAAGTGGTTTTGCCGTTCACTTGTGCTTCCGACACTCTGGCTGCCACTCCGAGCAAAGCCAATTCGGCACGGCGCTCTTCCGCAGCAGAACGTGCGGCAAACGACCCCATCTGTACCACGACTTTTCCGCCTGAAGATGCCGATTGCGCTGATTTTTTAGCCGCTTCCGCTTTCTTGGCTTCCGCAGCCGCTTGTTCTCTGGCTTTTTCGATGCTGCCGCTTTCCAAAATCTGTTCCGGTGTCGGCTTCACTTGTTTTTCAGGCTGTTTAACCGGTTTATCCGCTTTCTTCTCTTCCTGCTTTACGGCAGGTTTTTTCGGTTGCGGCTTCACTTCCTGCTTGGCCTGTTCCGCAGGCTTATCGGTTTGAACTACTGCGGGAGGAACCAAATCTTCAGATTTTTCCGATGTTTGCGCCTCTCCGCCTACAATATCCAAGCCTTCTTCGCTCGGCAGCAACTCGTCATCCGGTAAAGGATCAAATGCTTGCGGTTCTACTGTTTTCGGCGTCAGAATTTCCGGAGCAGGCAATTCTTTTGCCGGTGGAATATCGTTTTTAAACGCTTTTTTATTGCTCTGATTTAAGAAAAATAAAATACCGGCAATCACAACCGTGGCGATAAACAAGCCCAACATAAATCCCGTCAGGCCCTTACCGAACTGTTTTTTTGCATTCATAAAAAGATACCCCTAAAGTCTTATTCTGTCGGATTCCGCATAAGGCCGTCTGAAAATACGGCGGCCCGAACCCGTTTGGTGGATTTTATCAACATCTGTTTCTTTGGGCAAAACACACTTACAAAGCCCGACGAAAACTTACCGCCCGTAACACATGCTGACGCAATACATCATTGTCCCCGTTTAAATCGGCCAATGTTCTGGCAACGCGCATAATGCGGTGGAAGCTTCTGGCCGACAACGACAGCTTCTCCAGCAGTTCGCCCAAAGCATTGGCCGCTTCGCGTGTAATCCGCGCCTGTTCGTCCAACTCCGTCACGCTTAAATCGGCATTGGTTTTTGCCTGCCGTTGATACTGTCTTTCCCTGGCCTCGGCTACCCGCTTCAAAACTGCTGCGCTGCCCTCGCCCGGTTGCTGCTGAACCAGTTCTGAAGCCGACAAACTCGGTACTTCGACAATCAAATCGATTCTGTCGAGCAAAGGGCCGGAAATTTTGTTGCGGTAACGGGCAATGCTCTCGGGCGTACACCGGCACGGTTTGACTGCATGCCCCAAATAACCGCAAGGGCAAGGGTTCATCGCAGCTACCAATTGAAATTTAGCCGGATACACCACTTGTTTGGCGGCACGGGAAATATGGATTTCTCCATTTTCCAAAGGTTCCCGCAACACTTCCAATACTTTGCGGTCGAATTCGGGCAACTCGTCCAAAAACAATATGCCGCGGTGCGCCAACGAAATCTCTCCGGGTCTGGGATCCGAACCGCCGCCGACCATTGCCGCCGGACTGGCGCTATGATGCGGTGAGCGGAAAGGTCTGCGCGTATCGCGTGTCTGCATATGCTCCGGCAGCAGCGAACGCAGCGACCAGACTTCCATCAGCTCCTGACCGTTCAAAGGCGGCAAAATACCCGGCAATCTTTGCGACAGCATAGATTTGCCGGTTCCGGGCGGCCCTATCATCAGCAGACTGTGTCCGCCTGCTGCGGCAATTTCCAAAGCCAGACGCGCGGTATGCTGTCCTTTGACATCGCATAAATCAGGCAATGGCCGTTCCGCTTCCATATGCAGCGGAAAGGCCGTCTGAATTTTTGCCAACGGTTCGACGGCATTCAGATGGGCGGCAACCTGCCCCAAGCTCTCTGCACCGTAAATTTCCGCACCTTCCATCAAGGCGGCTTGAGCGGCGTTACCTTCGGGCAAAACAAACGCCCTACCGGCCTGCATGCCTTGCAGAACCATCGCTAACGCGCCCCTGACCGGCCGGAGCAATCCCGATAAAGCCAACTCGCCGGCAAATTCGTAATGGGCAAGCTGCTCGCCGGAAATTTGACCCGAAGCAGCCAAAATACCGATGGCAATCGGCAGGTCAAACCGGCCGGATTCTTTAGGCAAGTCGGCCGGAGCAAGGTTGACGGTAATTTTTTTGGCCGGAAAATCAAATCCGCTTTGAATAATTGCCGCACGCACGCGGTCGCGGCTTTCTTTCACTTCGGTATCGGGAAGGCCGACGATATTGAAAGCAGGAAGGCCGTTGGCCAGATGGGCTTCCACCTCGACCAACGGCGCATTCATACCGCTTAAGGCACGGCTGTAAACAACGGCTAAAGACATGAATCAACCGGTTTTATTCTGTTTTTTCAGACGGCTCTGCAACGGCTTCGGCAGCCGCTTCTACGGTTTCGTTTGCTTGGGTACCGGCGGCTGCCTCCAGCTTCGCCAGTCTGGCTTCCAGTTCCGCCAGTCTGGCTTCCAGTTCCGCCAGTCTGGCTTCCAGTTCCGCCAGTTTGGTACGGGTTTTGATCAAAACCTGTTGTTGGATATCAAACTCTTCGCGCGTAATCAGATCCATGCGGTTGAACGCACTGCCCAACATGGCTTTCACGTTTTTTTCCATATCTTTGGCCGGGCTGTTGGCAATGGTTTCGCCTAATTTGGCCGATACTTCTTCGAATAATTTTTTACCGATCATGGTGATATTCCTTATTGGTGGGATGAGTGCATTGTATAGTGAATCATGCCGTCTGAAAACAATTTGCCTGCCTGCATTTTTTCAGACGGCCTCAGTTTGCCGCATAGCGTCCAAACCGCTTATTTGGCGGTAAAGGCCGTCTGAAAAACCGCACCGCCGATGGATAAATCGGCAAGGTAATCGCTGCGGTTTTGGACGCATACCGGCAAACGTATCTGCTCGGCCGACCATACGCCGTTGCCTTTGTCCGTCAAGCGGTAGCGGTTGAAACCCATATCCATGTTTTTCATGGAAAAGCTCACGGTCACTTCCTGAATATGATCGGGAACATTGCGCAGCACAATCTCAAACGGTGCTTTGGCGGCCACCGTGTCGCTGAATTTGACTTCGACACCGTTGGGCAATACGCAGCCTTGATGCACATTACAGGCCGATATTTCCTGAACCTTGGCCTGCTTGCCCTGCCACCAATACAAAGCCCCCAATTTGACGGCGGCAAATCCGATCAGCAATACCGCCGCCAACATCATTTTTCCGGATTTCTGCATCATCACACCTGTTCCGTTTCCACGCCTTCCACCAGCGTATGCGCTCCGGCCTGCAGCCAGATTTCGCCGTACCGCCGCAGTAAGTCTGCCGGTGCATACACCACCAGCGGAATGGGCACGCCTTCAGCCAATACCTGCGTTATTTCCTCCGCAGCCTGTTCGTTGCCGACCTGCCAAACGGCAACGTCGGCATCCCGTACTTCCTGCCACTGCTGCCTGTGTTTAATGACAACCCAAACGCTGCCGGGTCTGCCGTTTTCCGTCCGCACCGACCATTCCCGAGCGGTAAACAGAATATTGCCGTCATCTTCTCCTGCATCAGCAAGCGGCACAACACGGTATGCACCCATCGCGTTTTCGCCAACCAATCCTTTTTTCAGACGGCCTCTGAGTTTGTCCGGCACGGACAATGCTTTCAATAAAGGGCCGTTCGCAGGCAACATCGGCGATACGGTAAAATCGCCCGCTTTTTGCCAAGACCACTTTTGTCTCTCTTTGGCCTGAAGCTCGCCCGACCAGCCGTCTGCTTCCACACGCAAAAAACGCAAATGCACCAAAGCGTGCTCGTAAGCATGGATTTTGGTCAGCCACGGACGCGCCCGATGGATTTCTATACCGAGTTCTTCTTCGAATTCGCGCTTTAACGCATCCAGCTCGCTTTCGCCCGGCTCGATTTTACCGCCGGCAAACTCCCAATATCCGGCATAAGGTTTGCCTTCGGGCCGCGAAGACAGCAAATATTCGCCCTCACGGTTTAATACCACCCCGGCAACAACGCGCACCAAAGGACGTTTGTCTTCAACCATATCTTTCTTTCCGTTTTGTTGTTTGCGGCACAATCATTTGCCGGGCGCTGTGGCCATACGGTTAGTCAGCCACGATAAAAATGCGCCGTAATGTTTACTTTTTTCCACGCTCAAGCGCACATCTTCGGGAATTTCAGACGGCCTTGCCGCCACCTGCAAACCCTGTTCCATAACGTAATACTGCTGGGTTCGCAAGTCGTACATACCTTTGGGAAACAGTGCCACTTCGGCATTGTAGCCGTAGCCGCACCACGGATTGCCTGAGAAACCGGCATCGTCAGACAGCATATTGCAGCCGGTACGGTAATAAGGCTGACCCGACAGGCTGAATTCATACAGCGTCGGCATAATGTCTTTGTGCGAACCGACACGTTCGGCACGGTACACCGCCTGTCCGCGATACTGTTGCGGCACATACAGATAAAACGGAACGGCATGCCCCAAAGCGGCTTCCGAAATATCGGGATAACCGATACCGCGGATATTGTGGTCGCCCGTTGCTGCCACAATCGTATTGCCGACTTTTTTCGCCGAATCAATAAAATCGCCCAAAGCATTGTTGGCATAGCGGTAAGTGTTGAACACTTCGTTCATGTTTTCCATCTGCGAAAAGCGGCGGCGTTCTTCATCGCTGAAAACATATTGGCTGCGTGCGCCGGTGGCCGGCAACTTATACGGCGGATGATGCGTAATCGACATCATCATAATGAATACCGGCTCACGATCCTGCTCCGCTTTCTGCAAGCGGTCTGCGGCATAGCGGAACATATATTCGTCGGGCACGCCCCAAGCAAAGGTTTCCGCATCGGGATACAGTTCGCGCAAACGGTTTTCGTCTACAAATTCATGCACGCCCAAATGCTTGGTAAAGCGGTCGAAATCACGCCAACCGCCGTTACCTGCGGTTAGATACACCACTTTGTAGCCTGCTTCCAGATAAGGCGTAAACATATTGGTCGGGAAAAATTTACTTTTAGCCGCACTTTGGCTCAGGTTGTTATACGGGCTGCGTATAAAAAGACGGTGCAGACTGTCGGATGTGCCGTCTCCTTCCGAAACAAAACGGTGGAACACCCAATCATTTTGGAAATGACTGCGCAAACTGCCCAACAAATCCCGTTGCGGACTGTCCAGTTGCAGCATATGGCCGCTCATACTTTCCATCACCGCCAATACCACATTCGGCCTACCGGCCGCAGCCGCCGCATTTTCGGGCGTAAGCACCTTCAATTCATTGAAATCAGCCGAAGCAGCTTCCCTGCCCAACATGGTGCCGAACAGCTTCCTGCCGCTTTCATCGTCTACAACTTCAAAAATCTGACTGTTGCGGTATTCGCTGACAGCCCAAGACAACGAAGTCAGCCCGTTTGGAACCAGCTTGTTCAACACTGCCTGCGTAGAAATCTGTGCCGACGATTGGCGCAACGGAAACTTACCTAAAGAACCGCGTATCCCCAATGTCAATCCGGCCACCAAACCCACAACCAACAAGACATTAGAGATAACAAGGCCGTCTGAAAATTTTGCCCTGTCCAACCTGCCGTGCAGCTTGGAAAACAACGCTTTGAGCGCCCAGACCAAAACCGCCAAACCAAGCAGGCCCCACACAACGGGATAGTCCTGCCAAATGGTTTTCAAAACCGCAACCGTGTCTTCTTCAACCAAACCGAATACAAAAACATCAAACTGGCGGTCGTACACCGAGTAATAAAACACATTCACCACCGACAATGCCGCCACCGAAACCAGCAGCAAAGCCAACAGATACGGCGTAATCCCGGCCACCCATGCCAACACCCGGCGGTGCAGCAACGCCAACAACGCAGGCAGCACGGCAACGGCGGTCAGAATCGAGCTGATTTTGATGTCGAACAACAAACCTTTCAGCAACAAAGCCGACACATCCGCCGCATAATCGGAACGCATTTGCGCTTCGGTATACCGAAACAGCAGATACAGGCGCGACGACATCAATACGCCGACCGACAACGCCCAAAACACCAGCCATTCCACGCACAACTTGCGAAACAACGAAAACTTCATCCTTTTTCCCAATCCGCTTCATGAAACAAGGCCGTTTTCAGACGGCCTTCCGGTCTTATTTTTCCGCTACCGCGAAAGCGACAACCGAATCGTCCTCATCGCTCATACTCAAATGCACATAGCGGATATTGCGCTCGTGCAGCCACAATTGCAGCGCAGGCTCGTAAATAAAATCGGGCTTGCCCAAATCCGTATGGCCGACGCTGATATTGCGGAACGACACCGCACCGCGGATGCCGGTTCCCACTGCTTTGGCAAATGCCTCTTTGGCGGCAAAACGCTTGGCCAGAAAATTCACCTGCCGGCCGGCCTGCTCAAACTCCAGCAGCTCGTAACGGCTCAATATACGCTCGGCAAATGCCCGGCCGTATTTTTTATATAGTTTGTCGATACGGTCCAAAGCAACAATATCGGTTCCGATTCCGTAAATCACATTTTCTCCTCAAATCGGCCGCCCGCAGGCGGCCGAGTATCAATAAGGCTGCATACGCGCCTTAAACATCGCTTCCTTCATTTGCCGGATGGCTTCGGGCAAACCGAGAAACACGGCTTGCGAAATCAGCGAATGGCCGATATTCAATTCTTCAATGGCCAAAATACGCGCCACCGGCGCCACATTGTGGATGGTCAAACCGTGTCCTGCATTGACCACCAAGCCCAAATCGTTGGCAAAATGCGCGTTTTCTTCGATACCGGCCAGCAAACGCTGACGCTGCTGCGGATTCCGGGCTTCGGCATACGCACCGGTGTGCAGTTCGATTACGGGTGCGCCGACATCTTTGGCCGCCTGAATCTGGTCGGCATCGGCATCGATAAACAGGGAAACGCGGATACCGGCATCGGTAAGCTGCTTGGTAAACCCGGCAATTTTCTGCTGCTGTGCCAGCACGTCCAAACCGCCTTCGGTGGTTACCTCCTGACGCTTCTCCGGCACGATGCACACATCTTGCGGCATCACGTTCAAAGCGTTTTCCAACATTTCTTCGGTCAATGCCATTTCCAGATTCATACGCGTGCGGATGGCGTTTTTAATGGCGAATACATCGTCGTCTTTGATATGGCGGCGGTCTTCGCGCAGATGCAGCGTAATCAGATCCGCACCGTGCGTTTCCGCAATCAAGGCGGCTTCGAGCGGACTCGGATAGCTGGTGCCGCGTGCGTTGCGCAACGTGGCGACGTGATCGATATTGACACCTAAAAGCATGGTCGTTCCTTAAAGTCTGTCGTGTTTCAAAATAATGTTTTTTTCAGACGGCCTTTGCTTATCCGGCCGATATTGATTCATCAGGCCGTCTGAAAAAGCTGCATCTGCTGCAAAACCTGCCGCGACTTAATCCCGGCAGGCAGATAAAAATCGAGAAACATCCGCGTAATCTGCAAGGCCTGCTGCAAAGCCGTGCCGCTTGCAAACACGCCTGCGTCCAGCTGCGCCAACACGTCGCCGTCCACCGCGATACCGCCCTCGCTCAAAACGGCGGCATTGACCTGCCGCATAGGCATCACAGGGTGTTGCGGACTCAGCCAATAAGGCTGTCCGGCTTCGATGGCAAGGCCGTCTGAATCTTGTTTCAAATCAGGTGCCAAACCCAATTCCGACAAAAGCGTCCATTCGAAACGGCGTAACGCGGCAATATGGTCGGCTTCGCAACATACGGCCTGCATCACAGTATAAAGCGCGTCATACAGCTGGGGATGGGCATCTTCGCGCGCGGTCATTTTATACACCAGCTCGTTGATATACAGTCCGCTGAACAAAGCCCGGCCTTTCGGCTGCGGCCAACCGCCCAACCATTCGGCACGGTGCAGGGTTTTCAGTTCCTGACTGCCGTACCACGACGCACTCACCGGCACAAACGGCATCAACACGCCGCGCAGCTCGCTCTGCCTTTTACGCGCACTGCGCGCCAACAAGGCCACTCTGCCGTATTCGCGGCTGAAAACTTCCAAGCGCAAGCTGCTCTCGCGCCACGGTGTGGCGGTCAGCAAAAAAACGGGTTCGTGATTGATGCGGCGGCTGCGGTCGGACATAGTAGGGATAATGATGGAAACCGGCCTCGATTATACTGCATTTGCCAAGCGCATACCCAAACACTCTGCCAATCTATCAAAAAAGGCCGTCTGAATTTTCAGACGGCCTCTCCGCATGCTTAAGGCTGTTCGGCACGGTGGCGGTAACGCCCGGCCATCGCTTTATACACCATGCTTTCCTGCTTCAGCAGTTCGTAACGGCGGCTGAGCAGGTTTTGCTGCGCGGCATATTCGCTGTTCAACGCAGACAACCGGTCTTTCAACTCGGCCTTGCCGTGACGGTAGCGCGCTTCGTAATAGCGGCTGTTTTCCTTATCCAAGCGGTAACGCTGCTCGGCCTGCTGCAAAACGGTACGCGCATAACGGTATTTGGCGTAATAACCGTCGACCTCGTTTAAGGCTGCCGTCAGCGTTTTTTCGAAATTCAGGCGCGCGGTATCGAAATTGGCTTCGGCAGTTTTGCTTTCCCATTTCAGCGTTTTCCAATCCAAAAACGGCAAGCTCACTTTTACCGTTCCGCCCAGCAGCGGCACATCGAACATGGTTTTTGCCTTGTCGGACGCAGAACTCAGGCTCAAACCCAAACTGATGCCGGGATACCAATTGCGCTTCTGCGCCTCCCATCCTGCCGATGCCGCATTCAAACGGTATTCGGCCGCCCTGACATCAGGACGGTTGCCCAAAACATTTAACGGCACATCCAAATCCACACCGGCCGGTTCGGTCAGGCGGAAATATTCGGGGTCGGCGGCCAACGGTTCATTCGGCTTCAGGTTCAGCAGATTGCGCAATACCGTTAAAACACTGTCGCGGCTGTTTGACAACGACAATACCGTATTTTGCGCGCCCAACAGAGCCTGTTCGGCTTGAACCGCAGATGCGGACGACGTTTTGCCGTGCCGGTATTTGCTTTGCGCGATACCGAGAATCTGCCGGTGGTGCGCCGCTTCTTTGCGCGCGGCGGTTAAGGCTTCGTTCAGATAAGCAATATTCCAATAAGCATCGGCGACATTATTCACTAAAGCCAAACGGGCTTCCGCCAAATCCTGCCCGCCCGCCTGCACTTCCCACACCTGCGCGTCGGTTTTCATCCGCAGCTTGCGCCACAAATCCAATTCATAGCTCAAACCGAGCTGGCTGCTGAAGTTCTTGCTCTCCGTGCCATTGTCCAAGTGATGCGATACCGAAGCACCCAAAGACGCATTCACCGAAGGAACCAGCCCCGCCCCCAAAATATTGGCCTGATACAGCGTTTTGTTTACCGACAAAGCGGCTTTTTTCAAATCGATATTATTGGCCAAGGCTTGGGCAATCAAAGCATTCAAACGCTCATCGCCGTAAGCCTGCCACCATTCTTCATCAATACGGTACAGAGCCTCACGCTCACTGTCGGCGATCATGCCTGCCGTTAACGCCTTATTTTCAACAGGATACTGCGGTACGGCACACGCACCGACTGCAGACAGCATTAAGCACAAACAGGCCGTCTGAAAAAAATGTTTGCTTTGCATGGTTTGCATAAACGGAATTCCGACAATATTTTTTCAGACGGCCTCTGCGGCAAACCCAGCCGAAGCAAAAGGCCGTCTGAAAACTTCGAATAATGAATAAATAAAACGGCTTAATCGTGTGCCAACGCTTCAATCGGATTCAGCCGCGAAGCACGGTCGGCAGGCATAAAGCCGAACACCACGCCGATCAAGGTCGAACAGGCCACCGCCCCCAATACCGACCAAACCGACAAACGCATGGCAAAATCGGTAACAAACTGATTAAACAATACGCTGATTCCGGCCGAAAGCAGAATGCCGGCCAAACCGCCGATCAAGCAAATTAAGACGGCCTCAATCAAAAACTGCTGCAAAATATTGGAACGCCGCGCTCCAATCGCCATACGCACGCCGATTTCCTTGGTCCGCTCGGTCACCGACACCAGCATAATGTTCATCACGCCGATACCGCCGACCACCAACGAAATCAGCGCAATACTGGAAATCAGCAGCGTCATCGTGCCCGTCGTACTTTCCACCGTCTGCTTGATGCTGTCGCTGCTCTGCATGAAAAAATCTTTAGTGCCGTGGCGCGCCGTCAGCAGCTCGGTCAAACCGCTTTCCGCCGCCGCCGAATCCGCATCGTCTTTAATCCGCACGATAATCGTATTGGTATGGCTTTCGCCCGTGATTTGGTGCATAACCGTGGTATAAGGCGCAAACAGCTGCAAGGTATCCGAACCCCCGCCGAACATATTGTTTTCCGGCTGCAATACCCCGACCACCAACAACGGCCGTTTTCTAAACAACACCACTTTGCCCAAAGGGTCTTCGCCTTCGCCGAACAGCTTGTTTTTGGTGTTTTGATCAATCACCACCACCTGCGCGTCTTCTTTTACATTGTCGGCATCAAACAGCCTGCCCGACTCCAGCTTCAAACCGCGCACATCGAAATATTCGCTGCCCACCCCGTACAAACGCGCACTCAAATCGGTATTGCGGTAAGTCAGCGTTCCGCCAGAAGAAGTCTGCGGCGTCACATTTTCCACATAGGCCTGCTGTGCCAAAACCTGAGCATCTTCAATCGTCAGCGTTTTAATCCGCATCGAGCGGCGGTCGCCGAAACCCCTGCCGGGATAAATGCTGATGGTGTTCGTGCCCATCGCATTGATGTCCGACAGGATTTTTTCCTGCGAACCCTTGCCCAACGCCACCACCGAAACCACGGCGGCAATGCCGATAATGATTCCGAGCATGGTCAGCAGCGAGCGCATTTTATGCGCCACCACCGCCTGAACCGACATTTTCAACGCCTCGACAAACTGGTCGTAATAAAACGACCACGAAGGCTCTTCGTTCAAGCCGTGCCGCACACCCATTTTTTCCACATCGGCTTTGCTGTTGTCGGCGATAATCCGTCCGTCGCTGATTTCAATCACCCGATTGGCATGAGCGGCAATTTTCGGATCATGCGTGACCATAATCACGGTATGCCCCTGCCGGTGCAGGCCGTGAATCACTTCCATCACATTTTCGCCGCTTTTACTGTCCAACGCGCCGGTCGGCTCGTCGGCCAAAATAATCTCGCCTCCGTTCATCAACGCGCGGGCAATCGAAACCCGTTGCTGCTGGCCGCCTGAAAGCTCGTTCGGCCTATTGTTTTCCTTACCGGCCAAACCGAAATCGTGCAGCAGCTTTTCCGCACGTTCAACACGGCGCGACGGCGGCATACCGGCATATACCGCAGGCAATGCCACATTGTCGCGTGCGTTCAGGGAATTTAATAAGTTGTAGCGTTGGAAAATAAAACCGAACCGCTGCCGCCGCAAACCGGCCAATTCGTCCGGCTGCATCTGCGCCGTTTCGATGCCGTCTATGCGGTAAGAGCCGGAAGAAGCTGCATCCAAGCAGCCGAGAATATTCATCAAGGTGGATTTTCCCGAACCCGATTGGCCGATAATGGCGACAAAATCGCCCTTCTTAATCGACAACGACACGTCTTTCAAAACGTGAACACGGTTTTCGCCGCTGCCGAAATAGCGGTTGATATGTTTACACTCGATTAAGTCCATCGTATTTACGCCTTTCCCTGCCTTACATCGGCGGCATACGGCGCTGGTCATTGTTTTCAGACGGCATATTCTCCGACACTACAACTTTCTCGCCTTCTTTCAATCCGCTTTTCACTTCGATATTCATGCTGTCGCGCAAACCGGTTTGAATTTCCCGCTCCACCGCCTTGCCGTCCTCTCCGACCACGCGTACAAACGATTTTCCTCCGCGTTTTTTCACCGCCAGATTAGGCACGGCCAACACTTGGTCGGCGCGGCTGATTTCAATGGTATTTTGCGTTGTCATACCGATGGAAAGCTGCCCGTCACGGTTCGGTACGAGCGCGCGCGCATAATAATACACCGCCGTATCGGTGGTATCGGTTTTTTTGCTGTAACTGCCTTGCGATAAAGTCGTCAACCCGGGATCCACCGTATCCAATACCGCCTCAACCGGCGTATCCGGCTCGGATAAAATGGTAAACGACACTTTCTGCCCGGCTTTCACTTTGGTGACATCGCCTTCGGCAATCTGCATTTTGTTCAACATCACCGTCAAATCGGCCAGCTGGATAATGGTCGGTGCGGTTTGGTTGGCATTCACGGTCTGACCTTCCTCCACCGTTACCGACACCACCGTTCCGTCCATCGGAGCGCTGATACGCGTATAGCCGAGATCGGCTTCGGCAGTATTAATCGCAATCTGCGTCTGTTTGATTTGCGACTGCAGCTCGGTAATTTTGGCTTTGGCCGAGGCCAATGCCCCTTCCGCATCTTCCAGCTCGGCTTTAGACGTAGCATTTTCCGACCACAACGCCCGCTCGCGGCGGTAGGCACGTTCGGCATTGCCCAACGCAATCCGTGCCGAAGCCAGCTGCGCGCGGAAAGTTTCCAATTTTGCCTGATTGCTGCTGAGCGCGTTCACTTGCGTCGTCGAATCGATTTCTGCAATCAAATCGCCTTTTTTCACCGTTTGACCGAGCTTGACATACAGTTTTTTAATCTGCCCCGAGGCCTGCGCCCCCACGTCGACCAACTGCCCCGCGCTGATTTCGCCCGTCGCGCGAACCGTACGGCGTATCTCGCCGCGTTTCACCGTTTCAGTCAGATAAACTGCTTTTTCTTCAGGTTTGAAGAGCTGCCAACCGCCCCACACCGCCAACGCGGCCACCAATAACACTATGATCCACTTCACCAGCTTTTTCATTTTCGAAATCTATCCGTTTCCAAACCGTTGATGCCGTTTTTTTCAGACGGCCTGATAGTCAATGTTGTAAATATGTATCGTAAAAACCGTGTAAGTGTACTGCAAGCAAGCCGCCGCTCCAAGCCCGCACACTACCGCAATACAATTTAAATCTTTGAATCCTATACACAATAAAACTGCGGATTTACACATAAAAACCAAGATTTACTCGCTGATTCAGCCACTCCGCCGCCTGCACAACTTACCCGAAAACACGCCGCACGCCGGCGCATATCGGGCATTTTCCCCTACGCCCACACTTTGACACCGCCGCCATCTTTACGGATACTTACGGCAAAACCACAACAATATAAGGGAAAACATAATGAACAAGCATCAAACACAAGGCTTCTCACTGATCGAACTGATGATTGCCGTTGCCGTACTCGCCATCATCGCCGTCGTCGCCATTCCGACCTACGACCAATACACCCGTCATGCGCGTTTAAAACACGCCCAAGCCGCCCTGCTGGAAAACGCCCACGCTATGGAACGCTTCTACGCTCAAAACCAGAGCTTCACCCAAGATTCCGGCACATGGGCCGAACTGCCGATAACCGAAACCGCCGACTTCTGTATCCGCCCCCAAGGCAATCCGAAAGGTGCCGATGAAGACAGCTTTACCTTGACAGCGGTAGCCAAAGACAAAAACAAAGAACCCAGAGTATTGAAAATCGACGAATCGCTTTCTTTCAGCATTTGCGACTCTTCCACACTCAGCTGCGGCAGTTCGGATTCTTACTTCAGCGGTAACAATACAGACCAAAACTGCACCACATTCAACTAAATTTTTTCAGACGGCCTCGGCAATCAGAGCCGCAACCGAAGTTAAGTTTACGGGCAATATCTTATATAATCGCCCTTTCCATTTAGCAAAGGCCGTCTGAAAAAATGCAGTCCACTCTGATTTTCCAACACCCCGACATCGCCGCCTGCACCCTGCCCGACCTGCCCGGATTAACACGAAACACGCACACCGCCCGCGCAGCGGTAGCAGAAGGCTTCGCACTGCAACCGTCCGAACAGGCGCAGCTCCGCAGCCAGCACATCGACCATGCCGTTCTGCCCGATATGGCTTTTTCAGAATTGGGGCTGATTGTCAGCGATATGGACTCCACCCTGATCACCATCGAATGTATCGACGAAATCGCCGCCGGTGCCGGCTTAAAAGACCAAGTCGCCGAAATTACCGAACGATCCATGCGCGGCGAATTGGATTTTGAACAATCGCTGCGCCAACGCGTCGGCCTGTTGAAAGGTTTGGACGAAAAATTCCTGCAAGACGTTTACGACCACGTTTTGCAGCTTTCGCCCGGTGCCGAATACCTGCTGGAAGAGTGCAAAAAACACCAAGTCAAATTCATGCTGGTGTCCGGAGGTTTCACCTTCTTTACCGAACGCCTGCAAAAACGGCTCGGTCTCGACTACCAATACGCCAACGTTTTGGAAACCGCCGACGGCAAACTGACCGGCCGTCTGCTCGGACGCATTATCGACGCACGCGCCAAAGCCGATTTACTGATCCAACACCGCACCCTGCTCGACTTGGAGAAACACCAAGTTTTAGCGATGGGCGACGGCGCCAACGACATTCCCATGCTGGAAGAAGCCGGTATCGGTATCGCCTACCGCGCCAAACCCAAAGCACAGGAACATGCCGATGCCAGTATCCATTTTCACGGCTTGGAAGCCGTACGCGGTTGGTTTAGATAAATACTTCCCAACATTGTAAAAAGGCCGTCTGAAAAATTTCAGACGGCCTTTTTTTCCAAACATCAAGCCGGCACCACATTCGCAGCCGCCGATATCCTGTTTAAATACCGACTCACTGCCGAGACGACAATCCGTTTCCAAACCGGATTTATTTGCGGCGGCGGTTTCCCGGCAACGACATACCTGCCCATTTCATAATGTTGGCGACTTCGGCCGGATTCAGTTCGTAAAACTGGCCGCGTTTCAAGCGGTTCGGCAGGCCGATGGGGCCGAAGCCGACGCGCACCAACCGGCTTACGGTAAAGCCTTGGCTCTCGAAAATACGGCGCACTTCGCGGTTGCGGCCTTCTTTGATTACCACGTTATACCATTTGTTGGCACCCTCGCCGCCCTGCTCGTAGATGCGTTCCACTTTGGCCAAACCGTCTTCCAGCATCACGCCTTCTTCCGTGAGCATTTTCATCTGTTCGGTGGAAAGCTCGCCCAGCACGCGCACGGCGTATTCGCGCTCGACTTCAAAGCTGGGGTGGGAGAAGCGGTTGACCAGTTCGCCTGATGTGGTCAGGATCAACAGGCCGCTGGTGTTGATGTCCAAACGGCCGATGGCCACCCAACGGCTGCTGGCGGCTTGCGGCAGGCGGTCGAAAATGCTCACTCGGCCTTGCGGGTCGTCGCGCGAGACAATTTCGCCTTCTTGCTTGTAATAGAGAATAATGCGCGGCAGGCGGTCGGGCCATTTGAGCTTGATTACGTTGCCTTTCACGGTAACTTGGTCGTCGGGCGAAACTTTGTCGCCAAGCCGGGCGGTTTTGCCGTTAACAGTAACCAAGCCCTGCGTAATCCAGTCTTCCATTTCACGGCGCGAACCCACGCCCGATGCGGCAAGGGCTTTTTGCAGGCGCACCGGCTCGAAACTGTCTAAATCAACGCGTTTTTCTTTCAAATCGCGGGCGCGTTCCATGATTTTTTGATTGGGATTGCGCACCACCAGTTTTTTGGCGCGGGAAGCCTGCGTTTTCGGCGCGGCAGGTTTGCCTGCGGCTTCTTTTACGCCTGTTTTATTCTTAAGGCCGTCTGAAAACTTGCCTGTATTTTTGCGGGCAGCCGTTTTCTTGGCCGGTGCGCCGTCGCGCAATTCACGTTTGCTTGAGATTTTTTTGGTGTTCACTAGAGTCTCCTAACGCATTTTCCTGAAAGGAAAACGGTTCTTCTGCGGCTTTGGCGGCAGGATGGGTTGTTAAAAATAGATAAGGACGGGTTTCAGACGGCCTTTATATCTGTGAGGCCGTCTGAAATTAATTCAGCCGTAGGTCGGATACTTGTATCCGACAAACAATGGTATTCGGCGATTCTGTCGGATTCGAGAATCCGACCTACTGCTTCTTCTGCAAAAGTACCGTCATACTCGGGCTTGACCCGAGTATCTTTTAGCTTAGAGAGATGCGGGATACTCGGGTCAAGCCCGAGTATGACGGGCATATCGTTTTTTTCAAGTAAGGCCGTCTGAAATTAATTCAGCCGTAGGTCGGATACTTGTATCCGACAAGCAATGGTATTCGGTGATTTTGTCGGATACAAGAATCCGACCTACCCGTTAATTTAATATGGGCGGTTCGGAAAGCAGCTCGGTTTGCCCGGCTTCTGTTTCTTCCTCGCCGCTTTCGGCAGGCTCGATTAAATCGGGCAATACCAGTTCGCCCAATTCGGTGAGCGGCGGCAGTTCTTCTAAACTTTCCAACTGCAAATCGCTTAAAAACACATTGGTCGTCGCCCATAAAGCGGGGCGGCCGATGGAATCGCGGTGGCCGATAACCTCAATCCAACCGCGGTCTTGCAGCGTCTGCATTACGTTTTGCGATACCGCTACGCCGCGTATGCCTTCGATATCGCCGCGCGTAACCGGCTGCTGGTAGGCGATAATCGCCAGCGTTTCCATCACCGCACGCGAATAGCGCGGCGCACGCTGCTCCTGCAAACTGCCCAACCGCTCGAATGCGGCTTGGGCAATCTGAAAACGCCAGCCTTCATGCGTGTGCACCAACTGCAAAGCACGGTTTTGCCAGCGGGTTTTTAAGTTCGCCAGCACATCAATCAGCTTGTCGGGTGACAATGGCGGCACACACAGCTCGCGCATGGTCTTTTCGCTGAGCGGTTCGGTTTGAGTAAGCAGCGCGGCTTCGATAAGCGCGTCGGGGGGGATTTTGTCGGTCATGGTGCGGTGTATGGTAGTTTTCAGACGGCCTGATATAGCGTTAAAAGTATGGTTTAGTGTGGTTGGTTTAGGCTTATTTTTTACGGTAGGTTTCATCTAAAGTTAAACCACGTTCCGTACGCCAATATTGCCAACCGTTACGATTGTTGCCCAGCACCAATGCTGCGGCCATACTCGGGCTGGCACATAGTTGTTCTGACTGTAAAACATAAAAATCGGGATCTTTACTGTCTGCCAAAAAGTCGCTTGCGAGCCATTGTTGGTAAACTTCTTTCCAGCCGGGAGGCAATGTTTCAGAAATCTTTCGATAAATCATCGTGCCTTCAAGCAACAAAATTTGCTTTGTTTCTACATTAAACAGACCCTTCCCGCGTAAGATTTTATCTCTACTTCGGCAGAATACCGTAACAGTCCTGCCTGTCCATGTATTAGGAATTGAATATTCGTTTATTTCGTTTATATTGTCTTCAGACGGCTTCTCTTGCACAGGCGGAATTTCAAGTTGGGCTGTTGCTTCAAGCATTGCCTCTACTTTAATAATAGGCTTTTGTTTTTCAGTAAAAAAATCCTGATTCAATACCGCCAGTAATGTGTCGATTTCATCAAAAATATTTTCGCAGTCGGAACGAATGGAGTCATGTAAATGACGGTGGGTGTTACCGGCCGTACCATTTTCTAACGAAAATCTGCCTGCGACTTGAGCATGTTCGATAGCCGTTTTTTCTAAGCAATATAAATGATCGAGGGTTCGAAAATCATTGTTTAATACAACAATAAAAGCGCGCTGCCAAAACGTTTTAGCTTTGTCATGTTGTTTAATACGCGTACTTAAATCCGCCGTTTCGCCGACATAAAGCTGATTCCCTCCAACTAGAAAATAAATACCCATACCTCCCGCTTCTTCCATCTCGTAAAAAAGATGTAAGTCGGTACGAGGGATTTCAATCAGGCGAATATTACTGTTACTGGTGCGTTCAACTTTACGGATTCCGCGCGGGTTTCCTGAAGGCAGAAAAATCCTAATGGTTTGGGAACGTGGTTTAGACATGATAGGCAGTTTAATATTTTCGTCAAATAAACAGATTATTTTTCAGACAGGCCGTCTGAAAGCTGAAATAAAATAATTAATCTTTCTCCTGCAATACCTTAAACCCGCGTTTTTCAGCTTTACTTTTGTCTTTTGTATCAATCGTGTAAACATTGACGTTGCCGGTTAATCCGCCGCATACAGCGGGGAACATCACACCTTGCAGGCTGTGTGCTTCCGCGGCATAGACTTGGATGCCGTTCAATTCACTCAGCATGGCTTGAGGGCTGATGCCGCCGCCGTAGCATTGCTGCGAGCCATTGTGTTTATAGACTTGGATGTACGCGGTTTTCGGCACATTCGGGCTGTTGGAAGCGGCACAGGCACTTAGAGCAACAAGGGCGGTCAGTAAGGCGTTGCAGGTCATCGGTTTCATGGCGGTGCTTTCGATAATGCTCGACGGATTTTACCGTGTGCTTGCGAGCTGCGGGCATAACGGTTTTCAGACGGCCTTTTAGGGCAGCAGAATGGTCAGGCCGTCTGAAAAGATTATTGCGGTGTTGGGGGCAATACTTTAAACCCGCGCTTTTCAGCTTCGCTTCTATCTTTCGTTTCAATCGTGTAAACGTTGATGGTGCCGGTATCGCCTCCGCATACTTCGGGGTAGGCTTTGTCTGAAAGCTCGCTTTTTTCCGCCGCATAAACGCGGATGCCTTGCAGTTCTTTCTGCATGTCGGCGGGGCTGGTACCTGCTTCGCACTGGCGGGAACCGTCGTGCTTGTACACTTGAATACGGCTTTCATGGCTGCCGCCGGTTGTGGGCAAGCAGGCGGTCAGTGATAAAGCGGCTACCGCCAAGACGCTGCGGAAAACGGTTTTCATAATGCACTCCTTCGGTAAGTTGGATTGCGGTCGGGCTGCGTGGGGCGGGCATCTTTACCCGCCGTCGGTTTCCATTTTAATGCAAGGCAAACAGTTGTCGGAAGCCTTGGGCAGGGACGCGTACCCCGGTGTTTTATTCTTTTTCAGACGGCCTTTGTCCCTTGCGTTCCGCTTTTCTGGCTTCGCGGGCGGCTTTCAATTCGGCTTCTTTCTGTTTGGCTGTTTTGAGCCATGCTTCCCATTGGTTCGGTGTTTCGAGCGTGATTCTGCCGATGTGGCCGTCGCGGAAATCGGTAAGGATGTTTTCGGCGGCTTTTTGGTAGTTGATGCGTCCGCCGCTTAATACGGCTCCGCGTTTTTTGGCGATCCATTCGAGCCATTCGGTGTCGTTCCAATGGCTGCTGGGGTCTTTGTCGGCTTGGTAACGTGCCTGCAACAGGGGCAGGTAGTGGCGGCGCAGGTAGTCGAGCAGTTCGAGGGCGACTTCTTCTTCGTCGAGTGCGTTGCGGCCTACGGCACCGCTGGCGGCGAGGTTGTAGCCGCTTTCTTCTACGATGATTTTCGGCCACAGCATGCCGGGGGTGTCGTAGAGCCAGAAGTCGTCGGCGAGAAACAGGCGTTGTTCGGCTTTGGTGATGCCGGGTTCGTTGCCGGTTTTGGCGGATTTTTTGCCGATCATGCCGTTTATCAGGGTGGATTTGCCGACGTTGGGGATGCCGCAGATGAGTACGCGCAGGGGTTTGTCGATGCCGCCGCGGTTGGGCATCATGTTGCGGCAGGCGCGGGTGATTTTGGCGGTGGCACCTTGCTCGGAAGAGTCGAGGGCGATGGCTTGGGTGTCGGGCTTGTTGTTGTAGTAATCGAGCCAAACGGCGGTGCGTTCGGGGTCGGCAAGGTCTTGTTTGTTGAGGATTTTGAGCTTGGGTTTGCCGCGCGAAAGTTGTGCCAGCAGGGGATTTTCGCTGGAGGCGGGCAGGCGGGCATCGAGCATTTCAATCACCATATCAATGCTTTTGATGCGCTCGGCGATGGCTTTTTTCGCCTTGTTCATGTGGCCGGGAAACCATTGGATTGCCATAATGTTTTGCTCTTTATATCGCTATGGATAGCAAATGGGTTTGCTATGGGTATTTGTTTTGCGGGGAGGCCGTCTGAAAATAGATGCTTAGCTGAAAAATTTTATCGCTAATGTTTTCAGGCAGCCTTTCTTCGGGCTGCCTGAATAAGATGCTTCGAATTATAGCATATTGTTTTATCAACGGCTTTTGGATTTTTCAGACGGCCTGCCACATGGAGGCCGTCTGAAAAATCAGCGGCCGGATAAATTATCTGCCTGTCTGTGTCTAACCAACAATTCGTATCGGCCTTGCAGGCGTTGCGCCAAACGCTCGACCAAATAGACCGAACGGTGCCGTCCGCCCGTACAGCCTATGCCGATGGTTACATAACTTCTGCTTTCAACCTGCATACGCGGCAACCAACGGTTAATGAATTGCTCAATATCTTCAAGCATCTCTTGAGCCAAAGGTTGTGCGTCCAAATAATCCTGAATCGGTTTTTCCATGCCGTTGAAATGGCGCAATTCCAAATCGTAATAGGGATTCGGCAGACTTCTGACATCAAACAGAAAATCGGCATTGCTGGGCGTGCCGTATTTAAAACCGAACGATTCCAAAATCACCAACAAACCTTGCCGCTCGATTTGCAGCCATTTTTGCACGCTATAACGGAGTTGCTGGGCATTCATTTTAGAAGTGTCGATACAGTAGGCCATATCGCGCAATGGAAATAGCCAAGAGCGTTCTTTCTGAATCCCCTCTAACAGGGTCATATCCTGACCGGACAAAGGATGGCAGCGCCTTGTTTCCGAAAAACGGCGCACCAACACGCTTTCATCGGCTTCCAAAAACAGCAAATCAACCTGATGGCCTTCCCTGCGCAGATATTCCATCTGCTCCTGAGCCTGTTTGATATCGATGCGCGAGCGGACATCCACGCTCACGCCCAGCTCGGAAACCGAGCCTTTGTCGATATGGTGCTTCACCAATTCCGGCAGCATTTCAACCGGAAGATTGTCGACGCAATAATAGCCGACGTCTTCCAAAAGCCTCAACGCGACAGACTTTCCGGAGCCTGAAAGTCCGCTAATCAATATTATTTTCATGGTTGAGTTCGTCTTCTTTCAACATGGTTTGATGGCGTTCCAAAAATTCTTTGGTACTGTCTTTGCCGCGCAGCTGCAAAATATAGTTGCGTACAGCCGCTTCTACCAATACGGCCAAGTTTCGGCCGATGGCAACGGGAAGCGTGACAGATCTTATGTTCACATTCAGAATGGATTCCGTCTCAGTACGGATACTCAAACGGTCAAGCTGTTTCATATAGTCGTCATCGGCAGCGACCAAATGAATAATCAATTGCAGGATTTTCTTCGGGCGAATGGAAGTTTCACCGAAAATATGCCGGATATTCAACACACCCAAACCGCGCACTTCCAAAAAATCACGCAGCATGGTCGGACAGCGGCCGGTAAGCGTTTCCGGCCCTGTTCGGTGCAGTTCGACGGCATCATCGGCAACCAAACTGTGTCCGCGCGAAATCAGCTCCAAAGCCAACTCGCTTTTACCCAAACCCGACTGGCCGGTAATCAATACGCCGATTTCAAACACATCGAGAAACACACCGTGTTTTACCGTAGACACCGCCAATACGCGCTGCAGGTAAATCCGTAACACATCCATCAGATACGGACTTTCCAGCTTCGAAGTCAGCAACGGAACATTATGCGTATGGCAATAGTCGCGCAAAATCGGCTGAACCGGCAGGCCATTGGCCACAATCACCAAAGCCATCGAGGAATCAAACAGCTCTTCAAAACGGTAATTGATTTCACCCGACTCCAACCGCTTTAAATATTCGACTTCCGCCACCCCCAAAACCTGAACCTGATTGGGATGGATAAAATTCAAATGGCCGACCAGCGCCAAAACGGGCTTATCGGCCTCTACGCCGATACGGTTGTCCGCACCGGCCGTTCCCACCGCCCAAGCCAACTGGAGTTTCTGCTGATTATCCTGATAAAGGCGGCGGACTGAAATACTGGGCATGATTATTCGTCGCTAAGCAAACGTTGCACCTCTTCCGCACTCGTTGCGTGGGCCAAGGCTTCCCGTACTGCTTTTTGGGAAAATCTGCCTGCCAGCTTGGACAACACTTCCAAATGTTCACCGGTAGCATTTTCCGGAACCAGCAAAACAAAAATCAGGGATACGGGTTTACCGTCGGGCGCATCAAAAGAAACCGGTTCTTTCGTACGGATAAAAGCACCAACCGCTTTTTTTACCGAAGCATGACGACCGTGAGGAATCGCAACGCCCTGCCCCAAACCGGTCGTTCCCAGTTTTTCACGGGCAAACAGACATTCGAATACATCGGAACGGGCCAAACCAGCTTCGTTCTCCAGCAACAAACCTGCCTGTTCGAAAACACGTTTTTTACTGCTTACTTCCAAGTCCAACACAATATGCGACAAGGGCAAAATTTCGCCGATCAGGCTCATATATTTTCTCTTTAAAAAGTAAGAAAAACAGGGGGGAATTGTACCTACTGTTATCCTAAATCTCAATTACTGCCGAAAATTTTACATTGGTATCCGATATCCAAAGACAAAATATCCGAATACTTTTGAAAACAACAGATTACAGCACGATATATAGATAATGGGCGGCAATACCGGCAAACCAAGCCAAGCCAATACGGTTGTTGTTGAGAAAGTTTATGAAACAGACGGCGCGGTTTCGGCTCTTGATTTCACGATATTGGCGTATCTGCCAATACACCACCACAGGTACTACCAACCAAAACGGCCAAGTCGCATCAATGATACCGCCCAAAACCAGCATCAGCACCGTAAACCAAAAATGGCTGAGCATAATGGCGGCAATATCGTATTCTCCAAATGTAACCGCAGAAGTCCGAATACCGATTTTCAGATCATCTTCTTTGTCTACCATGGCATAGATCGTATCGTAGGCCAACGTCCACAAAGCATTGGCTACAAAAATCAGCCAGGCAACAGGCGGCACGCTTCCCGTTACTGCAGCAAACGCCATCGGAATACCAAACGAAAAAGCCAAACCCAAATACAGTTGCGGCAGAGGGAAAAAGCGCTTGGTAAAGGGATAAGTTACCGCCAAAAATAAAGCGGGAAGGCTCATCAGCCAAGTTTTTTGATTCAAGGGAATCAGGCACAACGCCGCCAACAAACACAAAATCAGCAGCAGCAGCAATGCTTCGGCAACCGTGACGCTTCCTGTGGCAAACGGTCTGCGATTGGTCCGCTCTACCGAACCGTCGATTTTCCGGTCGGCCAAATCGTTCACGACACAGCCTGCGCTGCGCATCAAAAACGTACCGAAACAAAAAGCCAAAAGTATTGTCCAATCAGGAAAGCCTTCGGACGCCACCCACAAAGCCCACAAAGTCGGCCATAGCAGCAGCAATGTGCCGATAGGCTTATCCACGCGCATCAACTGCCCGTAGACCTCCAGCCGGTCTGCCGCATGTTCGGGCAGACATTGATGTAAATATTTTCTGATATTCATCGTGTTAGTGCTTTACCTTGCCGGCAAACTGATTGAAAAACCAAACTGTCCGACCGGAGCAAACCAGCCATGCGGACGGAGGGCGATTATACCACCAAAATTTTCACCGCCATGCCGTCTTTATTTCAAATAGTCGGACAATGCGGGAAGGAAACATTCTACCAAACCCAATTTCTGCCCCGACAATTCAAAGAAAGAACGGCGGGCGGCAACAAAAAGACCGATTTCACCCTCAAGCCTCCCCCCGGGCAGATATTCGAATGCAGAACGCTGCAACGGTAACGAACCGTCAAATAAACGTTCGCCCAAAGGGCGCGTACCGCAGTTTAAAATTTCCTGCCAAATATGAGCGGAAGGCAGGCACAGGCTGCGCGCCCACACGACAGGCGTGCCGTCCAAACACAAACAGACGTCCCTGCCGAACCATTGCTGCTGCCATTCCGGCCATCCGTCTGCCAACAGGCTGTCTGCACCCAACCGTCCTAAATGCAGTACAGAAACGGAAAAGCCGTATCCCGATTCTTTCAAACCGGCAGTCAGCGATTGACACTGCAAAAGCTGCCTGACCGGCTCGGAAATTCCAGCAAGCCGGGTTTCTTCCTGCTTCTGCCATAAAAACGTATTGTTCATAATATCCGTGCCGTCTGAAAAATTTCAGACGGCATCCTTTTTATCCGTATCAAAATTCATTTGATAACAATTATCATATACTATATAATTGTTACACTATAACATACCAAAGGATAGTGCAATGAAACCGAATTTACACCCTGAAAACTACCGCACCGTTTTGTTTTTCGACAGCAGTGCCAACGAAGGCTGGCTGATCCGCTCCTGCGCGGATACGCACGGTAAAACCATGGTTTGGACCGACGGTCAGGAATATCCTGTTTTCATGCTGGATACTTCTTCGGCTTCCCATCCCGTATACACGGGCAAACAGCGCGAATACAACAATGAAGGGCGCGCCAGCAAGTTCAACCAACGCTATCAATCTATGATGAACTCTTTCAAAAAGGATAGGTAATATGCAGGTATTGTCTTCACTCAAATCTGCCAAAAAGCGCCACCGCGATTGCCAAATCGTCCGCCGCAAAGGCAAAGTTTATGTTATCTGCAAAAGCAATCCGCGCTTTAAAGCAAGACAGCGCTAAAATGCTTTACCCACCGGCCTTTGGGCCGGTTTTTCATGACTCAAGCCTGTTCAAACCGCTTAGCCGGCACAACTGATTTTTCAGACGGCCTCAATATATGCCCGATCAATCGATCCGCTCGTAACGCACTTCCAAAATCTCAATGGTTTCCCTGCCGTCCGGACCGTTCAAAACCACATCGTCGCCCTCGTGCGCTTTCAACAGACAACGTGCCAACGGCGACACCCACGAGATTTTGTTTTTTGCCGTATCGATTTCATCCGTTCCCACAATGCGCACGGTTTGCTCCGTACCGTCTTCACGCAGCAAATCCACTGTTGCGCCGAAAAAGATTTGGTCGGTATCTTCACGGGTTTCCGGATCCACCACCACCGCGGCTTCCAAACGCTTGGTCAAAAAACGGATACGGCGGTCGATTTCGCGCAAACGCCGTTTGCCGTAGAGATAATCGCCGTTTTCGCTGCGGTCGCCGTTACCGGCCGCCCAGCTCACCACTTGCACCACATCCGGCCGTTCTTTATAAACCAAATGGTAAAGCTCGTCTTTTAAAGCCTGCCAGCCGACAGGCGTAATATAGTTTTTCGGTTGCGATTCTGCTGTTGAACTCATATCCAAACCATTCAGGCCGTCTGAAAACAAAGCCACATTCTATAACAAACTTCTGCCTGCTTCTATCACTGCCCCAAATACCTGCGCCGACAACCGGCTTCGTTTTCCACAACACCCGACCCAAATGCCTTTACCAAAAATAACAATCGCCTAATTCATCTCTAAATCTCCGCGCCTATACTGAACCCGTCAACACAACAGATAACGCGGTCGATACCGCTTTCCATCACCATCAACCGACCAGAAAGGCCGAAACCATGAAACCCAACCGCCTGATTCCCATCCTGCTGATCGTCGCAACCGCTTTCACCGCCAACGCCGCACAGGCCGCGCAATATATTTCCTCCAAAAAAGCCGTAGCCATCGCACAAAAAAATGTAAAAGGCCAAGTGACCGATGTCGATTTCGACAGCACCCCCCGTGCCCATTACGAAGTCGATATTCTCTCAAAAGGCCACAAATACGAAATCGAAATCGACGCACGCACAGGAAAAATTCTATCCAAACGCGTAGATCGCGACGATTAACCGAACTACAACAAACAAGGCCGTCTGAAAATTTCAGACGGCCTTGTATATTTCCATTCGGTTATCCGACTAAATCACATAACCATACACGCTCACAAATTGTGCCGCACTGCCGAGCAAAACAAAAATATGCCAGATACCGTGCCCGTGCTTAATCTTCGCATCATTCACAAACCAATAAATTCCGGCGCTATACAGCAAACCGCCGCACACCAGCCAAAACAAACCCCAAGCCGGCAGCATTTTTACTAACGGATACACCGCCACCAACACCAGCCAGCCCATGACCACATACAGAATCATCGACAACAAACGCCGCTCGCTCTTACGCCCGATGGTCAGCTCCTGCACAATACCGAACACAGCCAAACCCCACGACACCCCAAACAGCGACCAACCCCAAGCCCCGTTTAAAGTAACCAACGTAAACGGCGTATAGCTGCCCGCAATCAAAAGATAAATCGCACAATGGTCGAATTTCTGCAAAACACCTTTGGCCTGAGTATGGCGCACGCTGTGATACACCGTCGAACCCACATACAGCACAATCAAACAAGCACCGTATGCCGCCGCACTGACCACCTTATACGCATTATCGGTTCCCACCGCTTTCAACAACAGAAACACCGTTCCCGCCGCTGCCAATACCGCCCCTGCCAAATGACTGTAAGCGTTAAACCGCTCGCCTTGATACATATTACTCTTCTTAATTTAAAATCATTATCACCGCTATCATATACCCATTTCCCCGCAAGAACCGCAACAGTCCTTTAAAAACAGGTTAAACCGCCTTTAACCTCACCGGCAAATTCATTTTCAGACGGCCTCCCCCCCTCTCTTCCATAAACACCCGAAAATCCATTATTATTTTCCCATTACCAACGAAGCAAACCGGTTTGCCCGACGTCCGTCCGCCAAGCCGCGTCTTGACACCATACAAAGGAAAAACCATGTTCAAACACATCGAACACTATCCCGGCGACCCCATTCTCGGGCTGGTCGAAACCTTCAACCAAGATTCCCGCCCCGAAAAAGTCAACTTAGGCATCGGCATCTATTTTGACGAAGACGGCAAACTGCCCGTTTTAAAATGCGTACGCACCGCAGAAATCCAACGGGCAGAAACCGCCCAACCGCGCAGCTACCTTCCGATGGAAGGATTGGTCGCCTACCGCACCGCCGTACAAAAACTACTGTTCGGCGCAGACAACCCCGCCTTGCAGCAAGAACGCATCGCCACCATCCAAACCCTCGGCGGCTCCGGCGCACTCAAAGTCGGCGCCGATTTCCTGCACCGCTGGTTTCCCCAAGCCAAAGTCTACGTCAGCGACCCGACATGGGATAACCACAAAAGCATTTTCGAAGGCGCAGGCTTCGAAGTCGGCACCTACCCCTACTACAACCCCGAAACCATCGGCGTCAAATACGACGAAATGCTCGCCTTCTTCAAACAACTGCCCGAAAACAGCATTCTGCTGCTGCACCCCTGCTGCCACAACCCGACCGGCGTTGATTTAAGCGAAAACCAATGGGACGAACTGCTCGAAACCGTTAAAAACAACAAACTCATACCGTTTATGGATATCGCCTATCAAGGCTTCGGCGAAGACTTGGACAATGACGCCTATGCCATCCGCAAAGCCGTTTCCATGAACCTCCCCCTGTTTGTCAGCAACTCCTTCTCCAAAAACCTTTCCTTCTACGGCGAACGCGTCGGCGGCTTGAGCATTGTCTGCCCCAACAAAGAAGAAGCCGCATTGGTATTCGGCCAACTCAAATTCACCGTCCGCCGCATCTATTCCAGCCCGCCCGCACACGGCGCATTCATCACCGCCGCCGTTATGGACTCCGAAGAACTGTTTGCCGTTTGGCAGCAAGAAGTCAACGAAATGCGCGACCGAATCCGTCAAATGCGCCGCAAACTCTACGACGCACTCACCGCCAAACTGCCCGGCAAAGACTTCAGCTACTTCATCAAACAGCGCGGCATGTTCAGCTACACCGGCCTGTCGCCCGAACAAGTGCAACGCCTGCAAGACGAATTCGCCGTCTACTTGGTCGGCTCCGGCCGCATGTGCGTTGCCGGTCTCAACAGCCGCAACATCGACTACGTTGCCGAAGCATTTGCCGCCGTATTGAAATAAACAGGCCGTAAAAGCAGAAAGGCCGTCTGAAATTCAGACGGCCTTTTATATTCACCAAACTATAACTCGATTTTGCTTAAAACATAATCTACATCTTTATCGCCGCGTCCGGACAGGTTCACCAGAATATGCTTGTCCGCAGGCAACTCCGCCGCACGGCGCAAAGCGTAGGCCACGGCATGTGAGGATTCCAAAGCCGGGATAATGCCTTCTTCGCGCGATAAGGTCAGGAATGCGGCCAAGCATTCTTCGTCGGTAGCGGTTTCGTAATCGACTTTCTGCAAGTCTTTCAAATGGCAATGCTGCGGACCGACGCCGGGGTAATCCAAACCGGAGGCAATAGAATGTACGGCGGCGGGCGTGCCGTCTTCTTCCTGCAGGTAATAGCAGTTAAAACCTTGAATTTTACCGAACTTTCCTAAAGTCATGGTGGCGGCATGACGGCCGGGTTTGTCCAAGCCTTCACCGGCAGGTTCAACGCCGACTTTGCGCACGCCGTCGTCATCTAAAAAGGCGTTAAACAGACCCAAAGCATTGGAACCGCCGCCGACACAGGCCACGACTTCATCAGGCAGGCAGCCGTATTGCTGTTGGAATTGCTCTTTGGCTTCGCTGCCGATAATGCTTTGGAAATACGACACCATTTCAGGATAAGGTGCGGGGCCGACTACGGAGCCGATGGCAAACATGGATTGTTCCCAATTGCCGATATAGGCGCGGAAGGCGCTGTCTACCGCTTCTTTCAATGTTCCCGCCCCTTCGGAAACCGGCACGATTTTCGCGCCCAGAATCTTCATGCGGGAAACATTCGGATGTTCTTTGGCAATATCGACCACGCCCATATGGATTTCGCACTCCAAACCGAGCAAAGCGGCGGCAGTGGCCAAGGCTACGCCGTGTTGTCCTGCACCGGTTTCGGCCACCACTTTTTTCTTGCCCAGTTTTTTCGCCAACAGCACTTCGCCCAAGCAGTGGTTGATTTTGTGTGCGCCGGTGTGGTTTAAGTCTTCGCGTTTCAAATAAATTTGCGCGCCTCTTTTCGACAAGGTGCGCGCATGGTAAATCGGGCTCGGACGGCCGACATAGGTTGCCTGCAGGCGTTTCATTTCTGCGATAAATTCGCTGTCGCCGACAATACTACGGAAGCCGGCTTCAATTTCTGCCAATGCGGCAACCAGATCGGGATGATCGATTTTGCCGCCGTGTTTGCCGAAGAAACCTTCGGTATCGGGCTGTACTAAGGGATTTAATTGTTCTTTTGCCATGCTTTTTCCTTCATGTTTTCTCTGAGGCCGTCTGAAATTTCAGACGGCCTTTGTTCTTATTGGTTTAATGCTGTTTCGTTATTTATCAGGCCGGTTCGGCGGTGTCGGGCTTGCGTCCCAACAGACAGACTACCGAACTGGTGCCGACATGGCGGCAGCCTTCGGCCAAATCTTTGATTTCATATTCGGCAACCAGCCATTCCAAACCTTCCAAAGCCTGCTGCATTTCTTCCAGCGTCCCCATCATATCGGGGTCACCGGGCCCGCCGGTGCCGTAGGCAATCTGCTCCGGATGGTAAAACACGCCAGCAAAAAGACCGCCGGGCTTCAACGCGCCGATAACGCGTTGAAACACTTTCGTGCGCTCCGGCTCGGCAAAGTGGCAGAATACCGAAGTAATCACGTCATAAAATTCAGACGGCATCTCCATCTCGGCAATGTTTTCGATACGCGTTGTAAACGGTACGCCTTTTTCTTCCGCCAATTTCTGCGCTTTTTCCAAGCCGACGGCAGACATATCCACGCCTTCGGTCTCCAATCCGAGCTGCGCCAGAAAAATGCCGTTACGCCCTTCTCCCGTCGCCAAATCCAGTGCTTTGCCGCTGTCCGGAAAATGGTGGCGCATACGCGCAATAAATTCGTTCGGCTCGGTGCCGAACACATAATCGTCCGTCAAATAACGCTCGTCCCAATTTGACATAGTGTGTGTCTCCTAATTGTTCAGGCCGTCTGAAAATTTCAGCATAGTTCAGGCCGTTTTTCTGTTTTGTCCGTCCAGCAGCACTTCTGCAAATTCCGTCAGCTGCCGTGCCATTTTAACACTGTCAGCAAAGCCTAAAACCGATAAAATCGAGTTCAGCATGCTTCCGTCGTTATCCTGCATCAATACAACATCGGCAAACGCGGTTTCTTGCGGGAAAGCAGACGGACAAAACCAACCACCGTCCGCGCAATAAACCCCGACATCATAACAGCGGCTTGCTTTTTCCAACACCAAAGCCACTTCCGAATCCGACAACGCGCGCACGCGCACGGTATATGCATACAACTTCATTTCTTTCCTCTTTAGCAAACATTTCGGGCTGCAATTGGGATAAATCACCCGTAATAAACTTAGGCCGTCTGAATATTTCAGACTTCTGCCGCGCACAAAAAAACCCGCTTGATTTGCGGGATACCTGTCATTGCCCGAAGGCCGCATCTGCTTATGCAAACCACCTTACCGGCAGGCAGGTTGGCGTGGTTTCCCAACTCTTGATGAATGGCGCTTATCTTATGCCTGCGCCCGACCTTTTGTCAAATGGCAGACTGTAAAAAAACACCCTGCAATCCGCTCGATTACAAGATGTTTTTTCAGACGGCCTGTGCCAGTGTTATGCCGATTATTTCCACACCAGCAAAGCATGATTGCGCTTGCCGCGGCGGATAATCGTGTATTTGCCGAAACGTTTGTACTCGTCGGTAATCAGGTAGGCATCATCGGGCTTTTCGGCGGCATGTTCGGGGTTGTTGAACACGGCTGTTTCACCGTTGAGCAAAACCGCTTTGTTTTTCACAAACTCGCGCGCTTCTTTGTTTGACTTGGCCAAACCCGCAGTAATCAAGGCTTCCACCACATTCAGACGGCCTGATACCTCAAACGCCGGCAAGCCGTCTAGAGCAAGCTGCGCGTAGTCGCTTTCAGTCAGGCTGCTTTCGTCGCCGGAAAACAGACTGGCGGAAATGCGTTGCGCCGCTTCCAAAGCCTCTTCGCCGTGAATCAGGCGGGTCATTTCTTCCGCCAGAATACGCTGCGCTTCCGGCTTCACGCCGCTAGTTTTGTCTTTTGCTTCGATGGCATCAATTTCTTCAACCGACAAGAACGTGAAGTATTTCAGGAATTTATACACATCCGCATCGGCTACTTTCAGCCAGAATTGGTAAAACTGGTAGGGCGAAGTTTTTTGCGCATCCAACCATACCGCGCCGCCTTCGGTTTTGCCAAATTTCGTGCCGTCCGATTTCGTTACAAGCGGCAAAGTCAGGCCGTAAGCGGTGGCTTTGTTTAAACGACGGCACAAGTCGATACCGCCGGTGATGTTACCCCATTGGTCGGACCCGCCGATTTGCAACACCGTGCCGTGGCGTTTGTTCAACTCGGCAAAGTCATAACCTTGCAGCAGCGCGTAAGCAAATTCGGTAAACGAAATGCCCACGTCGTCGCGCTCGATGCGCTGCTTCACCGATTCTTTGTTCAACATCGCATTCACAGAAAAATGCTTGCCGATGTCGCGCAGGAAATCCAAGCAGTTCATGCCGCCGAACCAATCATAGTTGTTCGCCATAATCGCGGCATTGTCGCCCTCAAAACTCAAAAAAGGCTTGAGCTGGTTGCGGATTTTCTCCACCCAGCCCGCCACGGTTTCCGCCGTATTCAAACTGCGCTCAACCGCCTTAAAGCTCGGATCGCCGATCATGCCCGTTGCACCGCCCACCAAAGCCACCGGCGTATGCCCGGCCAATTGGAAACGGCGCAAAGCCAGCACCGGCAGCAAATGGCCGATATGCAGGCTGTCGGCGGTCGGGTCGAAACCGCAATACAAAGCGATTTTTTGTTCGTTTAATAAAGCGTCTAAGGCTTCGGCATCAGTAGTTTGCGCGATTAAGCCGCGGGATTGGAGGTCTTGGATAAATGAGGTCATCAGTATTTCATCTCTAGTTTTAAAATAGCTCAAACTCTATTTTGTTCAACATATTTATTTCAACAATTAAGCTTATTACGATAAATATTCCAAGCTTAATTTGGAAAAATCTTCGGAATCTAGGTAATAGGGAAAACACAGTTCAACATTCAATATGCAGTCGGGAAATTTTTTTTGCACTTCGGCCAACGTATCCCGCCAACCATAACTGCTGGTAAACTGTTCTGGAATCAAATCGGCCAATGCGACGGATACACTCAATAACTGCTCTATCTCATCCATCAACTTGCGAACCGCATCTTGATATTTTTGCCGTTCGAAATACAGACGAATCCGACCATCTTGCATATCCTCCCAAGGTTGGGACAACAAAGTACGGTAATCATCTATGGCAAATTCCCAAATGACACTTTCTTCCTGATGGATAACATTGATACAACCCATAATACCAACATCGTCAGGCATACCGCATTCGCAAGTCAAAATTTGAAAACTTCTGGATTGCGTTACCGACTCCGCCAACTCACTGATATCCATCACCACACAATCATCGGTAAATTTTGTCTTAAATGTCGGCAAAACAGGCTGAATCAAAAACGGCAAGCTATCGGGCACATCTTCGAAAAACGAGACAAATGGATAGCGAAAACAATAATTTAGTACTACATCATGATATTCAAAAATGCGGTCTGTATCCATCATAAAATCTCTTCCAACACGCCGAACAGACGACCTTAAAACAAACAGGCCGTCTGAAAAACTATGGCTTACACATTAAACAAGAAATGAATCACATCTCCGTCTTGCACCACATATTCCTTACCTTCGGCACGCATTTTGCCGGCTTCTTTGGCTTTGGCTTCTCCGCCTAAAGTAACAAAATCGTCGTAAGCAATCACTTGGGCGCGGATGAAGCCGCGTTCGAAATCGGTGTGGATCACGCCGGCGGCTTGCGGGGCGGTGTCGCCTTTGTGAATGGTCCAAGCGCGGACTTCTTTTACGCCGGCGGTGAAGTAGGTTTGCAGGCCGAGCAAGTCGTAGCCGGCGCGGATCAGGCGGTTGAGGCCGGGTTCTTCCAAGCCCATTTCGGCGAGGAATTCGGCTTTTTCTTCGTCTTCGAGTTCGGCAATTTCGCTTTCCAATGCGGCGCACACGGCGACTACGGGTGCGTTTTCTTTGGCGGCCAATTCTTTCAGGCGGTCTAAGTGCGGGTTGTTTTCAAAACCGTCTTCCGCTACGTTGCCCACATACATGGCGGGTTTGGCAGTGAGTAAAAACAGGGGGCGCAGCATGGCGAGTTCTTCGGCATCGAGACCGAATGAGCGAACGGGTTTGCCTTCGTTGAGATGGGGCAGCAGTTTTTCGCACAGGGCAACGAGTTTTTGTGCGTCTTTATCGCCTGATTTGGCGCGCTTGCCTTCGCGGGTGATGGCTTTTTCTACGCTGGCAAGGTCGGCCAATGCCAGCTCGGTGCCGATGGTTTCGATGTCGGCAATCGGATCGACTTTGCCGGAAACATGCACGATATTGTCGTCGTCGAAGCAGCGCACGACGTTCACGATGGCATCGGTTTCGCGGATGTTGGCAAGGAACTGGTTGCCCAAGCCTTCGCCTTTGCTCGCGCCAGCTACCAAGCCTGCGATGTCGACAAATTCGACAATGGCGGGTTGCATTTTTTGCGGGTTAACGATTTTAGCCAGCTCGGCCATGCGCGGATCGGGCACTTCGACGATGCCGACGTTGGGTTCAATCGTGCAGAAGGGGTAGTTGGCCGCTTCGATACCGGATTGGGTTAAGGCGTTGAACAAGGTGGATTTGCCGACGTTGGGCAGGCCGACGATGCCGCATTTTAAGCTCATGTGATTTCCTAAATTTCCATAGATTCGATTTTAGCCGGCGATTTTAACATATTTCGCGTTATCTTGGCTGAACGCCCGGCTTATCCTGCAGGATAAAACGCGGTTTGTTTCTTCATTTTGCACCGTTAAAAATCAAGGCGCTCCTGATGGGCGAAGGTTTCGTTTTCTTCCAAAACGGCAGTATCGCCCCGCCTTTTGATTTTTTGGCGGCGCTGCTGCAGCATATGCATCACTTGGCGTTTTTGCACATCGGTCATGCGCTGCCAGTAAAGCCGCTCTTCCCTGCTGCGCAAACAGCCTTTGCAGTAGCCTTTGTTGTTGACTTGGCATACGCCGATACACGGGCTTGGAATATCAAAAAATTCAAGCTGTTCCATATGTTTCCCTGATGCCTTGTCGAAATAAGGCCGTCTGAAATTTCAGACGGCCTCAAGGTTTAGCGTTTTTCCTGTTTGCGGATTAAATAAATGCCGAGCAATGCAAAAATGGCTGTCGGAAAAACGGCGGCGGCAAAAGGCGGCACGCCGTACAGCTGGCTGGTAAAACCGAATAAGCGTCCGGCAAAATGGAAAACCAAGCCCAAGCAGATTCCGCCGAACAGTTTCAATCCCATATTGCCGTGGCGCGTGGATTGCGGGGTAAATGCCAAAGCAACCAGTGCCATAATCATGGCGGCAACGGGATACATCAGCTTGCGCCACCAAGCGATTTCATAAGTTGCCGTTTGCTGGCGGTTGTTTTTCAGATGGCCTATGTAAGTGGTGAGGGCGGATACCGACATCTGCTCGGGCTTGATCAGCAACACATCAAGAAGATTGCTGTTTAAACTAACCGACCAACGCTGTTCCGCCAAAGTTTCGGTTTCCACTTTATCGCCGTGCAATACGCTGCGGCGCACGTTTTTCAAGAGCCAATAACCCTGATCCGACAAAGCTGCCGATTCCGCTTCCACAGCTTCGGCCAATCTGAACTGCTCGTTATGCCGCCATACTTTAATGCCTGTCAGCGTATGGTCGGGCAGCATTTCGCGCACATTGATGACATTATTGTTTTCTTTAAACCATAAGCCTTGTTTGCCGGTACTGATTTTGCCGCTGACTGCAGTGGCCTTCATATTTTCCGCCTGCCTGCTCAAACCCGGCGCCAGCCATTCGCCCAATACCGCCGTGGCAACGGCAAAAATCAAACCGAATTGCAACAATACGGCTATCAGCCTGCCGGTGCTCATTCCGCTGGCTTTCATCACGGTGATTTCGCTGCCTGCCGCCAACTGGTTTAAAGCCAGCAAACCGCCTATCAATACGGCCAAAGGCATCAGTTCATACGCACGCGAAGGCATCTGCATGGCCACATACAACATCACTTTCCAGCCGTTGTAGCTGCCCTCGCCGATATCGCCGACTTCGCTGATAATGTCGAAAAAACTGTACAACGCCAACAGCGACACCAAAGCATACAGCGTCATCACGCTCAATCTGCTAATCAGATAACGGTTGATCAATTTCATTTGCCACCGCCTTTCATGCTGTTGGCCAAAGCCTGAAGGAAAGGCTGTGCCGGCATACTGCGTACCCTCAGCAAAACGATTGCAGCCAACGCCACCAAAATATGCATGGGCAGCATACCGAGCCAGAAATTCAGCTTGCCGTCTTCCACCGCATTACGCAGAAAGGTCAAGCCGTTTTGATAAATCAGATACAGGCCGATGGCAAACAAAATATTGTAAGTATGCCCCGTTCTCGGATTGAAATACGACAAAGGCACTGCAGCCAACGCCAACAGCAGCACGCTGATCGGCAGCGACAAACGCCACATTAATTCAGCCTGATATTGCGGATTGCTGCTTCCGAAA
This sequence comes from Neisseria weaveri, assembly GCF_900638685.1. Classification (NCBI taxonomy): domain Bacteria; kingdom Pseudomonadati; phylum Pseudomonadota; class Betaproteobacteria; order Neisseriales; family Neisseriaceae; genus Neisseria; species Neisseria weaveri. Next base: position 1,645,768 of record NZ_LR134533.1, on the reverse strand, counting down.
AGCTGCATGGTCGGAATGGTGCGCCGGTGGGAAATCGGGTCGATGATTTTCGGCGTCGTACTGATAATCAGGCTCAGCCGTTCGAAAGAAACCTGATTGTAATCCGCTCTGCCCGGAGTGCCGCTGTATCGGTAACCGCCGCTCAATTCCAATGTACGTTTGTTATCTTTCAGGGAAAACGTGCCTTCTTTGGCAAAAATTACGTTGTCGTTGCCTTTATCGTCCTGCTCGCGCAGAAACAGGTTTTTCATCACGCCCGAATCGGTGTCGAACCGTTCGACAAAATAGACCCTGCCGTTTTTCTTGCCCAAAGCGCGGAACTCGCCTGCCTCAATTAAAGAAAGCTCCTGCTTCTGCTTCAAAATTTCCGCATACTCGCGGCTGCGCAATTCCGCCCACGGCATTACCCAAAGCTGCATGACGGCGATCAATACGGCAAACGGCACGGTAAACTGCATCACCGGCCGCAGCCACTGTTTCAATGCCAAACCGCAAGAAAGCCACACCGACATTTCGCTGTCGCGCCAATAGCGGGTCAACACTGCCAAAATGCTGATATAGGCAGTGAGCACCAACAGCAGCGGCGTCATACCTACCACCCAGAATCCGACCAATGCCGCCACCGCATCAATCGCCACCCTGCCGTCTGCCGCACGGCCGAGCAGGTTGATCGCCTGAGTGGACACCAACACGGCCAGCAGTACGACAAAAATGCCGACTGCGGTAAAAGAGAGTTCTTTAATAAAATTACGCTGGTAAATCATAGAATCGCTAACTGCCTAAGCGGCAAGTATTTCAGACGGCCTGAATTCGGGTACAATCCAAATGCTTTCATCCAAACGACCCGTTTCAGTCTGTATTATTTGAAAAGGCCGTCTGAAAACATTTATTTAACCGTTGTATCGGAGAAGAAACATGGAATTTAGCATAAAAGCCGAAAAATTGCAGCCAAACCAAGCAGGTGCCTTGCTTTATGTCTGCACAGACGCATGCCCCTGTTCGGAAAACAACAATGACGAAACCGCCGCACTGCTGTGCGCCTCGTTGGAAGAAGGACAGGCTTTTGCCGAAACCAAAATCATCGAAGCAGGCCGTCTGAAATCCGTCGGCGTCGTACGCATGAAAGACACGCAACGCGCTACCGTCGAAAAAGCAGCCAAAGAAGCGGCTGCATGGGCGCAAAAGCAAGAACAGTTAAACGTATGCCTCGAGCCTTTCTGCGCAGTTGACGCACCGCTGGTCGCAGAAGTGTTCGCCACTACATTGGGCAATGCCGTTTACCGTTTCGAACGCTACAAACAAGAAACTTCTCCGGCCAAACTCACCGCCGCCGCGTTCTACCACAGCCAACACGCCGAAGCCGTACAAGCGGCCGTTACCGTTGCCGAAGCACTGGTTTACGGCATGAGCCTCTGCCGCGATTTGGGCAATGCCGCGCCAAACGAATGCACACCGAAATTCTTAGCCAAAACCGCCAAAGCCGAAGCGAAAAAATTGGGCGCATCCGCCAAAATTCTGGAAAAAGACTACATCAAAGAAAACATGGGTTCGTTTTGGTCGGTAGCCAAAGGCAGCAAAGAGAAGCCTTATCTGGTGGAGTTAAGCTACTTCGGAGCAGAAGATAAAGAAGCCGCTCCCGTTGTTTTGGTCGGCAAAGGCATTACCTTCGACAGCGGCGGCATTTCCCTGAAACCGGGCGAAAACATGGACGAAATGAAATTCGACATGTGCGGCGCGGCAACCGTTATCGGTACATTCTGCGCAGCAGTAAAAATGCAGCTGCCCATCAACCTGATTGCCGTCGTACCGACTTGCGAAAACATGCCTTCGGGCGGTGCCAACAAACCGGGCGACATCGTAACCAGCATGAAAGGCTTAACCATCGAAGTATTGAATACCGATGCGGAAGGCCGTCTGATTTTATGCGACGCGCTGACTTATGCCGAACAGTTCAACCCGAAAGCCGTTATCGACGTTGCCACGCTGACCGGAGCCTGCATTATTGCACTCGGCCACGAAGTGAGCGGCCTGATGGCCAACAATCAAGAACTGGCCGACCAACTGCTGGCCGCCGCCGAAGATTCGGGCGACAAAGCATGGCAGCTGCCGCTGTTCGACAACTATAAAGAACAGCTTAAATCCAACTTCGCCGACCTGCAAAATATCGGAGGACGCGCTGCCGGTACCATCACGGCTGCCACGTTCCTGTCATACTTCACCGAAAACTACAACTGGGCGCATTTGGATATCGCCGGTACGGCATGGAAATCGGGCAAAGAAAAAGGCGCAAGCGGCCGCCCCGTTCCGCTGCTGCTCAACTATCTGCGTAATCTGAACGCATAATTTCATTTATTTGAAATCCAAGGCCGTCTGAAAACCGCAATAATTTTCAGACGGCCTCTCTGTTTCCGCTAAAATAATACCGTTTACAACCGATAAGCTTTTACCGCACAGCGGCACACCGCCGCAAACATACGGTGTCATCGGTTTCACCTGCCAACCTGTTAGGAAAATCCATGCCTCAAGCCACGTTTTACACTCACGTCAGCGATTGCCACCTTTTTGCCTGCCGCCTGACTGCACGCGCCGTGCAAAGCGGCAGCCGGGTATTGGTTTGGACGGAAGACGGCGAAGCCGCCGAAAAGCTGAACTTGGATTTATGGAGCTATGAACCGACCGCGTTTCTGCCGCATGAAATCTGGTATCCCAACCAACCGCAGCCCGAAGACGCGCCGGTATTGGTTACTTTCGGTCAAACTTTCCCTGCACTTCAGCCGGGCCGGGTAGTTTTAAACTTGTCACCCGATTTTTGGTGCGACGCCGTTCCCCCGCCCGAACGGGTGCTGGAAATCGTCGGCACCGGCTTGGAAGATTTGGACGAAGCCCGCAAGCGTTTTTCCGCCTACAAACGCCAAGGCTTCGACATCACCCACCACAACCGGCAGGGCAAAGACTAAACCAACAGGCCGTCTGAAAATTTCAGACGGCCTGTTCAATGACGAATGACTTATTATTCGATATTCTGAACCTGTTCGCGCATTTGCTCGATCAACACCTTCAACTCAACCGAAGCCTGCGTACATTCCGCCGCAATCGCCTTGCTGCCGAGCGTATTCGCTTCGCGGTTCAGTTCCTGCATCAGAAAATCCAAACGCTTGCCCACGCCGCCTTTGGCCTGTTTCACAATACGGCGCACTTCGGCAATGTGCGTACGCAGACGGCTGAATTCTTCGTCCACATCAGCTTTCTGCATAAACAGCGCAAACTCCTGCTGCAAACGGTCGTTATCGACAATTTCCACCGCTTCGCGCAAACGGGTACGGACTTTTTCCAAATGCGCTTCCAGCAAAGATGGGAATTTACCGTTCAAATCGCCGACAATCTGCTCCATGCCGTCCAAGCGTTCCAACAGGTGCAAGCCCAATTTTTCGCCCTCGCGCTCGCGCGCGGCGGTGAAATCCTCCAAAGCCTGCGCCAATAAATCTTTAACTGCTTGGGCAAACTCTTCGGCATCGGCGTTCTGGCTGACCAACACACCCGGAAAACGCAAAATATCGGCCACACGCAACTTACCCAAATCTTGATGTTTTTTGCGCCATTTTTTATTTAAGGAGGCCAGTTGCGCCACCAAATCGCCGTCCACTTCCAAACCGCGGCCGCTTTCGGCCACGTCTTGAATCTGAATCCGACATTCCAGCTTGCCGCGCGCGGCTTTTCCGGCAATCTGTTCGCGCAACGAGCCTTCCAAATAACGCAAATCATCGGGCATTCTGAACTGCACGTCCAAATAGCGGTGGTTTACCGCACGGATTTCCAAATTAATGCGCTTGCCGCCGCACTCGCCTGCCGCATTGGCAAAACCGGTCATACTGTAAATGGTCACAACTCGCTCCAATATCAATAAACATCGTTTCTCGGGCAACAATATACCACAACACGCCCGTGTTATAATGCCAAACAATTCAATTAAAGGAAAAAATTATGACAAGCTCTTACCAACGCGAAGGCCGCGCGGCCGATTCGCTGCGCAGCATTAAGCTAACGCCCGGCTTTTTGCCGCATACCGACGGTTCGGTTTTAATTGAATGCGGCAATACCAAAATCATCTGCACCGCTTCGGTTGACGAAAGCGTACCGCCGTTTCTGCGCGGCAAAAACCAAGGTTGGGTCACAGCCGAATACGGTATGCTGCCCGCTTCCACCGCTTCACGCATGCGCCGCGAAGCTTCGGCAGGCAAACAAAGCGGACGCACTCAGGAAATCCAACGCCTGATCGGCCGTTCGCTACGTGCCGTGGTCGATATGGAAAAACTGGGCGAACGCCAGATTCTGATCGACTGCGATGTGATTCAGGCAGACGGCGGCACACGCACGGCTTCGATTACCGGCGCATTTGTCGCGCTTGCCATGGCGGTAAACAAGCTATTGGCTAAGGGTTTGATTTCTGAAAACCCGATTCGCGAAGCCGTTGCCGCCGTATCGGTCGGCGTAGTCGGCGGTACGCCGTTGCTGGATTTGGATTATCCTGAAGATTCCGGCTGCGACAGCGACATCAATCTGGTGATGACGGAATCTGGCAAAATAATCGAAATTCAAGGGACGGCGGAAGGCGCGCCGTTCAGCTTGGAAGAGTTGTCCGTTTTGATTGCGTTGGGACAAAAAGGCATTGCCGAACTGGTGCAACACCAAACGCAAGCTTTATCGGCATAAGCCCCGGTTATCATTTGTCTGCAATGAACAAAGGCCGTCTGAAAATTTCAGACGGCCTTTTGAGCTTATCCAAACCGTTTACTGCTTCATGGCATCTGCCAATGCTTTAACATTGTAGCGGTACATTTCAATATAGGTATCCGCTTCGGGACGGCTGCCCAAAGCATCGGAATACAGCTTGCCGTTGAGCTTCACACCGGTTTCTTTGGCGATTCGCTCGATTTGGCGGGTGTCTTTAATGTTTTCCGCAAAAACGGCTTTGATACCGCTGCGTTTGATTTGACGGATAATCGCCGCAATTTGTTTGGCGGAAGGCTCTGCTGCCGTGCTGACACCTTGTGCGGCGGTAAATTGGATATTGTAACGCTTGGCCATATAGGCAAAGGAGTCATGACCGGTCAGCACTTTGCGTTTTTCCGCCGGAATGCTGTCGAAGGTTTTCTTGGTTTCTTCGTGCAGCTTGGTCAGTTGCACCTGATAGTCGGTTAAGCGTTTGCTGTAATAGGCTTTGCCTTCGGGATCGGCTTTAATCAGAGCTTGTGCGATATTGGCCGCATAAGTTTTCATCAACACGGGATCCGTCCATACATGCGGATCGAATTCGCCATGATCATGGTGATGATGGCCGTGGTCATGACCGTGATCATGATGGTGGTGGTGATGTTCGCCGGCTTCCAAAGCCTTAATGCCTGCGGCGGCTTCCGCATACACGGCTTTGCCTTGTTTGGCGGCACGCCGAATGTCGGCAGCTTCTAAACCCAAACCGTTTAACACAACCAATTTTGCATTGCGGATTTTGCGCACGTCGCCTGCCGTCATATGGTAAACATGCGAATCTTGGTCGTGACCGACCAAATTCTGAACGTCTACGCGCTCACCGCCAATTTGTTTGGTAATGTCACCTAAAATGCTGAAGCCCGTTACCACAGGCATCGGCGCGGCATATGCCCCCACCGGAACGACTGCCGCAATCAATACCGCTTGCCAATTTTTCATAATTCCGCTCCTTATTGCTACCGTTTTAATTTTTAATGGTGAAGACGGCGAAAAAGGCCGTCTGAAATTTTAAGCTGTTTTATGTTTTTTGCTTCTCAGCCACTTGGGCAGAATGCCGCCCTCTTTGCCGAAAAATATCGAAATCAGATAAGCCGTGCCGCACCAAAGAATAATGGCCGGGCCGGAAGGAATTTCAATGTGATAGGAAAACAGCAGTCCGCCTGTTCCGCAAACCAAAGCCAACAGCAAAGCCGTGAGAATCAGCGAACCCATGCTGCGCGTCCACAAACGTGCGGTAATGGCCGGAAGCATCATCAAACCTACCGACATCAACGTACCGAGCGTTTGGAAACCGGCCACCAAGTTCATGACAACCAAAACCAAAAACAGAACATGCCAGAATCCGCCCTTGCCTTTTACCGCTTTTAAAAACAGCGGATCAATGCTCTCCAACACCAGCGGTCGGTAAATCACTGCCAAGGCCAGCAAAGTCAGGCTGGAAACTGCAGCAATCAGCTGTAAGGCCGGTAAATCCACCGCCAACACCGAACCGAACAGCAAATGCAGCAAATCAACACTGCTTCCGCCCGTGCTGACCAACACCACGCCGATAGCCAAACTGCTCAAATAAAAAGCGGCGAAATTGGCATCTTCTTTCAATCCGGTCAACCGGCTGACCAAACCGGCCAGCAATGCCATCAACATGCCGGCAATAAACCCGCCCGCACTCATGGCAGGCAAACTCAAACCGGCAAACATATAACCGATCGCCGCACCCGGCAAAACGGCATGGCTTAATGCATCACCCACCAAGCTCATGCGGCGCATCACCAAAAACACGCCAACCGGCGCAGCACTCAGTGCCAAGCTGACAATGGAAGCCAGCGCATACCGCATAAAGTCAAATTCGGCAAAAGGTTCGATAATGAGTGTATAAAAATCTGTCATGTATTTGAGGCCGTCTGAAAATAATGGGAAGGCTGCCGCCGTTACGCTTCGCACCAATCGGCTGCATCATGCTTCTGCACCGCCGCGTCCGCTTGTTTGAGAAAATGCTCGGTCAAAACGTCTTCCGTTTTACCCGAAGCGATTTTTTCCCGTGCAATCAAAACGGTATAGGGAAAATAAGCACGCACCTGTTCATAATCGTGCAACACCGCCACCACCGTCCGGCCCTCGCTGTTACATTGCCTCAATAATTCCAACAAAGCATAAGTCGTTTTGGCATCCACCGCGTTAAACGGCTCGTCCAACAACAAATATTTCGCATCCTGTACCAGCATCCGCGCAAATAACACGCGCTGAAACTGACCGTTTGACAGATGACCTATCTGGCGGTCGGCAAAATCCGCCATTTCCACGCGTTCCAAAGCTTGGGTCACGCGCGCGCGCTGGGCTTTGCCGACCCTGCCAAAAAACCCGATTTCATACCACAGCCCCATTGCCGCCAATTCAAACACCGTCATCGGCTGGCTGCGGTCTATTTCCGACTGTTGCGGCAGATAAGCAATGTCTTTGCGCTCGCAGCCGCACCACTCGACTTTGCCCGTGTCGATTTTCTGCAATCCCATCACGGCCTTGAGAAAAGTGGATTTTCCCGCACCGTTCGGCCCGAACACCGCCCACATACTGCCCGAATCAAAACAGATATCAAAATGGTGGACAGCCGGATGACGGTTATAGCTGACCGTTAAATCTTGCGTACGGATACTCATGCGCCGACCGCCCAGAAGTAAACGCTCCACAAAAACGCGAGCGCCAACAAGGCAATCAATAATCTCTGTATCAAACCGGTCAGTAAAATCGTATTCATAAAATAGGGCGCACAGCCGTGAGGCCGTCTGAAAATAAACCAACGCAGATGATACTGTATAACAACCGGGATTGTAAATGAAAGCGGCAATAGGGTTTGCGCTGAAAACGCAGTACAATAATGCTTTTTAAAATAAAGGATAAACGTATGCAGTCGGTATCTGTGGGCGAAAAACTGAATCTGGAAACCGCCAAAATCCATTGGGACGAGCTGCAAACCCATTTTGCCCGCGGTGCAGCCGTTTATGTATCCGAGGAGCTGGACTTGATCAACGTAGCCGAAATGGTTGCCGCCGATAATGCCTCCGCTTTGCGTCCGCTGATGGAAACCGGAAAATTCGGCTTGGTCAGTGAAGATCAGGCGAGCCGTTTTCTCGACAACAATCAGGCCATGTGGGCGGTGGTGGTTGCGCCGTGGGTATTGGTTCAGCCCTGCTGCGGATAAAATCCCCAATCTGCCATTTCAACCTGTTTTGCTATCGGGTAAACAAGCAAGCGTTTCAACGGATACAAGTTTATATATCAAAAGGCCGTCTGAAATTTTCAGACGGCCTTCAGGTTATTTCTATACATAATACCGACATCAATCCAGTAAACCGATGTCAAGAAATTCCGCAACCGTCTCTGCCCTTGCCCCGGGCATATACGGCATTAAGCCCAGCAGCGGTGCGGGAATACGTTTCACCAACGTATCGAGATAGTCTTCCAAACGGTGCGGCTGTGCGGTGATACAGTTGGCAACCCAACCTGCCAGCTCCAACCCTGAATGGCGTATTGCTTCCACTGTCAGCAAAGCATGATTGATGCAGCCCAACTTCATCCCCACCACCAGAATAACCGGCAGCTGCTGCGACACTACCCAATCTGCAAAGTCGGTTTCGTCATCTAAAGGCGTTAACCACCCCCCGGCCCCTTCAACCAAAACCAAGCCACTTTTCTGTTTTAGTTTTGCTAAACCTTCGCTCAAACAGGCGGTATTTATCGGGCGGTTTTCATCGACGGCAGCCAAATGCGGCGCGGTCGCTTCCCGAAAGGTATAACCGTTATGATCCTGATAAGCATAAACCTCCGATGAAGCAGCGCGTAAGGCGGAAACATCTTCATTCCAACCGTTTTCATCAGCTTCCGTTGCCACCGGCTTATAGCCGGTACTGTGCAGACCGCTTTTTTTTGCCGCGTGCAATAAGGCTGTGGTGCAGAATGTTTTGCCGATTCCGGTATCCGTACCGGCAATGAAATAAGCTGGATGCATATTGTGTTTTACGTTACTGGTTTATGGAAAACGGATTGTCGCATTTTTAATCCGAACCGCACAAACAAAACAGCCCGGAATAATCCGGGCCGTCTGAAATTAACGAGATAAAATCAAATGAAGCGTTATGGCAATTCGCCGCTTTGACGTTTTGCTTTAAAGTCTTTAGTTTCACCCACAATCACTTTAGAAAGCAGGATCAAAGCAATCAAGTTCGGAATCGCCATCAAACCGTTGAAAGTATCCGCAGCCAACCAAACCAAATCCAAGCTGACTACCGTACCCAGCATTACCGTACCCACATAAATCACGCGGTAAACATTGGCAAAACCGTCGCCAAACACATAAGCCGCACATTTCTCGCCGTAGTAACACCAGCCTAAAATGGTTGAGTACGCAAAGAAAATCAAGCCGATGGTAACTACCCAGCCGCCCGGGCCCGGCAATAAGCGGTTGAATGTATCGGTTGTCAACGCCGCGCCGCTCAATTCCGGTTTGACAAACTCTCCGCCCGCACCCAGTAAGCCCATTACCAAAACGATACCGGTAATCGAACATACGATGATGGTATCCAAAAACGTACCGGTCATAGACACCAAAGCCTGACGCACAGGATGGTCGGTTTTGGCAGCGGCAGCGGCAATCGGCGCAGAACCCATACCCGCTTCGTTGGAGAATACACCACGAGCCACGCCGTAACGGATTACGCTGCCCAACGCTCCGCCTGCGGCAGCTTGGCCGGTAAACGCGTCAGAGAAAATCAGCTGAACAGCAGGAACAACCAGGTCCCAGTTATAAATAATAATGGCCAAACCGCCCAAAACATAGGATACGGCCATCAACGGCACAATCAGGGAAGACGCTTTTGCAATACCGCGGATACCGCCCAAAACCACAATCGCAGTCAATACGGTCAACACAATACCGGTATACATCGGGTCGATTTTAAAGCTCGACTGAACGGCTTGCGCCACGGAGTTGGACTGCACGGAGCTGCCGATACCGAAAGAAGCAACCGTACCGAACAAGGCAAACGCATAAGCCATCCATTTCCAATTGCTGCCCAAACCGCGCTCGATATAATACATCGGGCCGCCGGACATTTCGCCGCGTTTGTTTACAGTACGGTACTTCACCGCCAACACGCCTTCGCCGTATTTGGTCGCCATACCGAAAATTGCAGTTACCCACATCCAGAACACTGCACCCGGGCCGCCTGCAACCACCGCAGTCGCCACACCGGCAATATTACCCGTACCGATGGTCGCGGAAAGTGCCGTCATCAATGCGCCGAAATGTGAAATATCGCCGTCATGATCGCCACCGTCCGTCTTTTTGCCGTGCGGTCTGAATGCCTGTTTCAGAGCATAGCCCAACATGCTGAACTGTAAGCCTTTCAGCAATACGGTCAGCAATACGCCCGTGCCGACCAGCAAGATCAGCATTGCCGGTCCCCAGACCCAGCCGCCTACGGTATCAAATAAATTCTTTAGCGTCTCTTCCATAATTCCTCTCTCCAAAACAGTCATGTTTTCTTTTGATTGTGATGTATTTCAGCATAAACCGTTAAGAAAAACAAGTTGGTGTTAACTTTATTTAAAAAATCACGATTCTGTGCAACATTTTTACCTTGAGCTGTTTACTTCCGTTTCCAAATAGAAAAAAATTATATATTTGATTTATCGAAACATATTGAAAATTTACTTTTATAAAAGCAGAAAAACGAAGGCCGTCTGAAATTTTCAGACGGCTTCATCGAGCCGATTATCCGCCTCTTTATTGCCATCAATATCAACACGGACTTTACAACCAAATTGCCAACAGGCGTAAAACAACTAAAGAAAACAAGGCCGCAATCAAATCATCCAGCATAATCCCCAAGCCACCATGGATACGGGCATCAAACCATTTAATCGGCCAAGGCTTTACCGCATCTAAAATACGAAACACGGCAAAAGCTGCCAACCACCAGCCCCACGTAAACGGCACAAACCCTAAAATCAACACCATAGCGGCAATTTCATCCCAAACAATACCGCCGTAATCCTGAATACCGAGCTGCCTTTCCGTTTCACTGCAAATAAAAACTCCACCGATAAACAATACCAGTGAGACCGCCAACCACATCCACACAGAAACGCCGACAACAGCCAACAAAAAAGCAATCGGAATCGCAGGCAATGTACCAAAAGTACCCGGTGCTTTCGGTGCCAAACCGCTGCCGAAGCCGAAGCCAAGCATACAGACAGGTCGAACCAACAGCCATTTAAAATTCGGTTTTATCTCAGCCAAAATGATCAAACCCCCATGAATCCAATTGAATCTCCTTACCTTGCCCGTTAAAAATTTTCAGACGGCCTGTATCGTTAACTTTACCCACTCTGGCAACAGGCGTTTTGCTTAATTCGGCAGCACGCAACACTTTATCCCTATCTTGTTCCGCCGCCGTAAACACCAGTTCATAATCATCACCACCGGCCAACAAACAACGATGCAATGCAGATGTCGGCAAGCTCTCTTTTAACCCGGATAAAGTCGGCAATTGCCCAACAAATAATTCGGCACCAACACCCGAAGCTTTAAGAATATGTCCCAAATCCTGAGCAAGGCCGTCTGAAATATCCTGCGCCGCATGGGCAAACGGCAATAACTCCAGCCCTAACGCAACACGCGGCGTAGGATGCAGTAAAGCCGATCTACATGCAACCGCCACAGAATCAGGCAAAATCAAATTGCCCAGTTCATGCTGTAATGCCGCCGCAGCCAAACCTATTCTGCCGGAAATCCAAATATCATCTCCAACTACCGCAGCGTCCCTGCGTAATGCCTTGCCGGTCGGCACCTCTCCGACTATCGTAACATTAAAAACCCAATCACCTTTGGTTGTATCGCCACCGATTAAAGTCACACCATGCTGCCCGGCAACGTCAAACAAACTACTGGTAAATGCCTCTATCCACTCTTCATCCAAGTCGGGCAATGCTACGCTAAGCAAAATCCAACGAGGTACCGCACCCATCGCCGCCATGTCCGAAATATTGACGCCTAAAACCTTATGAGCTACATCAGCCGGATCCGTACCATGAAAAAAATGTCGACCGGCCAGCAACATATCACTGCTGAAACACAAATCATAGCCCGAACGCGGACGGACAATAGCCGCATCGTCGCCGATACCCAAAATCACATCTTTGTCTTGGCAAGTATTTAAATAGCGGCGGATAAAATCAAATTCTTTCATAGTATGACCGGCACATCCTTTTCACATATTCGACCAAGCTTAATTATCAAACAATGACTTAATTGAAAGCTTTATCGATTTCACAAATTTCAAATACCAACTTGTCCATGCTTAACCAAACTGACCATTATACCCGTATACTCGATACCGTAATCAAACCCGCCCCAAACATGAAATCAAAAATAAATATTATTCAACCTGAAATATATTCAGCATATTCCGCAACCCATACTCTTTAACTTATCCAATACGCTATACCAGCCACCAGCCGGAAAAACTATCCGAAAACGGATACATCATTATTTATCTTCACGCTTAACATAGTATCAAAAATAAAAAAGCCCTGTATAAAACAGGGCTTTTAGTATTTCAACTGCTAATCTTCAAATAATTAGTTACGAGTATAACCGTGGATTGAAGAAGCAGGAGCCGGATGCCAACCAGCATCTACAGCAGGACGCTCACCTTCAACGTGACCGGCAGATACTTGTTTGGTTACCAAGGTGCGGATCTTAACGTCTACGCGGCGATCAGGTTCGATACAAGCGATCAAAGCTTCACGTTTCTTAGCTTTAGAAACTTTCTTACCTAAGTTAGCCACTTCAGCTTCACAAGCTGAAGTCATGCGAGCTTGAGACTCACCCAAACCGGCAGCGCTGATTTTGTTGGCAGCAACACCGTTGTTAACCAGGTAGCCTGCAACAACTTGCGCACGACGCTCAGACAAAGCTTGGTTGTATTGCTCTGAACCCATAAAGTCAGTGTGACCTTCTACGCGTACAGCTTGAACATTAGCGTCAGACAAGCGTTGAGCCAAAGCATTCAGAGTTTGAGTTGCTTCAGGACGCAGATTGTCTTTATCGAAACCAAACAGAGTCTTAGCAGACAAAGCTACAGTTTCGTCAGCGTATTCAGGTGCAGTTTGTACTGCAACAGCGTCGCCACACTCGATACGGCCTTGAGAAGCTTTATCGAAGTAAGTGTTTTTCCAGCACTCGCCGTAGCTGTTACGAACGACTTCTTGAGATTTGCTGCTAACGGTATAACCGTGTTTGGTATGCGGCTCGGCGGCCAATGCAGTGCCAGAAGCAATCAAGGCAACAAACAAGGCACTTAATTTCAGCTGTTTGGTCATTATTATTCCCTCATCAAAAAATTGTTAGCAACGGAATTGATTACAACCGCTGCAATTCACCAATATACAGGCCGCTATAAAAACGGCGGCAAATCGGATATATCAAGTTGCCACTATAAGAATCTAACAGCAAACTGTCAATACCGCACCATATTCACGCAACTGCAACCAGCTTGCGTCTTATGTTAGCTATCATGCCGAAAAAACAATTCTGTGTCATTTATTTACAACTAAAACCTGCTTCAAAATATACATGAGTTGTACAAACGCAACAATTAACACAGCTGTCTGACTCTGATTAAATATGCTCCAAAGTTCAAAACCAAATCGAAAAATGTTAGATGACGGTTTCGTTATTGTATTAAAATCCTGAATTTATATTTATAAGTCAATACAGTCTGCAAACATGAAATTACAACAATTGCGTTATGCGCTGGAGGTTTACCGCCATAATCTTAATGTTTCGGAAGCGGCGGAAGCTTTATTTACTTCACAGCCCGGAATTTCAAAACAGATCCGTTTATTGGAAGAAGAGCTCGGCATTCAGATTTTCATCCGCAGCGGAAAACGGGTTGTTTCCGTATCGCAGCCTGGCAAAGCTGTTTTGGAAATTGCCGAACGCATTTTTAGAGATGTACAGAACATTAAAAACATAGGCCGCGATTTTACAGACCAAGACAGCGGTTCGCTTACTTTGGCCACCACGCATACCCAAGCCCGTTATATCCTTCCCAAAGTCGTTGCCGAATTTGTTAAAACTTATCCTAAAGTCAAACTCAGTATCAAACAAGGCAGCCCTTCAGCCATTGTACAAATAGTGCAAAACGGTGAGGCAGACTTTGCGATTGCAACGGAATCGGTCGGTGAAACGGATTTACGAAAAATACCCTGCCACTGTTCTTCATATGCGCTTATCGTTCCCGATGACCATCCGGTTTTGGAATTTAGAAACCCTTTAAGCTTGGCTGATATTGCCGATTTCCCTGCAGTAACTTATGAATTTGCATTCAATCACGGCAGTTCGGTTGCACGTGCATTTCAAAAAGCGGGACTGCCTATGCCGGAGATCGCGCTTTCTGCAGCCGACACTGATGTTTTAAAAACCTACGTAAGGTTGGGTTTGGGTATCGGCATTATAGAAAAAGCCGCCTACGATGCCGCTTCGGATCAGGGTTTGCATATGATTGATGCCGGACATCTATTCGAGCCCTCACCCATCTACATTGCCTTGCGTGCCGGTACTTATCTGCGCGGATACAGCTATGATTTTATACAGCTGTTTGCTCCTCAGTTATCGCGCGAACGGATTGACAAAATCCTTATGCCTGTTATTGAAGAGGATTTCTGTATTTAACTTCAAACAGGCCGTCTGAAATCCAAGAGGCCGTCTGAAAATTTCCAGCGTCAACAAAACCAGCGGTACATATGCTCAATATTCATAACAAAATTTCCTAACATAATAAAGTGCGGCTTGATAAAAGCCGCACTGATTTTTTCACTCAATCATTACCACATATAGCCCGCTCCGACACCGGCAGAAAACTTCCCTACGGTATTGGCAGATCCGTTCGCTTTAATAATCCAGTTTCCCCCGTCCGAAATACTCGAGAAACCGACTGCTACAGCAGAAGCTCCGTCATAAGTACCCAAACCTACGGCCACCAACGATTTACCGGGCAAGTAAACCTGCGGCACGGATGATAAGGCTGCGGCATTCGCGCCGACACCGCGCACTCCTTTATCTAAATCATCAATACGGTTATGGATTTGATTGCCTAATGCACGCAATTGGCCGACATTGGCTGCATCTGTATTGCGTACACCCGAACCGACATTGCTGATAACCTTGCCGCCGTTATTCAATCCGTCTGCAGTTAAGCTGACGGTATTGTCCGGATTATTCTGCGTAGGCGATTTGATGGTTACACTGTCAAGTGCAATATCTTTAGCCAACTTGACTTCCAAATTGCCTTTGCCGTCTGAAACCACACCGATATTGTTATCGGACAGTTTGCCGGCTTCCGTTACACCGCCGAACACTTTAACGGTTTCGCCCAATTTGCGTGCGGATGTATTACCGGTATCTCCGGCAAATATCAATCCGTCATCCATCGTGGCAACTTGGCGCGGGGTTTCCTTACCGGTTACCGGGTCTTTTGAAACAAAGCTGATACGGTCTATGCCTTTCTCGTCTTTCGGGTCAACCGTTGCTTTACCTTTCTCCACAGACACCGTGGCATTCGCTCCGTCTTTGCCGCTCAAACCCAATAAGCCGACACCGTCTTTGGCAGACAAATTGATACCGCTATTGCCGTTTGCATCTTTAACGCTCACCGAACCGTCTTTGCCTTTACCGCCGGTTTCCAGCGAATCAACGGTCAAATTTTTAGCCAGCTCTATGCGGACTTTACCGTCTTGAACTTTCGTGGTGATGTTTCCCTCATCGCCGACTACGGCTACGGCTTCACCCAATTTTTTATGAACTGTTTTACCGTCTTGAGTTTGAACAGCAAACCCTTCATCTACCAATTTATTGACTGCCGAGGCAATCTCTCCTGCTTTCAGCAAGGCATCGGGATCTGTGGCTGAAAACTGCGGCGCAAGCGTATCGCGTGTGCCGTTCTGGTCTGCATCCGCACCGGTAGCAGTCAGCTCGGTTGTTACTGCGGTTAAGCCTTTTTTCGGATCCACCCTTAAGGTTTTTCCGTCTGTCTTCACATTAACTTTGATATCGGAAGATGTTCCTGTTTCATTGCTTGACACAACAATTTCCGCCGAATCGCTGGCAACGAAATTAACGGTATCGTAAGCCCGCACAAAATCTCTTGCTTGTCCGTCTTGTTTGAGATTAAAGCCGCTGTTTAACACATCACCGACAGTTGCCGCATGTTGCTGCTGTTTAGACGGCAGCTTGGGTGTAGCTTGCTCTTTAACGGGTGTCTTATCGCCGCTAAGCCGGGTTTTGAGATCGGTATTGGGAAGATTGCTTTTAATGTTACCCAACGACATCGGCACATCTGTTTTTCCTTCCGCATTATTCATAGAGGCAATTACATCTCCGGGTTGGACAATGCCTGCATCGCCGATAATCGGCAAGCCGGTCAGGGGATTAAGTTTGATGAATTTATCTCCCTGTTTGATAACCCTATCGCCACTGACAGTGGTATACACAACCGGAATCTGCGCTTTATTGACAATACCCTGTGCATCTACCGACACGGTGATGTTGCGGATGCCGTCTGAATCTGTGCTGCCGGTCACGGTTACCGCATCTTTACCGCTAAACCGAACTTCATTGGCATGGCGGACATCATCGGCATAATTGTTCCCGTCGGCCGAAACGACCCATCCTTGTTTTTTTGCATCGGCAACCGTGAGCGCATTGGTTTCATCTGCATTATTCAGATCTGCCAAGCCGTTATAGGCTTTACGCAATTCCGAACCTAACGGTGTTTGGTCATTGATTGCCGTAGCCGCTTGATCGCCACGGTTAGTACCGTCCAAATCTCCGGTTGCCGCCGCAATATTGCCCAACGTTGTTGCCCCGCCTACGCTGTTCGGCTGCGCTGTCGGATTAACGATTTTGGTAACCAGATTTTCAGGGTTATCGATTTTTTTGGCCAAATCGGGCGAACCGTCATCTTTCACTTCATAAAAATGCCCGCCGACTTTGGCAACAGGCTTGCCTGATTTAGTCGTATATTGGATCGGCAAACCTACTACATCTATATGATAAGTATGCTTATCACCGGCGGTAGTGATTGCCGATACTTTGGTATTTGCACCGTCTGTCACTTGAACCGTGTCGCCGAGTTTAACCGTTGCTTCGCGACCGTCATTGGTTTGGACTTTCCAGCCTTTATTTGTCAAATCATGACTGATCTTTTTCAGATCGCCGACATTAACGGCATTATTCAGTCTCTTGTCGCCGTCGGCGATATTATTCAGCTCTGCGCCTTCCAAGCCGCTGCCGACGTTGCCCAAAATCACAGACTTGGCAATATTGCCGTCTTCGTCACGCAAGGCCGTACGGTTGCTTGGCGTGGTTGTCGGTTGTCCGTGCCGGTCTACATAAGTTACCGGCCCGCGCTGTTGCAGTTTATTGACGGCGTCGCCTACCGAACGGACATCTTCTCCGTAAACATTATAGGTAGGATTGGTTAGATTGCCCTGCTTGTCGACACTGCTGCCGCCGCCCAATGCATTGGCAATGTTTTGATTGGCCGCATACAGTTGGCTGCCGTTTACCGCATCCGAACTGTCTTTCGCCACACTGCCCTCAGCCACATTCACAATCTTGTTGCCGCCGTTATCCAAGCCGTCTTTTGTGAGCTTAACCGGCTTGTTGGCCGTACCGTTTTTAATAACGAGGCCGTCTGAATTTAAAGTGCTGTCTCCGGTTGTGATACTGCCGTCCGTACCCAAATCGACGTTTTTCGCCAACTGTACCTTTAAAGTATCCGTGCCGTCTGAAACGACACCGATATTGTTTTCAGTCAAGCGGTCTTTGGCAGCACCGCCGACAATATTGGTTTGGCTGCCCAGCTTGCGTTCGAAGGCATTGCCGTGGTCGCCGGCAAATTTCAACGGCGTGGTCACTGCGGTATTGAGTGCCGTTACCGCATCGCCTACATTACGGACATCTTGAACCGCATTACCGTTGGGTTTGCCGTTTACCACACGGTAAGTCGGCGCAACCAAATTACCGTTTGTATCAACAGAACTATTGCCGCCTAAAGCATTGGCCACATTCTGATTCGACCCATGCAGTTGGCTGCCGTTAACCGCTTCTTTGCTGCTTGCCGAAACCGCACCGTTACCCACATTATTCAAAACCATCGGCGCAGCGGTACCGCTCCCGTCCACCAAAGAGGTTTTAACCGGGGTTTGAACTTGTGCATTGTCTGCCAATTTTCCGGCAGTATTAATATCACCGGCCTTGTAATACTGACCGCTAACCTTAACCAAAGTATCGCCCTGCCGATTCACAAATGACACGGGCAGGCCGTCTGTATTGATTTGATAAGTGTGCTTACCGTTTGCCGTAGTAATCACCGATACATTGGTATTCGCACCGTCCACTACCTGCACCGTATCGCCCAAGCGGATATTGGCTTCCACTCCGTCATTGGTTTGCAGCTTCCAACCCCTGGAACTTAAATTGTTGCTGATTTTCTGCAAATCGCCGACGTTAACGGCATTGTTTAACTTAGGATCGTTAGCCGGAATCGCCGACAGATCAGTATTTTCCAAACCACTGGCAACATTACCCAAAATCACCGGCGCATCAATCTTGCCGTTGGAATTACGCAAAGCGGTACGGTTGCTTGGCGTTGCGGTTGCAGCTCCTGCGTTATCCACATACGTTACCGGGCCGAGCTGCTGTAATTTATCAATAGCACTGCCGACATTGTCTGCCGTCTGTCCGTACACATTATAGGTAGGCTTGGTCAGATTACCGTTTTGATCAACTTGACTGCCACCGCCTAAAGCATTGGCAATATTTTGATTTGCGCTGTGCAATTGTCCGCCGTTTACCGCCTCTTTACTGCCTGCAGCGATTTTTCCGTCTTTGACCTTATCCAGCGTCATCTCTTCCGGCGCGCCCTCTTTATTCACCAGCGAAGTTTTAGACGGTGTTTGTTCTTGGGCACCGGGTTT
The DNA here is from genome assembly GCF_900638685.1 of Neisseria weaveri. NCBI lineage: Bacteria > Pseudomonadati > Pseudomonadota > Betaproteobacteria > Neisseriales > Neisseriaceae > Neisseria > Neisseria weaveri. The sequence continues at coordinate 1,626,961 of NZ_LR134533.1, read as the reverse complement.
TAATTTACCGTCTGCAGTCATATCTGCTGCTTTGTAATACTTATCCCCCACTTTTACCAACGCTTCGCCTGCATCGTTGACAAATGCAACGGGCAAGCCGTTAACATTGATTTGATAAGTATGCACACCGTTGGCAGTAGTTATCGCCGATACTTTGGTATTCGCACCGTCCACCACCTGCACCGTATCCCCCAAGCGAACGGCCTCGGCATTACCCTGATTGGTTTGCAGCTTCCAGCCCTTGGCAATCAAATCATTATTGATTTTCTGCAAATCACCGATATTGGCAGCATTTTTCAACTTGACATCACCGGCAGCAATATTGCCGATATCCGCGCCCTGCAAACCGCTGGCAACATTATTGATAACATTGCCGCCGTTATCCAAACCGCTCTTGCCCAGCTTCACAGGCGAACCTGCTGCTCCGTTATTAATCGTGAGGCCGTCTGAATTTAAAGTATGGCCACCGACATTAATGCTGCCCGTATCAGTCAGATGAAGATTTTTTGACAGCTTAACGGTTAATTTATCTGTGCCGTCTGTAACCACACCGATATTGTTTTCAGTTAACGTATTCTCAGCCGCTCCGCCGACAACCTTAACTTTCTCGCCTAATTTCCGGTTAAATTCAACACCGTAATCTCCGGCAAAAGCCAAAGGTTTGCGTGCAACATTTTGCAGCTGGTCTTCCGTTGCAGCACGTCCGGAAACGATTGCATCAGGATTAAACTGCGTATTGGTCAAACCGGTTACCGTACCTTGCGTGCCGTCAATACTTACAGGATGACCACCGACCTCTCCGACCGTAACCGTATTAGCCAACTTAAAGCTGACCTGCTTGCCGGTTGCTGCCGTTACGATATTTTTATCGCCGTTTAGTGCCAATTTTTCACCAAGTTTGATTTTCTCCGTCTCTTTTGACGCATCATCAGTAAAAATCAAACCTTCGCTATCTACTTTATCCTTGGCATCCGCACCTTTTTGAATCTTCGCTTTAGTTGCTGCCGTCAAATCCACTTTGTAGTCGGCAATTAGAGTATTTGAATCCAATAGGCCGTCTGAAATTTCAATATCGCCTCCGGCTTTAGCGCTGACCGTGGTTTTTTCAGCATCTACCGTGTAAGTCGTCACATTGCCCACAGGGTTGCCGTTCACACGGGTATGCTTACCTTGCGCAACTACGGTCGTTTTCTCCGAAGCATTAATGGCTTTGGCAACTTCTTCGGCCGTAGCAAAATGATCTCCACCATTAACAGCGGAAACCGTACCATTATTAATATTGAAGGTGCTCTTATTGACCGAATACGTTACCGTATTATCATTGCCCAAGGCAGCAGTCGTACCGGTACCGTTGGCAAAATTAACCTTGCCGTCTTTAGGAATTTTTGTTTCATTTGCATCATTAACTTTCAAATTCCAACCGGCCTCTTTCAACTGCTTCAAATTAACGGCATGGTTATCCGCCGTACCGTCTGCCACACCGGTAACCGCTTGATTATTTGCATTCAATCCCGCCGCACCGATATAGGTACGACCGCCAAACGATACACCGTTTTGATTCAACACAACCTGATTCGCAGTATTTACAGGATCACCGGCTGTTACCGAAGAAAACGAAACCGTATCTTTGGTAGCAATATTGATTTTGCCTTTTTCTTGAGTCAGCTTGATATTTTTACCGGCTTCAAAATTAAGCGTATCCGTCGGTTTAATCGGATCAGAAGGATCTAAAGCCGTCGCTTCACCCTCTCCTTGGATCACTTTGGCATTCCAACCGGCATTCACATGAGCAATAGCTTCATGAACCGTATTTTTATTGGTTCCGCCGATATTGGCCGCGTTGATTGTGCCGCCGTTGCCGACAGTAAAAGAATCGCCCAAAGCGGTTTTCAAGCTATTGGAAATAGCGTGAATTTGGCTGCCGTTTACGGCTTCTTTGCTGGAATCTGTGATGTCTCCGGCAGCTACATTAGTGATTTTATTATCGCCGTTGTCCAAACCGTTTTTACCCAACTTCACGGTTTTTCCCGGAACTGCATTAGCAATCGTGAGGCCGTCTGAATTTAATTTACTATCCCCAATCGTAATGCTGCCTGTATCGGTAAGATTAATATTCTTTGCCAGTTTTACAGTTAAAGTATCTGTACCTTCCGCAACAACACCAATATTATTCGCCGTTAAATCACTTTCAACTGTCGCACCACCTTTGATATTGGTTCTTTCACCCAATTTACGAGTCAAAGGATTTCCATAATCCCCGGCAAAACTTAAAGGTTTTTCCGCTAATACTTTCAACTGGTCTTCCGTCGCAGCCCGACCTTCAGTAATGCTATTCGGATCAAAAGTCTTATTAGTTAGACCACTGATATTTCCTGCTTTCCCATTAATAGTTATAGGATTGTTGCCTGCTACACCTTTACCTCCGACTGTAACTGTTTCGGCCAATTTAAAATTAACCGTGTTGCCTGCTGCAGACGTCACAATATTGGAGTCGCCTTTCAGGTTTAACTTCTCACCTAATTTAATTAGATTCGTATCTTGAGATGCATCATCTGTAAAATACAGACCTTTGCGCGCCAATGAATTATTAACTGTCTCCGCCACTTCTTCAGCAGTTGCAAATGTATCTCCTGCTGTATCCGCAGTAACATTGCCGTCCGCTGCAACATTCAGCTGGCTCTTATTAACAGAATACTTAACCGTATTGCCATTGGCACCCCACTCTGCCGTTGTGCCCGTGCCGTTTTCAAAATTGACTTTAGTGTCTTTTTTTATTTTTTTAGTCGTATTTGCATCATTATTAACAGTCAAATCCCAACTTGCATCTTTCAGCTGTTTGAAATTCACAGCATGCTTATCGCCCGTACCCTCGCCGACATTATCAATGACTTTGTTATTCGCATTCAAACCTGCATCGCTAATATAAGTATTACCACCCAATGCAATACCATTGTTATCCAGGACAATACGATTGCCGTTACCCACATTAACCGAAGTAAATGCCACCTCATCTTTGGTCGCAATATTGATTTTTCCTGCCGATTGAGTCAGCTTGATATTTTTACCCGCTTCGAAATTAAGCGTTTCGTTTGGTTGGATTTGATCAGCTTGTGCCAATGGAGCCGCTTCACCATCGCCCTGCACAACATGCACTTTCCAGCCGGCGTTAACATGCTCGATGGCTTCATGAATCGTGTTTTTGCCTGTTCCGCCGATATTGTTTGTATTCAGCGTTCCATTGCCTTGTACGGCTGCCGAGCCGCCCAAAATATTTTTCAAGCTATCGGAAATTGCGTGAACTTGACTGCCGTTTACAGCTTCGGTACTGGTATTACTGATATCACCGGCGGCAACATTGGTAATCGTTTTACCGCCGTTATCCAAACCGTTTTTACCCAGCTTAACGGCTTTGCCTGTACCGTTGCTGATTGTAAGGCCGTCTGAATTTAAAGTATGTCCGCCGACATTGATACTGCCCGCGTCCGTCAAGTCAAGGTCTTTGGATAATTTTAAAGTAACGGTTTTACCGGCTGCAGATGTTTTAATATTCGTATCGCCTCTCAAATTCAATGTTTCGCCTAATTTGACTTTATCCGTGTTTTGCGACTGATCATCGGCAAAAATCAAGCCGTCGCTATCCACTTTATTTTTGGCTTCTACACCTTTTTGAATTTTCTCTTTAGCCGTCTGACTTAAATCTAACTGATAATTGCGAATCAAAGTATTGCTATCCAGATTGCCGCCGGTCACCTGAATATCGCTCGATGTAGCCGCTCCGACAGTTGTACTTTCTGCATTAACCGTATAAGTGGTTTGATTACCCACAACCGCGTCGGTTACGGTAACGTTTTTACCTTTAGCAACTACAGTCGTTTTTTCCGAAGCATTAATTGCATTAGCGATATCTGCCGCAGTCGCAAACGCATCGCCCTGCGTACCGGCAGTAACATTGCCGCCGGTTGCAACATTCAGCGTACTTTTATTAACAGAGTATTTAACCGTGTTGTTACCCGTACCCCATTCAGCCGTTGTACCCGTGCCGTTTTCAAAATTAACTTCGCTGTCTTTTTTAATTAATTTGTTTCCGGCTCCATTAACTTTTAAAGTCCATGCCGCATCTTTTAACTGCTTTAAGTTAACCGCATGATCATCATCCGTACCCGCAACAAGGCCTGAAATTTGATTCTTTCCGCCTTTATTCACCACAATTTTTCCGAACTGCGGATTATCAGAGAATAAGATCTCCAATTTGGTTTTACCTTCGGTATCCGCACCGGTGACTTTGGTATAAATATTACGGTTGCTGGTATTGGTATCGACAGTCAAGCCGCCTTTAATTTCTAATTCTTGCCCCAGCTGGCGATTGGTTGTTCCTGCATTGCCGGTAAATTTAATAGGACTTACCGCGACAGAATACAGCTGACTACCGTTAACCGCATCGGTACTGGTCGCGGATACTGCACCGGCTGCCACGTTCTTGATTTGACGCTCAAACCCTATCGAACCGACTGATACTTGGTCACCTGCCAAAGTGGCACCACCGCCTGCGAAATTGTTATAGGTCACATTACCCACTGTAGCACTTTGGGAATTTGCTGCATCCGCATCATTTTTAGAGCCCGCACCCAATGCCACCGCACCTTCTTTACTTGCGTTTGCACCGACACCAATGGCTACGGAAGTAATTGTATTCGCAGTAGATCGAGTACCGATTGCCAATGCCAAATCATCTGCATATGAGCTGACACCAAGCGCTACCGCACCATGCTTGGCCGTAGTTTTGTTGTATCGCTTACCTACCCCACTTTTACCTTTATTAGCATCTTCAAAGTTAACTAAATAATCCCCTGTTAACTCCTTATATTTAACTGCTACAGTAGTATTGTTATTACTATTCGGAGCATCTGCCGTATAGTCGTTAATTACAGCAGCATTACTTGTTGCCACCGCATCCAAATCATCGCCACCGATCGCAATAGAAGAATTACCTTCTGCATTTGTATCCGACCCTAAAGCTATAGACTGATCTCCTTTCACAGTAGACCAGTCACCGATAGCAATCGTTTGCTTACCTGTTGACGGAGAAGTAGCCTTACGACCTATAGAAATCGAATAAGGAACTTTGGCTTGCGATCCCTCTCCGATAGATATAGATCCTTGCGAAGATGCACAAGTTGTTGTTCCACCGCCACCACCTATGGCCAATGCACCAACGGCTTCAGCACCGCTACCAGCTGCATTCTGAGTACAATTGCTATACGTGCTGACATTTTCCCCCAATTCCACACCTGCCCACGCACTGTTCCCCACAACCAGCAAAGAAGCAGCCAACACACTCAATACATATTGAAACGCCACTCCCCGCGCCGTTTTCACGCCTGCCGTATTTGGTTTGCCTTTTGCCGTTTCAATTTCCGATACGGCCACCCAAGCACCTAAAGCTTCATTCCAAATACTTCTGTAATTCTTATTCATGTCAACGCTCTCCATAAAGCCAGCCTGACAAAACCCACATGAAAGATGACATTTTTTGTCACAACTATTTCATAAATAACTGTCATCGCAAACTCACAGTAAATAGTTGCCGCGCAATTTTTTTGCAAAGAAATAGAAACTATTCTAATTTTTTCAAAAAATGATAGTCGTGGGATTTTGTTTAAGCTAAAAATTCAAATCTCACTTCTTTATAAATAAAAAATATTATTAATAATGCAATAATAATTAAGCACACTTTATGCCAAAAAATAATTGACTATATGAATTAAAGGCATACATGAATGAAATCTATATTTAAAATATTCAAGAATCGGTATGGCATGAAAAATCGGCTATACTGCCCCTGATTTCTTTTTATATTGCGCGTTTACATGTCCTCATTTTCTTCATTCGACACCGCCGTTTCCGAGCCTATGCTCCGGCAGGTTTTCAATAAAATACCCAAACACATTGCCGCCACTTCAGGCTGCAATGCCGCCGAGCTGCTGAAAGCTGCCTATGCCGATACTGCCGTGGTTTGGCGGGGCGATTTTCATCAGGCCAAACAGGTTTTGGCGGCGGTAAAAAAACGGGTACGCAAACCGGCAAAAGCTTGCGCACCCCAAAATATTCAGACGGCCTTTCACACCCACCGCATGAAGCAGGCGCAACAAAGCCGGATTATCAATATGCTTACTGTTGAAATCGACATCGGATTCACATTGGATTTACCGCGCGCACCCGATATTTATGCGGCTTTAAAAGATGTTTACGGCGAAGACAATACCGAGCCTTTCCTGCTGCCGCTCAATAAGCTGTTGGGCTATATCGGCGCACACGAATGGCATAAAAAAGGCGTGGACATTCCCGCTTTAAACGGCAAAATCCATGTGCCGTTCGGCGTATTTTCGCCTTTGCGCGGCGAATATTTAGATTTGGTGATGCAGGCGCCCCTAGCCGCGCATTTTCAGACGGCCTTTGATATCGGTACGGGTTCGGGCATATTGGCAGCCTTGCTTGCCAGGCGCGGAATCAGCCATGTTGTCGGCACCGATACCAATCCGCGCGCGATTGCCTGTGCGCAAAACAATATCCGCCGCCTGGGTTTCGAACGGCAAGTTAAAATCGAAGCGGTCGATTTGTTTCCGCAAGGCTGTGCCGATCTGATTGTCTGCAATCCGCCTTGGCTGCCTGCCAAACCGACTTCGGATGTCGAAACCGCTTTATACGATCCCGATTCTATGATGCTGAAAGCCTTTCTGAACGGTGTCAGCCGACACCTGGCGCCCGGCGGAGAAGCCTGGCTGGTTATTTCCGATTTGGCCGAACATCTTCAGCTGCGCAAACCGGATTTTCTGGCCCAACATTTTCAGACGGCCTCTTTGGAAGTGGTCGGTATTCTGAAAACCAAACCTGTTCATAAAAAAGCCGCCGACAGTGATGATCCGTTGGCTTTTGCACGCAACCGCGAAACCACTTTTCTTTATCGCTTAAAAGTTGCCGAAAGCTGATCGACAAGCAAAAGGCCGTCTGAAAAATACCGTTAAAAACACAAGATTTTATGTTTCCGTACGATATTTTTCAGACGGCCTCGGCAAACAAGTTTCACCGCCGCAGATAAAATGGAGTTTTCCGTCAGCTTTTCCGTTTCAACAAACGCAACGCATTACCCGTTACCAACAGCGAACTCAAGCTCATACCCAAAGCCGCCAGCCACGGCGTAACATAGCCGAACACCGCCAACGGTACGGCAATAAAGTTATAGGCACTCGCCCAAATCAGATTCTGATGGATAATCTTGCGCGTGCGTTTGGCCTGATCCAGCATCACCGGCAAAACACGCATATCGTCGTTCAACAACACCACGTCCGCGCCGTCTCTGGCCACATCCGCGCCACCCGCCACCGCCACCGAAACATCAGCCTGGGCCAACACCGGCGCATCATTGATACCGTCGCCCACCATCAGCACTTTGCGGCTTTGCCGCTGCAAGGTTTCCACATAGGCCAATTTATCCTCCGGAGCGGCCTGGGCGCGGACTCCGTCCAAACCCAACTGCTCCGCCAACGCACGAACGGTTTGCTCGCGATCGCCGCTCAAAATATGCAGCTTCAATCCCTGACGTTTCAAATCCGCCAACATCGCCGGAATATGCTCTTTAACTTCGTCAGCCAGTAAAAAGGCCGCCTGAAAACCCAAGCTGTTGCCCAAATAAACCACGCTGCCGTTGTGATGAAGCAAATTTTCAGACGGCCTCTCACCTGCAATCTCGGCAACAAACGCTTCCGTCCCAATCGCCCAAACCTGCTCATAGCCATTCAAAACCAATGTAGCCTGAATGCCGTGCCCGACACGGTTCACCCGTCTTTTGACTTCAACAACATGGCCGTCTGAAATTTCGGCACGCATAAAAGCACGCGCCACGGGATGTTCCGACTGTTCTTCCAATGCCTTAGCCACAGCCAGCATTGCATGTTTGTCGTACACGCCGAACAATGCCGTATCAACCAAAGCCAGATTACCTTTGGTTAACGTGCCCGTTTTATCGAATACCACATCCTGAATATCCGCCAGAGTCTCCAAGCTACGGCTGCCGCCGACCAATACCCCTTCCGAAGCCAGTGTTCCCGTCGAAGCCGCCAACGCCGTCGGCGTCGCCAACGATAAAGCACACGGACAAGTAATTACCAACAAAGCCACCGTAATCCACAAAGCCGATTGTGCGTCTGCATAAACGGTCCAACCGATAAACACCGGAACCGCCATCAACAGTAGGCCGAGCACGAACGCCGCCGCATATTTATCCGCCATTTCCGCGATACGCGGCTTTTGCGACAACGCCCGATCCAACAGTTTCACAATATGCGCCAAACGTGTGCTTCCACCCACCGTATCAGCGCGCACAATCAAAGGACTGGCCGCATTCAACGTACCCGCCGCCACAGTAGAACCTGCTTCTTTAAATACCGGCAGACTTTCTCCCGTCAACATGGCTTCGTCAACTTCGCTTTCGCCCGACAAAACCGTTCCGTCAACCGGAATCACTTCACCGGCACGCACCAAGACCACATCGCCTTCACCCAACTGCACCACAGCCGCTTCAACCGCCGCTTCGCTCGCCGGATAATCAGGCAGCCTGCGGCAAAACGCCGGCACAAGTTTTACCAAACGCTCCGCCGCATCTCCTGCCTTACGTCTGGCAACCTGCTCCATAAAACGGCCGCCCAACAGGAAAAAGACAAACATCGCAACCGATTCAAAATACATCCCCTGCCCGGCATTGGTAAACAAAGCATAAACACCGGCCACAAACGCCAAAACAATCGCCAAAGCCACCGGCGTATCCATACCCGTACGGCGGTTTTTCAAATCACGCCACGCACCCTGATAAAACGGTACGGCAGAATAAAACATCACCGGCAACACCATTAAAAACGCCCCCCAATGCAGCATGGCCAGATATTGCGGCTCAATCTCGTTGCCGTAAAGATAAGTAGGAATGGCAAACATCATCGTCTGCATCATCGCCAAACCTGCAACAGCCAGGCGGATCAACGACTGTTTACGAAGTTTTTGCGCCTGCTGTTCCACTTTTTGCGCATCATAAGGCTCTGCCGTGTAACCCGTATTACGGATTTTCAACAAGATATCGGAAAGCCGGATAAGGCTGTCGTCCCAAACCACCCGCACGCGCTGGGTACTGTAATTCAAATCCACACGAACCACGCCCTGCATACGCAATAACTGCTGCTCAATCAGCCAAGTACAGGCCGCACAGGTAATTCCACCCAACATCAACACCGCTTCGCGATAACCGTCCGAACCCGTTTCCACAAAATCAGCCTGCACTTCAGGCAAGTCATACAATTTCAACTGATTCAAAATTTCTTCAGGCGGCAGCGCAGCCTGCACCGCATCTGCCGTACGCTGCTTATAGTAATTGCCCAAACCGGCATCGATAATGCTCTGCGCCACCGACTGACAGCCTGCACAACAGGCAGGCTGTTCGCTACCTTCATACACAATCGGCAAATCGATATTCTCAGGCACGTCCAGCCCGCAATGGAAACAGGTTTTACTCATAATAAATAGGAAAATGTAGAATTCGGCACAAACGCCCGAAGGTAATGTTCAAAACCCAAAAGCAGACTCAAGCCTTAGCAAAACACCATGGAATGGCTCAATGAAACAGAAGGCCGTCTGAAAACACATTGTACCCTTATTTGGTTTATGTTTTCAGACGGCCTTCCGCTAATTTTCGATTTCTGCCTTACCGTTTGATTAAAACTATATAAAAATGGGGAAACCATATCGGCAGCCACAGTTGAAAAACAGCTTTCACTCCGATTTATAGTCATCAATCAAATTTAAACAAATAAAAAAGCACCGATTTTATTCGGTGCTTTTCATAAAATATTTGGCGGAGTGGACGGGGCTCGAACCCGCGACCCCCGGCGTGACAGGCCGGTATTCTAACCAACTGAACTACCACTCCGCACAAGAAACTTGGTGGGTGATGACGGAGTCGAACCGCCGACATTCTGCTTGTAAGGCAGACGCTCTACCAACTGAGCTAATCACCCTTTAATTCGTTCTCTGCATCGCTGCGAGAACGCTATTAAACCAAATTCCATACACCGTTGCAAGCCTTTTATTTACTTTTTTACGAATTTCCTTGTAATGACCAGTTTTCTAAAGAAATTATTTTTTCTTTATGACCTGCCACTACCAGAATATCGTCGGCCTCCAAACAAAAATCATCAGCAAACGTATGGATTTGATGTGTGTGCCGCCGCACAAACAGCAACTTCACCTTCAAATGCTGCAACGGCAATTCATCGATTTTTTTACCGATGGCATGCGCTTCTCCGGTTAACGCAAAGGCATAGCGGGTAATGCTGTTGCTTTCGTCGTAGAAGTCCGACTCGTCGTCACTGCCGACAAACAGATCCTCCAGAATTGCATAGCGGCTGCGACGGATATTCATAATCAACTGATGAACCTGCTGATACGACACTCCTGCACCCAGCAAAGCATAAGACGCCAAAACCAAACTGCTTTCTTTGGTATCTGACACCACTTCTTCTGCACCCATATCGGTAAAACTCTGCAGATAATCATCACTGATGGCACGCACATGAACCGGCATCGTGGGATACATACTCATAATATTATTCAGAATATGACGTGTTTCATGCATATCGTTCAGCGTGATAATCACCATCTGTGCACGACCTAAACCGGCCGCTTCTAAAACTTCACGCCGCTTGGCATCTCCGAATGAAACCGGCTCACCCGCGCTGCGTGCGATTTTTACACGTTCCGCATCCATATCCAAAGCATAATAAGGAATGTCTTCCTGAGCCAAAATACGGCCTATGGTCTGCCCGCCCCGCCCGAAACCGACAATCAGGATATGCTCGGATTTACTCATGCTCTCAATCAACATTTTCTGCAAATCGACGGCTTTGGTATCCCAGTCGCTGCGTACCAGTTTTTTCACGACCACATCACTGGCATTCAAAATAAACGGTGCCAGTATCATCGACAGCAATACTGCCGCTGTTGCCGCCTGCTCCAGCTCCAGCGATACCAAATTCAATTTATGCGAAATCGCCAGCATGACAAACCCGAATTCACCACCCTGAGCCAAGTACAGCGCTGTTTTCAAACTGTCTCCGGCAGTATGTTTCATTTTCCAGGCGATCAGGAAAATTACCAAGGCTTTCAAAACAATCAGCATACCCAACAACAGCAATACCAGCTGCCAACCGTTTACCAAAGCCTGAATGTCCAACTTCATACCGACCGTAATAAAGAAAAAGCCGAGCAGAATATCGCGGAACGGGCGGATATCGTCTTCCACTTGGAAACGGTATTCGGTTTCCGCCAACAACATACCTGCCACAAATGCGCCCAATGCCAGCGACAACCCCTCCAACTCAGTCAGATAAGCCACGCCTAAAGTAACCAACAACACGTTGATCATAAACAGCTCGGATGATTTTTGTTTGGCTACCAAGCGGAACCACGGCGTCATCACTTTGCTCCCCAAAACAAACAGCACGCCCAAAGTCACCACCATTTTCAGCAAAGCCAAACCCAGCTCAACCCATAGATTGCCACTACTGCCTCCCGCCAACGCAGGCAGCAGAATCATCAGCGGCACCACGGCAATATCCTGCATCAGCAGCACACCCATTACCATTTGTCCGTGCGCCTGCCCAAGCTCGGTTTTTTCAGACAAAATCCGACTGACAATCGCCGTAGAAGACATTGCCAACGCTCCGGCTGCCGCAAACGCCCAAGTAAATTGGACACCGGTCGCCATCAATACGCCCATAACCGCCAATATCGTCAAGACAACCTGCATTCCGCCCAAGCCAAACACCAGCCGCCGCATGGCTTTCAGCTTGGCCAAAGAAAACTCCAAACCGATACTGAACATTAAAAATACAATACCGATTTCACCCAGATAATCGGTTGCTTCGCTTTTCGGAATCAAATGCAGCACACTCGGCCCGGCCATAAAACCGGCCAACAGGTAGCCGAGCATGGAAGGAATATTGAAACGCCGACAGATGATTACGGCGATAACCGCCACTAACAACACGACAACAATGGGAGCAAGCGAAATATGATGCATATTTTTTATTTTCCGGCGGAATTTATTAACAATATCAAACAAGCAGACTTCAATAGCAGGCCGTGTCCGTTATCCAAACAAGGATTCACGCAATCCAACCTCTGACGCATACATTAACATTATAAAACGGTATGCCTTAAATCATGACGCAGATACAGAAAAAGCCGTCTGATTTTTTTCAGACGGCCTCAAGCGCATCAATAAAGATACACTCTCAAACAATCACCTGCATTAAGGCATCAGCATACCACCGTTCACATGCAAAGTCTGACCGGTAATATAGCGGGCCTGTTCACTGGCCAAAAACAATACCGCATCGGCAATATCCTGAGCCTCGCCGAATTTACCCAAAGAAGTTTGCGCTTCAAACATTTTACGGGTTTCTTCCGGCAACGCACGGGTCATATCGGTATCGATAAAGCCCGGAGCCACACAGTTCACCGTAATACCGCGACTGCCGACTTCGCGCGCCATAGACTTGGAAAAACCGATCAAACCGGCTTTGGCGGCCGCATAGTTCGCCTGACCGGCATTGCCCATCGTACCGACTACGGAAGTAATATTGATCACGCGGCCGCTGCGCTGCTTCATCATACCGCGCAATACCGCTTTGCTGGTACGGAATACAGATTTCAAATTCACCTGCATGATTTCGTCCCACTCTTCTTCTTTCATGCGCATCAGCAGATTGTCCCGCGTAATACCGGCGTTATTTACCAAAATATCCAGTTTGCCGAACTCTTTTTCAATGTCCGCAATCAAGCTTTCAATGCTGCCCTCTTCCGCAGCGTTCAAAGCACGGCCTACGCCGCCCCATTGAGCCATGCGCTCAGCAATGGCGGCAGCCCCGCTCTCAGATGTAGCCGTGCCGATTACTTTCGCACCGGCTGCCGCCAAGGTATCCGCAATCGCCGCGCCGATACCGCGGGACGCTCCGGTAACCAACGCAACTTTACCGCTTAAATCTTGTGAACTCATTTTTCTTCCCTTCTTTACAAAAACAGATTTATTTCAGACGGCCTTATATCACAAATAAAGCTTTTAATCTAACTTTTCATCGGATATGCTTGAACACAACCGCGAAAACAAAGAGCAAAAATACCAACAACTACTGCCAAAAAACACATTACAACTTTTTATCATTTGTGATTTTTTTGTTAAATAACGATATAATCCTGCGTCATTTATTAATAAACCTGTTCAATCATTTAAGGAAACCGTCTTATGTTGAAAAAAGCAATCTCAGGTTTACTGATTGCCACCATACTGTCGGCATGTACACACAGAACCGCCAATCCCAAGCCGATGATGCCAGCAAATCCTGTTCGGCTATCTTAAGCGAAATGCAGGAAATGAAAAATGCCAGCCTGACTGCAGAAGGCGACCGCAATGCACAAGTTGGAAAAAACGTTGTATTGGGCGTAACCGGCATTTTCTTGCTGGTACCATGGTTCTTCATGGATACCGGTAATGCGGCCACTGTAGAACAACGTGCCGCAGAAGCACGATACAGAAGACTGCTGGACATGGCCAACGAACGCAAATGCAGCGAAGTCAAAGCTATCCATTAATACTGCTAATGCTTTTACCAATAAGCCCCGTCTTCATGATGGGGCTTATTCACAGGCAAGCCTGTACCCGCAAATAATGCTAAGATTAACCTCCCGAACAACCCCGAGCACACAAACCCATCATGACCAATCCACTTCTCAATCTGCTGAAACCCTACCCTTTCGCCCGTCTGCGCGAAGCCATGAGCGATATTTCCGCTCCCGAAGGGCTTGCCCCGGTTCCGCTTCATATCGGCGAACCGAAACACGCCACGCCTAAAGTCATTACCGATGCCCTAACCGCTTCGTTGGGCGAACTGGAAAAATATCCCTTAAGTGCCGGTTTGCCCGAATTGCGCCAAGCCTGCGCCGATTGGGTATTCAGACGTTACGACGGACTCACGCTCAATCCCGAAACCGAAATCCTACCCGTTCTCGGCAGCCGCGAAGCCCTGTTTTCATTCACGCAAATCGTGCTGACCCATCGAGCTGACAATAAAGACATCGTAATCAGCCCGAATCCTTTTTATCAAATCTATGAAGGTGCAACCCTGCTCGGCGGCGGTGAAATCTATTTCGTCAATCACCAGGCCCCGCGCTTTATGCCCGATTGGTCAAGCGTACCCGATACCGTGTGGCAGAAAACCAAGCTGGTTTTCGTCTGCTCTCCCGACAACCCCAGCGGCAGCGTCATGCAGCTGCAAGATTGGCAGGCTTTGTTTGAGCTGCAAGACCGCTACGACTTTATTATCGCCTCCGACGAATGCTATTCCGAAATCTACTTCGACGGCAAAAAGCCCATCGGCGGTTTGCAGGCGGCCTCTCAATTGGGCCGTACCAACAAAGGCATTGTCATGTTTACCAGCCTGTCCAAACGTTCCAATGTACCCGGCCTGCGTTCGGGTTTCGTTGCCGGCGATGCACAACTGCTTAAAGATTTTCTGCTCTACCGCACCTATCACGGCAGCGCCATGAGCATTCCCGTTCAACGTGCCAGCATTGCCGCTTGGAACGACGAAGCGCATGTCGAAGAAAACCGCCGTCTGTATCAGGAAAAATTCGATAAAGTCGTGCCGATTCTTCAGCAGGCATTTGATGTAAATATGCCTGATGCCTCATTCTATATCTGGTTGAAAGTACCCGACGGAGACGACCTGGCCTTTGCCCGAAACTTGTGGCAAAAAGCCGCTATTCAGGTTTTGCCCGGCCGCTTCCTTGCCCGCGAAACCGACAACGGCAACCCCGGACAAGGTTATGTCCGCATTGCTTTGGTTGCGGATGTAGACACTTGTGTCCAAGCTGCGGAAACCATCGTTTCGCTCTACCGCCCAACCCGATAAACCGAATTGATTACACCAAGCCATGGCATAAAACCGAAGGCCGTCTGAAATTTTCAGACGGCCTGTTTGCTTTAATGAAGATGTTCGTAAATTTTTTCGGCCAATGCGGTGCTGATGCCTTCGACTTGTGCCAAGTCTTCTACGCTGGCTGCCGTTACGCCACGCAAGCCGCCGAAGCGGGTGAGCAGGGCTTGGCGGCGTTTGGCGCCTACGCCGGGAATTTCGCTGAGTGATGAGCTTACCCGGGCTTTGTCGCGTTTTTTTCTGTGGCCGGTAATGGCAAAACGGTGGGATTCGTCGCGCACGGTTTGCAGTAGATGCAAGGCGGGGCTGTTGGGCGGCAGGCGGAAGGTTTCGCCTGTGAACGGCAAAATCAGTTCTTCCAAGCCGGCTTTGCGTTCGGGGCCTTTGGCAATGCCGATGATGGGGATGTGCAGGCCGAGTTCTTCCCACACGGTTACGGCCATACCGACCTGCCCTTTGCCACCGTCGATTAAGACGGCATCGGGCCATTTGACGGTTTCGCCGTTGGCTTCGGCTTCGGCCATTTTTCCGTAGCGGCGGGTAAGCACTTCACGCATGGCAGCGTAGTCGTCTCCGGCTTTGGCGGTGGTGATGTTGTAGCGGCGGTACTGGCTCGGTTGGATGTTTTGCTCGTCGTACACGACGCAGGAAGCGATGGTGGCTTCGCCTTGCGTGTGGCTGATGTCGAAGCATTCGAGACGTTGGAGGCCGTCTGAATCCATGTTTAACACGCGTGCCAGTTCTTCGATGCGGTGTTGCTGGCTGCTGTGTTGCAAGCGGTGTTGGGCAATGGCGAGTTTGGCGTTTTTCTCTGCCATGTTCAGCCAGATTTTGCGCTCGCCTATGGTTTTGGTAACGAATTGGATTTGCTTGCCGTGTTCTTGGTTTAAGGCCGTCTGAAGCACTTCGGGTAAAGTGAAGTTGCTGATGATGACGTCGGGCTTACTTTTGCCTAAATAATGTTGGGCGACAAAGGCTTCGGCGTAATCCTGCCCGTTGGGTTCGGGGTCGTTGCGCACGTCGGGGAAGAAACTTTTGTCGCCCACATGCCGCCCGCCGCGGATGCTGACCCAATGGATACACACGCTACCTTGTTCTACCACCAGCGCCAGCAGATCGATATCGTTGGGATTGTTGGGATTTTTGCTGTCGATGAACTGCTGGCTTTGCACTAATCCGAGCGCTTGGATTTGGTCGCGGTAGCGGGCGGCTTCTTCAAATTGCAGCGCGGCGGCGGCCTGATTCATTTTGTGGTGCAGGGTTTGGGTCAGCTCATCGGTTTTGCCGTTGAGAAAGGTAACGGCTTCACGCACGCTGGCTTGGTAGTCTTCATAGGAAATGTGGCCGACGCACGGGCCGGAACAGCGTTTGATTTGATACAGCAGGCAGGCGCGGTCGCGGTGTTCGAACACGCTGTCTTCACAAGTGCGCAGGCGGAATACTTTTTGCAGAATCTGAATGCTGTCGCGCACGGCATAACCGTTTGGATAAGGGCCGAAATATTGGTTGGGCTTTTTGAGCGTGCCGCGGTAATAGGCCATCTGCGGGAACTCATGCCCGCTCAGCATCAGATAAGGATAGCTTTTGTCGTCGCGGAAAAGAATATTGTATTTCGGCGATAAGGCTTTGATTAAATTGTTTTCCAGAATCAGCGCTTCGGCTTCGGAACGGGTAACCGTGGTTTCGACCGAATGTACTTGTTTTACCATCAAGGTAATGCGCGGAGAGTGGTCGCTTTTCTGAAAATAGCTCGACACCCGCCGTTTCAGGTTGACCGCTTTGCCGACGTACAAAACCTGCCCGCTTTTGTCGAGCATGCGGTAAACGCCCGGCAGATTCGGCAGGTTTTTCAAAAACAATCGGATATCGAAATCAGCCACCATACTCACCACCCCAGTTTCAGACGGCCTTTATTATATAGCAAATACCGTATGTCTTATGCGGCATGGCTATACCCTAAATATCGCCAGCAAGCCGTCTGTAACACAAAAAGGCCGTCTGAAATTTTCAGACGGCCTTAATAATTAGGTATCGATTCACAACCCCAATTCATTCCACATAATATCCACTTTCGCCACGGTGGCTTTGTCGCGCTCAATCACGCGCCCCCATTCGCGGTCGGTTTCGCCCGGCCATTTGTTGGTGGCATCCAAGCCCATTTTGCCGCCCAAGCCTGAAACGGGGCTGGCAAAGTCGAGGTAGTCGATCGGCGTATTTTCCACCAACACCGTATCGCGCACGGGGTCCATGCGGGTGGTAATCGCCCAAATCACTTCTTTCCAGTCGCGGCAGTCCACATCGTCGTCCACCACCACAATGAATTTGGTGTACATAAACTGGCGCAGAAAACTCCAGCAGCCCATCATCACCCGCTTGGCGTGCCCCGCGTATTGCTTTTTGATGCTGACCACGGCCATGCGGTACGAACAGCCTTCGGGCGGCAGGTAGAAATCGACGATTTCGGGAAACTGCTTTTGCAACAGCGGCACGAACACTTCGTTTAAGGCCACGCCCAGCACGGCAGGTTCGTCGGGCGGTTTGCCGGTATAAGTACTGTGGTAAATCGGATTTTCGCGCATGGTAATGCGTTCCACCGTAAACACCGGAAACCAATCCTGCTCGTTGTAATAGCCGGTGTGGTCGCCGTAAGGCCCTTCCAGCGCGGTTTCATCGGGGTGGATAACGCCTTCGAGCACGATTTCGGCACGCGCAGGCACTTGCAAATCATTGCCGATACATTTCACCAATTCGGTACGCGAACCACGCAGCAAACCGGCAAACTGATATTCGCTCAAGGTATCCGGCACCGGCGTTACCGCCCCCAAAATGGTGGCCGGATCACAGCCCAACACCACCGCCACCGGATACGGCACGCCGGGGTGGGCTTTTTTATGCGCTTGAAAATCCAACGCGCCGCCGCGGTGTGCGAGCCAGCGCATAATCAGCTTGTTTTTGCCGATAAGCTGCTGGCGGTAAATGCCTAAATTCTGGCGTTTTTTATGCGGGCCTCGGGTAACGGTAAGCCCCCATGTTACCAACGGTGCAACGTCTTCCGGCCAACAATGCTGAATCGGCAGTTTGTTTAAATCGACATCGTCGCCTTCAATCACGATTTCTTGGCACGGCGCTTTTTTCACCACATTCGGTGCCATGCTCCAAATGTCTTTCAGCAGCGGCAGTTTGGAAAACGCGTCTTTAATGCCTTTGGGCGGCTCCGGCTCTTTCAGATAAGCCAGCGTTTTGCCGATTTCGCGCAGCTTGTCCACACTGTCCGCCCCCATGCCCATCGCCACCCGCTCGGGCGTGCCGAACAGATTGGCCAGCACGGGAAAATCGTAACGCGAACCGTCTTGCCGCACCGGATTTTCAAACAACAAAGCCGGCCCGCCGGCACGCAACACGCGGTCGGAAATTTCGGTCATTTCCAAATGGGGAGAAACCGGCAAACCGATGCGCTTGAGTTTGTTTTCCTGCTCAAGTTTTTGAATAAAATCACGCAGATCGTTGTATTTCATATTGTCTTTCAAGGCCGTCTGAAAACTTACACAATGACCGACAGACGGTTAAACGAGTAACTAGATTGGGCATTATATCAAATAGAGATATGAATGAATAACGCCGGCAAACTCAAGCCTTACATGCAACATATCATCTGACCGCAGAGCAAACAGCAAGAGTAAAAACACGCCTTGCTTCTTATTCATACAGCCACGCAATAAGATATACAAAATCCATTATTAATCTACACAACCCACACATACAAAATTAATATCCAATAAAAAAGGGCCTGCAATGCAGACCCTTTTATCAGACTAATCTGAAGATTAGAATTTGTGACGCAAGCCAACCAAACCACCAGTTCTTTGCAGTTTGTCGTCGCCTTTACCTTGTTTCAACCAACCGGCTGAAACCATAGCGGTAGTGCGTTTAGAGAAGTCGTAATCAGCGCCTACAACCACTTGGTCGTATTTAGTGCCTTTAGCTCTTTCACCACCAGCGGCATTTTTCACATCCCAACCGTGAGCATAAGAAACACGAGGAGTTACATTACCGAAACGGTAAGCAGCAGTTACAGCAACTTCTTGAGTTTTCAAAGCGAAGTTATCAGTAGGTTGCATAGTGTTTGCCAACTCTGTAGCATCCACACCTTCCAAGGCGCTTTGGTAAGTAGCAACGGTATCCCAGCCTTTAGTAGCTTGGTAACCGGCAGCAACAAACAGATTGTTGGCATCGTAACCAGCTTCTACGCGGTGAACATAACCATCTTTGTTTTTGCTGTTAGCTGTGTAGTTATTTTTCTTCAAACCAAAACCGTATTGAGCGAAGAAACCGGCGTTTTCATAGTTCAAACCAGCGAAGTATTGAGCTTTAGTTGGCAATTTTTTACCAGTAGCATCTTCGCGATCGCCAGCATTGTCGCGAGGAGTGAATTGTACGTTACCGCTGAAACCAGAGAATACTGGAGAGTCGTAACGAACAGATACTTCACGAGTACCAGTACGAGTGAATTGAGCCAAGCCCAAGTTAGCACTGTCATATTCCCAAGGGTCAACTGCACCCATATCTTTCAATTGAGTGCTTAATTTACCGGCACGTACTTTACCGAAATCACCTTCCAAACCAATGAAAGAATCACGGCTAGCCCATGAACCGCCACCAGCTACGCTTACTTTGTTTTCAACTTGCCAAATTGCGTTCAAGTTGTTACCGATGTGCTCGTGGCCTTTGAAACCAATACGTGAACCAAAGTCAGCGATTTTGGTTTCAGTGTGAGATTTTTCAGCAGAGCTACCAGAACCAACTTTTACGCGGTTTACTTCAACGCCAGCTTTGATTTGACCGTACAAAGTAACGTCAGCCATAGCTGCTACAGGCAAAGCTGCCAGGGTTAAAGCAATCAGAGATTTTTTCATTGCTGTATTCCTTTTCTATGTTTAAGAAAACAAACCTAAATAGTCGGATTAATTATCTATCCAGGCTTTGAATTGATCGCAGCATTTAGCGATTTCATGGCTGCTAATATAATTGCTTCATTGTAAAAAAACAAACTTTATACAACCCTATTGCTGCATTTTACACACATTGAGTCAACCACCTAAAATTAAAACAAAACAATATCATTTAAAATCATATACTTAAAAAACAAGGTTTATAAAATTGCATATTTGCAACACTATCATCAATTCTGTTGCTTTTTTGCAAACAGATATTCCGACACCGGCGTCCGACTTGATTTATTCAACTTGCTTCCAATCGTTATAGCAGCCCCGCCCTTTTACTCTTCATTACCGCTACTGTATTTTGAAGCGCCATCATAAGGCTGATACAATGTTGACTATCCTGTGGGCAAACTTTACCGCGCAGGTATCACGTACATCAATTAATATTTATTGTTGATGCATACCTATTTCCAGAGGGGATTAAGGTGTTATTTAGGCCGTCTGAAATTTTAGAGCTGCAACATCTCCGCTATATATACTTATTATAAGGATAGTTATGAGCCAATACGTTTATTCCATGCTGCGCGTAAGCAAAGTGGTGCCGCCGCAAAAAACCATCATCAAAGATATTTCCCTATCGTTTTTCCCCGGCGCGAAAATCGGCCTGCTCGGTTTGAACGGCGCGGGCAAATCCACCGTGCTACGCATTATGGCAGGCGTGGATAAAGAGTTTGAAGGCGAAGCCGTGCCGATGAGCGGCATCAAAATCGGCTATCTGCCGCAAGAGCCGGAGCTGGATCCTGAAAAAACTGTGCGTGAAGAAGTGGAAAGCGGTTTGGGCGAAGTGGCGGCCGCGCAGAAGCGTTTGGAAGAAGTGTATGCCGCGTATGCCGATCCGGATGCCGATTTTGATGCGCTGGCGGAAGAGCAGGGCCGTTTGGAAGCGATTATCGCCGCAGGTTCTTCAAGCGGTGGCGGTATGGAGCATGAATTGGAAATCGCCGCCGATGCGCTGCGCCTGCCCGAATGGGATGCCAAAATCGGCAATCTTTCCGGTGGTGAAAAACGCCGCGTGGCCTTGTGCAAGCTGTTGTTGAGCAAGCCGGATATGCTGCTTTTGGACGAGCCGACCAACCACTTGGATGCCGAATCGGTGGAGTGGCTGGAGCAGTTTTTGGTGCGCTTCCCCGGCACCGTAGTGGCCGTTACCCACGACCGTTATTTCTTGGACAACGCCGCCGAATGGATTCTCGAGCTTGACCGCGGCCACGGCATTCCGTGGAAAGGCAATTACTCTTCTTGGCTGGAGCAGAAAGAAAAACGCTTGGAAAACGAAGCCAAAACTGAAGCCGCCCGCCTGAAAGCCATGAAGCAGGAATTAGAATGGGTGCGCCAAAACGCCAAAGGCCGCCAAGCCAAATCCAAAGCGCGTTTGGCACGCTTTGAAGAAATGTCTAACTACGAATACCAAAAACGCAATGAAACGCAGGAAATCTTTATTCCCGTGGCCGAGCGTTTGGGTAACGAAGTGATCGAGTTTGTAAACGTGAGCAAGTCGTTCGGCGACAAACTCTTAATAGACGATTTGAGCTTCAAAGTGCCGCCCGGCGCGATTGTCGGCATCATCGGCCCTAACGGTGCGGGTAAATCGACCCTGTTTAAAATGATTGCCGGTAAAGAGCAGCCCGACAGCGGCGAAGTGAAAATCGGCCAAACCGTGAAAATGTCGCTGATCGATCAAAGCCGCGAAGGTTTGCAGAACGACAAAACCGTGTTCGACAACATCGCCGAAGGCCGAGATATTCTGCAAGTCGGCCAGTTTGAAATCCCCGCCCGCGCTTATTTGGGCCGTTTCAACTTCAAAGGCAGCGACCAAAGCAAAATTGCCGGCAACCTTTCCGGCGGCGAACGCGGCCGCCTGCATTTGGCAAAAACTTTGCTGTCGGGCGGCAATGTGCTGCTGCTGGACGAACCTTCCAACGATTTGGACGTGGAAACCCTGCGTGCGCTGGAAGATGCTTTGCTGGAGTTTGCCGGCAGCGTGATGGTGATTTCGCACGACCGCTGGTTCCTCGACCGTATCGCCACCCACATTCTGGCTTGCGAAGGCGATTCGAAATGGGTGTTCTTCGACGGCAACTATCAGGAATACGAAGCCGATAAAAAACGCCGCTTGGGTGAAGAGGGTGCCAAACCGAAACGGATTCGCTATAAACCGGTAACGCGTTGATTAAGAGTTTGAAAAGGCCGTCTGAAAAATTTCAGACGGCCTTTTTCTATTCCCTATTAATATTGAGATTACTCGGTTTAGATAACTATTTCTTCAACCATGCCCGTTTCACAATCATCCACCAATCTTTCGCTTTCAATTTAGGGCGGTTATTGAAAACATCGTAGCGGTTTTCATCCAATTTCTGCAAAACCGTCAGGCCGCCGATAATAATCATGCGCAGCTCGAAACCTATTCTGCCCTGCAATGTCTTGCCCAACGGCGAGCCGGCCTTCAACATTTTATAAGCGCGGTTGCACTCGTAAGCCATCAGCCTTTGAAAAGCGAAATTCACTTTACCTTCCGCAATCTGCTGCTCGCTGATATCAAACTTCTGCAAATCTTCCTGAGGAATATAGACGCGGCCTTTCTGCCAGTCGACCGCTACATCTTGCCAAAAATTAATCAATTGCAAAGCCGTGCAGATACCGTCACTTTGCGCCAAACTGAGCTTATCGGTTTCTCCGTACAAGTGCAGCATAATCCGGCCGACAGGATTGGCGGAGCGCCTGCAATAATCCACCAGTTCGGCAAAGGTTTCATAGCGTTTTTTCACGACATCCTGCTCAAATGCCGACAATAAATCGTAAAACGGTGCCAAAGGCAGATGAAAAGGTACAACTGCACGCTGCTGCAAATTCCGCATAACCTGCATTTCCGGTAACTCGCCCCGACCGATCTTATCCAACTCACTCCGCAATTTGGCCAGTTGCTGCAAACGCTGTTCGTTGCCTGCTTCTCCTTCGTCTGCGATATCGTCGGCCATTCTGGCAAACGCATAAACCGCATGGACGGGGCGACGCAACCGGCGCGGCAACGCCAACGAACCTACCGGAAAATTTTCATAGTGATTAACCGACATCATCCAATATCCCAATCCGCCCAGAATTTTCAGACAGCCTCAATATATATAAGGTAAGGCCGTCTGAAAATTTGGTAATTATTAAAAACCGTTTTCCATCATGATTTGCCCGGGAATTCGGTTGCGGTGCATGGCAAAACCCATGTCCAGCAAGGCTTGGAAAGTGTCTTTCACCATGGCGGGGTTGCCGCAGATCATGAAACGGGTGTCGGCTGTGTTGAACTGCATATCGAATGCGGCCGCAAGTTCGCCGTTTTTTAACAGTTCGGGAAGGCGTTTGCCGAGGGCGCCGTCGGTGGTTTCGCGGGTAACGACGGGTACGAAATGCAGTTTGTGGAAATGTTCTTCAATCAGCGGATGCTCGGCAAGGGCGGCGATGCGGTCGTTGAAAATCAGTTCGTTGCCGTAAGAAACGGAATGCGCGAGGGCGAGGCGGTCGAAGCGTTGCCAGATTTCGGGCTGTTCCAAAATCGATAGAAACGGTGCGATGCCGGAACCTGTGCAGAGCATTACCAAATCTTTGCCGTCGGGGAAGCGCTCGGGCAGCAGGAAGCCGGTGGCGTTTTTGTCGAGCAGGATAGTATCGCCCTCTTTCATCGCGGCGAGTTTGGCCGACATGGGGCCGCCTTCGATCAAAACGGCGAAGTATTCTAAGGTGTCGGCGTATTCGGCGGAAACGACGGAATAGGCGCGCCAAATAAAGCCTTCGCCGTCACGAAAGCCTAATCGTGAAAATTGGCCGGCCGAAAAACGGTAGGCTTCGGGGCGGGAGATGGCGAATGTCATCAGCTTGGGTGTGTGGTGCTTGATCCATAATACGGTTTCTTCCGTATATTTGGCTTCGGGTGAGGCGGCCATGCTTATCTCTTCAATCTATAAACTTTCAGACGGCCTTGATTATACCGAAAGGCCGTCTGAAACATAACCATAGGTTTTTTAGGGTTTTAAAAGCAAAAGGCCGTCTGAAAATTTCAGACGGCCTTTCAACAAAAAACGCTCGGTTTATTTAACGGTATTCAACGCATTGTCGATATCCGACCAAATGTCTTCGATATCTTCAATACCGACCGAAAACCGCAACAGGCCTTCTTTAATACCCAATCCGGCTTTGACTTCCGGCGACATGCCGCTGTGCGACTGTGAATAGCTGTGGTTCACCAAACTTTCCACACCGCCTAAGCTCGATGCCATCTTAAACAGCTTCAGGTTTTGAATCACGCTGTCCACCGCTGCCTGCGTATCGTTTTTGAGATAAACCGACACCACGCCGCCGAAATGGCGCATTTGCCGTTTGGCTAAATCATGGTGTTCATGCCCGGCCAATCCGGGGAAAAATACTTTTTCCACCGCCGCATGATTTTGCAGGCGCTGCGCCAATTCCAGCGCGTTTTCGCAATGTTGTTTCATACGCACCGCCAAAGTTTTAATGCCGCGCAACACCAGCGCACAATCCATCGGCCCGGCAACCGCGCCCGTGTTTACCGTCATATTATGCAAAGGTTTGGCCAAAGCTTTGTCTTTCACCACCACCACGCCCATCAATACATCCGAATGGCCGCACAGATATTTGGTTGCCGAATGAAATACGATATCGCAGCCCATCGCCAACGGGTTTTGCAGATACGGCGTAGCAAAAGTATTGTCGACACCCACCAACACGCCGGCTGCTTTGGCCTTTTCTGCCAAAGTTTTAATATCCACCAAGCGCAATAAAGGATTGGACGGCGTTTCCAACCACAGCATTTTTACCTTCCGTTCCGCCAAAATGTTATCGAGATTGTCCGGTTCGGTCAGGTCGGCAAACACCACATCAATGCCCCAATGTGCATACACATCGACAAGCAAATCATAAGCACCGCCGTAAATATCGGCTACCGCCACAATCGTATCGCCCGGGCGAAGAAAAGTACGCCAGACCGCATCGATACCTGCCATGCCGCTGGCAAAAGCAAAGCCGGCCTCACCCTGCTCCAACTGTGCAACCGTGTCTTCCAACACCCTTCGCGTCGGGTTACTCAAACGCGAATAACGATAAGGAATCTGCTCGCCGATTTTCCGCATGGCAAACATGCTGTTTTGATAAATCGGGGGCATAATCGCACGGTGATGCTCGTCGCAGTCGTAACCGACATGGATGGCTTGTGTCGCAAATTTCATGGCAAACCGCCTTTAATATTCAATAATCAATCAATTAGGCACGGATTGTAACACTATCCGAAAAATAGAAACAATCAATGCCGTCTGAAAATACAAATGCTATAATCGCCGATTAAAAATGATATGTGCAGTCCGAAACCACGCACCAAAAAATTTCAGACGGCCTCGCCGCAACACGGCAAAGCCCACACACTCAATCCACAATGAAGGAAATTTACCGCATGAACGCCGCTATTGCAGACGTGCAATCCACTCCTGATTTACGCAACATGCCGATTAACCAAGTCGGTATCAAAGACTTGCGCTTCCCCATCACCCTCAATACAGAAGAAGGCACACAGGCCACCGTTGCCCGCCTCACCATGACCGTTTTCCTGCCTGCCGACCAAAAAGGCACGCACATGTCGCGCTTCGTCGCCCTGATGGAAAAACAAACCGAAGCCTTAAGCTTCAGCCGTCTGAAAACCCTCACCGAAGAAATGACTGCCCTGCTGGATTCCCATTCCGGAAAAATCAGCGTTTCGTTTCCGTTTTTCCGTAAAAAAACCGCGCCTATTTCCGGCATCCAATCCCTGCTGGATTATGATGTCACCCTCACCGGAGAAATCAAAAACGGCGCATACAGCCATACATTGAAAGTATTGGTACCCGTTACCAGCCTTTGCCCCTGTTCCAAAGAAATTTCACAATACGGCGCGCACAACCAACGCTCGCACGTAACCGTAACCTTAACCTGCAGCGAAGAAGTCGGCATTGAAGAAGTCATCGATTGCGTAGAAGCCCAAGCCTCCTGCCAACTTTACGGCTTGCTGAAACGCCCGGACGAAAAATTCGTTACCGAAAAAGCCTACGAAAACCCCAAATTCGTTGAAGATATGGTGCGCGACGTTGCCACTGCATTGCGTGCGGAAAGCCGTATTTGCGGATTCGTGGTGGAAAGCGAAAACTTCGAATCCATCCACAACCACTCGGCATACGCCTACATCGCTTATCCTTAAAAAAGATCAATCTTTTTAACACCAAGGCCGTCTGAAAATTTCAGACGGCCTTTGATATGACAGCTCGGGCTTATCCTAATATAATAAACCCGTCCCCGCGCAAACGCAGGACGATACGGCTTTCAAACCGGCTGCCGTCTAAAAACGCTCACAAACTGAAAGAAAAACCCAACTCATCCGTCTAATTCATTAACAGCCCGAAAATTATTCAGGCCGTCTGAAACAACCAGAAAAAATAATGATGAAAAAACTACTCCTTCTCCTTACCTCCTGGCTCATGCTTCTACCCCAAGCTTACGCAGTCGATCCCTCTAAGCTGTTGTCTCCCGAAGAAGCCTTTATTCCCCAAGTAAACGTAACCGAACAAGGCATTAGTGCGCAATTCGCCATTGCCGAAGGCTACTATCTCTACCAATCTAAAATCGAAGCCGAAACCGATCCCGACGGCCTGCTTGCCGAAGCCAGATACAGTAAAGGCGAAGAAAAAGAAGATGAGTTTTTCGGCAGACAAACCGTTTACCACCACACCGCGCAAGCCGACTGGCCGTATAAACAGCCGCAAACGCCATACAAGCTGATATTAAAATATCAAGGCTGTGCCGAAGCCGGTGTCTGCTACCCCCCTGCCGAAGCCGTGTTCGACATTCAAGGCAACGGCCTTTACCAAACCGGGCAGGCTCAAGAACCGGCTGCAGCGAAAAACCGTTTTTTAAAGCCGGACAACACCGGCCTCAACAAAAATACCAATACCGACAGCAGCCGCTTCAAGCTTTCATGGGATACGCTGAACGCCAATTTATTGGCGTTTTTTCTCGCCGGCTTGGGTCTGAGCTTCACGGCCTGTATGTATCCTCTGCTACCCATCGTTTCCGGCATCATTATCGGCGATAAGAACACTTCCAAAAGCCGTGCCTTTATCCTGACTTTGATTTACGTTCAAGGCCTGGCACTGACCTACACCGCTGTCGGCGTTATTGCCGGCTTGACCGGTTCGCTGCTGACCGTGTGGCTGCAACAACCGTGGGTCGTACTGAGCGCTGCTGCGGTAATGGTTTTATTGTCTCTATCGATGTTCGGCATTTTCAATCTGCAATTGCCGGTTGCCATACAGAGTTACTTCCAAAACCAAAGCAGTAAACTAAACGGCGGCAAAACCGTTTCTGTATTCGTCATGGGCATGCTGTCGGCCTTGATTGTCGGCCCGTGTGTCGCACCGCCGCTTGCTTTCGCTTTAGGCTATATCGGCCAAACCGGCGATGCCGCATTGGGCGGATTGGCTCTATATACTTTGGCACTCGGTACCGGGGTACCCTTAATTTTAATCGGTACTTTCGGCGGCCATATCCTGCCCCGCGCCGGCACTTGGATGAACGGCATCAAATATGCTTTCGGCTTTATCCTGCTTGCCGTTGCCGTTTACCTGGCCACGCCCTACCTACCCTACTGGCTGGTTGCTTCCCTTTACACCATACTGATCCTCGCGCCCGCCGCTTTACTGTTCTACCATATGCCTAAACAAAAAGGCCGTCTGAAAATCATCGGCTTGGTTTCGGCAACTGCGCTGCTGTTGGGCGGATTGTGGTTCGGCTTTCAAAGCCTAAATCGCCAAACCACTGCGCTGCACCACTTCCTGACACTCACTCCGCCTTCGGAACAGCACGGCGGATACGGCCACAGCTTCACGGATGTCAGCCGACTCAAAGCCGCCATGCAGCAAGCTTTAACAGAAAATCCCAATCAGCCGGTATTATTGGATTTCTACGCAGACTGGTGTGTTTCCTGCAAAGAAATGGCTGCCTACACACTCAACCAGCCTGCCGTTCACGAAGCCGTCGATATGAACCGTTTCTTCAAAATCGACGTTACCGCCAACACGCCGGAACACCAAGCATTATTAAAAGAATACGGTCTGTTCGGCCCGCCCGGCATTTTTGCCGTGCATGCAGACGGCCGCCGCAGCGAACCTTTGCTCGGCTTTGTCAAACCCGAAGCCTTCATCGATTGGTATCGCCAAAATCAGCAATAACCCCAAGCCGGACACCGTCCGGCTTTTTTACCTCCACACTGCCGGATAGTCTGCAACGAGTTTTACAATATACGCCGTTTTTTCAGACGGCCTCCGAATCCGTGCCTATACAATATGCCGTCTGAAAATCCTTTTCTACACCAAAACAAAGCCTTTTGATATAATCGCCTGTCAACCATTCCGCAGAACCATCACTACACCACCAAAGGATAATAAACATGGGCTTTTTGCAAGGTAAAAAAATTCTGATTACAGGCATGATTTCCGAGCGTTCCATCGCATACGGCATTGCCAAAGCATGTCGCGAACAAGGCGCTGATCTTGCCTTTACTTATGTTGTCGAAAAACTGGAAGACCGCGTGCGCAAAATGGCGGCCGAATTGGGTTCCGAACTCGTATTCCGTTGCGACGTGCAAAGCGACGACGAAATCAACCAACTGTTTGTCGATTTGGGCAAAGCATGGGACGGTTTGGACGGTTTGGTTCACGCTATCGCCTTTGCTCCTCGCGAAGCGCTCAACGGCGATTTTCTCGACAGCATCAGCCGCGAAGCCTTCAACGTGGCACACGAAGTTTCCGCTTACAGCCTGCCTGCATTGGCCAAAGCCGCACGCCCGATGATGCAGGGCCGCAATGCCTCCATCGTTGCCTTGTCTTATTTAGGTGCCGTCCGCGCCATTCCCAACTACAACGTTATGGGCATGGCCAAAGCCAGCCTGGAAGCCGGCATCCGCTTTACCGCATCTTGCTTGGGTCGCGAAGGTATCCGCTGCAACGGTATTTCCGCCGGCCCGATTAAAACGCTGGCCGCTTCCGGTATCGCCGATTTCAGCAAACTGCTGAACCACGTTGCCGAACAAAACCCGTTAGGCCGCAATGTCACCATTGAAGAAGTAGGCAATGCCGCTGCTTTCCTACTGTCCGACCTGTCTTCCGGCATCACCGGCGAAATCACTTACGTTGACGGCGGATACAGCATCAACGCTTTGAAAGAGCCTGAACAACAATAAACCGTCTCATCAAAAAAGCCCTGCCTGCCTTTATTAAAATCGGCAGACAGGGCTTTTTTTGCAAATATCATTTTCCGTAAAACTATTTCAATCGAAATAAGCAGCATGCAAAAAAGTGTCGTATTTAGACATCAACATGATCATTCGGGCGGTCATTTTTCTTACTTAAGCGGAAGCACCCCCCCACTACATACGGTTACATACTTTTTTTTACACAAAACACTCTGAACCATACCTGAAAAAATGTATCATACCGTAAACATTCCAGGAATTTTTCACACATTAACAATAACCTCAAGGAATTTATATCATGTCATTAAAACAAGAATTTAAAGAATTTATTATGCGCGGTAATGTTATCGACCTGGCGGTCGGTATGGTTGTCGGTACAGCATTCAGCGGCATCGTAAAATCGTTGGTAGACGACGTTATCATGCCTCCTATCGGCTTGCTGTTGGGCGGTGTCGACTTCTCCAACCTGTTCATTACCTTGAAACAGGGCGCCAATGCACCTGAAGCCGGTTATGCTACTTTGGCTGCCGCTCAAGAAGCCGGCGCAGTAACCTTGAACTTGGGCCTGTTTATCAATACTGTAATCAGCTTCCTGATCGTGGCTTCTGCGATTTTCGTTGTGGTTAAATTGATCAACCAACTGAAGCGTAAAGAAGAAGCGGCTCCAGAAGCTCCGGCCGAGCCAAGCGAAGATATCTTGTTGTTGCGTGAAATCCGTGACTCTTTAAATAAAAAATAATCTGCTTTTATTTAAATAAATTCAAAGGCCGTCTGAAATTTTCAGACGGCCTTTTTCATAGCAATAAACAAATCTCGCTTTCTATCCAAGTCACTTGCCCCTTTCCTGTCTTTCTCCTGTCTGCTTTCACCCACAACACCAACCCGCCGAAAATCGCCAATCAAAATACGGCAAAACCGGCTTGCCGTCACTCCCATACTTTAAGGCCGTCTGAAAAAAATGACGATAAAAAACCGGAACGCTGAATGCGCTCCGGCTTATGTTTCCGACATCAGTCGGTTTCAAATCCAAGTTTTGTCAGAACTTGGCTTTAATACCGATATTGAAATTGGTTTGATGGCCTTTTCCGCCAAAGCGGTGCAGACGGCGTAAATCGGAATAAAGATAGCTGTTGCTTCCCAGCTTGGTTTGCACACCCAAGCCTGCCTCGATACCGCTGTGTTTGAATGTTTCTTTCACTTTCAATACGCCGCCGTTCGGGTGGGTAAACGATGCACGGTTTTTATCGGCAAAGTCATGATGCAGGTTTACAAGCGCATATACGTTGGTATCTCTCTGCTCAAACTGTTTGTCTACACGCGCTCCGACACGCAAACGCAGACTGTCGGCATCTTTAACTTTCACTTTGGCAAAATCATCGCTTGCATTGCGGTAATCGGTATACAGATATGACAATTGCGCTTGCGGCTCGATTTTCCATTGGTTGGCCAACACATAAGGCTTACCGGCTTCAACAGACAAACCGTATTGCATGCCTTTCAGCTTAGAAGTGCGTTTCTCGTCATCTTTCAATGTGTTGCTCACATAATTGATTTGGGCAACGCTATCTACATACCAATCGCTTGCGCCGGTAACGGTATGATATACACCGATACCGCCGGTATGGGATTTAACCTCTCCGGCTGATGTGCCGAGCGACACATTATTGCGGTCGCGGTCGTAAGTATCGGCATTGCCACGCAGATATTGTACGGTTACACCCGCTCTAGACGGTTTGTCTCCGCCGCTTTGCCACAAATTACGGCCGATCTGTACGCCGAAAAGGTTTTGTTTGTAGCTGAATTGGCGGCCGCCTTCTTGTTTGTCCCGGCTACTGATCAACCTTGCCCAAGTTTCGGCTTTACCGTCCGTATCCGGATTGAATTTGCCGTTACGCTGATGCATGGTAGACAGCAATGCCAAACCGCCGGTGCTGTTCGCTGCGGAAGCGGTAAGATAATTGGCTACGCCCGAACGGAAAGTATTACGCAAATACCAGTTGCCGTCGTTCGGCGTTACCAAACCGTTTTTCACTAAACGGTATTCGTATGAATCAACCGTCAATTTCGGTTGCGACAAATTGAATACCGCTTCGGACCGGCCTTTGACTTCAACTACTTTGATACCTTCTTTGGTTTTGGCACCGGCACCGCCCAAATTGGCCACTTCCACCGTGATATTGCCGGCAGTATCGCCTTCCACGACCAATTTATCGGTTGCGCTGTCGTCACCGTTCAAAGTGGTCTGCAACATCAACTTGCTGCCTGCTTCAGCTTGGAGGCCGTCTGAAAATACCAAAGTATTCTGTTTATCCGCACCCGGAACAATTAACGAACCCGATTTTGCCGTTACCAAGCCGCCGACCGTACCGCTGCCGCTCAAAACGGCTTGATCGGCCACAATCAAGCTCTGACCGCCAAGTTTTCCGTCAACACGTAATTCGCCTGCATCCACGCGGTTGGCACCGGTAAATGCCGTACTGTCGCCGCTAAGCAGCATACGTCCGCTGCCTGCTTTAACATAGCCTCCGCTACCTTCGAATTTACCGGCAAATTCGGTATTTTGAGCGGTTCCCGCAGTTAAAACCGTTGTTCCGGTACGCACCGTGCTGCCGCCGACACCGCTCAAATCCTTCACGACGGTCGCACCGCCTGTTACACCGGATACATCAAATACGGAAGCGGCTTTGGCCAGCTCGACACCGCTGCTTGAAGCCAAACTGCCGGATTTGGCCAATGACAATGCCGTACCGTCAATCACGGTTTTGCCGGTATAAGTATTGGCACCCTCAAAAGTTACCGAACCGCCGCCAACTTCGTCTGCAACGGTAAACGTGCCGCTGCCTGCCGCATCCAAATCGGCAAACGTACCGACAAAGCGGGTCGCTTTACCGTCGGCATTAATTCTGCCGCCCAGCGGATTAATCGTGAAATTAGAAGCGTACATCCCTTCTTTATCCGTTCTCAGCGTACCGCCCTCGAAAGCCGGATTAACCGTTATACCCAATTGCGAGCCATCGTAAAACGGTTTTTTCAAATCGATATTGGACTTGGTTACGGGAGGAACGGGCGTTGTACCTGAAGAAGGCGGCACATCGATTTTATCCAGTGTTTCGTTCATTAAATAGTAATAAACCAAATCCGCACTTTTACCGCTGTCCAACGTGCCGATATCAAATCCCATGCCGATTGCGTAATCTCCGTTGCCTTCCATTTTTCCGGAAAGGTAAAAATCCGGATCATCCGTCCAAGCCTCCGAGACACCGGTGTTGTGTTTATAGGAAGAATTGCTGTAAATACCTACCGGCAAACCGGTTTTCTGACCCAACGAATGCACCCAGTCTTCAGGTTTGAATTTACTGGTGCCGCGTCCGTTTATCGTGTAATGGGAAGCGTAAGTGTTCACATCCGGATCAGGATCCAAAGCAGTCAAGAATTTCACTTCGGTCAGATTTTTCAAGGCCGTCAATTTGGTTTCAACACGAATACCCTGCTCGGTTTTATCAACGCTGTATTGATGGTTCACCGTGTAGAAGTCGTCATACTTGCCGGACCACGAAACGGCAGCTCTGTCTCCGGAGCTGATATCACGCGGCTTTTCTACCGTTTCAATTTGTTGCGTACCGTTATTATCGTTGGTGGCCAAACCGGTTTCTTTGGTTTTCACACTGAATATTTGGAACGGCGTGCCGGGAGTCAGGTAATCGTCAATGCCGAAATTACGCTTACCGGTTTTGTCATACTGCATACCCGGAGAATCAGAATAACCGGAACCGAGCGTACCCCGGTCATTAACCGCAGTGCGTACATAGTCCCCTGTCAGGGTAATCGGGGCGGCATATGCCGTTGCCGACAAACAAGCGGCAGCAATACATGCCGCTATAATTTTGGCCGAACCGGCCGGCTTACCTTTGCGCTTGGTTGTTTCTGCTACGGCAACATATGTACCTTTAACAGGATCATAGATGCTTGCAAAAGTATGGTTCATGTCATTCTCCTACGTTTTTACTCATCATTTATCGGTAGCGACTATAAATCATTCAATTATTATCAAATTGAAAATTAATATGTGCACAACCACCCTACACACTGCTTTACTATTTATATAGATTAATTTACACAATAAAGAGTTCCTGTCATTTTTGTAAATAAATTTTAATTATCAAGAAGATTGAAAAACAAAAATAAAATATCAATTCAAGCCCATTTAATCGGACACCGGCAGCTTCAAAAGGCCGTCTGATTTTTTGAAAACAGAAAAATTATTAAAAATATAATAAATTCTTCACAGCCCAAAGTCCGACAATAAAAAAAACCGGAATGCCGACATCGGCATTCCGGTTTTTCCGGCAATACTCCCTAAGCCAACTTAAGGAATTGATTTTATCTATAACGCATAACTATTGAATTTTCAGCGCCTCTTCCCTAACGGCTTCCACAACGTCCATGCCGAACAAAGCATTGACATCCGTTTCGTCAAACACATATTTTTCGTTACAGAAATCGCAATCAATCTCCAAGCTGCCTTGTTCCACAATTACTTGGCCTACTTCCTGCCCGCCCAACATCAACAGCATATCGCTCACTTTTCCGCGCGAACATGTGCAGGCAAATTCCATATTTTCCGGCTCGAAAACACGGGGCGGCGTTTCATGGAACAAACGGTATAGCATATGTTGCGCATCCAAAGTAGTCAGCTCTTCATAGGAAACCGTTTGCGCCAACGTTTCGACATAATTCCAAGCTTCCGCGTCTACGTCCTCTTCCGGCAGACGCTGCAACAAAAGGCCGCCGACCGCTTCGTCCGATGCGGCCAAAGTAATGTGGGTATCCAATTGTTCGGAACGCTTCATATAATGCATCAACATTTGCGCGATGCTGCTGCCCTCCAACGGCACGACACCTTGCCACGGCTCGCCTTCTTTAGGCTGCAACGTCATCACAAATACGCTGTTTTTACCCAACAAATCCACCAAACTTTCATCATCGCCGATCTGCGCCTGTTCGTCCCAACGGGCGGTCGCACGGCAAGTTTGCTCGGAAGTCGCTTCCACCACCAACATTTTCAGACGGCCTTGCCCCTGTACCTGAACAATCAGCGTACCTTCGTTTTTCAAGTTGCTCGATAACAAAGCACCGGCGGCCAACAACTCGCCTAAAGCACGGCGGATAGCCAAAGGATAATGTTTGCGTCCGACAATATGCTGCCAAACCTTTTCCAAGCGGATATGCAGGCCGCGTACCGGCATATCGTCAAAAATAAAGCGGACGCGGCTGTCCGACAGCGAAGCGGCAACTCCTGTATTCATGTTCATAAACCAATCTTTCTGATGAATTAAATCAATATCCGATTGGCTCCAATATGGTTGTGAGGCCGTCTGAAATCAAGAGTAGGCCATAAAAAAACCGCCCGTTGATCCCGGGCGGTTTGTCCGTTCAAACAAGCTCAAATTTTTCTTTCTGTAGCAAGCAGTTGAACCGGCAAACTGGTGCTGATGTCGAATGCCGCACCTGCTTCGACAGCCGCTACAGCCAACGCTTCGGCATCATACTGCTCCTGCCCGTATAAAACCTGAAGCGCACCCATCGCATACTTTCTGCCGCTGCCGATCGCCCAAAAACGCTTAAACTGATAAACTTCGCGCATGGGGTAAACACCGAAAATCCCACTGGGATTGGCAATCACCACCATCATCTGGCTGGATTCGTACGGGTCATCCTCTTCCTCTTCGGGACGCAGGAAAAAATGCTCTTTCAGTTTGGCGTGCAATTTGCAGAATGTGTGAAAAATCGCTTCCCTGCCGTACAAATCGGCAGCTTTGACATTTTTCAACGCCGATTTCAGTACCAAATCATGCGCGGTACTGCCGGAAACGGCAATAAAACTATCGGCATGACGGAAAATTTTTTCGCTGAACGCATCGTTTTCCTCACCCAAAAACTGGTCGTCGCCAAATGTGGTTTGACTATCCGCGGCAATCGCGATACGGTTTTGTTTTTCTACGATCACTATCGTGGTCATTGGACTCTCGAGATAATTTAAAGGTAATTTTATGTGCCAGCTTTTAGGCATGAATTGTAACACACCCACAGACATCGTTTTTTCGTTTGAAGGTTTCCGCCTGCGCGGCGGCGTTACCGACCACCATGCCGACGGTTTCGGCATCGGTTTTTTCGAAGGCAAAGGCATACGCCTGTTTCACGACGACAAGCCCAGCGCCGATTCCCCCGTTGCCGATTTGGTCAAAACCTACCAAATCAAATCCAAGAATGTGATCGCCCACATCCGCAAAGCCACGCAAGGCCAAGCCGCACTGGCCAACACCCATCCCTTTGTTCGTGAAATATGGGGAGAATATTGGCTGTTTGCCCATAACGGCCATCTGAAAAACTTCGCTCCCGAACCAGGCAACTACTACCGCCCCGTCGGCAACACCGATTCCGAACGCGCCTTCTGCTACATTCTCGAACAACTCCGCAGCCGCTTTTCGACACGGCCGGATAACGATACCCTGTTTGAAGCCGTCAACCGGCTGACCGAAGAAATCCGCAGCTACGGTTTATTCAATTTTATGCTGTCTAACGGCGATTTGCTGTTTGCCCATGCCAGCACGCTGCTGCACTACATCGTACGCAAAGCGCCGTTTGGCGAAGCCAAGCTGGTTGATGATGACGTTGCCATCGATTTTGCCGCCGTTACCACGCCCGACGACAAAGTAGCAGTGATTGCCACCCTGCCGCTTACGGTCAACGAAACATGGTCGCAACTGGCCGTGAACGAATTAGTGATGTTTGAAGAAGGCGACATCAGCCGCAGAAGCTGTCCGCAACCGCCTGCTTTCCTGACAATCGAACAAGGACTGGCCATTGCACGATCGGTCGGTGCCGGTAACTAAGCCTTTTATAGAGGCAAACAAAAAGGCCGTCTGAAAATTTCAGACGGCCTCAAACTTTTTCCGGGTTATCCCATCGAAACCGATATGGCAGCCACCTGCGCGGTTACGGTCATTTAAACGCTTTTGCCGTCTATCCGCCGCAATCCGTTTGCCGCTGCCCCGAAACAACGGGAATTTGATATACTGAAACCCATATCTCAATCATACTTACGGAATCCCAACATGAAATTATCTGCTTTTGCCCTGACTGCCGCCGCCATTTTGAGTTTAAGCGCCTGCGGCCAAAAAGCCGAAACTTCTGTACCGTCAGACAATACGGCTCCCTCTTCCGCCGCAACCGAAACGGCAGCCCTGCAAACCTTAAGCAGTACAGACGGCAAAATCACAATCAATGTCCAAGCCAGCCGGTTTGAAGACCGCATCAACGATAACGCCGCCCATCCCGAAGGCATCGACCGCAACGAGCTGACTCTGTTGCAACACGACGCACAAACCGGCATTACCCTTTACGCCGTCAATCTCGGAGAAGCCAAATCCGATGCCAAAACCTATTTCGCCAACTTGAAAAACGCCTTGAAATCGGCCGAAAACCTGCAAGACGTTCAAGTCGGCGCCGCTACCGACAACCGCATGAACTACCGTTTTACCCAAAAACATGCAGACGGCACCACCTTGCCGGAAAACTGTATCGCCATCCACGGCAGCAGTCTCTACAACATCTGCGCCAGCGGACAAAACGCCACCCAAGACCAATTGGCTGCCGTTTTAAAAGACGTCAACCTAGCCAAATAACC
Source organism: Neisseria weaveri (assembly GCF_900638685.1). Taxonomy (NCBI): domain Bacteria; kingdom Pseudomonadati; phylum Pseudomonadota; class Betaproteobacteria; order Neisseriales; family Neisseriaceae; genus Neisseria; species Neisseria weaveri. The sequence continues at coordinate 1,589,965 of NZ_LR134533.1, read as the reverse complement.
TCAGAGGCCGTCTGAAAAATGTTCGACCGTAACGACATCCTCATGATGGAAAACGCCCTTAGTCTCGCCCGACAAGGGCGTTTTTCCACCTCGCCGAACCCGCGCGTAGGCTGTGTTATCGCAAGAGGCAGCCAAATTGTCGGGCAAGGATTCCATATTCAGGCCGGCGGGCCGCATGCGGAAGTCCACGCACTCCGGCAAGCAGGCGGACTGGCCGAAGGCGCAACCGCCTATGTCACGCTCGAACCGTGCAGCCATTACGGCCGAACACCGCCCTGTGCGGAAGCACTGGTTCATTCAGGCGTCAAACGCGTCGTGGCCGCCATGACCGACCCCAACCCTTTGGTATCGGGTAAAGGCCTGGCCATGCTTGAGGCGGCAGGCATTCAAACCGAAAGCGGATTGCTGGAACAACAGGCTAGAGAACTGAATCGGGGCTTTTTGTCCAGAATCGAACGCAACCGCCCGTTTGTACGTTTAAAATGCGCCGCAAGCATGGACGGCAAAACCGCACTTTCAGACGGCCTCAGCCAATGGATTACCGGCGAAGAAGCCCGATTGGACGTACAAACCCTGCGCGCGGAAAGCTGCGCCGTCATTACCGGCATCGGCACGGTTTTGGCCGACAATCCGAAGCTGAATGTCCGCGCATTCCCAACATTACGCCAGCCTGCCCGAATTATTGTAGACAGCCGCTTACGCACGCCGGAACACTGCCATCTGATTCAAGATAACACCAGCCCGACCATCATCGCCACCGCCAATCCGGAAGAAGGCCGTCTGAAAAAATTCGCACGCTACAACCATGTCGATATTATTCAGACCAACGCCCATAACGGACAAGTCGATTTATCCGACCTGCTCCGCCTGCTTGCCGAACGCGGTTTCGGAGAAGTGATGGTGGAAGCCGGAGCAGGCTTGGCAGGCGCATTTCTTTACCAAGACCTTGCAGACGAAATTGTGCTGTATCAGGCACCGAAAATTCTCGGCAACAACGCACGCGGCCTGTTCGCACTGCCGGAAAATCCGCAAACGCTGCTACAACCGCCGCAATGGCAAACACACAGTCTCGAAACCGTTGGCAGCGATATCAAATGGACACTGCGCCGACAAGCTGCTGATTCATAATGATTACTATAAAAATATTCTTTTTTCATCAAAATTTGTGGAACAAATCAGAAAAACCGCAATCAAAATTAACAATATGGCAATAATTTCAGACGGCCTCCGAAACATCCGGCCGCGCTAATGCTTCCCAAAACTTCATGCCCGCAACAACCATGAAGTTTTCACACGGTTAGTTTCCATAGAATTCGCTTTTACACATTTGGAAAAAATGATGAAAAATACCACCATTCAAAAATTTGCCGATAAATCTGCCAAAATCGGTATTGTCGGTTTGGGTTATGTCGGTCTGCCGCTGATGCTGCGCTATGTAGACATCGGCTATTCCGTTTTGGGCTTCGACATTGATGAAGACAAAGTTACCAAACTCAACCAGGGCGAAAGCTATATCGAACACATTCCGGCAGAAAAAATCGCTGCCGCACGCAATACACGCTTTGAGGCCACAACCGATTTCAGCCGCATCGGCGAGGTGGAAGCCATTATCTTGTGCGTACCGACTCCGTTAAACAAATACCGCGAACCGGACATCAGTTTCGTTATCGACACGACCAATGCCGTTAAACCTTATCTGCGTGCCGGTCAGGTTTTATCTTTGGAAAGTACCACCTATCCCGGCACAACCGAAGAAGAATTGCTGCCGCGTATGGAAGAACAGGGACTGAAAGTCGGCCAAGACGTATTCTTGGTTTACTCGCCCGAACGCGAAGACCCGGGCAACCCGAATTTCGAAACCCGCACCATCCCTAAAGTATTGGGCGGACACACTCCCGCTTGCTTGGAAGTGGGCATGGCGCTGTATCAACCTGCAATCGACAAAGTGGTGCCGGTTAGCTCTACCAAAGCCGCCGAATTGACCAAGCTGCTGGAAAACATCCACCGCGCCGTTAACATCGGTTTGGTAAACGAAATGAAAATCGTGGCCGACAAAATGGATATCGACATCCACGAAGTCATCAACGCTGCGGCGACCAAACCGTTCGGCTTCGTCGCTTACTATCCGGGTCCGGGTTTGGGCGGTCACTGTATCCCCATCGACCCGTTCTATCTGACTTGGAAAGCCCGCGAATACGGCGTTAATACGCGCTTTATCGAATTGGCCGGCGAAGTGAACTCTTCTATGCCCGACTACGTTATCAGCAAAGTAGGATTGGCATTGAATGAACACAACCGTTCTATCAAAGACAGCAAAATCTTGGTTTTAGGCATTGCCTACAAGAAAAACGTTGACGATATGCGCGAAAGCCCATCGGTAGAAATTATGGACCGCCTGCACTCGCTCGGTGCAAAAGTTTCCTACTCCGATCCGCATGTTCCGGTATTCCCGTACATTCCCGGACACCACTACTTCGATTTGAGCAGCGAAGAAATCTCTGCTGAAAATGTGGCCAAATTTGACTGCGTCGTTTTAACCACCGACCACGACAAATTTGATTACGACTTAATAAAACAACACGCCAAACTGATTATTGATACCCGCGGCCGCTTCTCAGGCAAAGATGCCAAAGTAGTCAAAGCCTAAACCGCTTTCTGCTGCTGTCAATATTCAGTATCCGAATCAGGCCGTCATCCGAAGCCGGTGCCGTTTGTAATCAAATTGCACACACTTTGGATTGCGGCCTATAAACTTAACAAAATACGAAACAAACGAGATTAATTGCGATAAGCACATGAACATACGGAAAATCCTAGGATATGCTCTCGGCCCGATCGGCAGCGCCGCCATCGGCCTTGTATCATTACCACTGATTTCATGGTATTTCCCTGCCGAAGACATCGGCCGTATTGTTTTGCTGCAAACCATTTCCGGCATTCTGATGGTTCTGTTCAACTTGGGACTGGATCAAGCCTATATCCGCGAATATTATTCCGCCGACAACAAAGCCGCCCTGTTTAAAGTTGTGGCCGCACCGCCCGTCGTCATGATCTTGTTGTTTGCAGCGGCCATTATTTTTATTAATCCTTCGTGGCCGTCTGAAAAAATCTTCGAGCTTGATAATGCCGCCTTAGGCATATTAAGCATTCTGTTTTTAGTCAGCCTGCTGCTTACCCGTCATATTTCCCTCATTCTGCGTATGCAGGAAAAAGCGGTGTCTTTTTCTTTGTCCCAACTGACTCCGAAACTGGCCATTTTATTGTTGGTGTGCCTGCTGATTTTTTCCGGCCACCCTACCGACAGCTTGGCGTTGATTGGTACATATGCAGTCGCGCAAATGGCTGCCGTTGTGATTCTAACCATACAGACCCGCAAAGATCTGATAGCGGCGGCACAAGCACCTTTCGACCCGCAATTGGTTAAAGCAACCATGGGCTACGGCCTGCCTATGGTTATCGGCGAACTGGCCTTCCTCGCTTTCGCTTCTGCCGACCGCCTGTTGTTGAAGCATTTGGGAACCTTATCCGAACTCGGTGTCTACTCTATGGCCGTCAGCTTCGGTGCTATTGCCTTGATTTTTCAAAGCGTATTCTCAACCATTTGGTCGCCTCTGGTATTCAAATGGGTCAAAGACAATGAAAATCTGCACAAAATCGGCGAAACCAGCTTGATGATGACGGCTTTGATGATTGTTATTCTGTCTGCAGTCGGACTGTCTTCTCCCATCATCACCTTCTTCTTACCCGAGCAATATGCACCCGTTCAATTTATCCTGCTCTCCAGCATCCTGTTTCCCCTGCTGTACACCCTGACCGAAGTCAGCGGAATCGGTATCAACGTAGTCAAAAAAACCTGGTTGATTACCGTTATCTCGTTAATTGCTTTGGCTTGCCAGTTTACTTTGCTGTATCTGCTCGTGCCCACTTGGGGCGCACGCGGCGCAGCCATTTCCACCGCCGTCTCTTTCTGGGTGCTGTTTATCCTGAAAACCGAGATTTCCGCACTGATTTGGCAAAAACTGCCTAGAAAAAAACTGTATCTCTCTACCGCCGCATGCGTGGCCACCTGCGTTGCCTACACCAGCATAGGCAATACGCAAAACTATTTTTTATTCGCCCTTCTGTGGCTGACTGCCATCGCCGTGGTTTTGATGCTGTATAAAAACAATATTCTCAGCTTTGTCCAATCGATTAAAGGCCGTCTGAAAAAAAGTTAATTGATCGTTATCGATATAGAGTAAACATTATGCACGTTTTAATTATTCCCTCTTGGTATCCATCCACACCGGAAGATGTTGACGGAATTTTCTTCCGTCTACAGGCACAGGCTCTGCAACGTGCAGGTTTGAAAGTCGGCGTTACCGCACCTTTGTTCCGCTCTTTGCGCAAAGAAGCCAAATCGGCCCTGACGGGAGAATACGGCATCCGGCAATATATCGAGAAAGACGTACCCACTTTTGTTTACAAAAGCATGTATTTCTTTCCGCGTCTGCCTTATCTCGACCGAAACCGCTGGGTCAAAGCCGGACATAAATTGTTTAAAGAATACATCAAACAACACGGCAAACCGGACATCATTCATGCACACGGTATGAACCATGCCGGCATTTTGGCCCATCAAATCCACCAACAGACCGGCATCCCCTTTGTTTTGACCGAACACAGTTCGACTTACGCACGAAACATGATTCAAGACTGGCAATGGCCTGCCATGCAGGGTGCCGCCGAACAATGCGCCTCCAGAATAGCCGTCAGCAAACATTTTTGCGAGCTGCTGGAAAACGCCTATAAAGGATTGAAGTGGAAATACATTCCCAATATTCTGCCCCCGGCATCCATGCGCCCTCTGGATACGGCCAACAAACCGAAAAACGAACATTTCACTTTCTGCTCGGTTGCCCATCTTAATTACAACAAAGGCTATGACATCCTCTTGCCTGCGTTTGCACAAGCACTTAAAACCCATCCCGATTTGAAACTCAGAATCGGCGGAACCGGCTTTGCAGAAGCAGATCTGCGCAAATTAACGCAGGAACTCAACATTCAGCATGCCGTATCGTTTTTAGGCGGCCTCACCAATGACCAAGTGTTGAAGCTCATGTATGAAAGCGACGCTTTCGTCTTGGCCAGCCGCAACGAAACCTTCGGCGTGGTTTTCATCGAAGCCTTATCCCAAGGACTGCCGGTGATTGCCACACGCTGCGGAGGCCCCTCTTCCATCGTAACGGAAAACAACGGCCTGCTGGTGCCGACAGAAAATATCGAAGAACTCAGCCGGGCAATCATTACCTTATACGAAAACAAACATCGCTACCCCGCTGAAGCATTAAGGGAAAATTGCTTGTCCGAATTTGGAGAAACGGCAGTTATTTCGCAAATAATCAACCAATACAAACACGTTTTGGATACAAACCGATAAAGCAACCCAAGGAAGTTTGCGGTGAAAATTAAACGTCAAAAATTATACATCGGCATTTTATATACCATGCTGGCCGGCTACATGCTTGGACCGGCCTTAAACTATTTGGTCGGGATTCCAAGAATCGACAACCCGATGACGGTTCTATTCCTCGCTGTTACAGCCTTAATCGCATTCGCTGAAAAAAACAGGTTGAGCAATAAAACCATCATCGCTTTTTTAGCCGTATCCGCCATGTCGTTGTGGGGCGGAATCCATTTACTGCTTTCCCCATTAGAGCCTACCCAAATCGTGGACATCCTGTTTTTCGCCACACTTCCGGGATTCTTTTATCTGTTCTATCTTGTGATTTCCAGAGAACAGGACAAATTGAAATTCATCAGGAAATTTCTATTTGTTTTTGCCATGTTTATCTGTATTCCCCCGGTTATCGAAATCGCAACAGGCATTCCATTGGTAGGCATTGACGACGAAGTGCTGGCTTTGGATGCCGGTATTATCAAAGGATTATTCTTCAATCCCAATAACCTGAGTACCGTTGCCGTCTGCACATCGGCGGCTATTCTGTTTTTCTTTCACGCGCCCAGTTCATCTCGAAAAGAATCGCTATTCGGCTGGCTGCTGTTTTTGATGCTGGGCTTGGTTGTTATTGCCAGTGCATCGAGAACGGCGACTTTGATATACAGCACGCTTTTTATGCTTAATCTGGTTTATATGAGAAACGGGCTGCTGACTTTGATGTCCGTCTCCATTGCCGCCATCGCACTTACTCAAGTGCCGAAAATTTGGATTCAGAACCTGCTGCTGTCGTTAAACGGCAATGTCTTTCTGGAAAACATCTCCAACCGTCTGTATCTGTTTTTATTTGAACTGGAAAGCGATAAATCGGTTTCATACCGTCAGGAAATATACGATTACTTTTTACAGAATCCGCCTTTACTGTTTATCGGTTACGGCCCGAAAGATTTTGCGCCCTATTTCAGCGGAAACTTGAGTGACAGCCTGGGATTCCACAATCCGCACAGCTTTATTATTGAACTTTACTTGGGATTCGGCCTCATTTCTTTATTAGGTTTTGCAATTTATATCGCTGTTTATTGTCTAAGTATTTTGAGTAACAGATATCTCGGCAGCAAACAACGCTTTATAGCCATGATGGGCATCGCTATTTTCATATTGGCAGGCTTTATCCCCTCGACCATTCTGCGTATGCCTTTCCTTTGGTTCCCCTGCTTCCTGATGTTGGTTTACTCGTTGGCCACTTCATCCAGAAAACAGTAGCCTTCCATTTACCATATCCATATACAGAAACTGCTATGAAAATTATTTTGACAACATCAATGAGCGGCCTCGGCGGTACGGAGCACGCATCATTCCGCCTGGGACGTTTGCTGAGCAGCAAAGGACACACCGTTATTTTGGCTTCTTCAGACGGCCCTCTAATCGAAGAAGCAGTATCGGCAGGCATGCAGTGGAAAGAAATCGACTTCTATCAAAACGGTTGGCTGGGCTATTTGAAAGGCATGCAGGCCTATATCAAATTATTGAAACAGGAACAGCCCGATGTAATCCACTGCCAAATGGCGCGCATTGTTCCCGCATGCGCATTGGCGGCAAAAATCGCCTCTCCGAAAACCAAAGTGTTCTACCACGCACGCGGTTTGGATCCGGAAACGTATCCGAAAATTGCCAAATTGTTCGACAAACTGGGTGTATACATTATCGGCAACTGCAAACACGAACGGGATAAATTAATCCGCTACGGTTTTCCGGCCTCCCGCATCACCTACACCTACAATGCCTTACATAAGCCGGATTATGTCCCTGAAAAAACGCCTAAAGATTATGTGATGCTCGGAACCTTATCACGCCTGGATACCGTACGTGCCGTGCATCTGATGTTGGATATTTTCAAAATGATGATCGACCGCAACATGCCGGTGCGTCTAAATATTGCCGGCATAGGCGAAGAAATGGACAACTTAAAAGCACAAGCACAACGCTTAGGCATCAGCGATAAAGTCCAATTTCTCGGCGGCGTCCGCGATTTGACCGCTTATTTCAAAGACGTGGATATTTTGGTTAACACACCCAATTGCGCCGGTGACCACGGAGCAGGGGTAGGCAACAATATTTTGGAAGCAGGTTTATACGACACACCGGTGGTTACCTACAACATGGCCGGCATTTCCGAAATGGTCATCAACAGCAAAACCGGCTACTGCATTCCATTAGGCAACCAAGAACAGTTTATCGAAGCCGTCGACACACTGGTCAAACACCCCGAATTGCGTAAGGAGATGGGCAAAGCGCTGCATGAACATGTGGCGACGGTTTGTTCCGACGAAGAAATTTATAGAACCACTATGGCTGCATACAATATGTAAGCAATCGGAAGCAACATGAACATCACCATTGTCGCCCCATACTGCTCCCTTCCCAGCGAACCGCATTTCAACCGTTTTTGGTATTTGGCCGAACGCTTGGCAGAGTCGCATAATGTTTTGCTGATTACCAGCAACTTCAAACATTACGATAAATCTTTCAGACGGCCTGAAGATGCCGAGGCTGCTTCAAAAGGCCGTCTGAAAGTTAAGCTGCTCAGAGAAACCGGCTACACCAAAAATGTTTCGCTCGACCGTCTGAAAAGCCATCACGCTTTTGTTCAGGACTTGAAACAATGGTTGGAAAGCTGTACACCGGGCGGACAAGACGTCGTGTTTTCCGCTTACCCGTTAATCGCCACCAATATCGTATTGGGGGAATACAAGCAACGTTTGGGCTATAAATTGATTATCGATGTTCAAGACGTGTGGCCCGAATCTTTTTCAACGGTTATCCCTTTTTTGAAAAACATTCCCCACCGTCTGATGCCTTTTTCCGGCAAAGCCGACAAAGCTTATGCCGGTGCAGACGGCCTGGTTGCCGTTTCCCGTTCCTATCTCAAACGTGCGCGTGAAGCCAATCCTTCGGCACCCGGCGAAGTGGTTTATATCGGTGCGGATTTCGACAAGATGGAACAGGCCGAAGCAAAAATATTTCCCGATCAGAAAATCCGTTTTTTCTATTTGGGCACGTTAAGTTTCAGCTACGACATGGAAACCGTGTGCAAAGGCATCAAACAGCTGAACGAAACGGGTGCCGATGTTGAGCTGCACATCATGGGCGGCGGGCCGGACTTAAAAAATCTGGAACAATACGCCGATCAATCCATCAAATTCTACGGCTACATTCCTTATACCGAGATGATGTCGGTTGCCAAAGGTTGCGATATTGCCATTAATCCCATCCACGCCCACTCTGCCGCTTCGATTACCAACAAACTGTCGGACTACATGGCACTACAGAAGCCGATTCTAAACAGCCAGGTTCACCCCGAAGTTGAAGAAGTGCTCAACCTGGTTCCGCACGTCAATTACCAATCCGGTAATGTCGGAAGTTTCGTTCAGGCGGCACGGCAAATCATGCAGCAACGGCACAATCCCATCCAAACCGACGAAATACTGCAACGCTTTAAACGCGACATTTCCTACCGGAAAATCATCAACCTGATCGAAAGACTGCACCATGAACAAACTGCTTAAACGCCTATTGGATATCACAGCATCAGCGGTCGGGCTTGTGGTCTTATCCCCCATCTTTTTGATTTTGGTTTACCTGATCCGAAAAAATTTAGGCTCGCCGGTTTTCTTCACGCAGATCCGCCCCGGCTTAAACGGCAAACCGTTCAAAATGTACAAATTCCGCTCCATGCGCGATGCCGTTGATGCCGACGGCAACCCGCTTCCCGACAGCGAACGCCTGACGCCGTTCGGAAAAAAACTGCGCGCTTCCAGTTTGGATGAACTCCCAGAACTTTGGAACGTCTTAAAAGGAGACATGAGTTTAGTGGGTCCCCGCCCGCTTTTAATGAGTTATCTGCCGCTTTACAACGATTTCCAACGCCGCCGAAACGAAGTCAAACCCGGCATTACCGGTTGGGCACAGGTAAACGGAAGAAATGCCATCTCTTGGGACAAAAAATTTGAACTGGATGTTTGGTATGTCGATAACTTGAGTTTTTGGCTGGATATAAAAATCCTGTTCCTCACAATAAAAAAAGTATTTATTAAAGAAGGCATTTCAGCAGAAGGCGAAGCCACCATGCCATTTTTCACAGGGAACGATCATGACGACAAAAAATAAAAATATCTTGGTATTATCCGCAGGGCGCCGGGTCGAACTGGTTCAGGATTTTCAAAAAGAAGCTGCCAAATTTTCAGACGGCATTAAGGTTTACACTACCGACCTGAATCCGAAAATGTCTTCCGCCTGCCAAACTTCAGACGGCTCGTTCCAAGTTCCCAGAATTGACTCTGAAGATTATATCGACTCGATTTTCAAACTGGCCCAAAAACAAAATATCGGCTTGATCGTGCCGACCATCGATACCGAATTGCAAAAACTGGCCGACGCACGCGAACAATTTGCCGATGCCGGGATTACCATTGTAGTATCCGACAGCGACTTTATCCGCATTTGTCGCGATAAACGCGCTACCATTACCCTGTTCAACAAACTCGGCATCAACACACCGGCAATTTACGACCGCAACAACATCCAATTCCCCTGCTTTGTCAAACCGTACGACGGCAGCCGTGCGGTTGGTGCGAAAATGCTAAAAAGTGCCGAAGAGCTGACCAATGAATTATTGACAGACCCCAAAATGATGTTCTGCCAATTAATCGATATCAAAAACACTTTTAAAGAATTTACTGTCGATATGTATTACGACCGCTCAGGCCGTCTGAAATGTACGGTACCCCGCGAACGTTTGGAAGTCCGCTCGGGCGAAGTCAGCAAAGGTGCCACCCGTCGCGGTAAACTTTACGATACGCTGATTGAAAAAATGGCGGTAGTTAAAGGAGCCAGAGGCTGCCTGACCGTTCAATTTTTTTACCACGAAGAAAGCAATACTTTATACGGCGTTGAAATCAACCCGAGATTCGGCGGCGGCTTCCCTCTTACTTATGCATGCGGTGCCAATTATTTAGGCTGGTTAATCAAAGAATACCTGTACGGCGAGGAGATTCCGTCGTTTGACCAATGGCAAAACAATTTAATCATGTTGCGCTACGACGCGAAAATATTGGTGTCCGAATAGCACGCAAATTATCAGAAAGTGTGAGATAAATGAAAAACATCAGGCCGTCGGAAAGTATTTTGGTCTTGGATTTAGACGACACGCTGTATCCGGAATACGAATATAAACTTTCCGGCATTCAAACCGTATGTCAACACATCTCCCTGCTCTACCCCGAATACCCTGCCGACAAGCTGATGGCAAAGTTGGATACATCCGGCAACGACTGGCTTGACCAGTTGTGCCGGTTGTGCGGTTTTAACCAATCGGAAAAACAATCTTTATTGTGGTTGTATCGCACGCACACCCCTAACTTAACGGCATTTATGCCGTCTGAAAAATTTAAAAACTTGCTGAAGCCGTTTGCCGCCTGCATATTAATTTCAGACGGCCGCAGTCTGACACAACGTTTAAAATTATATGCACTCGGCTTATTGGAGTGCTTCGATGAAATTTTGATTTCAGAGGCATGCCAGTCGGAAAAACCTGACGAAAAACGCTTTAAACACGTTCAACAACATTATTCCGGTCGACACTACATTTATTTAGGGGATAATATTGCCAAAGATTTCATCACTCCCAACCGTTTGGGATGGCAGACGATCGGTATTTTGCCCAAAAAACACAATATCCACCAACATCAGGCGAACCGTTTCGATAACAGCTACCAACCGCATATATGGTTGGGCGGGATAGACGAACTCCCCTCACTCTTTACACGATAAAAGCCTTTAGGAAGGCGTTATCACAGACACATATATATTTAAAAAATCAAGGATAAAAAATGACCAAAATTCTCTTTATGGGTCGGAAAAAAGTGTCGGCCGGATTATTGGAATTCCTATCCGCGCAAAATAACATCGAAATCGTAGGCGTACTCACCGACAGCCACCTGCAAGGCTCTCCCACCACGGCGGCTGCCAAGAGATTGGGGCTTCCCCTCTACACTTTCGATACTGCTTTAGAAGCTATGCGCGAAGGCCGTCTGAAATACGATTTGGGCTTGTCGATACTCTACTGGCGCAAGCTTCGTGATGAATTTCTGACCGTCCCCTCGCGCGGCACCATCAATTTCCACCCCGCCATCCTCCCCGAATACAAAGGCACCGGCGGCTACAATCTGGCGATTCTCGACGGCCTCTCCGAATGGGGCATTTCTGCCCACTATGTCGACGATTCCATCGACACCGGCGATTTAATCGAAGTGGTGCGCTTTCCGATGAATCCCGATACCGAAACCGCACAATCTTTGGAAAGCCGCTCGATGTCGGTATTGGACGAGTTTGCCAAGCGTTTAATTATGCAGGCCGTCAACAGCGGTGCGAAACTGCCCACTTATCCAAATGTTGGCGGAACTTATACCAGCCGCGCCGAAATGGAAGCCATGAAAGAAATCCGCCCCGGCGATGATGTTGATAGAAAAGTGCGCGCGTTTTGGTTCCCTCCTTACGACGGTGCGTATGTTGAAATCGACGGCAAAAAATTCACTCTGGTCAACCGCCGGATTTTAGAAGCCGTCGCCCCCAAAGATTCCACCAGCCTTTTTGCAGGACAAGCCGATGCTTAATACTTCTATTGCCCCGTGGCCTTCATTCACCCAAGAAGAAGCCGATGCCGTATCCCGTGTGTTGCTGTCCAACAAAGTCAATTATTGGACGGGCACGGAATGCCGTGAGTTTGAAAAAGAATTTGCCGCCTTTGCCGGCACGCAATACGCCGTAGCACTTGGCAACGGTACGCTCGCTTTGGACGTTGCCTTGAAAGCCATGGGCATCGGCGCGGGCGACGATGTGATTGTGACCTCGCGCACGTTTTTGGCTTCCGCCTCTTCCATCGTGACCGCCGGTGCCAACCCCGTGTTTGCCGACGTGGATTTAAACAGCCAAAACATTTCCGCCGAAACCATTCAGACGGCCTTAACTCCGAATACCAAAGCCGTTATCGTGGTGCATTTGGCCGGTATGCCCGCCGAAATGGACGCTATTATGGACTTGGCCGGCAAGCATAAACTGTGGGTCATCGAAGACTGCGCCCAAGCGCACGGTGCGAAATACAAAGGCAAACCGGTCGGCTCCATCGGTCATGTCGGCGCATGGTCGTTCTGCCAAGACAAAATCATGACTACCGGCGGCGAAGGCGGCATGGTTACCACCAACGATAAAGAGCTGTGGTCGAAAATGTGGTCGTATAAAGACCACGGCAAAAGCTACGATGCCGTGTACAACCGCCAACACCCGCCCGGCTTCCGCTGGCTGCACGAAAGTTTCGGCACCAACTGGCGCATGATGGAAATGCAGGCCGCCATCGGCCGCATCCAGCTCAAACGTATGCCGGAATGGACGGCCAAACGCCAAGCCAACGCCGCCAAGCTGGAGGCCGTCTTAAAAAACTTCGCCAGCATCCGTTTGGTGAACGTTCCCGACTACATCGAACACGCGCAATACAAATTCTATGCGTTCGTGAAACCCGAAAACCTCAAAGCAGGCTGGAGCCGCGACCGCATCGTCGAAGAATTGGGCGCGCGCAAAGTGCCGTGCTATCAGGGCAGCTGCTCGGAGGTGTATTTGGAAAAAGCTTTCGACAACACGCCGTGGCGGCCGAAAGAGCGTTTGAAAAACGCGGTGGAATTGGGCGACACCAGCCTGATGTTCTTGGTGCATCCGACCATCACGCCGGAAGAAATGGATTTCTGCTGTCGCCATATCGAAGAAGTGATGGCAGAGGCTACGGCATAAGAAAAAGCAAAATGGTCCGACTAAGATTCGGACCATTTTCTTCCTATAGGAAACTATCTATATTTAAAAGACTCTAACTAAAATAAACACAGGTGATACAAACAGACCGGCTATAACTTTAAAATCAGAAATATCAATATGAATCTGGAAAAACTGCTCGCCTTACCTCGGAATATCAAAAAAATCATTTTTGTTATTCACGACTCACTCGTTATTTTTATCGCTTTTTGGTTTGCACAAAACCTTAAAGCCAGCTACTCGCAAGAATGGCTCAGTGCAGCCAACTGGTTAGCGTTTATCGCTACCACAGGCCTAACCATTTTTCTTTTTATCCGTTTAGGGCTATATCGTGCCGTAACCCGCTATGTCAGTACCAAAGTGCTCAGCATGACCGTGTTGGGCAGTGCGGTTTCTGCGGTCATTTTCTTCCTGAGCGTTCTGATTTTCGAACAACGGCTGCGTCTTGCCTTGCCTATCGTTTACTTTTTGGTATTGGTAGTATTGACCACGGGCTCACGCATGACATTGCGCTCCCTGCTGTCATCACGTCAAAGCAAAGCCCAAGAGCCGGTCATTATTTATGGTGCCGGCCAATCAGGCCGACAATTACTTGAAGCCATCAAACAAGTTAACGAATACTATGCCGTTGCTTTCGTAGACGACAATCCGCATATCCAACGTACGGTCATCTATGATTTGGCCGTTTATCATCCGTCCGAAATGGACAATCTGATTGCCCGCTATGGTGTAAGCAAAATTCTGCTTGCCATTCCGAGTGCGACCAGCGAGGAAAGAAAAAATATCCTGAAAAAACTGGAACCTTATCCTTGCGAAGTACTCACCATTCCCGGGGTTAAAGATTTGGTGGACGGCAAAATCAGCGTCGGCTCTTTGAAAAAAATATCGGTTGTCGACTTACTCGGACGTGACCCCGTAGATCCCGTACCCGAATTGATGGCTGCGGACATTACCGGCAAAGTGGTGATGGTCAGCGGTGCCGGCGGTTCAATCGGCTCCGAGCTATGCAGACAAATCATCCGACGCGCACCAAGCAAACTGATTTTATTCGAATTATCCGAGTTTTCTTTATACAGTATCGACAAAGAACTCAATGAAATGAAAGCTGCAGCAGGCTTTAACGTAGAGATACTGCCGCTGCTGGGGTCTGTACAGAATTACGAACGTATGCGCGAAATTATGACGGCTTACAAAGTCGACACCGTCTACCACGCAGCAGCATACAAACACGTGCCCATGGTTGAATTCAATACCATCGAAGGCATCAGAAACAATGTTTACGGTACCCTATTCTGCGCACAAGCTGCCATTAACTCTAACGTTTCTACTTTTGTATTGATTTCAACCGATAAAGCCGTGCGCCCGACCAATACGATGGGGGCGAGCAAACGGATGGCTGAATTGGTACTCCAGGCTTTGGCTGCCGAGCCTGACCAAAAAACCCGTTTCTGCATGGTTCGTTTCGGCAATGTACTCGGTTCTTCCGGATCCGTCGTTCCTGTTTTCGAAAAACAAATTGCCGCCGGCGGGCCGATTACCCTAACCCACGAAAACATCACCCGCTTCTTCATGACCATTCCCGAAGCCGCCCAACTGGTGATCCAAGCCGGTGCAATGGGCAAAGGCGGAGATGTATTTGTTTTGGATATGGGCGAGCCGGTCAAAATTATTGATTTGGCCAAACAAATGATACGCCTGAGCGGTTTAGAGATTAAAGATGCCGAGCATCCCGGCGGCGATATCGAGATTAAAATTACCGGCTTGCGCCCCGGTGAAAAACTATACGAAGAACTATTAATCGGCGCAGAGGTCAAAGAAACCACTCACCCCCGTATTATGACCGCCAATGAAATTATGCTGCCTTGGTACAAGCTTTCGGACATACTCGAACGCTTGACTCAGGCATGTGATTTATCAAACCAAACAGATGTAAGAAATTTATTACTCGAGGCGCCAACAGCCTTTACTCCTAAAGACGAAATCTGCGATTTGATATGGCAGCAGAACAATAAGCCGTCTGAAAAAATTGATACCGCGATAACGGATAAATAAAAAGGATTTCTGCGTGAATTACTGCAAACTGACCATCATCAGTCTTTCATTGTTAGCCCTGGGTACGGGTTGCACGGTTGTGCCGGGTTCGTCCCTGCCCAAAGGAAATAAAACCGTTGTTTACCACGAACAAGACTCTACGCAGCGAGTGGATTTGGACAGCAAAGTCAGCATACGTCCGATTACTTACAATCTTATCCAGAGTATGAAACAGCCACCGCGCATGGCAAGCAACAATTTGGACTTAAACCATAAAAAATCCACTTACCGCTACCGTATCGGCAAAGGCGATGTATTGAACATTATGGTTTGGCATCATCCCGACCTTGCCTCTAAAGTACCTACATTCAATCCTCCCGGCAAACAAGTCAGCAGCGGTACTTGGGTAGATGAATCCGGCTACATTTCTTATCCGTTAATAGGCCGTCTGCACGTTCAAGGGAAAACCATCGAAGAGTTGCAGCAAATCATCACTTCACAATTGCGCCGTTATATTAAAAATCCACACGTTTCCATCAACGTAACGGAGTTCAGATCACAGCGCGTAACCATCTCCGGTGCGGTAGCCAATGCCGGACAGCAACCGATTACCAACATTCCGGTAACCCTCCTAGACGCCATCGATATGGCCGGCGGTGTAACTGCCAATGCCGACACGCAAAACATCAAATGGACGCATAACGGCGTAGATTCTACGGTTTCACTGCAGGACATCCTTCAATACGGCGATTTGGCGCAAAACCAACTGCTGAGCCATGGCGACATTATTTATGTACCCACCAACGAAAACAGTAAAGTTTACGTAATGGGCGAAGTCGGCAAGCAAACGGCCCTACGCATGAGCGGGCACGGCTTAACCCTGACTCAAGCTTTGGGCGAGTCCGGCGGCTTAAATCAAACCCATGCCGATGCAACCGGTGTATTTGTTATCCGCAACACGCCAAAAGATTTGGAAAAACCGATCCATATTTACCAGCTCAACCTCAAAGACGCAACCGCTTACGCTTTAGGCAACGAATTTAAACTGCATGCCGAAGATATTGTCTACATTACGGCCGCTCCGGTAACACGCTGGAACCGCGTTATTTCACAGTTGACCAATACCATTTCCAACTCGAACTCTTTAGACAATATCTTTAAGTTTTAATACGTAAATATTTTTATCGCCAATTTGTAAACTTTATGTATCAAAATATTTTGATCGTATGCGTCGGTAACATCTGCCGCTCGCCTACCGCCGAGCAGTTACTCCGCAAAAGGCTTCCTAAATTAAATATTTACTCGGCCGGTTTATACGTACCCGCACCGCGGGATGCGGATTTTCAAGCCATTAAAACCGCTTTGAAACACGGGGTCATTATCGCAGGCCATGTTGCCCGCCAATTAACAAAAGACATGTGCAGAGAAGCGGATTTGATACTGGTAATGGAACCTTCGCAGATCGATTCAGTAGCAGAAATAGCCCCTTCTTCGAGAAGCAAAACCATGCTGTTTGCCCAATGGAATGCAAAAAAAAGTATTCCCGACCCTTATATGCAAAGCGAAGAATTTTTTGAACTTGTTTATCAGCATTTAGAAGAAGCCGCCGAACTTTGGAGCAACAAACTCTCCAATCAGACGGCCGGTTGAATCCCCAACTTAGGGAAACGAAATAATGAACAAATACTATACGAAAAATACGCCCGCCAATTCCGATGACGATATAGATTTCGGCAAACAGCTTAGAAATCTGCTAAATCATAAACGCCAGATTGCTACTGCCGTTTTATTGGGCGGATTAGCCGGTGCTATTTACTCCTTTTCTACTACACCCGTCTATCGCGCGGATGCCATGTTGGAATTGGGCACCAAACAAAACCAAATTCTAAACGAAATCAGCAGCCTGTTTACTCAAGAGCCGTCTCAATCCGAAGCGGAAATCGAGCTGATCCAATCACGTCTGATCATCAGCCAAACCGTGAAAGAGCTTAATCTAGACAAACATATCGAGCCAAAATATTTTCCCGTTTTCGGCAATCTCGCACAAAATCTCAGCAGCGACCCCAAACCGCAGCTGGACGTATATACTCTCGAAGTTGACGATGCATGGCTGAATAAACCGATTGAAATCGAAGTTATCGACAACAAGAGTTTTACCGCTACTATGCCCGACAATTCAAACATCAACGGACAAGTGGGCAAAACTGTTCAAATCAATCCCAAAACTTCATTACAAATCAATCAGATTTTGGCCGAGCCGGGTCAAAAATTTACATTGACCAAATATTCTCAACGCAGCGCCATTGAAAAAGTGCTCACTAACCTGTCCGTATTAAGCAAAGGCAAAACCAGCCCGATTATCAATCTCGGCTACACCGGTACCGACCCCGATCAAATCAGCTTGATCTTAAACAGCATCATCAATAACTATGTAAGCCAAAACAAAAACAAAGACGTACAAGTTGCCGTCAACGGCTTGGCATTTATCGGTGAGGAATTACCACGCCTGAAAGAAGCTTTACAGGATTCGGAAAACAGGCTGAATGAATACCGCCGCAAGAGCGGTTCTCTCGATATTCCTATAGAAGCAAGAGGCGCTTTGGAGAGCCTGATTCAAATCGAATCACAAATTACCACATTAAAAACAGAAGAAGCCGGACTGGCCGAACTGTATACGCCTGAACATCCGTCTTATAAAGCCGTCTTGGATAAATTAAGGGTTCTGCAACAAGCCAAAGCGAAAATCAACCGCCAAATTGCCGACTTACCGAATACCCAGCAGGAAATTATCCGCTTAACACGCAACGTCGAAACCAATCAAGCCACATATATGCAGCTGCTGACCAAACAGCAAGAGCTCAATATTATGAAAGCGAGTGCCCAAGGTCACGTGCGTATTATCGACCCGGCAGTGTCGGGCGAATATCCGATCAAACCGAAAAAAGCCGTTATCATCTTCTTATCAGCACTGATGGCCGGTTTGCTGGCCTCATCTTGGTTCTTGGTACGTTCAATCTCACGCCGACATCTTACCAGCCAAGAAGAAATTGAAGCTTTGGGCACGGAAGTTACCGTTGTGATTCCTATTTCACCCACCCAAAACAAAATACAGCCGGCTGCCAAATGGCTGAAAAACAATAGCAGTGCCAAGAAACACTTCCTGTTGGCCAAACAAGACCCCTCTGACATTGCTATCGAAGCCATACGTTCGCTACGTACCCATGTACACTTCTCAACTATGGACGCGAAAAACAATATCTTAATGATATCGGGAGCGGCGCCCGAAGCAGGCAAATCGTTTATCGCCTCCAATTTAGCCAGCGTTATGGCCCAATCCGACAAACGTGTGCTGCTAATCGACGCCGATATGCGCAAAGGTTATTTAGACAGTGTTTTTGCAGTCGACAAATCTGAAGGTTTGGCAGAAATCCTTTCCGGACAAACTTCACCGGAAAAAGTCATCCAACCGACCCAAGTTCCGAATTTAAGCTTTATCGGACATGGTAAGATTCCGGACAATCCATCCGAATTACTGATGGATAACCGCTTGAAAGCCCTGTTGGAATGGGCAAGACAACGCTATGACTACGTTATTATCGACACACCGCCCGTATTGGCGGTTACCGATGCCAACATTATCGGCCAATATGCCGGCACAGCTTTCTTAGTTGTCCGTCACAACAACACAACTGCCGCCGAACTGGAAGCAACGTTAAGCCGTCTGAAAAACAACAATATCAACATCAACGGCATTATTTTCAACAGCGTACCGCGCAATTCCCAAAATGTGCACAGCTATTACGCTTACACAAAATATTAATGCCCGTCACGCCAACAAAAACACCGCTCTAAAGCGGTGTTTTTTTATCCGGTTATTTTCAATCACATCAACTTTGATTTACCGTAACATCTCCGCCATCACAACGCTTCAACAGCATGGCGTCGCCGTAGCTGAAAAAGCGATACCGCTTCTCGACCGCATGACGGTAAACCGAACGGATATGCTCCACACCCGAAAAAGCACTAACCAACATCAGCAAAGTCGATTTCGGCAAATGGAAATTCGTAATCAAACCGTCGACAACCTTAAAACGAAAACCTGGTGTAATAAAAATATCCGTATCGCCACATCCGGATTTCAGACGGCCTGTTTCCAAAGCAGCAGATTCCAGCGCACGCATCGAAGTCGTACCTACCGCCCATACCCGGTTTCCCCTGGCATGTGCATCCTCAATCAACCGCACGGTTGCTTCAGATACTTCAAACCACTCACTATGCATTTTATGTTCGGCAACATTTTCCACGCGCACAGGCTGAAACGTCCCCGCCCCCACATGCAGTGTGACTTCAGTCGTGCAAACACCTTTATCGCGCAATCGTTGCAACAAAGCCTCGGTAAAATGCAAACCAGCCGTCGGAGCGGCAACCGCTCCTTGATGCTTGGCATAAACCGTTTGGTAACGGCTGTCATCCTCCTCACCCGCCGCACGTTCTATATAAGGCGGCAACGGCAAATGACCGTTTTCTTCCAACAACTCATAAACATTCTTTTCACCGTCAAAACGCAAGCAGAACAACTCGCCCGCACGCTCCACCATCACAGCGCGGATCCCGCCCTCAAACACCAGCTCCGTACCCGGCTTCGGTGATTTTGAAGAACGGATGTGCGCCAAAGCCGTATGCTCATCCAAAACACGCTCCACCAACGCTTCAATCTTACCGCCGCTGGCTTTCATTCCGAACAAACGCGCTTTGATCACTTTAGTATTGTTAAATACCAAAACATCACCGGCAGCAATCCAATCCGGCAAATGTTCAAATTGCCCGTCCCCCAACGGCTCTCCGGGACAAGCAACCAACAAACGGCTGCTTCCGCGGATTTCGGGAGGATGTTGCGCAATCAAATCATCCGGCAATTCAAAATCAAAATCCGAAATATGCATGAACTTTTAATCCAAAAACCAACAAACCGCCCATTATACGCAATTCTAAATTTCAGACGGCCTCAAAATCTCGAAGGCCCCCAAAACAGCAATATTTAGAATAATTACTCATCATAAAACGAACCCGCAAAACAGAATGCCCGAAATTACATATAATTCGAAAAAACTACTTATTTTTGATATTTTACTAGACATTTAACAGCAAGTTAGCGAAAATGCGCCATTATCATTTTCAAAACCATGCGGAATAAACAGCATAGGAAAATTTAAGAAAAATCCTGTTTGGCACCCCATCTTCCGCACACTCCCCCACCCAAGCGGAGCAGACGAAATTCCGTGCTTGCAGCCATCGGCTGCAACACCTACCTTACCAAAAGGAAAATAATTATGGACTTAAGAAAACTGAAAAAGCTGATCGATTTGGTTGAAGAATCCGGCATTGCCGAGATCGAAGTGACGGAAGGCGAAGAAAAAGTACGCATTACCCGCTCAACCGCACCGCAACAAGCCATCTACGCAGCACCGGTGCAGCACAGCGCACCGGTTGTTGCCGCACCGGCCGCAACGCCTGCTCCCGCAGCAGCCCCGACAGCCGCACCTTCGGCTGCACGCGATTTGAGCGGCGCACAAAAATCACCGATGGTCGGCACTTTCTACCGCGCTCCGAGTCCGACTGCTCCCGCATTCGTAGAAGTAGGCCAAACCGTTAAAGCCGGCGACACCCTGTGCATTATCGAAGCCATGAAACTGATGAACGAAATCGAAGCGGAAAAATCAGGCGTAGTGAAAGAAATCCTGGTTGAAAACGGCCACCCCGTCGAATTCGGCGAACCTTTATTCATTATCGAATAAGCCCGTTTTTCAGACGGCCTCATCCGATTATGCATAAGGCCGTCTGAAACCGATCAGAACAAAAGCCCTTTTGGCTTTTTACTCCATTCTGAAAGAAAACTATGCTGAAAAAAGTCTTGATTGCCAACCGTGGCGAAATCGCACTCCGCGTATTACGCGCCTGCCGCGAAATGGGCATTGCCACCGTTGCAGTGCACTCCGAAGCAGACAAAGACAGCCTTCATGTCAAACTGGCAGACGAGTCCGTATGTATCGGCCCTGCACCCTCTCCGCAAAGCTATCTCCATATTCCGGCCATCATCTCCGCCGCCGAAGTAACCGGTGCCGATGCCATTCACCCCGGATACGGTTTCTTGGCTGAAAACGCCAGCTTTGCCGAACAAGTGGAAGAATCCGGTTTTACCTTTATCGGCCCGCGTGCAGACACCATCCGCTTAATGGGCGATAAAGTTTCGGCCAAACACGCCATGATCGAAGCCGGCGTACCCTGCGTACCCGGTTCTGAAGGCGCGTTGCCCGACAACGACGAAGAAATCCTGAAAATTGCCGACCAAGTCGGCTTCCCCGTCATCATCAAAGCATCAGGTGGCGGCGGTGGACGCGGTATGCGCGTGGTCGAGAAAAAAGAAGACTTGCTGCGCTCGGTTGAAATGACCAAAGCCGAAGCCGGTGCCGCATTCGGCAACCCGATGGTTTATATGGAACGCTATCTGCAGCGCCCACGCCACGTCGAAATCCAAGTTTTGGCCGACGAACACGGCAATGCCATTTACTTGGGCGAACGCGATTGCTCCATGCAACGCCGCCATCAAAAAGTCATCGAAGAAGCACCTGCTCCCGGCATTACTCAAGCGGAACGCGAGAAAATCGGCAACGCCTGTGTGGAAGCCTGTAAACGTATCGGCTATCGCGGTGCGGGTACCTTTGAGTTTCTATACGAAGACGGCGAATTCTTCTTTATCGAGATGAATACCCGCGTACAGGTGGAGCATCCGGTAACCGAATTGATCAGCGGTGTCGATATCGTTCAAGAACAGCTGCGCGTTGCCGCCGGTTTGCCGCTGCAATACAAACAAGAAGATATCGTATTGGAAGGTCATGCTTTCGAATGCCGTATCAATGCAGAAGACCCATACAACTTTATCCCCAGCCCGGGTTTAATTGAAAGCTGCCATCTTCCCGGCGGCTTGGGTATTCGAGTTGACAGCCACATTTATCAAGGCTACCGCATTCCGCCCAACTACGACAGCTTAATCGGCAAAATCTGCGTACACGGCAAAACCCGTGAGCAAGCAATGGCCAAAATGCGTGTTGCCTTGGCCGAATTGGCCATTACCGGCATTAAAACCAATACGGCTCTGCACCGCGATTTATTTGTCGACCCCGGATTTAGCGAAGGCGGAGTAAGCATCCATTACCTGGAACAATGGCTGGAAGCACGCAAAGCACAAAAAGCCTGATTCTTCCAGTTTAGTCTAAAGGCCGTCTGAAAATTCAGACGGCCTTTTTAAACATCAGGCAATCCGTTAAAATACAAAAAACTATGGCGGATCAACTTATTTCTCAAAACAAGACTATTCGCCAATATTCCAACCCGATTGACAACATAACCTCACAAGCTATCTGCAGAAATTTCAGACGGCCTCCGAAGCACAAAGAAAGCCCATATGTCATACCAACAAATTACCATTGCCGTAAACGAATCTATCGCCGAACCCCTGTCGGACTCCCTGATAGAACACGGTGCCCTGTCTGCCGCCATCGAAGATGCTTATGCCGGCACCAGTAACGAACAGCCTATTTTCGGCGAGCCTGGCATGCCGACCGATCAACTGTGGCAGAAAAGCAAAGTCATCGCCTTATTCGACAAACATACCGATATCGACCCCATCGTTTCCGCTGCTGCCGCAGACTGCGGAATTGAAACCCCTCCTTACGAAATGGTGTTATTGCCCGAACAAGACTGGGTTCGGCTGACCCAATCGCAATTCGATCCGATTCAAATTTCCGAACGCCTGTGGGTGATTCCTTCTTGGCATGAAGCCCCGAATAGCGGCACCATCAACCTCCAGCTCGACCCGGGTTTGGCTTTCGGCACGGGCAGCCACCCGACCACACACTTATGCCTGCAATGGCTGGACAACAATTTAAAAGGCGGAGAATCAGTCTTAGACTACGGCTGCGGTTCCGGCATTCTGGCTATTGCCGCACTGAAATTGGGAGCTGCAAGTGCAACGGGGGTGGATATCGACGAACAGGCCATCCGATCCAGTCGCGATAATGCGGCACAAAACCAAGTAGACGCACAGTTTTACTTATCGGAAGATTTACCCGAAGGTCAATTTGATGTCGTGGTCGCCAATATCCTCGCCAACCCCTTACGCATGCTTGGTGAAATGTTGGCCAAACGTACCAGACAAGGCGGACGCATCGTGCTTTCAGGTATTCTGGAAGAGCAAGTTGAAGAAATGAGCGGCATATACGGGCAATGGTTCGACTTACAACCGGCTAAACTAGATGAAGGTTGGGCATGTTTAAGCGGTATCAAACGCTAAATCGTACAATCCGCCGCCAACCATAAACAAGGCCGTCTGAAAATTTTCAGACGGCCTTTTTACTTCATTTTCATTTTATATGAATATTGCCATTCAAACCGGCAACACTTTTACTCTTCGGTTTCCGGCTCCGGTGCTGCCACTGCACGCACATCGTTGCTTTTACCTTTGTGTTTCAAAATGGCACGGTCGACTTTATCCATCAAGATATCGATTGCCGCATACATATCGCTTTCCACTGATTCGACATGTAAATCCTTGCCTGCCAGATGCACATCCGCCTCAGCTTTATTATTCACTTTTTCAACCGACAACGTAATGGCAACCGAAATAATATTGCCTGCATGTCTGTTGATACGTTCCAACTTCTGGTTGACATGATTCTTAATGGCTTCCGTAACATCAAAGTTCAGACCGGTAATTTTCAGATTCATGGTAACACTCCTTTAGTATGAAAACGCAGAATGCCGATGCATGCTGCAAAATACTGTATTCAAGGTTTGCGCTGATGGGCAGGAGGAATACCCAATGCTTCCCTGTATTTTGCCACCGTTCGCCGTGCAATCGAAACGCCCTGTTTCTGTAACAGCTTCACCAATGCTTCATCCGAAAAAGGCTTTTCCTTATTTTCATTTTTGACCAGCTCGGAAAGCATGGCTTTAACCGCACTTTGGCTGGTGTCTTCGCCTCGGGAAGCGGCAACGGCTTGTGTGAAGAAATAGCGTAACGCAAACACGCCCCTCGGGCAAGCTAAATATTTTTGGTTTACGGCACGGGAAACCGTACTTTCGGCAATACCCAATTCCACTGCCGCATCTTTCATCAGCAACGGTACCAAACCGACTTCGCCGAAAGTAAAAAAGTCTTCTTGCTTGGACAATACATACTCTGCCAAGCGCACAACCGTATTTTTACGCATTTCCAAGCTGTCGATACGCTGTCTGGCTTCAGCAAGTTTTTCTTTCCAAACATCGCTGACTTCTTCCGACTCTTTAAGCATTTCACAATAGTCTTGGTTCAATGCGATTTGCGGCCATGCTTGCTGATTACCGACCACCTTCCACCCGTCTTTGGTGTCTTTGATAAAAACATCGGGCTGTATGTATGCTGTCGGTTCTGCGGAGGCAAAACCGTATGCCGGATAAGGATTCAAATCAGCAATCATAGCCAAAGCCGCTTCAATCAGCCCGGCATCCGCTTCAGGAAAATACTTCCGGCATTTTGCCTTGTTCTGCTGCTTACTCGGCCCAAGCTCATGCAAAATCGTTCGGACAATCTGGCCGGCCACCTGGCGTTCCGGAGATGCAGGCAAACGCATCAATTGGAGCAACAGCGACTCTGCCAAATCGGCTGCACCCACACCGGCCGGCTCAAAATTCTGCAATAAATCCAAAGCATCTTGCAACGCATCGGGATCCAATGACCATTCCAAAGGAATATGCTCGCCAATCTCATCCAAGCTCTCCGAGAGATAGCCTTGTTCATCGAGAAAATCAATCAGCAGATGAACCCTGTCGGCCTCTACCGGTGTCAGCGGATGTTCGCACACCTGTTTATGCAGGTATTCGTTGAAATTGTCTTCGTGCGCAATCGTTGCCCAAATATCTTCGGCATCATCGCCACCGATATTTCTGCTGCCGACGGCAGCGGTAAACTGCTCCAGCTGTAAAGCAGCCTCTGTTTCCGTATCATTTTTTTCAAGCAAGGGATTATCCTGCAACCAATCTTCAACCTCGCGTTCCAACTCTTGGCTGGACATCTGCAAGATACGCAAAGACTGCTGTAATCCCAAATTCAACTGCTGGGTTTGCCTGAGTTTGAGTCCGACATTTTGCTTCATGGATTATTCTTATTCAGCAATTTTCTGTTTAGTAATCGAAATTTTCACCCAGATAAACCGCTCTAACCTGTTCATCCTGCACCAGCTGCTCAGGTTTTCCCGAAGCCAGCACCGCCCCTTCGCTGATAATGTAGGCTCGGTCGCAAATGCGTAAGGTTTCGCGGACATTATGGTCGGTAATCAAAACGCCGATACCGCGCTCTTTTAAAAAAGCGATAATTTTCTGAATATCGATAACGGCAATCGGGTCTACACCGGCAAACGGTTCGTCTAATAAGATAAAACGAGGCTGCATGGCCAACACCCGTGCAATTTCTACCCTGCGCCGCTCCCCTCCAGATAAAGAAGGTGCCGGATTGTCTCTTAATCTGCCGATGTTCAAATCGGCAAGCAAACGTTCCAATTCATCGTCGATTTTCGATTTATCCTGCAAACTGATTTCCAGAATCGCACGAATGTTCTGCTCTACGGTCATTTTTCTGAAAATCGAGGCTTCTTGCGGCAGATAACCCAAGCCCAATCGGGCACGCTCATGAATGGGGCTGTGCACAATCTCCTTACCGTCCAACAGTACGCTGCCTGCATCAGCCGCAATCAAGCCGACAATCATATAAAAACTGGTTGTTTTGCCTGCGCCGTTCGGCCCCAACAGGCCGATCACTTCGCCGCTTTCGATATCCAATGAGAAACTTTTGACAACTTGGCGTTTTTTAAAACTTTTCTGTAAATTTTGAACACTCAGACGGCTATGATTACTCATAAACAAACCTTGAAAATCTTGATTGATAGACAGGCCGTCTGAAAATATGGGGCTTTTTTCAGACGGCCTATCCGATTATTTTGTTGATACAGGCTGAATCACTACAGTAACGCGCTTGCCGCCTTTCATGCCGGCAGCCTTACTGCCGCTGACGGTATACACTTCAGTACGGGTATTGTAAGTAATGCTCGCACCTTCGGCCTTATCGCCTCCCCGCTCGACTTTTGCATTACCCTGCAACTTCACAATTCCGGTAGCCGAAGCATACTCAACCTTGTTAGCCTGCCCTTTTACCGTACCTTTGCCGTTATCCAAAGTCTGGCCGAAACGGACGGGGCTGCCTTCGGCACTCATCAATTGATCGCCTTTATCGTTACGCGATACACGGACACTACCGGCACGAATGTTTAACGAACCTTGTTTGATAACGACATTACCGCTAAAAACGGTTACTTGGTTATTCTGATCAAGCGAACCTTGATCTGCTTCAATCTCAATCGGCTGCTTACGGTCGGATTCCAAAGCATAAGCAAATTGTACACTCGCCATAATTAATACAGACAATATGGTTTTAATGCTGTTTCGGATCATAAATAATCGCTTTCACTCTTGAGGGTAAATTCAACAAACCCTGTTTATGGTCGTATACCAGACCGTTTGCCGTACCATGTGATTGCCCGTAGCTGTAACGCACGGTTTCATCAGTATGCGCCCTACCGCTTTTCGTATCCACAATCAGTTTCGCCGTTTTTAACACACCGGCCGGACGCACTTCATCGGCTTTCTTAACCAGCTCAACTTCTTTCTCAAATACCAC
Organism: Neisseria weaveri; assembly: GCF_900638685.1. Classification (NCBI taxonomy): domain Bacteria; kingdom Pseudomonadati; phylum Pseudomonadota; class Betaproteobacteria; order Neisseriales; family Neisseriaceae; genus Neisseria; species Neisseria weaveri. The sequence goes on along the minus strand of NZ_LR134533.1, from coordinate 1,562,873 downwards.
CTGTCGGCTGTCAAGATTATATTTGGCCTCTAAACTCTCTACCGAATACAGCAAAAGGCCGTCTGAAAATAATGCAAGCGCCGGTTTTTCAAAATACACATCATTACTGTTCGGCAGCTGCCAAGCTTTATTTGCACTCAGGTTTTCTTTCAGACGGCCATTATCGTCAAAACGACGCCCGTCAATACCATGCATTGCATATTGAGGTTCATCCGGATTCAAAACCACTTCCTCAATATCAACCTGACTGATACGTCCCAACCACGCAGAAAGACCACCTAAGCCGACAGCCAAAACCAATGGAAACAGCCAACCGTAACGCCACTTTCTAACCATATATAAATCAGCTTCCAAAACACATTAATGATGCAATTTCATCAAAGCAGCGACAATTTCAAACCACTATAGATATAGCATTCTATCATCAAATAAGCGTACCATACCTTTTGAAGAAACAATAAACCCAATTAATACCTGCCATACTTAAAATAAAAAACAACATCATATTGAATTTTTAAGCCATACAACCATCTTAAAAAAACAAATCTCAAACTCATGTGATAAACGTTACGATACCCGGAACAAATCATACAGGTATCGCACAAAACAAACGTGAAACATCCGATTATTATAAGGACTAAAAATGACCATTCTTTCAGACGTTAAACAGCTGGGGCAGCAAATCTGGCTGGACAACTTATCACGCTCACTGATTCAAAACGGCGAACTGGCCGAAATGTTAAAACAAGGCATCTGCGGCATTACTTCCAATCCTGCCATCTTCCAAAAAGCATTTGCCGGTGATGAACTCTATGCAAAAGAAATCGAAGAATTAAAACAACAAGACCTATCCCCGAAACAACGCTACGAAACTCTGGCCATTGCTGACGTACGTGCTGCATGCGATATCTGCCTGCCCGAATTTCAAGCCTCAGGCGGGAAAACTGGTTTTGTAAGTTTGGAAGTTGAACCTGATTTAAGCCACAATGTTGAAGGAACCGTTGAAGAAGCCAAACGACTTTACCAAACCATCGACCGTCCGAATGTAATGATTAAAATTCCGGCAACCGATGCCGGCATTCAAGCCCTAACCCAACTAATTTCAGACGGCATCAGTATCAACCTGACTTTATTATTTTCACGCCAACAAACATTAAAAGCTTACCAAGGATATGTAACAGGCATACAAAACCGTATTAATCAGGGTTTATCCGTTGATTCCATTCACGTTGTTGCCAGCTTCTTTATTTCACGCATTGATAACACATTAGATGCTTCATTACCTACACATCTGCAAGGCAAAGTTGCGATTGCTTTAGCTAAAACCGCTTACCAAGACTGGAAGCAATTTTTCGCAAGTGATCATTTCAAAAAACTGTCTGCACAAGGTGCTAATCCGGTGCAACTGCTTTGGGCCTCAACAGGTGTCAAAAACCCCGACTATCCTGATACATTATATGTAGACAGCTTAATCGGCCCCGATACAGTCAATACCGTACCTGATGCCACGTTGAAAGCGTTTATCGATCACGGCACGGCTAAAGCCACTCTCCAAGAAAATCACGAGAAAGCTGCCGGCATTCTAAATGAAACCGTAAATTTGGGCATAGATTTGGAGGCCATGGCAAAACGCCTACAGGAAGATGGCTTAAAACAATTTGAAGAAGCATTTGCAAAATTGCTTGAACCGTTAAAATAAAATAATTTACATTCCATCCAGCCCTGACAAAACCGCATTGTCAGGGCATTTTATATTTCTTACACGACTTTTAATCCGATATTCACCGGAACAAACCTAAGGCCGTCTGAAAATTATAAGAGTTCCATACTAAGTAACCCTCATTACCCACCTGCAAACCAATCTATATAAAAAAACCGCCCCATATAAGGGCGGTTTATTGCATTCATTCAAGAACCAATTAGCCTTCGATGCGAACCTCTACACGGCGACCTTCAGCATTGTTACCTTGTGCACCGGTTGTATTTTCAGGTTTACGCAGCTCAATGTTTTCAGCCGCAACACCCTGAGCTTCTAAGAAAGCTTTTACAGCTTGGGCACGTTTTTTAGACAACTCGGCATTAGCAGCCGCATTACCGGTGCTGTCAGCATAACCACTGATTACCAATTTCTTTCCGTCTTTACCTGCTTTAATCAGATCAGGAAGAATGACAGCGGCATTGTCTGCTACGTCGCTCTTACCGGTTGCAAAATAGAAGTTTGCTACCGGAGTACCGGCTTGAGTATCAAATACCACTTCTGCTTTATCTTCTGCAGGAGCAGCAGGTTTAGAAGTCTCTACAGCGACAGCTTCTTCTTTTTTAGCAGCAGGCGCAGCTTGTTTACCGTTATTAGACAGACCCCACACATAAGCGGTCATAATATGCAGCTTATCTTTATCCAAGAAATTATCCCAAGCAGGCATTTGGTTATGACGGCCATTGGTAATGGTTTCGATAATGGCTTTTTGAGTACCACCCCACAGCCATACATCATCGGTCAAATTCGGACCTAAACCCTGAATACCTTGACCCTTGTCACCATGACAAGTGAAGCAGTTTGCTGGACCGCCGTTAAACAAGACCTTACCGCGCTCTGCACGCTCTTCGTCGTACTGTTCTTTGGCCTTAGACAAAGACATTACATAGTGCGCTACATCTTTTACACGCTCTTCGCCTAAAGCAGGACCCCAAGCAGCCATCACGCCTACGCGGCCTTTTTGAATGGTTTCCTGAATTTTTTCAGGCTCGCCACCCCACAGCCAATCATGGTCGGTCAAGTTCGGGAAACCTTTTGAACCTTTTGCATCCGAACCATGACATTGGATACAGTAAGTATCAAATAAGTTTTTACCGATACGTTGAGCTTGAGGGTCTTTTGCTACCGCTTCGATCGGCATATTGGCAAATTTTGCATACAGCTTGCCATATTGCTCATCAGCTTTTTGCACCTCTTTCTCATACTGGTTTGTACTTGTCCAGTTTAAGAAACCTTTGTAATCACCCAAACCTGGGTATAAAAACAAATATGCGACACCGAAAACCACGGTCAGGATATACAGGTAGAACCACCAGCGAGGCAAAGGATTGTTGTATTCTTCAATACCGTCCCATGCATGACCCATGGTCTTAACATCTTCGCCTTTTGGCGGCGCTTTGGTTTTATTCTGTGAAATCAACAGCCACATCAAACCGATGAAACTGAGTACGACAATCACAGTAATATAAATACTCCAGAAACTACTGGTAAATTGGGAAGTTGTGTTCATTATTTTGCTCCGTTACCACGGTAAACCGGGCTAACGCTCATCTTTAGAAGATTCGGGGGTATCATTATCGTCCATGATACTTTGTGCTGCATCGTTGTAATTTTGTTTATTCTTTTTACTCAAAACAATATACAAAACCAACACAAAGCTAATAAATACCCAAACCGTAAAAAGTGAGCGAACCCAGTTTATATCCATGATGTTACCTTACGTTCTTCAATGCCAAGCCTAAACCTTGCAGATAGGCAATTACAGCATCCAGCTCTGATTTGTTAGCCAGCTCTTGTGGAGCTTTTTCAATTTCTTCGTCGCTGTAAGGTGTACCAACCGCACGCAATGCTTTCATATGACGGATTGTTTTTTCCGGATCAACCGGATTACGCGCCAACCATGGGAAAGCAGGCATATTCGATTCCGGTACCACATCGCGCGGATTCAACAGGTGGATACGGTGCCATTCGTCAGAATAACGACCGCCAACACGTGCCAAATCAGGGCCGGTACGCTTAGAACCCCATTGGAACGGACGGTCGTAAACAGACTCTCCGCCAACAGAATAATGACCATAACGCTCGGTTTCCGCACGGAAAGGACGGATCATTTGAGAGTGGCAGTTATAACAGCCTTCACGCACATAGATGTCGCGGCCGGCGACCTGCAGAGCACTGTAGGGTTTTACGCCCGGCGCAGGCTGTGTTACGGATTTTGTAAAAAACAACGGTACAACTTCAATCAAGAGGCCGACGCTGATTACCAAGAAGGTAAAGACAATCAACACTCCGACTTTTTCCTCAGCTAATTGTTGTAATTTCATTTTGGTAGCCTGTCTTTCTTATATTAGTGGTGTTGAGTTTGCGAAACAGCAGGAATTTCAGCATCCACCGGTTTGCCGCCGACAGCTGTACGGTAAACGTTATAAGCCATAATTACCATACCGCTCAAATACAGCACACCACCTGCGAAACGGATCATATAGAAAGGCATACTGCGTTTTACTGACTCAACGAAAGAGTAGGTTAAAGTACCGTCATCATTCAGAGCGCCCCACATCAGACCCTGCATCACACCTGAAATCCACATTGACGCGATATAAAGAACCACACCGATTGTAGCAATCCAGAAATGCGCTTCAACCAACTTGACACTGTGCATTTCTTTTTGCCCGAACAAGCGCGGAATCAGATAATAAATCGCACCGATGGTAACGAAACCTACCCAACCCAAAGCACCCGAGTGTACGTGACCCACGGTCCAGTCGGTATAGTGGCTTAACGCGTTAACCGATTTGATAGACATCATCGGACCTTCGAATGTAGACATACCGTAGAAAGACAATGAAACCACCAGGAATTTCAAAATAGGATCGGTACGTAATTTATGCCACGCTCCTGACAAAGTCATAATACCGTTAATCATACCGCCCCAAGAAGGTGCAAACAGAATTAACGACAGAACCATACCCAAAGACTGAGTCCAGTCAGGCAAAGCGGTATAGTGCAGGTGGTGAGGACCGGCCCACATATAAGTGAAGATCAATGCCCAGAAGTGAACCACAGACAAACGGTATGAGTAAACCGGACGGCCTGCTTGTTTAGGAACGAAGTAATACATCATACCCAAGAAAGCAGCAGTCAAGAAGAAACCCACCGCGTTATGACCGTACCACCACTGAACCATCGCATCAATCGCACCCGAATAAATCGGATAAGACTTCATAAAGCCGGCAGGAATGCTCAGGTTATTAACAATGTGCAGCAAGGCAACAGCCAAAATAAACGCACCATAGAACCAGTTGGCCACATAGATATGTTTGATCTTGCGGGTGGCGATGGTACCGAAGAATACGATGGCATAAGCAACCCATACCAAGGTAATCAGGATATCGATCGGCCATTCCAATTCCGCATACTCCTTACCTTGGGTATAACCCAAAGGCAGGGTAATTGCAGCCAAAACGATAACGGCCTGCCAGCCCCAGAAAGTAAATGCCGGAAGGAAATTACCGCCGAACAGACGCACATTACATGTACGCTGAACAACATAATAAGATGTGGCAAACAGACCGCAACCACCGAAAGCGAAAATAACCGCGTTGGTGTGTAACGGACGCAGACGGCCGAAGTGAAACCACGGGCCGATGTCGGTTAAGTCTAAAGCAGGGGCAAACAGTTGGGCGGCGATAATCACGCCAACCAACATACCTACAATACCCCAAACTACAGTCATGATGGCGAACTGCCGCACCACTTTGTAGTTATAAGTTTGCGTTTCCATGAAGGTCTCCATAAAACATGGCAATTAATATTGATCGGTTTGCTTTAGCTTTCTGATTCAAACTAAAGAGACACCCGATTTTTCTTAATTTAACACCGCTGCCGTCATTTCAGACATGCAAAGCGGAAGTTTAACTGGTACATTTTAAATCAAAACCTTTGCCATACCAAGCCAAATCGGTGTAAAACCATAACTTCGCAAAGGAAAACTACGATTTACCTTTGTATCTCGCTAGCTTAAGGGCTGCAACTTTTTTGCTTATTGATACAAGTCAAACTGTTTGGACTATCTAAACATTTTTTAACAATTCGGATTTTCTATGCTTTACTACACCGTCTCTCCCAACCCCAATAAACACCAGTGGGAAATCTGCTTAACGCTTCGCCAAGAAAAAGCCTTATCTTTAGAATTCAGTTTGCCGAACTGGGTTCCCGGCAGTTATCTGATTCGTGATTTTTCACGGCACATTATCGAAATCAACGCTTGGTGTAACGACCGTCAAACGAGCTTAATCCAAACGAGCAAAAATACTTGGAAAACCCCGCCTTTGGCCGGAGAGTGGCGCATTTGCTACACTGTTTACGCTTTTGACTTGTCTGTACGCGGCGCATTTCTTACAACCGAACGTGGTTTTTTCGACGGTGCCTGCCTGTTTCTGAAAGCATCGGGATTTGAACACTTTCCGCACCAGGTTTCCCTGCAAAACCTGCCGCACGGCTGGAAAGTAGCCACTACCCTGCCCCGCATCGGATCCGATACACATCATAATTTCCAGACGGCCTCTTATGCCGAATTGATCGATCACCCAGTTGAAACCGGCAATATTGAAATCCTGCACTTCTCGGCAAACAACATTCCGCACCGTATTGCCTTGAGCGGCCATTATGCCGACTTTGACAGAACCCGTTTTATCGACGATATCCGAAAGATCTGCCAAGCAGAATTGGCAATGTTTCCCGAACCGGCGCCGTTCGAAGAATATCTGTTTCTCCTGCACGTCGGCGACAATATCTACGGCGGTCTTGAGCACATCAGCAGTACCGCCCTGCTTGCCGACCGCAATTGCCTGCCTTTGCACAACACTCCGGATAATGACGAAAACTACGTCCAACTTCTCGGCCTGTGTTCACACGAGTATTTCCACGCTTGGAATGTGAAATCCGTCAAACCGGAAGCATTCGCCCCTTACGACCTTGATCAAGAGTGCTACACCGAACAATTATGGGCTTTTGAAGGCATCACTTCCTATTACGACGATTTATTCCTGGTGCGCAGCGGCGTCATTACTCCCGAAACCTATTTAAATCTCTTAGCCAAAAACCTGACCCGGGTACAGCAGGGCAAAGGCCGTCTGAAACAGACGTTGGCAGAATCCAGCTTCACCGCTTGGAACAAATACTACAAACAAAATGAAAACAGTCCCAACAGCATTGTCAGCTACTATCAAAAAGGCGCGCTGGCCGCTTTATGCCTAGACTTGATTATTCGTGAAAAAAGCAATGGTTTATTCAGTTTAGACACGGTTATGCAACAACACTACCGCGACTGGCAGGCAACCCGTAAAGGCATTCCGGAAAAACAATGGCAACAACGCTGCCAAGAAATCACCGGCTTGGATTTAAATGAATTTTTTCAGACGGCCTTATATTCAACCCATGATCTGCCGCTGACCCAATGTCTCTCTTACGCAGGTATCGATTTACAATGGCACGCCCTGACGCGCAGCCACGGCGGTGCATACGTTTGCCGGATTGAACCGCAAAACTCTGCCGGAGATTTCGGCGCAAGATTCAAACAAAATTCAGACGGCATCACGCTTAGCCACGTTTTTCATGACGGCAGCGCAGAGCGGGCAGGGTTGTGTACCAACGACAAAATCATCGCCCTCAACCGTTTTGCCTGCACCGACTTTACCGCACAATGGTCGAAACTCAATATCGGCGACACCGTTCACATACATTTCTTCCGCGACGGCGTGCTGCATGAAACAGAACTGACCATACAAGCAGCAGAAGCCGATACCGCACTGCTGCAAACCGAAAACCCGGATAAATTGGCCGACTGGCTGTTTAACCGAAATATTCAGACGGCCTAAATAACCGCATTTCCCATAATAAAGCCGTAAGCAACAATAAAATCTGCTTACGGCAAACGGAACACCTTGCTCTCAAATCCAAGCAAGATTACATTACTACAATATTTTGCAACCATTTTTCAATCACAGAAAAGGAAACCCCCATGTCTCTCTGCCGATTAAGCGAAAAACTGTATATTTCCTCCCAAATCAGCGACGAAACCATTCAAGAAGCCGCCAAAGCCGGCATCACTACCGTTATCTGCAACCGTCCGGACGGTGAGGAAGAAACCCAACCTGTCGCACAAGCCATCCAAGCCAAATTAGCAGAAGCCGGCATTCCCGACTTCCATCACTTGCCCGTTGTCGCCCCCAATATCACTGCAGATGACAGTGCCGCTTTTTCGGCTTTACTGGAACAATCCCCCGGCCCTGTCTTGGCCTATTGCCGAACCGGCACGCGCAGCTCTATATTATGGGCCATCAGCCAAGCCAAACAAGGGCGCGGCGCCGATGAGATCATCGCGGAAGTCAAAGAAAAAACCGGCTTGGATTTAAGCAATTTCGCCGCCAAATTGGTTTAAACGCCGACAGCATCCGATTCACCGACTATCGGTTAATACAGAAAATCAGGATTTACCGAAAGCAAAGCTGATTGCCAACGGATTAAAACAAATCCAAAACAAAGGCCGTCTGAAATTTTCAGACGGCCTTTTCAACATCATTCATTCAATGCTTGCAGTGCGCATTACCGACCGGCTCCCAAAACAGCCCGTCCACCCTACCCGACCGCTTATCAAACACCACCTTATACTGGCATTGCTGCATGGTACCGCCAAACATATAGCGGTAAAGATAATTCCATTCCGACAGCGAAGTATGGCTTTGCGTCCGCGGCGAACCCAATATATTGCGCACTTCCGGCATCGACAAACCCGGTTTCATCCGGCTCAGGCTCTGCCAATCGGGCAACCTGCCGGAATTCGGCGATTTAACCGTTTCCCAACGCAAAGGGTATTTCGCCCGATAAACCGGCTGTTTGTACACCACCGAAAACGCTTTCGTGCCCACACTCCTGACGGGACGAACCGTTTTCGGCTGAACCGTTACCGCCTTTGGCGGCTTTAAACGGGCCGGACGCTTATCCATCCCCTTAACATTCTTAAATACAACCGGCTTTTGCGAAACACAAGCCGCCAACCCCAAAAATAGCGTTAAAACAATAAAACTTCTCATACAACTTTCATTGCCGGAAACGCAGCCGATTGACAGCCGCGCCTGAACAGCATTTTCCCAAAAATGTGTTTATGTTTATTTAATTACGGTTTGTTTAAACCTGATCCAACCAATCATCACGCGTTTGCTTGGCTTTGAAAAAATAACGGTGCATTGCCTTGCCGTCGCCGTTTTCCAACATGGTTTTCAAATTTTGCAGCTGCGCCTGCTGCCCTTCTATCAATTGTAAAAGACTGTGTTTGTTTGCCATACAGATGTCCGTCCAAATATCCGGATGGCTCGAAGCTATACGGCTGAAATCCCGAAAGCCCGAAGCGGCAAACGCCAAATACTTCTGCCCGTCCTCATGATCGGCAATCTGATGGACATAAGCATAAGCCAACAAATGCGGCATATGCGATACCGCTGCAAAGACGGCATCATGCTCTTGTGCGGACATATAAAAAATATCGGCACCGACTGCCTGCCATAAGGATTCGATCAGCTTGAGGCCGTCTGAACATTCGGCACCGTGCGGACAAATCACCAGTTTCTTACCTTCATACAAACCGAACTGAGCCGCCAACGCACCGCTTCTGTCCGAACCGGCAATCGGATGTGCCGCCACACAACGGGAAAAATGTGCAGGCAGGTATACCTGAAAAGCGGCAATCGCAGACTGCTTCGTACTGCCGACATCCGACACCCACGTTTCTTTATCCAAAATTCCCGACAACGCCGTGCAAATTGCAGGCAAAGTAGATACCGGCGTAGCAATCAAAACCAAATCCGCTCCGGCGACACTTTCGCGGCAAATACGGTCAAACGCTTCGTCAATCACACGACGTTCCAAAGCGCGGTCGAGGTTATCCCGGTTCAAATCCACGCCGACCACACGGCGCACCTTTCCCCTACGCTTCAAATCCAAGACAAAAGAGCCGCCGATCAGCCCGACGCCGATAAGGGTAATCTGATTCAACGGAACACCATTCATACACACTCAATTCTCAACCGACAACACCCGAAGACGGCTTTATCATTTCCAAGCCGCAAGAAATTCCTGCCAATGTACCGCAGTTTCAAAAGTTTTCAGATAAGTTTTCACCCGTCTGATTTCCTGCTCGTATTCATCCGCATCCAAAGCACCGCTCATCAAACGGAAACGCAGATACATCAAATAGGTATTTACCGCATCTGTTTCGCAATAATCCCGTATTTCTTTCAGACGGCCTGCATGATAGGCTTCCCACACCTGACTGCCGTCCATACCCAATTTTCCGGGAAAACCGCACAACTTGGCCATATCGTCCAACGGCACATTGGCGCGCGGCTGATACAGTGCCAGCAAATCCATCAAATCACAATGCCGCGCATGATAGCGGCTGATGTAGTTATTCCACTTGAAATCACGGCTGTCGCCGAAGTCCCCTTCGCCCATATCCCAATAACGCGCCGCAGAAATTCCGTAAATCAGCGAACGGTAATGCAAAACCGGCAAGTCGAATCCGCCGCCGTTCCAGCTGACCAGCTGAGGCGTGTGTTTCTCAATCAAATCAAAAAACTTGGCAATCACCGTTTCTTCCGAATCGCCTTGCTCACCAATGGTACCGACGTGGATTTTATCCGCTCCCCAACGCATGCAGCAGGAAACCGCCACCACCTGATGCAGATGGTGCTGCATAAAATCACTGCCCGTCTGCGCGCGCCGCTTCTGCTGCGCAAACGCCACCACTTCCGCATCCGACACCGTATCCGGCAAATCAAACAATACGCGGATTCCTTTTACATCGGGAACCGTCTCGATATCAAAAGCTAAAATAGGCGTCATCATCATGCTCCGTAAACATAGGGCAAACAAGCGGTGGGACACAATACGGCAATGCAGTCCGGCAAGCTGCCACACAGTTTCAGCAAACCGCACACGCACCAAACCCTGCCTTATGCCGAACTTTACACCAAGCAGCCCGAACTGTTCTACTTTTATTCAACTCCAAGGCCGTCTGAAAATATCCGGCCACATCCGAATTTACCGCAAACCGAAAGATATTTGATACAATCCGTTTGCACCTGTTTTCACATAACCATTTAATATATTAATATAAAATCATGAAAATCAAATTTCTCAACACCTTACTGTTTTTAGCGCTGACTCCGTTAATCGCATGCAGCCAACCCAGTTCCGCCGCACAACACACCCCTACCGACAGTAACACTTCAACCGAACTGACAGCCAAGCTGGAAAAAGTCTATGCTGAGCAAAATTTGAAAGTATTAAGCGTACACAATAGCCCGATTAACGGCCTGTATGAAGTAACCGTCAGCGGCAACCAAATCGTTTATGTCGATGCCAAAGCAGAACACATGCTGGTTGGCGACCTGATTCACATCCAAAGCCGCGAAAGCCTGACCGACAAACGCGTTGCCGAACTCAACCGCATCGATTTCTCCAGCCTGCCTTTAGACAAAGCCATCAAAGAAGTACGCGGCAACGGCAAGCTCAAAGTCGCCGTATTCTCCGACCCCGACTGCCCTTACTGCAAACGTCTGGAGGGTGAATTTGCCAAAATGACCGACATCACCATTTACAGCTTCATGATGCCGATTGCCAGCCTGCATCCGGACGGCCTGCGCAAAGCCGTACAAATCTGGTGCCAACCCGACCGCACCACCGCCTGGATCGAATGGATGCGCAAAGGCAAGATGCCGAAGCAAACCGGCGAATGCGACCATCCGGTTGAAGAAACCGTTTCTTTGGGCGAGCAGCTGGGCTTCCACGGCACGCCGACTTTAGTCTTCCCCAACGGCAGAACCCAAGGCGGATACAGCCCGCTGCCGCAGCTGAAACAAACCATCGAAAAAAACCAATAACCTTATAAGAAAACAAAAGCCGTTATTTTTCAGACGGCCTCCGCCACCGGAAGGCCGTCTGAAAATACAGCCGAACGAAACCACCTTTTCCGGAGCTTATCATGACCGACTGCATCTTCTGCAAAATCGTTTCCAAAGACATCCCGGCAAGTATCGTTTACGAAGATGACGATATGGTATGTTTCAAAGACATCAACCCGTCGGCACCCGTACACCTACTGCTGATTCCCAAAACCCACTTCGATTCACTGGCACACGCCAAACCCGAACACGAAGCCTTATTGGGCAAAATGATGATGAAAGTTCCGCAAATCGCCGCAGACAACGGCTTGGCCAACGGCTTCAAAACACAAATCAACACAGGCAAGGGCGGCGGTCAGGAAGTATTCCACCTGCACATCCACATCTTAGGCCGTCCCGCATAAATACGCCGCACAAACGGTTTACTCAATCACCGAAAGGACATCTCAACCATGGGCAGCTTCTCAATTTGGCACTGGATTATCGTACTGGTTATCGTCGTACTCGTTTTCGGCACAAAAAAACTGCGTAACGTAGGCAAAGACTTAGGAGGTGCCGTGCACGACTTCAAGCAAGGCCTGAACGAAGGCAGCGAAGCCGGCAAGAAAGATGAAATCATCGAACACAAAAAAGACGAAGACAAAACGGTTTAACCCATGTTTGACTTCGGCTTCAGCGAACTTCTGCTCATCGGCGCCATCGCCCTGGTCGTACTCGGCCCGGAAAGGCTGCCCAAAGCCGCACGCATGGCAGGCAGCCTTTTAGGGCGCGCCCAAAACCTGATCAGCGGCATCAAACAAGAACTCAACGCCCAAATCCAAATGGACGAATTGCGGCAAGCCAAGCAGGAGTTTGAATCGGCGGCAGGCAGCCTGAAAAACGAAATCAACCATATCGGCGCGGAAACCCAAAGCCATCTGAATGAAATTTCAGACGGCCTCAAAGTTCCGGCTTGGGAACGCGTACCCGAGATGAGGACACCGGCCGATTTCGGATTGGACGAAAACGGTCATCCGCTGCCGGATTTCACCCACAACAACGGTGAAACCGAATCATCATTCTTCGATGCCGGCTATGCCGCACCAACAGTCGGCAGCCGCAGCTTCAATACCGCATCCATCCACAAACAGGCCATACAGCGCAAACGCGATATGCGTCCGCGCTACCGGCCGAAACCGCATTTGCGCGCACGCAGGAAGTGAGCCGACGGTGACCGATCCGACCCAAACAACCCAACCGCTTATCGAGCACCTCATCGAGCTGCGCCGCCGCACCATGTGGATTGCCGGCGGTATCTTATTAAGCTTCCTCGGCCTGATGCCGTTTGCCCAAGAGCTCTATTCCTTTGTGGCCAAACCGCTGATGTCGTCTCTGCCGGCCAACACCAGCATGATTGCAACCGATGTCATTGCACCATTTTTCGTACCCGTTAAAGTTACCCTGATGGTGGCATTCCTGCTCTCGCTGCCGCACACGCTTTATCAGGTTTGGGCTTTTATTGCCCCCGCGCTCTACCAAAACGAAAAACGCCTGATTACGCCTTTGCTGCTGTCAAGCCTGCTGCTGTTTGCCGCTGGTATGGCATTTGCCTACTTTTTGGTCTTCCCCGTTATTTTCCAGTTTTTGGCGGGCGTTACCCCTGCCGGCGTCAATATGGCTACCGACATCGACAAATACCTTTCTTTTGTTTTAGGCATGTTTGTCGCATTCGGCATGACTTTCGAAGTGCCCATCGTTGTGGTTTTACTTAACCGGATGGGCATTGTCTCCCGTGCGCAGCTGCAGGCGGCAAGGCCTTATGTGATTGTCGGTGCTTTCGTGGTGGCAGCCATTGTGACGCCGCCCGATGTCATCTCGCAAATCCTTCTGGCCGTGCCCTTGATTCTGCTTTATGAAGCAGGCTTGTGGTTTTGCCGTTTTATCCGGCCTTCGTCCGACCGGTAAAATCCGTAAGTTTTGCGGCAAACACTTTAAGCCGATATTGAAGCTGTTCACGCTTTGAAACGGAAATCGAAAACATCGAAGCAGCCTTCATGCAAGGTTGGATCATCAACAACACAGTATCATGAGGCCGTCTGAAATTTTCAGGCGGCCTCATTGGTTTTTAAGGTAAAATGCCCGACATATTTTTACTGTTTTTCAAAGCATTTTTTCCAAAGGCCGTCTGAAAATTTCAGACGGCCTCAATCCCGGCCGATTAAACGATGAATACCTATTCCGCCCGAAAACACTGGTCGCACGCCGCTGCTATTTTCAGCCTGATTTCCCTCATTGCCGTCAGCGTGGCTTGGGAGCTTTGGATCGCACCGTTGCGACCCGGCGGCTCATGGCTGGCCTTAAAAGCTTTGCCTTTGTGCCTGCCTTTAGCCGGCATCCTGAAAGGCAAAATCTATACCTTCCAATACAGCAGTCTGCTGATTTTATTTTACTTTGCCGAAGCGGTCGTACGTTTGTTTGACGCGGAAACGGCCAGCCGCCTCTGCGCCGGCGCGGCCACACTCTCCGCCACCGTATTTTTTATCTCTTGCCTGGCCTACATCAAAACACACAAGAAAGAAAACAATGTTTGATGCCCAAACTTTTCAGCACCGTTTATTTTCCAAAGCACTCCTGCCGCTCTGGTTTTGCTTTCTTTGGATCTGCGCCCTGCCGTTTCTGATGATTTACCGCGTCGGCCCTCTTTCCAGTTTTTATATCGAGGCAGTTTCCCTCAGCGGCATATTGCTGTTTCTGCTGCTTTCCTCGCTGTCAGGCCGTCTGAAAAACCGATTGCCTGCCGCATTTTTCTATTTCATGCTGTTGGCCGCATTTTGGTGGATTCAAGCCCGTGTCATGGATTTAACCTATCCGGGTATAAGCGATATGGCGGCCTGGTCATTCCTGATCATCGCTTTGGGCGCATGGGCATGCCGCAGTTGGATTGAAGATTTCGGCCACGAAACCGTAGTTTCCGTTTTCGCTTCGGCTTTGCTTATCGGGGCGGTGTTGCAGGCTGCGGTCGCAATTATGCAGTTTACCGGTTGGGCTTCTGCCGACTTTCTACACGGCATTGTCTCTTACAAAGGCTTGCGTGAAGTCAACGGCCAATTGGGACAAAGAAACCATCTCGGTCATTACCTGATGTGGGGCATCATGGCCGCCACTTATTTGTGGAATATCCGTCGCCTTCCGACTGCGGTCGGTATCGCTCTGATTGCCTATCTTGCTTTGGCACTCGGTTTTGTCAATTCCCGCACTATTTTCGCCTACTTAATCGGCATCGGTCTGCTGCTGCCGTTTTGGCGGTTGCTGTCGGGCAAGTCCGGCAACCGTACTGTTCTTACGTCTTTATTCGCCTTATCGCTGGTTTTCGTTATACAGCTGGGAATCGGCACGCTGATCGATTGGTTTTCCGAAACCCAATATCAAACCGCTTTAGCTCGTGCAGACAGCTCCGCTTTCAGCGGTTCCGTGCGCGACATAGAAGGCAGAAAAGCCTGGTCTCTGTTTATGAATGCACCGCTGTGGGGACACGGCTGGGGCAGCTACGCGCTGCAGGGATTCATTCTGCACGGGGAAAGCGGCGGTTTTACCAACAACCTGCTCAATGTTTTGTTTACCCACTGCCACAACCTAATCTTGCAATTACTGGCAGAAATGGGATTGGCAGGTACGCTTGTTGTTGGTCTCGGATTTCTCGTTGCCATTAGAAAACTCCTGATGCGTCCCGCACATCCTGCAGCTTTCTTCCTGTTGGCAGCCATGACGGTAACTTTGTGCCACAGCATGCTTGAATACCCTTTGTGGTATGTCTATTTCTTATCCGTCTTCGGCCTAATGATCGCGCTCTCTCCTTCAAATAACCACAGTTCTTGGGCTGTTGCCAAAACACACTATGCAGGAGCCATCGTTTCGGTCGTATTACTGACCGGACTTGCCAACCTTACCCATACCTATTCGCAACTTACCGAATATAGCAGCCGCCCCAAAAGCGACACACCGGCCGACATTGCCCTCAAAATACACGGCCTTAACCATATTGCCGAAAACGAGCCTCTCTTGCGCTACTACGCACAACTGGCACTCACCCGCCGTGCCGAACCCAGTCAAGAAACCATTCAACCTTGGGCACAGCAAGCGGCTTTGGAAGCGTTGACTTTCCGTCCGTATGCCAATGCCTATCAAGTCGGCCTTTATCAATACCGAAACCGCCAACACCAAGAAGCCGAAGCCTGGTTGGAAAAAATGTATTTGTATTACCCCTACACCATGCCGTTTTACACTTCTAAAATACGCAGCAATCCCGAATTACACCCCTTGCTGTCCCAAATCGAAAAAACCTGCAAACAATTTAATGTTTTAAGACCCAACAGCAAACCGTGCTTATAGGCAGAGGCCGTCTGAAATGTAAAAACGCAGACAAACAATGCAAAAAAGCGCAAAAGCCTTAGAAAACAAACTATCAACAAAACATATTTGCATGTTAAGATTAGGAACATATCGCATTTAAAATGCCATGCAAATATCAATATTAATCAATCAGTCACAATAAAGGATAGACCATGAGTCGAGTATTACTGGTAGATGATGACGCTTTATTGACCGAACTATTGTCAGAATACCTGACGGCCGAAGGCCTCAACGTACACAGCGTACCCGACGGCGAAGCCGGCGTTCATGAAATTTTATCCGGTCAATACGATGTTGTCGTATTAGACTCCATGATGCCGAAAATGAACGGACTGGAAGTGCTGAAACACATCCGCACACAAAGCACGATTCCCGTAATCATGTTGACTGCCAAAGGTGACGATATCGACCGCATTATCGGCTTGGAAATGGGTGCCGACGACTACGTTCCAAAACCTTGCACGCCGCGCGAATTATTGGCACGCATCAACGCAATCTTGCGCCGTGCTCACAAAACAGGCGAACAACCGGGCAATGCCAACAGCTTGTCTGTCAGCAATGTTTCTCTCTACCCTGCCAAACGCCAAGCCACCATCGGCGACCAGCCTTTGGAATTGACCAGTACCGAATTCAATTTATTGGAAGTATTGATGCGCCATGCCGGACAAGTCGTGAGCAAAGAAACCCTGTCTGTAGAAGCTTTAGATAGAAAACTGGCAAAATTCGACCGCAGCATCGACGTGCATATCTCCAGTATCCGTCACAAATTAGGCGACGCCTCATTGATTCAAACCGTACGCGGCTTGGGTTACCTGTTCGTCAAAAACTGATTTCAGGAACAGCATAAATGAAACTGTTCCAACGCATTTTCGCCACGTTTTGCGCAGTAATCATCTGCTCGATATTCGTGGCGAGTTTTTCTTTCTGGTTAGTACAAAATACCATTGCTGAAAACCATTTCCAGCAACAGCGTACCATTGAAACCACCCTGCTCGACAGCTTGGCTTCCGCTTTCTCCGCACAGGGCGGACAAGGCACATTGGATATCCTGAACCGATGGAAAAACAATCCCGTTACCCACAACATCTACGTCATCTCCGGTGATGAAAAACGCGACCTGCTGAATCGGAAAGTAAACCAAAAACTCATCGAATCAGCACGCCAATTCGCTATGGAACATCCGGAATCTCCTTTGGTGCGCATGGAATATAACCGCTGGGGCGAGGAGTATCTGTTTTTCATCAAAGGTTGGGACAACCAGCAAATCCAACGTCCGCCCAGTCCGCTATATATCCCCGGCCTGCAACTGGCACCGATCTGGCATGAATTTATCATCTTAAGCTTTATTATTTTAGTGGGTTTGTTATTGGCCTATATTTTGGCCAACAACATTACCAAACCCATCCGTATTCTCGATCGCGGTATGAACCTGCTGGCAGCAGGCGAATTAAATACCCGTATTTCCCACCAAATGGACGATAGGGACGACGAACTTTCCAATTTGGCGCAACAGTTCGACAAAATGGCTCAGCAATTGGAAAAACTGGTTGCACGGGAGCGCCATCTGCTCCATCACGTTTCCCACGAAATGCGCTCCCCTTTAGCCAGGATTCAGGCAATTTTGGGGCTGATTCAAGCACAGCCGCAAAAACAGGAGCAATATTTAAAACGCTTGGAAGGCGAATTGACGCGTATGGACAATTTGGTCGGCGAACTTCTCACCCTATCCCGACTGGAAACTTCAAATCTGCCGCTGGAAAAAGAAAATCTGGTATTGATCCCCTTTCTCCAACATTTGGTTGAAGACTGCCAAAGCGTTGCACAACAAAACCAGCAAACCATTAATTTGGTCATGGAAAAAATCCCACAAGATGCAAAACTGCTGGCAAATGAAAGTTATCTCTACCGCGCCATCGACAACGTGATCCGTAACGCTATGTCTTACAGTCCACAAGGCAGTACCATACAGATCAAACTGCACCAGGATTACCGTAACTGGTTAATCGACATTACCGATAACGGTCCCGGTGTTAACGAAATGCAGCTGCCGCATATTTTTACGGCTTTCTTCCGGGCCGACAGCGGCGCAAACAAGCCCGGTACCGGCTTGGGCTTAGCACTCACCAAACACATTGTCGAACAACACGCCGGTAAGATTATCGCTGAAAACATCAAACCCAACGGTTTGAAAATGCGGTTTATCCTGCCGAAAAAACAAAAATAACTGCTGCAGCTTATAAAAAACAAGTCAGGCTTTTTCAGACGGCCTGACTTGTTTTTATCTTCAACCCAAATAAAAAACAGCTTAACAGTTCCCTAATGCCTTAAACCAACATAAAAACAGTTAATCTGCTATATCCCATTTACCTTATTCTGCGCTTCTCGAAGCCTTTTCCACCAGCCCCGACAAACCCTGCCTGCGCGCCAGTTCGTTTAACACCTCTTCAACGCGCAAGCCGTGATGCGCCAGCAACACCTGCGTGTGAAACCACAAATCCGCCACTTCGTAAACCAGATGTTCTCCGCCGCCGTCTTTGGAAGCCATCAGCACTTCTCCCGCTTCTTCAATCACTTTTTTCAGGATTTTATCTTCGCCTTTGTGCAGAAGCTGAGCCACATAAGACGTTTCCGGATCTTGGCCTTTGCGGGAATCGATCACGTTTTGGATTTGGGTTAAAACTTGGTCGGTCATAGTTAGTATTCTCTTGATTTAATTGAACCGCATGGCGGCATACTGATTTCAGACAGGCATCAACCGTGCGTATGCCCGTAAATCTCTTTTTCGTCTTTCAATACCGCATCTACAATGTGCCATTCGCCATCGCGCCACACGCGGTAAAAGCAGCTTTCGCGGCCGGTATGGCAGGCAATGCCTCCGGCTTGGTCTATCAGCATAATTACCGCATCGCCGTCGCAATCCAAGCGCAGCTCGTGCACTTTTTGCGTATGCCCCGACTCTTCGCCTTTCATCCATTGCTTTTGGCGCGAACGGCTGTAATAGTGGGCATAACCCGTTTCGGCGGTTTTTTGCAGCGCTTCGGCGTTCATCCAAGCCACCATCAGCACGCGCAGGGTTTTCGCGTCTTGTGCGATGGCGCAAACTAAGCCTTTTTCATCGAATTTAACGGCATCCAGCAGTGGGTTCGGCATGTTTGTTACTCCTTTTTCAGACGGCCTTGTTGTTGCAGGCTTTCTTATACGACATTTTTTTAAGGTTGGTTATTTTATCTTATATGGACGGCTGTTTATCCGCCCACGGTTGAATCTGTTCTAATTGCGCCGCCAAGCGCAGCAGTAAATCTTCCCGCCCGCGTGCTGCGGCAAACTGTGTACCTATCGGCAGCCCGTTGTGCCAAAACAGCGGGACACTCATGGCGGGATTGCCGGTCATATTAAATGGTGCGGTGTAGCCGATGTATTGCAACGTGCGCTCGGCTTCTTTTTCAATCAAGGGGTTTTGTTTCATCAGCCAGCCTAATTTCAACGTACCGAACAGCAAACGGATGATCTTTTGCTCGGTTTCAGACGGCATGAGTTCGCCGATTTTCGGTGTGCTACGCGGGCAAATCGGTGTCATTAAGACATCGTAGCGTGTAAAAAACGCTTCGGCGGCTCGCCCCTGTGTCAGCATCACGTCACGCGCCCACGCCATTTCGCCTGCACTGATTTGCTGTCCTTGTGAAATCAACGCCCAAGTTGCCGGTTCCAACTGGCTGTGATGCAGTTTTTGCCCGGTTGCCTGTTGATGAAGATAAAGCAGTTTGGCTGTTTCACCCATCACCAAGACCCTTGCTGCACGGTTGAGTATTTTAGACGGGGAAAAATCGGGAGAGGCTTCTTCCAAATGATGCCCTGCATCTGACAACAATTTCAGACTGTGGGCAAATGCCGTTTGCGTGTCTGCATCATTTTCTCCGCCAAACCACGGCTTCTGCCAAAAAGCGATTTTCAGACGGCCTGTGTCGTGTTTGAGGCCGTCTGAAAACGATTCGGCAGGTCGGGGGCAGGCATACAGGGCGTGTGTTTGGGTTTGAGCCGCAATATCGAGAAACAGGGCGCTGTCGCGCACGCTGCGGGTCAGCACATGTTCGTTGACCAAGCCTTGCCATGCTTCGCTTTGTAACGGTTCAAAGCTGCTGCGGCCACGGCTCGGTTTCAAGCCGAAGATGCCGCAATTATGGGCGGGCATACGTATCGAACCGCCGCCGTCGCCGCCATGCGCTGCCGGCACAACACCTGCAGCAACGGCTGCCGCCGAACCGCCGCTGCTGCCGCCCGGTGTATAGCTTAAGTTCCACGGATTACGGGTAATGCCATAGATTTCTGTTTCCGTAACGGGATACGCGCCCCATTCCGGCGTGGTGGTTTTACCGAAAATGCGCAACCCCGCATTTAGATAAGCCTGAGTTAAAGCGCTGTTTTGTTTGGCTACATAATTTTTCATCATGCGCGAACCAGACCATGTGGGCGTGCCTTCCCAATCGGCGATTAAGTCTTTCAATAGAAACGGCACGCCGACTAAAGGCGCATGGGGATTTTCAGACGGCCTCTGCCATGAAAAAGCCCGTTCGCGCAAATCATGGGCCAATAAATTCAGCTTGGGATTTACCGCGTCTAAACGGTTTAAGGCCGTCTGAAGCACTTCATCGGCAGATACTTCGCCTTTGCGGATCAACTCTGCCAAGCCGACGGCATCATATTTTCTGTATTCCTCAAACTGCATGGTTTCTCCTTGTTGTACAGCAGAGCAGGCCATCGCAAGAATGCCTGTCTGAAAACCGCTCACTGCCCGGGCACAAAACTGCCGGTTTTTGCCAAACCGCAGATTTTCCCCTTGCCGTCGGGATAGGCTTTGCCGTCGTTGCCGCGCATTTGCAGGCCTTTTTCGTGAGCGAAAAACACCATATTGTCGCCCGCCGCATCCAATTGCAGCAGGCCGTCGTCGCGCCAATGGAAAGTGCCGCGTTTTTCAGACGGCAATACGCCGGCCACTCTGCCGACGTGTCGGGTAGTCAGGCTGTAATGCAGATTATCGCGCAAAACGATGGTGGCTTCGATGTAATCACAGTCGGCGCAAGGCAGTTCGCCACGATAGATGCCGACCCAAGAAGCCGAATCTTTGGTGGCAACCGGTGATAAAACTTCGCGTTCGGCTTGGAATTGGCTGCTGCTTTCGGGCGTACAGGCCGTCTGAAATAAGGCTAAGGCAAGCAGAATGTAGCGGTAGGATTTTGCAGGCATGTTCATGAATTTATCTTTTGAAATCCGTGTTTTCAGACGGCCTTATTTACTTCAAAAACGCCGCGACCACGGCCACAACCGTCATCACAAATAAAATCGTGCGCAAGGTGTTGGGTGAGAGTTTTAAGGCAATTTTCACGCCGATCATCGAACCGATGGCATTGCCTGCTGCCAGCACAAGGCCGACATCCCACCAAATCTGCCCCTGCACGATAAACACGGCCAAAGCCACGACGGTAAACGCCAGCGTGCACACCAGTTTCAAGGCGTTGGCGCGCAGCAGGTTGTAGTGCAGCACGCCCGCCAGCACGGGCAGCAAAATAAACGCGGTGCTGGCCTGCACAAAACCGCCGTAAATACCGACGGCAAACAGCAAAACCGCCGCCCCGCGCGTGTCGGACACTTTGCGTTCCTGCACGTTTTGCGGCGGCAATAAAAGCTGCGGTTTGAGAAAAGTGAGCGTGGCCACACCGAGAATGCAGACGAGCAAAGCGGGTTTCAGAATTTGATTGGGCAATACCGAAGCCAACACGGAGCCGACCAAACCGCCGAATATCATCGGCAGCAAAATGCCGCGCAAATCGTGTGTAGGCAACGCGCCGGCGTTTCTAAACCCTCTGATGCCGGTGAGAGACTGGAAAAAAATGCCGACGCGGTTGCTGGCGTTGGCAATATCGGGCGGCACGCCGAAGGCCATCAACAGCGGCAGAATCAGATTGGAACCGCCGCCCGCCAAAATGTTGATGATGCTGGCTAAAATGCCCAGCACGGCAATCGCCGCATAATGCCAAAGGGTTAAATCCATGCTGCTCCGATCTGTTTGTAGCTTGGTAGAAGCCTAGGGCTTTCAGACGGCCTGAAGTTTATAAAATAAACTTATTTTTATCATAGTTTCGTCATACTCGGGCTTGACCCGAGTATCTTTGATTCCAGTAATCTTATCAAAGATGCTCGGGTCAAGCCCGAGCATGACGAACGTACTCTTTCAAATGAAGTTCATTTGCTCTTTATTTCCGGGCAAGCGTAACGATGCACGAGCCGTGAATCTGCTGGTTTGGCTGCACGCTCACCTTGGCAGCGTCCAGCGGTGCGCCGGTGTAGCAGGAGAAAGCGTCCATCGAGTTTTTCGGCGAACCTTGAATCACTTTGTCGCTGTACACCATGTATGAAAACACTTTGCGGTTGGGATCATAGTAGCGCATCACTTGCAGGGTCTTGAAAATAAAGCTGGAGCCTTTTTTGAAAATCTTTTGCGGCTTGGCCACTTCAGCTTCGTTATAGCTGATTTGCGGCGCAGTCTGCACGCAGGAAACGGAAGCGTCGGACGCGTCTTCTTCCAAGTTTACCGCTTCTTTCAAACCGCCTTTTTTGGCATAGGAAATATAGCAGGTAACGCCTTTAATTTGCGGATCGTCAAACGCATGAATCTCAATGCGGTCGTTTTTGCCGAGCATGTTGAACACGGTGCTTGCCTCGCCGATTTTTTCGGTATTGCCACCACCGCACGCGGCCAACAGGGAAGACATCAATACAATTGGAATGAATTTTTTCATATCGGTTTCTTTCTTTTCAGACGGCCTCAACGGTTGGGAGGCCGTCTGAAAGTGAATATTACAAACGCACTTCGATACCCGCTGCGCGCATGGCTTCTTTGGCTTCGCGGATGCTCACTTCGCCGAAATGGAAAATGCTGGCGGCCAGCACGGCATCGGCTTTGCCTTCTTTCACGCCGTCAATCAGATGCTGCACATTACCCACGCCGCCTGAGGCGATAACGGGAATATCCACCGCTTCGCTGATGGCGCGGGTAAGCGGCAGGTTGAAGCCGATTTTGGTGCCGTCTCTGTCCATGCTGGTAAGCAGAATTTCACCTGCGCCGCGCGCCTGCATGTTTTGCGCCCATTCGACCGCATCAATGCCCGTGGCTTTGCGTCCGCCGTGGGTAAATACTTCCCAGCGGGTGTTTTCGGGATTGACGGCTTTGGCATCAATCGCCACCACAATCGCTTGCGAACCGAAAAAGCTGCTGGCTTCGTTCACCAAATCGGGGTTGGTTACGGCGGCGGTGTTGATGCTGGCTTTGTCGGCACCCGCATTGAGCAGGCGGCGCACATCAGCTACGGAGCGCACGCCGCCGCCGACGGTAAGCGGGATAAACACTTGCGAGGCGACTTCTTCAATCACATGCAGAATGGTGTCGCGGTTGTCGGAAGAAGCGGTGATGTCGAGAAAGGTCAGCTCGTCGGCACCTTCGTCGTTGTAGCGTTTGGCTACGTCAACCGGATTGCCGGCATCGCGCAAGCCGACGAAGTTGACACCTTTGACAACGCGGCCGTTGTCCACGTCCAAACAGGGGATAATGCGTTTTGCTAAAGCCATGTATTCTGCCCTCATAATTAAGGCTGCCGAAGCAGCCTGTTTCAAATCTTTGCCAACCAAGAAGCAACCCAAATATCGGCTTGCCCGGCCAGATGATAATAACCTACCGCAATGGCAATCGACATTGCAATCGTGATCATAAAATTAACCGACAATTTTTGGATAAGCATCAATGCCGCGATCACATAGCACCACAATAAAGCCGTTTCCAAAGCCCAAAGCAGGCTGAAAGCCGGAAAATGAAACTCTAAGGCCGAAGTGAGCAAAACATTGACTAAAATAAACATCAAACTTTCATAGAAAATATTGACGTCCCGTTCATCCGACCACAATACCCAAAAACCCAAAATAAATGCTGAAAGCATTTACAAATTCCCCAATTTAATAATGTTTGCGGCATCCCAATAGCCTTTCCGGATACCGCTGTTTGTTAAAGACGATTTATTTAATAGTTGGTTTAATTATATATTTTATGCTTGAGCCAAAGTATCGGCCAATTTTTGCGCTTCGGCAAAATCAATGCTGCCTTCATAGATAGCACGTCCGGTAATCGCGCCGGCCACACCGCTTTTTTCTACGGCACATAAAGCACAAATGTCGTCCAAATCAGTAAGGCCGCCTGAAGCAATCACCGGAATGTTAACCGCTTCCGCCAACTTAACGGTCGCATCGATGTTGACGCCGCTCATCATGCCGTCGCGGCCGATATCGGTATAGATGATGCTGTTTACGCCGTCATCTTCAAACTGCTTGCTCAAATCGATAACGTGATGTTCGGTTACCGTTGCCCAACCGTCAATCGCTACCATGCCGTCTTTCGCATCCAAACCCACAATAATATGCCCCGGAAACGCCTTGCAGGCTTCGCGTACAAATTCGGGATTTTTGACCGCTGCCGTACCGATAATGACATCTTTCAAACCTAATTCGAGATACTTTTCAATGGTTGCCATATCGCGGATACCGCCGCCCAATTGGACGGGAATATCATGCGACACCGCTTGAAGGATTTCCCGGATGGCTTCCAGATTTTTCGGTTTGCCGGCAAAAGCACCGTCCAAATCTACCAAATGCAGACGTCTTGCTCCCTGCTTCAACCAATGCAGTGCCGTTTCTGCCGGTTTGTCGGAAAATACAGTGGCTTGATCCATCAAACCTTGCTTCAGGCGCACGCAGCTGCCTTCTTTTAAATCGATCGCAGGGATAAGTAACATTTTCTTTCCATTAATCAAAAGGATGAATAAATAGATTTATGTATACAAACAAAACGGCCTATCATGACAGGCCGCGCTTATTTTACACATTTTATCCATTCCAATGCAAAAAATTACGTAGCAATAATAAACCGCCATCATGGCTTTTTTCGGTATGGAATTGCGTTGCAAATACGTTCTCTTTTCCAACGATACAAGCAAATTCGTGCGGATACTCACTGGTTCCTAATATAATATTGCTATCTTTGGGAGAGAAATAATAGCTATGAACAAAATAAAAGCGGGTATTGTCATCAATATCTTTAAATAAGGGATGGCTTTGCTTCTGACGGACATTGTTCCAGCCCATATGCGGCACTTTCAATTTGTTGCCGTCCGCATCCGACATATCGGAGGCAAAGCGTTTCACTTCGCCTTCAAACCAGCCCAGCCCCGGCGTATCACCTTCTTCACTGTGCTCAAACAATAATTGCGCACCGACGCAAATACCGAAAAAAGGTTTGTTTTTCAGACCGTCTGAAACTGCTTCGCCCAAACCGCTGCGCTTAAGCGCGCCCATACAGTCGGGCATCGCGCCCTGCCCCGGGAAAATGATTTTGTCGGCGGCAAAGACCACATCAGGCTGGTCGGTCAAAACAATCTCAGCCTGCACGTCCGCCAGCTTTTGTGCGGCACATACCGATTTATAAACAGAATGCAGATTACCCATACCGTAATCGACAATAGCTACTTTCATCCAATTCCCTTTTTATTTTTCAGACGGCCTCTCGGGCGTATGTCATCATACCTATGCAGGACGGCAATATTTTCATCCGCCATACCGCGACAATATAACGACATTGGGTTTCCCACTTAAATAATACTGATTATTTGATTATGGCAGGCGGTTTGACCTTTTCTCGCCCAAACGAACCACGACATAACCAATCAATGCAAACACGAAAAACAGCAACAGCATCCACGCAATGCCCTGCAATGACTCGATAACGGTTCGGTAAATTTCCAAGATCCAGCGTTCCGTTGTCAATTGGATCACTTCATTTTTATCGTCCGATACACGACGCAGCGGCGTAATATATTTTTCCAGCTCGTAAATCCGTACGCCGGCAGACACACCGACCACCATTAAGGCAAATTTGATATAGCGAACCCATGCTTCGTGTATGGGGTCGTCGATAATGCGGTGGACTATGGCATGCAACGGACGGCTGAACAATTTCATCACGGCAAACGATACTGCAAACGCCAGTAAAAACGTGACCAAAAGCAAAGTAACAAACATCTTTTTGTCTTCCTGCTGTTTATTGCCGATAAGGCCGTCTGAAAATCACACGTTGTTTTTCAGACGGCCTCAACACTTTTCAGACGGCCTAAACAGAATATCAAGCAGTCAGCGTGCCTTTGGTTGAAGGCATCTTACCGGCCATACGCTCATCGTATTCCACCGCCATACGCAGAGCACGACCAAAGGCCTTAAATACCGTTTCCGCCTGATGGTGGGCATTATAGCCGCGCAAATTGTCGATATGCAGCGTCATCATACTGTGGTTGACCAATCCGTGGAAAAATTCACTGAACAAATCCACATCAAAACGCCCGATCATCGCGCGCGTAAATTCGATGTTATAAGTCAAACCCGGGCGGCCTGACAAATCCAACACCACGCGGCTCAAAGCTTCATCTAAAGGAACGTAGCTGTGGCCGTAGCGGCGGATACCCGCCTTATTACCCAAAGCCTGCTTCAAAGCCTGACCCAAGGTAATACCGATGTCTTCCACGGTGTGGTGGTCGTCGATATGCAGATCACCTTTGCAGGTAATGTCCAAATCGATCAAACCGTGACGGGCAATCTGATCCAGCATGTGCTCCAAAAACGGCACGCCCGTATCGCAACGGCATTGTCCCGTCCCGTCCAAGTTCAAAGAAACCGTAATCTGGGTTTCGCTGGTATGCCGGCTCACCGTAACGGCACGCGGACCGGCCGGCTGATGAATATGGGAAGGTGAGCCGATAACAATGGAAGAGTTGCCCGAACCGGTATTCGAACCGATTCCGACCGCAACATTTTCCGAAGGTGTGCTACTGTTATCACGCCCCATCCAGCCTTCAGGCTTATTCATACCGGCTTCCAACTTGGCCACAACCGAACGGGCAATACCGCGTCCTTGATCGCCTTCGGCTTTCTGCTTTTCCAAACGGCGCTTAACCTGAAACAGAGATGCGGATTTGTCATAACCGCAACGGCGTGCCAATTCGGCTAAAGAACCGGCTTCTTTAATTAAAAGGTAAAGATTTTGTAAATGAATTTCTGCTTGAGTCATCATGATTCTGTCTGTAAAACTATAAAAAATTTATTATTGTGGATTCAAAGTATATAGGCCGTCTGAAAATTTAGGCATAAAGCCCCTTCATCACGGTCAATACGGCATCGTTTGCTTCACGCGAGCCGACGGTAATGCGCACACACTCATCCAACAGCGGATGCGAACCGTGCAATTTCTTAATTAAAATCTTGTGTTCTTTCAACTTTTCAAACAAAGCCAGCGCATCGGGAACACGGACGGTAATAAAATTGGTGGCACTCGGAAAAGCTTTTACTCTGTTTAGTTTGGCAATTTCCAGCTGCATTCGTTCACGCTCTGCCTTTAAAAAAACAACGGTTTCTTCAATTACATCGGCGTGCTTCATCGCAAACTTGGCCGTTGCCAAACTCAACTGGTTCATATTGTATGGCGGAACGATTTTGGCCAATTCCCTCATAATGGCGGGACAACCCGCGGCATAACCGATACGCAAGCCGGCAAAACCGATTTTACTGATGGTACGCATCACCACCAGATTTTCAATCTTCCCTGCCTGAGGCAAGAAACTGTCATCGCTAAACGCCCCATAGGCTTCGTCCACCACAACAATCCCTTTTGCCGCCGCAATCACCGCTTCCACTTGCTTGCGCTCGAAACGCAAGCCGGTAGGATTATTCGGATAAGCCAAGAAAATCAATGCCGGCTGATATTGGCGTACCGCCGCCAATACGGCTTCCAGATTCAAAGTAAAGTCGTCGTTCAAAGGCACGCCGACATATTCCATGCCGTACAAAGCCGCATTGTGCTTATACATCACAAAACTCGGCTCCACCGCCAACATCACCGCACCCGGTTTTGCAACCAGCATGGTCATCAACTGAATCAACTCGTCCGAACCGTTACCCAAAGCGATTTCTGCACATTCCGGAATCGAAAAAGCCTCACGCAAAGCCTGCTGCAAACCGGATGTTGCCGGATTGGGATAAAGATGAATCGGCGCTTCAGCCATCAAAGCCAACCATTCTTCACGCAATCCCTCTTTACGCCCAAACGGATGAAACGGACTTTCCATCGCATCCAACTTGATAAAATCCTGCGGCAAATCAGCAACATGATAAGCGGTTAATGCTTGAATATCCGAACGGATAATTTCAGTCAGCTCTGTCATTTTCACACTCTTTAAAATCTATACCAAGCCGTCTGAAAATATATTTTTCTTCAAACAGCCCATCCGAAACAAACCGGTTTTCAAATAATCACAATATAAAATTATGACATCAAACTATCAAAATCATTTAAAAACGGACTTGCAGCTACTTAATCTTTAAAAATTATAGACAACATCAGAAATGTATCATAATTCAACTATAATTTGGCGATAAATTTCGCTGTAAAAACGATAGTTTTTATAAAACTTACAATTTTAAAAGGCCGTCTGAAAAAACCACCGCCGAAACTTGTATTTCCACCGTTTCAACCCTATATATAGCCAATCATCAATACCATTTCCACAGACGAAGCCGACAATGAGCCATACCGTCCACCTACAATTCGAAGATATCGACAACACCGTACTGCAACGCCTATGCGGCGCGCTCGACAATAATCTCAATGTACTTGCCAAAGCTTTAGACATTCAAATCAGCAGACGTTTCAATAAATTTACTTTTTTAGGCGACCTCGCCCACGCCGGCCGCCGCGCCCTGCTCTCCTTGGCAAGCACCGCCGAAAGCCGCGACTTGGAAGACAGCGACATCCAGCTTGCCGCCGTCGAAGCCAAAACCGCCGACGCGCAACACGAAGAAAAACATCACGACCAGCAATACTATCTGCGTACCAAACGCGGCAGCATCGGCGGGCGTACACCGCGCCAAAACGGCTATATCCGCGCGCTGCTCAACCATGATGTTGTGTTCGGACTGGGACCTGCCGGTACGGGTAAAACCTATCTGGCCGTAGCCGCCGCCGTTGACGCGATGGAAAAACACCAAATCGAGCGCATCGTTTTAGTGCGTCCTGCCGTAGAAGCCGGTGAAAAACTCGGCTTCCTGCCCGGCGACCTCGCCCAAAAAGTCGATCCCTACCTGCGCCCGCTTTACGACGCGTTATACGACTTGATGGGCTTCGACCGCGTAACCAAGCTCTTGGAAAAAGGCTTAATCGAAATCGCGCCGCTCGCCTACATGCGCGGCCGCACGCTCAACGGCGCGTATGTGATTCTCGACGAAGCGCAAAACACCACGCCCGAGCAGATGAAGATGTTCCTCACCCGCATCGGCTTCGGTGCCAAAGCCGTGATTACCGGCGACCTGAGCCAAATCGACCTGCCACGCAACATCAAATCAGGCTTGAAAGATGCCAAAGAAAAACTCAACGGCATCGAAGGCTTGTATTTCCACACCTTCACCAGCGAAGACGTGGTGCGCCATCCTTTGGTGCAGAAAATCGTCGAAGCCTACGATGCGGCTGATGCGGCGGAAGAGCGGGAAGACAATAAACAAAGAAAGTTACTGCCCAATCAATACCACGCATAAAAATGCATACCAATCGAAACCTGAGGCCGTCTGAAAATTTCAGACGGCCTCAGTCTTACCGAATACCCAATATTGTCCAATCTTAAACAGCGGCAACTTCGAAAACAACTCCACATTTACATCCATACCACACTCTAAAGCAAGCAGACAGGTTGACTGAAAAATTCAAGGAAGCCTACGGTTTACCAGAGTATTAATGCTATTTCACAGCTTCTGTTTACATT
Source organism: Neisseria weaveri (assembly GCF_900638685.1). Classification (NCBI taxonomy): domain Bacteria; kingdom Pseudomonadati; phylum Pseudomonadota; class Betaproteobacteria; order Neisseriales; family Neisseriaceae; genus Neisseria; species Neisseria weaveri. The sequence continues at coordinate 1,532,871 of NZ_LR134533.1, read as the reverse complement.
CAAAACAAATAGGGCAAAAGTAAACATATTTGACAAATTTTTAAGCCAATTTAGAATATAAATGATTTTGGTTATCAATTTATTTTAAATTATTAAAATTCAAAATGATTTGAAATTAAATACGGTAAAACGGCCGCTTTTTCAGACGGCCAAATTTTATGCAAACCGGCGTCAGGGGTGAACGACAGCAGCCCGTAAGCTCCGATAACCGCCGGTTTGCCCCTTAAACCTGCCGAGAACACGAAATCATTAATATCTGATAAATCTGACCAAACGGCAGCAATCCGGCGCATTCGTCCCATTGCCGTACAACAACCATCTTGAGGAGTTTTTTCGATGTCCGATAAAAAAACAACCATCTTAAAAGGAAACCGCAGCCGCTCGATGATGCTCGGTGTAGGCTTACTGGCCGCAGCCATGAACCCCGCTCTAGCCGAAACCCAAAAAACCGATTTAGAAAGCGTCAAAGTACAAGGCAATAAGCCGCTCCGCAGCGGCTACAAAGCCCCCAACACCACCATCGGCAAGCGCCTGCAAGACTTACAGGACATGCCCCAAAGCGCAACCGTTATCAACCAGCAAGTTATGCGCGACCAAGCCACCAGCGACTTGAAAGGCGCATTAAAAAATGCCGGCATTACTTTCCAAGCAGGTGAAGGCGGTCAAACGGAAGTACCGATTATCCGCGGCATGCATGCGGGCGGCGATGTTTACGACGACGGCATCCGAGGTGCAGCAGCCGAATTTAACAGCGACACATTCAACACCGACCATATCGAAGTATTGAAAGGCAGCGCAGCCGTTCTGTTCGGACGCGGAGCGGCAGGCGGCGTAATCAACCAAGCCAGCAAAACACCATATATCGGAACCGGCGGCGAAGCAGCCATCAGCTTAGGCAACCGCAGCCACAGCCGTCTGACAGCCGACTTCAACCATGCCTTCAGTGACGATATTGCCGTCCGCTTCAATGCCATGGGCGAAGCACACGACTCATTCCGCAAGCCGGCCGAAACCAAAAAACTGGGGTTCGCACCGAGCATTGCCATCGGTTTGAGCGGCGATACGCAACTGGAAGCCGCATATAAATTCGAAAAAGCCGACAACACGCCCGACTTAGGCATTCCCTACCGCAAAACCGGCGACAAAACCGCCACTGCGGATCTGCGCCTGATTGATACCAACTTCGGCTACAAAAACATTGACTTTGAAAAACGCCGCAACCATACGGCCACAGCAAAGCTGAGCCACAAATTCAACGACGAAACCAAACTGACCAACACCTTGCGCTACGCCAAAAACGATTACGACTATCTGGTTTTAGCACCGCGTTGGAACTCAAGCGAAACCGCCATCCGCCGCAATTTCGGCGACTTTAAAACCATCAAATACCAAAAAAACACATGGAGTAACCAAACCGACTTCAACATCAAGTTTGAAACCGGCGCCATCAAACACGACTTATTGGCCAGCTTGGAGCTGACGCAGGAAAAACGCAAAAACTTCACCGGAGGGCAGACCTTCCAACTGAACGGTGCCAAAGCCGCAAGCAACCAAGGCCTGCCTTACGATATTGCAACAGGTAAATTTGCTGATGGCAAAGTAACGGTAATGCGCGACCCCAAACACAACTCAACCCTGACGACGCGCACAATCGGTCTCGGCCTTAACGACATTATGGAACTGACCCCCACAGTCAAAGCCGTTGCAGGCGTGCGCTTCAACCGCATCAGTACCAAAAACAAAGCGATTCTCACCAATGTCAACAGTAAAGATGCCGACCGTTCCGACAATATCTGGACATACAGTGGCAGCCTGATTTGGGATTACCTGCCCGGCCACAATGTTTACGCTGCCTACAACACCGCCACCACACCCGTGGCCTACCGCGTAACCGGTCAATCCGATAGTCTCGACGACTCTCAACTGGTTGCCGAACCGGAAAAAACCCGCACTTTCGAAATTGGCACCAAAAACGCCTTCTTCGACGATGCACTAACCGTAAACGCCGCCCTGTTCCACACCAAAAAAACCCAGCAATATTACCGTGATGCAGGCTTTATCGACTGGTCCAAGGTGTACGGCTTAGACGTAGAAGTAGCCGGCCGCATCACCGACCGCCTGAACATGATCGCCAACATCGTGGCCAGCAACGGCAAAATGAAAGCCACCAATCCCAAAACCAAGCAGCTTGACGGACACTTCCCCGAAGCAGCCGCCAAGTTCACCGCCAACCTGTGGACCAACTACCGCATTACCGACAACGTCAATGCCGGTTTGGGTATCCGCCATATCAGCGACCGCTATACCCACAATCCAAGCAGCAAAGGCGACATTGTGCAAAAACTGCCTGCCTATACCGCAGTTGATGCCATGACCAGCTACGAAAACCGAAAATACCGCGCTCAACTCAACGTGAACAATGTGTTTGACAAAAAACACTTCACCACAGGCCACCGCCGCCAAGCCGTACCGGGCGACCGCCGTACGATATTGGCAACTTTCGGTTATAAATTCTAAACGCTCCCTGTAGCCATCAGGCCGTCTGAAAACCCTAATTCCCTCAAATTTTCAGACGGCCTCTTCCAACTCAAGAGCCCTTAAACTCAATATCACGGCATACCGGCCATATTCAGTTTACCGACTTACCACCACAAGGACGAGATCCCCCATGTTGCTGCACATCGAAAACGTATTAACCGCCGACGAACTGGCCTACGCGCAAAATCTGCTGGCCGACGCCCCATGGAGTGACGGCAAAATCACCGCAGGCAGCCAGTCCGGTCAAGTCAAAAACAACCTGCAACTGCCACAAATGAGCGAAGCGGGCAAAGCCATGGCCGAACTTGTAAAAGCCGCCGTCTTACGCAATACCGAATTTTTTTCCGCCGCCCTGCCCCACACCATTTTTCCGCCGTTGGTCAACTGCTACCGCGAAGGCCAAAGCTTCGGCAACCATATCGACAATGCCATCCGCAGCGACCCCTACACCGGTCAATGGGTACGTACCGATGTATCCAGCACCCTTTTTCTCAACGACCCCGACGAATACGACGGCGGCGAGCTGGTGATTGAAGACAACTACGGCAGCCACAGTGTCAAACTGGCAGCCGGCGACATGATCGTCTACCCCGCCACCAGCCTGCACCACGTTACCCCCGTTACCCGCGGACAACGCATCGCCAGCTTTTTCTGGACACAATCCATGGTTGCCAGCGACGAAAAACGTACCATGCTGTTCGATATGGACCGGGCCATCACCTCCCTGCGTACGCAACACGGCGAATCTGAAGAATCCGTTTTGCTTACAGGTGTTTATCACAATCTGCTGCGTCAATGGTCTAATATCTGACCGCCGATAAAGCGAGGCCGTCTGAAATTTTCAGACGGCCTCGCTTTACATAAACCAGCTGCAATCCACCCATCCGTTACCGCCCGACACAGACTGACAATCCTGCAGGAGCATAGCAAAAATCAAAGGATTTGCTATATAATCGGCAACATCTTGATTTATCGAAGCAACACATGCAAAACCTTCAATTCCCCCTCAACTTTACCTTTAAAATCTTCACCCCCTCCAACGATTTCACCGTATACAACGCACAAGGCGAAGAAGTCGCCTACACGCGTCAGAAGATTTTTAAAATCAAAGAATCCATCGAAATTTTCCGCAATGCCGGCCGCAACGAAAGACTCTACACCATCGACGCCGACCGCATTATCGACTTCAACGCCGGCTACACCGTGCGCGATGCGGCCGGCCGAACCATAGGCAGCATCAAGCGCAGCGGCATGAAGTCATTATGGAAAACCAGTTACAGTCTCAACGATGCCGCAGGCAACCTACGCTATACCCTGCACGAAACCAATCCGTGGACGGCAGTGGTAGACGGCATCGTCGGCGAAATCCCCTTTATCGGCATGCTTACCGGCTACTTTCTCAACCCGTCCTACACCATCGCCACGCCGGACGGTCGCGAAACTTACCGCCTCAAGAAAAACGCCTCATTCTTCGAACGCAAATTCAGCTTGGAAAAAACTGCCCAAGCCCCGGCGGAAGATGACGTATTGGTGTTAAACGCCGCCATGCTGCTGATGCTTCTCGAACGCGGCGACGGCTGATCCCCAAAACCGATCACAACCATAAACCCTACCGAAAAGGCCGTCTGAAAAAATGAAAGCTGCTAAAAAATATCCGTTTCTCACCCTGCAAAAACAGCGCTTCTCCCTGCATTTCGACAACCGCAGCAGTATGGCGGATATTCCTGCCGAACAGGATTTCTACCGCTGGATTTGGCATACCCTGAAAAACACATACCGCCGGGCTGATATCAGCCTGTTGTTACTGGACGAAGAAGAAGCACGCAGCTACAACCGCGATTACCGCGGCAAAGATTACGCTACCAACGTATTGAGTTTTGCTTTAGACGAAGGCGAAGCCATGTTTGACCTACAGATTTCAGACGGCCTCCACGGCGACCTGATTATTTGCCCGCAAATCGTTGCCAAAGAAGCCGCAGAACAAGGCAAAATCCCAACCCAACACTTCGCCCACTTAACCATACACGGCACGCTTCATCTGATGGGTTACGACCACATCGAAGACAGCGAAGCCGAAGAAATGGAAACACTTGAAATCCAGCTGCTTAATCAGTTAGGATACCCAAACCCATATTTAGAGGATTAACCACCCATGGACGACACCCCGTCGAAACCCAATTTTTTCGAACGACTGGTTTCCCGCCTTTCGGGCGAATCTCCCGACTCCGCCGAAGACGTAGTCAGCCTGCTGCGCCAAGCGCACGAACAGCAGGTATTTGACGGAGAAACACTGGCGCGGCTGGAAAAAATGCTCGACTTTTCAGAATTGGAAGTGCGCGATGCCATGATGACGCGCAGCCAAATGAACGTCATCAAATCCAACGAAAGTTTGGAACGCATCATTGCCTACGTTGCCGAAACCGCACACTCACGTTTTCCCGTTATCGGCGAAGACAAAGACGAAGTACTCGGTATTTTGCACGCGAAAGACCTACTCAAATACGTAATCAACCCCGAACAATTCAACCTGCAATCGGTTTTGCGTCCGGCCGTTTTCGTACCGGAAAGCAAATCGCTCAATTCACTGCTGACCCAATTCCGAGAGCAACGCATCCACATGGCCGTTGTCGTCGACGAATACGGCGGCATTTCCGGTTTGGTTACCTTTGAAGACATCATCGAGCAGATTATCGGCGACATCGAAGACGAATTTGACGAAGACGAAAGCGCCGACAATATCTTTGCCGTTTCCGCAGAACGCTGGCGCATCAATGCCGTAACCGAAATCGAAGACATCAACCAATTCTTCGGTACGTCGTACAGCGACGAAGAAGTGGACACCATCGGCGGTTTGGTGATTCAGGAAATCGGCCACCTGCCCGTGCGTGGCGAAAAAATTATTGTCGGCCCGCTGCAATTTACCGTTGCCCGCGCCGACAACCGCCGTCTGCATACTTTAATGGCCACACGCATTAAAGATTAATCGAAACAACAATGTATTCACAAATAAAAGGCCGTCTGAAAATTTCAGACGGCCTTTTTAGCATTACCAATCGAACGATTACATTTGCTGTTGGGCAGCACGTACTGCTTTTTGATCCGGATTGATCAAAATTTCCACACGACGGTTTTGTGCGCGACCTTCAACGGTAGCATTAGAAGCAACCGGCTGACGCGAACCGTAACCAATCGTGCTCAAACGCGCAACGGCTACACCGCGTTGGTTCAGATAACCGGCCACAGATTGGGCGCGACGTTGAGACAACGGCTCGTTGATTGCATCCGAACCGGTATTATCAGTATGACCGGCGATAGTCAAAGTAGTATCAGGATATTGAACCAGCGTTTGAGAAGCACGGTTCAAGGCATCCATTGCCGCCGTACTCAAAGTTGCACTGCCGGTTGCAAAAGTTACGCTTTCAGGCATCACCAACTTGATTTGGTCACCTTGACGCTCAACATCCACGCCGGTATTGGCCAAGCTTTCACGCAATTTTTTCTCTTGGTAATCCATATAACCGCCGACACCGGCACCTACCGCACCGCAAGCCAATGCCGAATTGCGTGCACCTTTGCTGCCGTGAGTCAACGCACCCACGATACCGCACACTGCCGCACCGCCCAAACCGTACATTGCGGTTTTGCTCGGCATACTTCTACCGGTTTCAGGATTGGTCACGCAGCCTGCCAAACCCAAAGCCGCACACATACCCACTACAGTCAACGATTTCAATTTCATAACAAACCTTTCAATATCAATTTATTTGCAGTTCCAGCCTGTTTCTACACCGTTTCGGCAATGCACCGACAGCCGGAAAGTAAAACAACTATAACGGGCTTTTGAGTATTTCACAGTTTGCTTAACGGGAAATTACACAGAAATTACGTCTTTTTCCATCATAAACCGCCAAAAACACGCTTACGTTGTAATTCGGCACACAATCATTCTATATCGATATGCTTACGAAGCCTGTGTAACAATCTCAACTTCAACCGCAAGCGGACATCATATCCCACCGAGCCGTATCCCAACATAAACAACACCAAAGACACCGGCAACGCAAAATGATGACCCACCGTATGATAACCCCACGCGCCGACAAAGCTGCCCAACACAAAAGCCAGCATCAAGCCGACAAACAGCTTGATTTTCGGAATGTTTACCTGCACATTAGGCAAGCGCGGATTGCTGTCTTTCTGGTAATACCACACTTTCGACAATTCGATACCCAAATCCGTCGCCGTACCGGTCATATGCGTAGAACGGATCGCACCGCCCGATAAAACCGTAATCACCGTATTATGCATACCCATAATAAAACACAGCAAAAAAAGCGCTGCCGCCGGCACGATAAACTGCCCCAGCTCAATTGTCATCACACCCCACAAACCAAAGAGCAACAAATACACCGCTTCCAACCACATCGAAAATCCGAATCCGCCGCGAAAACGCTGACGCTTCGCCCACAAAATCACCCAACTGGAATGCGCCGCCCCCAACACAAAGCAGACCACACCCAATATCGACACGGCCACCACTTTCCACTCACCCAAATAAGCCATATCCGCCGCATGGGACAATTCACCGGTTACATGCGACGTATAACGTGCCACCGCAAAAAAACCGCCGGCGTTAATCGTCCCGGCCAACAAAGCCATCAAATAACCCAAAATACGGAAACGGATATCACTGATGTGGTGTTCATGGAGATAAGGCTTATCTGCCTGCCAAAACGGCGGCTTATGCTGCCTGCTATTGTGCCGCCTTTCTCTCTGCTCAATGTCGCTCATCATCCGCCTTTCTTTCCATCCTGCTGCCGGATTATAAAAAAACCGCTTAACCTCACTGCTACAGGCTATTCTACAACCATGTTTACAATGAAACAAAGCTGCAAAACAAGCCAAATAAAATACCCTGCCTTTCCAATAATCCAATACTTCCAACATATTACAAAGGCCGTCTGAAAATTTCAGACGGCCTCTCGAATCACAAACTCTTTATATACAGGCATTATAATATTGATATGCCTCATCCAGACTATCGAATTTATACAGTCTGCCCGCTTCCAACACCATAGCATTATCGCAATATTGTTTCATCGCACTCGGGCTGTGCGACACCAAAATTATCGAACGGTCTTTACGCTTTTCAAACAACTCATAGCGGCACTTCTCGGAAAAACGCGAATCGCCCACCGCAATCACTTCATCAATCAGATAGCAGTCAAACTCCACCGCAAGCGATAATGCAAAAGCCAGCCGCGCCTTCATACCTGAAGAATAGCGTTTTACCGGTTCATACAGATATTGCCCCAGCTCGGAAAACTCTTCCGTAAACGCTTTCACATAATCGATATCGACGTTATAAATCCGACAGATAAAACGCAAATTATCCATACCGGTAAGACTACCTTGAAACGCCCCGCTGAACGCCAACGGCCAAGAGATGCTCATCGTGCGTTTAATCTCGCCTTCGGTAGGCGGTTCCACACCACTGATCAGGCGTATCAGCGTGGATTTACCTGCTCCGTTTCTACCTAAAATACCGATTTTTTCACCTTTTTCCAGTTTGAAATCGACATCTTCAAGCACCATGCGCCAACCCTGGCGGGTTTGGTATTTTTTATACACATGCTCAACGGAAATCATTGCGGTTCTACCCCCTTGCTAAACTTAGCCACCATTGCCAATCCGATAAATAACATGACCAAGTTGCATAATAATAAATACCATGGGTTTTCCAATGTGGTAACCGTATTGCCAAAATATCCCTGTCTGAACATCTCCGTGCCGTGCACCATAGGAATCCACAACATGTATTCCTGAGCTTGATATGGTAATGTAGAGACAAAAAAGAAAGCCCCTGACAAAGGCAACATCACGAAACTTAAAGTACTCCACAGCTTGCCAAATACATCAAACTTGAACGCAATGGAGCAAATAATTAAGCCTAAACCAAATGCAAACATAGCCATCAGCAACCAAGCAATCAGCATATAAAAAATATCGGCCGGCATCTCTACCCATTTTATTGCAATGAAAACAGCCATAATCACAACTTGCGCGATGGTAGCTCCGGCAATTTCCAATAATACACGGGCTAGAATCGTATCAAACACCCTTACATTTCGGTGATAAAGCAAGCTGGCATTCGCCGAAATCGCGCCCACCGCACGGTTGGAAGCATTACGCCACATCATGGCCATCGGATAACCGGTCAGTACAAAGGCAACAATATTTAAAGATGAAATCTGATCAGCCCTGACAAATTTCCAAAGCATCACAATGAGCAAGGTAAATAATAACGGCTCTACAAACAGCCACAAAAAACCAATGTTATTGCGCCCGTAACGGGTAATGATTTCGCGCATCAAAAGCGCACCAACCACCCGTTTTTGAATCGCTAAAGACTCCCGAAAAGTAGTTTCGTGCAACGCTTTCATCAGTTTTTATGCTCTCTTACACTGGCAATCAACAAACTTAAAATACCATACAACATTAAACCAATAAAAAATGTTGCAACAATGTTGTATAAACGTTGAGGTTTTAATGCCATATCCGGACGACTTGGCTTAGACACAACTTCAAGATAGAGCTGCTTGCGCTCCGCCTCGGCTTTAGCGTTTTCCAAAGCAGCAATTGCTGCAGCCAATTGCTTCTCCGCCAACTCATTTTCCAAGAACAAACGCTGATATGCTGCAGCTTGTGCAGTGATAGAATTACTTGAGCCACCTGAAATCATCTGCATTTGCTGTTTGATTTCCTTCTGCAGGCTTTTTTCACGTGCTTTCAAACCGGGAATCTGGGGGTTTTCCGGAGTAACTGCCTTGACTTGGTCTAATTGCGTCTGAATAACGATTAACTCATCCTGTAGTTTCGACACCAAATTCATCTGTGCTTCAGATTGGGCTTTTAAGTCAAAAATACCGTTTTTAGTGCGATACACAGCCATTTCTTCAGCCGCGTTTTTAACACGCTCCTCCGCTACAGCAACGTTTTGCTGAGCTTGATCAATAGTATCTTTGCGCGCACGGGCATTCAGCCTATTAATCAGTTCTTCACCCTTGCTGAGCAGAGCCTCATTGATTTGCTGTGACTCTTTGGCGTCAAACGACTCCACCGCCAATGTAGAAATGCCGGATACAGGATCAAAAGCAATGTTGATTTTTTCTTTGTAATATTGATAGAAAGCCTCAGCTGAATCTCGGAAACCAAAACCATTGAAGCGGCTGAATACATCACCTTTCTCTTCATAATAGGCGCGAACAGGAATGGTTTTGCTCAATTCTCCCAAAGCTGTGCGCGAACCCATATACTCACGAACAGTATAAGTATCGTCTTGCGAGCGAGTAAATCCTGCACTCTGCAATAAAGCTCCCAAACCACCGGTCGAAGTTTGATTGTGAGAAGAGCGCACCACAAAACTGGATTCAGACGTATATCGATCTGCCGCCCATGCTGAAAAATAAATCAATGAACATACTGTAGGAATAATAATCGTAGCCCAAGCCAATGGTCCGGGCTTAGGCATACAAACCCCATTTTTCTTATATTTTCTATTTGCATTATGCTGAAGATTATTTGTAGTATCCTGTTTTTCTTCAGATTTTGTTTGAACATTTTCTGTATCCGTATTTTTTTCAGACATCTTTAATTTACACTTTCTATTCGCTATCAATTAGCTATATTGTTCACACTATTCACACCACCCACCACCGGAGAAAACACAAACTGCAAGAATTTTTGCATTTCAGCCAACGGTGCATTAGCAACATAAACGATGTCTTTATCCTTCATAGGAAATTTCTGCAACCAAAACAACGAATTCGCATCCAAAAGATTCATTCTATACACAGTAGGCACTTCCATTGAAACATCATAACCTTTTGCCAACCACTTCTCTTTTTCTTCTTTTGGTAACAAATTTAAAGACTGATAGCGGAACACGAACACGCCTTTAGGGTTTGCACGTCTGTCCAACAAACCACCTGATGCACCAATAGCCTCACCCAAATTCATACCTTTGGCCGAAAAAGAAATTTGCTGGTTTTTACCAAGTGCACCCAAGGCAGTGAAACTGAGAGGCTTTGAAAGCAAAGTAATCACATCTCCCGGCTGTAAAACAATATTTTGCGCCGGTTGAGCTGTAATCGTTTCCAAAGCAACCGTACGAACCATGGTTCTACGGGTCATCTGTACAGATATATCTTGTACTCCACTATCCGTACCTCCAATAGCGGCCACCGCATCCAAAACCCGCTCACGATGACCGGTTAAAGGCATCCTGATACTGCGCCCGGCTCGAATTACCGTAGCATTACTGGAATTATTTTGAACAACACGTATCATAGCTTGAGGCTGGTTTGCCATTTTTTTCAGACGGCCTACAATCTCTTTTTGAATTACTTCAGTCGTTTTACCCCGCACAGACACAGCTCCCAAAAAAGGCACGGAAATAACTCCCTTAGAATTTACCATTTGAGGCGGAAGATTAACTGTTCGGGCAGATCCGGAACCCAAAGAGTTTAAAGCACCGCCAAACAACACTGCCGGAGCAGCTTCCCATAATGTGATTTCAAGCACATCCCCTGCACCAATCACATCAATTGAGCTGGATCCTCTCAAACCAAAATCAGCAAAAGATTGCCCGTAAGCCACACGATACAAATCTGAGGTTACATTTTCATCAACATCAATCACTGCCACATCAGGTACAGAAACTTGAGCAGTTTGGCTTTTCAAACCAATTACCCCAATTTGTGTCGGACCCGATGTTGGCAAATTACCACAACCAGCTGATATTATTAAAATTGCACAAAGTACAAACTCTCTTCCTCTCATCATTTATTAGGTTTCCAGTTCTACGAATATATATAGCTGACATTGTATCAATTAACAGAATATATTTGCGATAATTGCTAAAATTATTTTACAAAAATTCAAAATACACATTAATACTATGAAATTATTGAACATAAATTTTATAATAATTACAAAATGTACTATAATAAAATAAGAGATGAAAAATAATGAATCTAAATTCAGTATTTCTTTAATTTAAAGACAAGAATAATCACATTAGTAATATTTTCAAATATACTTTTAAATCATTACGAGCAAGCAAAATGAATAATGAAAATTCTAAAATATCTGATCTTCTAATAATGCAAAGTCAAATTTTTGAGAAATCTGACAGAACAGTAAAAGGTAAATATATAGTAAACCATGTAATGTCAAGAGATATTCATAGCAGTATATTTACAGCAATTATCGAATATTTTAAACAATATGGCAGCCAAGTATTTGAACATATTGTGAGCATTGAACCTTTGGAAAACGCTGATATTTATCATTATCATCGTCCTCATCTAGAGTCCAAATTACGAAATAATTCTGTGTGTACTGTGCATCATGATTTAAATGATCCAGATCCTTGGCATGCGAAATTTCGCTTCATTCCTCGTTATATGGAATCAGCAGCGATCATCTGTTTAAATCAAAGCCAAAAAGAAATTTTAATTGATCAAGGTATTGACACAAAAAAACTATATGTAATCCCTCATGGATATCATAGCAAGTATCTACGACCTAAAAATGATTCATCTTTCTCAAGGTTATGCGAAGAAAATAATAAAATAACTCTAGGAATGGCTTCACGTAGATATGCTCGTAGAGTTAAAGGAGAGGCTTATCTTTTTGAATTAGCAAAACGATTAGATCCCAAATATTTTAATTTTGTTTTCGTTGGGCAAGACAGAACCTTGAATACAATAGAGATGAGAAGCTTAGGATTTGAAGCTATTTCCTACGAGAGATTACCTTATCGTATGTTTCAAAGTTTTTATGAAAATATAGATATTCTATTAATGTGCAGTAGTCATGAAGGAGGGCCTGCAAACACACCAGAAGCAATTGCAACAGGAACTCCAATATTTTCATCATATATAGGGATGCCCAAAGATATCATTAAAAATAATATAAATGGATTATTTTTAACATTAAATCCAGATATAGATGCAGAAAATATTATGGATATATGTGTTTACAATCGGAATAAACTACTTAATATGATAAAAAATGCAAAAGAAACAACTTCGTTAGCATTAAGTTGGGAACAAAGTGTTTTAAGTAATATTTCAGTCTATAAACATATATTAGATCAAAAAAATTAATCGGGGACTAAACATGAATATATCAATTTTGGTAGCAGATTCATTACACATTAATAAAAAAAATTTTGGATCATTTTTTAAATTTATTGAAAAAAATAAAGTAAAAGTTCACTTTGAGCAAAGCCATAAAGATTGGATTTCTTTATATGGGGTTTATGACAGCAAGTTAGATAAATTAATTGATAAAATTGAAATTTTATCAAAATTATCATCCGGGGATTTACAAGATTTTAAAATTAATGACATTAATCTTTTTTCTATTTGTCGGGCAGAAATTTTAACATTAGTCTCCACATTACCTTCTTGGTATGAAAAGCCTTATCCTAAATCTAATATAGGAATATTTAATAAATTACTAGCGGAAAATAAAAATATTCTTTTGCAAAATATGGCTTCAGCATGGTATTGGCTAGATTTCTGGAAAGTTCGTTTAACAGAATTGTACCCATTTACTCATTGTTGTGTTTTTTCAGGTGGTTTGACTTATCAAAAAGCTTTGATCGAACAACTAAAGTTCACACCAACCAAAGTGATGGTAATGGAAAGTCTATTTACAGGTAACGAATATTATTGTGAAGAACGATATTCTAGTATTGCAAACAATTGCGATATAAAACATCCTGCTGTTTATCAAAATTATTTAAACAATTTAGGAACTAATACCGAATACGATAGAGAACGTTCCAAAGCCATCAACAAGATTCTTCTATCAAAAAACAAGAACGTAGAGCAACCAGATTTTTCTGAAACAATAGAATTTTCAGAAAAATCTTTACCTTGCGTGAGTATTATAGGGCAAGTAATTAATGATTTTTCTGTACTTGAATATAAAAATACTGGAATATCAACAATTTCATTTTATAAAGAACTTATAGATAAGTTAACAAAGAATGGGTTCAATGTTGTTATGAAAACTCACCCTTGGGAAGAGAAGAAAAATAACATTCATACATCATTAACTAAAAATATATTAACTGAGTTTATTGAAAATTTGACTAATGAGCAGCAAAACAGGATTAAATTAGTAGATCACTATTCTATCAAACAGTTATTTAATCAGACTGATTGGGTAGTAGGACTCAATTCTCAAGGCTTATTAGAAGCTACTTTTGAAGGCTTTAAAACAGTTCAATTCGGTAATGCATTTTACGGAAAAAAAGGATTTACTTCTGATTATGATTTGAATGACATTGAGACCTTCATTCGTCATATAAAAAACCATGAAATAAATAATATATTATCAATGCATGAGCTAGATTTGTTTGAAAAATTTATCACTATTTTATTACAAAAACATACTGTTTCTGTTCATGATTCAGGTGTGGCAATTTTGCAAAAGATTTTCACCTTACCAAACTTTATTTCCCTTGTATCTGGCAAACAAAGCCAACGCATACAGGATACAAATGCTCCATCTACCTTATTACCCAACAACACTATAAAAAACTCTAAAAATATAGACAATTCTCAATCTGAAAAAGAATTAATTATTAAAAATAATAATTTTATTGAACAATCGAGTAAAATAAATAAGAATATAAAAATAAATAGGAAAATCAATAAATTCAAAAACAATCCAAGACAATTTTTTGCAGACTCACCTAATCAATTTTTACGATTATTCCACCATTTTTTTAAATCAAAAATTTAATCAAATATATTTTTTACTATTAATTTATACTTGGATCATAATTATGTTTTCCTATCATCCTCTTGACTTACGCAGATTAGATGAAAAGACAATAAGTAACTGCACTTTTTATCAATTTGAAAAATCTCAAAAATTAAATTTTTCATCTAAGAAATTTTTTGAAAAACAAGAAGATTCTATTAAATTAGAAGAATTATCACAAATTTTTACTGATTCTTATACAGCTCCAGAAGTTTTTTCTGTAAAAATAAATGAGTGCACTGTCACTCCTAGATGCCCTAAACTTCCTAGATACTGGGGTATGTTTTTTGATAAATATTATGCCTTTAATTTTATAAATGATATGGCAAAAGTTAACTTCCAAAAATTTGGTTTTTTTGAAGTTAATAATAACATTATCAATGTGAATATAAATACTATACCCAAGGTAAGAATAGAAGGAATATCTCTATGGCTATATCCTTTTGGCAATCTTGACCATCTCTTAAGAGAATGCTTGCCTATTTTAAATTTTATCAGCCAAATGGGATTTAAATTAAATGATTTAAACTACATAACACCTGAATTAGATGATCAATTACTAAAATTTTTAGTAGAACTTGGGCTTCCTAAAGAAAATATTATTCGAATAGACCACAAATGGCTATCATTCGAACAATTGATAATTCCATGTTTTGGCAGTTTTGGTCATTTACATACACCAACTATGCATTATATCCACACAGCAAATAGAGTAGTTTCTTCTTTAACTAAGGAAAATCATTTAGTAGCAAAAACATCACACAAAAGAATCTATGTATCAAGAAATAAAGCTACTTTTCGAAAAACATTAAATGAATATGTATTAGAAGAAGAACTACAAAAAAGAGGTTTTGTAATTATTGACCCTGGAGTATTCTCAAAATCAGATCAAGTAAAATTATTCAAAGATGCAGAAATTATTGTTGGGCCTCATGGTATGGGAATTGCTAATAGTGCTTTTTCCCAAAATTTAAAATTAATTCTAGAAATTATGAATACTGACTATAACAGAGTCAGCTATTTTCGCACTGCTCAACTGCGAAACGCTACCTATGCTGCTTATTATGTAGAACCTACACATTCTAACTATAGAAATAATCAAACACTTGCTGGTGATATTATTATTGATAAAAATAAATTTCTTGAATTCTTAGATAAGGTTATGGATTCTCTGTAAAAATTTAGTATTGATAAAATAGCTATGAAGAAATCACCTAAAATTTTTTCAAATGGTATCCGCAACATTCCATATCTACAAGAATTTTTAACTGAATGTAATCTATATCCATCAGCCAACCAAATAAATTGTGTATTGGGTTGGGGTCTGCGCCCCACCACCCATAAAGCTCGCGCCTATGCAAAAAAACACCGCCTTCCATTCATTGCTTTGGAAGACGGCTTTCTGCGTTCAATCGGTTTGGGCGTAACAGGCTGCCCGCCGCTTGCTCTGGTGATTGACGATTCGGGTATTTACTACGACACCACCCGCACTTCGCGTTTGGAGCAGTTGGTTTTGGCTGCGGACAGCATGCCGTCTGAAATCATTGAAGATGCTAGAAAAGCAATCGACCTTATCGTTGCAGACAAACTTTCCAAATACAACCATGCGCCAATCTTTTCAGACGGCCTCTCTGTCAAACGGCTGTCTGAAAAAGAAGTTGTGTTGGTTATAGACCAAACTTTCGGCGATATGGCGGTGCAATACGGCGGCGCGGATACAGATACTTTTGAGCGCATGTTTCAGACGGCCTTATCTGAAAATCCCGATGCGGAAATCTGGGTGAAAACCCATCCCGATGTATTGAGCGGTAAAAAACGCGGTTACCTTACCGATCTCTCTAACCATGCGGAAAATGTGCGTTTGGTGGCAGAAGACATCAATCCGATTTCCCTTTTGGAGCAAGCAGACAAAGTTTATTGCGTTACTTCTCAAATGGGATTTGAAGCCCTGCTGCTGGGCAAGCCCGTGGTCACTTTCGGGCTGCCGTGGTATGCAGGCTGGGGCGTTTCCGACGACCGCCATTCCGGTGTAGCCGGTTTAACCGCACAAAAACGTCGCGCCCCCCGCTCGCTGTTGCAGCTTTTTGCTGCCGCCTATCTGCAATACAGCCGCTACATCAACCCGAACACCGGTAAAACGGGAACGATATTCGATGTTATCGACTATCTTTCTTCTGCCCGCCGCTTAAATGAAAAGCTGCGTGGCAATCTTTACTGCGTCGGCATGTCTTTGTGGAAACAGGCAGTAATCAAGCCATTTTTCAATGTGCCCTCCTGCCGACTGCATTTCGTTTCATCCTTCAAAAAACTGGAAAAATCCGCATTGCCGTCCGATGCACGGCTTTTGGTTTGGGGAAACGGCAGTCAGGAATCGGCTGATTTTGCGCAAAAACACAATCTGCCCGTACTGCGGATGGAAGACGGTTTCATACGTTCGGTGGGATTAGGCTCCAATCTGGTGCCGCCGCTCTCGCTCGTTATCGACGATCAAGGCATTTACTTCAACGCAGAACAGCCCTCCCGCTTGGAACACATTTTGCAGAGCCGCGAATTTACCGCACAGGATTTTCAGACGGCCTCTTATTTGCAGCAAGCGCTTACCGAAGCGGAAATCAGCAAATACAACGTCGGCAACGGCACGCTCAATATTCCGAATACCGACCGCAAAGTGCTGCTGGTGCCCGGTCAGGTAGAAGACGATGCCTCCATCCGCCACGGTTTGCCTGAAATCCGCACTAATTTGGGTTTATTGAAAAAAGTGCGCGAGCTGAACCCCGATGCCTACATCATCTACAAACCCCATCCCGATGTTGTGAGCGGCAACCGCGTCGGCGCAATTCCGCCGGAAGAAGCATCACGCTATGCCGACCAAACCGTTACCGAGTGCGACATCCTCACTTGCCTCAAGCATGCAGATGAAGTCCATACCCTGACCTCCCTGTCCGGATTCGAGGCCTTATTGCGAGGTAAAACCGTACATTGCTACGGCCTGCCGTTTTATGCCGGCTGGGGATTGACTCAGGATTATCTGAACCTTCCGCGCCGCACTCGAAAATTGGCGTTATGGGAGCTGGTGGCCGGCACCTTGATTCACTATCCCAACTACATTAGCCCTACAACATTCGGTTTGATTGATGTTGCTACTGCTATCGAGACCTTAAAAAGATTAAAAAAACAAAAAAAACAAAACAGCAACTTAAATAGAAGCTTTCTATCAAAACAATGGTTTAAAATTAAGCAACTTTACACATTAATAAATATACCAATCAAATAAAATTGATGTTATAGTAACCCAATATAAAAATTACTACATAACAATCAATAATGGGAAATAAGATCACTACCGCCTACTTAGAAGAGTTAGTCCATACCAAAAACAGAATTTTGCTTTTGCAAGGTCCTGTCAGTTCTTTTTTTCACGACTTTTCACAATGGCTCTCTGTCCAACATCACAAAACCGTATTTAAAATTAATTTTAACTACGGAGATGAATTCTTTTACCCTGAAAATACTAAAAATACCTTTGCCTATCGCGACACTTATCAAGAATTTGCCGCATTCCTAAGCCGTTTTATCGACACCCACAACATCCAAGCCGTCATGTGTTTCGGCGACAACCGGCCTTACCATATCGTAGCCAAAGAAATCGCCAAACAGAAAGACCTGAGCTTCTGGGTATTCGAAGAAGGCTATTTCCGCCCCTTTTACATTACTTTGGAAAAAAGCGGCGTCAACAACTTTTCCCCCCTGCCTCGAAGTGCCGATTTTTACCGGCAAGCATTACCCAAACTGCGTGTGCGGCAATACCAAGCACCGCCTGCAGTTAAAGGGGGATTTATACCTATGGCCAAATGTGCCGCACTGTATTATTTTGCCGCACGAAAAAACCGCGATAAATACCCCCACTACATACACCACCGCAACAGCAGCCTACGCTACTACATCAAATCATGGACGATATCCGGGCTGAAACGCGCCAATTATATCTTTGAAGACCGTAAATTCGCCCAACAGGTTGCAAACGGCAAATACGGCAAATTCTTCATTCTCCCCTTACAGGTAATGAATGACAGTCAAGTTAAAGTACACAGCGATTTTTCATCGGTACGCAGCTTCTTGGAACACGTTTTATCGTCTTTTGCCACTCATGCGCCCGAAGATACCAACCTGATTGTCAAACACCACCCGATGGATAGGGGCTTTATCGATTACCGCAAAGACATCAACCGCTTTATCAAAGCGCATCCCAAATTAAAAGGGCGGGTTTTCTATGTCCACGACACCCCTCTGCCCGTATTTCTCAGATACGGCATTGGAATGGTCACACTCAACAGCACCAGCGGACTTTCTGCTTTAATTCACGATATGCCGGTAAAAGTTATCGGCCGTGCAAATTACGATATTGCCGGCATTACAGCACAAAACAGCTTGGCTGAATTTTGGAACCACCCTATTCCGCCCGATAAAGAACTATTCCACGCTTTCCGCATGTATCACATCAATGTAACGCAAATCAACGGAAGCTTTTACAGCAAAGTTCACTTACCGGCAGCGCATTCCATCTACAAACCTCTGCATGAACAAAAACCGCTGCATGAACAAAAACCGCTGCCAAAAAAGTTAAAAAATTGGAGGACGTCTGAAAACTGTTTTTAAAATTTTCAGACGGCCTCCGGCCCCACATAAACAAAAATCCTACCGCTGCTTGCAACTTCCCGTTTTCATGCCCGTTTGCAGCGAATAAATATCGCAATCTTCCGCAAACGCCAATTTGCCTTGATAATGCCGGCGGATAGCGGCAGCAGTTTCATCTCGGACATGCTCGGTACGCCGCATAAAATGCGACAACACCACACTGCGGCTCGAAGTTTCTTTAGCAATACGCCCGATTTCAGACGGCGTCATATGCAGTTTCAGCGCAACCTTGTCGCGCGCATTTTCAGGAACCGCATTATGCGCGATAAAAATATCCGTATTCACAGCCAACCGATCCAAAGTCCTACCCAAATTACTGGTATCGCCCGACACCGTTACCGAACAGCCGTTTTTCTCGATACGCCACCCCAAAGACGGCAGCAAGCCGTGTTCCACCGGAACCGCTCTCAAAGTAAATCCGCCGATTTTCGTTTCAAACATCTCAGGTCTGCTTTTATCCGCATTGACCGCAACCGGCTTCAACCTAAATGCCGCCTCACCCGTCAGAAAATCCGACAAATACGGATACACGCCTTCCTCACCGAAATGCCTTTCCACAAACACAGGCGTCGTCGGAATCGTATGATTGCCGGTCGGACCGTAAATCGGCAAATCACGATCACGTTCGGAGAAATACGAAGCCTTTACCAAAGCAGGCAAATCATTGGAATGGTCCACATGAAAATGCGTAAACAGCAAAGCCTCCAAATCCTTAATCTTCCCGCCCGCATACTCGAAATTCAGCGACGAACCCGCCCCGAAATCCACAATAAAACGCGCCTTACCTTTTTCGCGCACCAAATACCCCGTAGAAGCACGCCTGTCACTCAACTCCGGCCCGCCCGAACCCAACACCACCACATCCAAATCCGAATGCATACATTGTTCGGCACCAGCCGCCGCAGGCACTGAAGCCAAGCCTGCAAAAACACTAAGAAAAAATTGGGATTTTAACCATCTCGAGTACATTTTCTACCTTATACTTATCGAAACATTAACAAATAAACCAAACAGATATCCAACTTTTAAAATACGGCGCATTGAAAAACACAATCTATTCGAGGCCGTCTGAAATTTCAAACGGCCTCGAATAGATTTCTAGGAATCTAATAAATCAAATCGTACTTAGCATTAAAATTGAGACAATTTCCTCTCTAAAAATTGCCCGTAAAAATATACTAAAGTGGCAGGTGCAACCCATATAAACAAAATGATAGAAACCATAGATAAATCAATATATTTTTTAGATAAATTTGGATAATTTGGTTTTACTTCGAAACTCAAAACAACATAAAGAACAGCTGCCAACAAAATTTCAAACAAAATAATGAGAGCCGTATTACCGTGTTCTCTCAAATGCCTATATGATTCAACAAAATCTTTTTGACCATTTCTGACTTGGGTTAGTCTTTTTGCATAAGAAAACCCCAATCTTGTAGAAGATACTTTATACAAATAGTAAATTTGATAAAGTGAAAAAACACACACCGAACAAACTACTACACCAAAAGCGAAATTTTTATTATTTTGAGAGGAAATAATTAATACCGATAAAACAATAAATATTGTAAATAAACTTATAGGTAAAACGGTATGTAAATTTAATATATTTGTTTTATTTTTTTTAAAAAATTCAATCCTAATGGCATGAAAAACCAAGATAGGATATGAAGCAATATAGCAATATAATGTTCCAAATAGTAACCATCCAACTAAGTGGGCTGTGCTGAATTTATCGTATCCGTCAAACGGCAATATGGATAAATAAGTTTTCAACATAGGGAAATTTTCACCCAACCACATTAAAATAACCATCCCTAAAATTGATGGCACTAAGTAACGAACCAAATAATTTTCCCACCATCTTGTTCCATTCATATCATTCTCCTATCTGAACTTATTAAAAATTATCAGAAATATTTAAAAACCTCTTCACATCTCTTGCGGGTCGATATCCACCGACCATCTCACTTTGCCGTCGCGGTACTGCTGCAACACCTGCACCCACAGGCTCACGGCGTGGTGTAGGTCTTTGCGGGAGGCGGATTCTAAAAATACTTGTGCGCGTTCGCGTTCGGCCAGCCGCGCCATCAGCATGGGCACGGGGCCGAAGGCGGATACGGTTTCGGGTAGCAGTGCTTGGGTAACGGCTTGGATGTCGTTGAGAAACTGCACGGCTTCGTCGATTTTTACGGCATCGGCGCGGATGGCCGTCTGAAAACCGAAGGGCGGCATATTGAATGTTTGCCGTTCGTTTAGCTCGTTTTCGGCGAAGATGCGGTAATTTTGCGCTTTTACGGCGGCGAATACGGGGTGTTCGGGCAGTTGGGTTTGGATGAGCACTTTGCCGGCGGCTTCGGCGCGCCCTGCCCGGCCGGAAACCTGCATCAGTTCGGCAAACAGTCTTTCGGGGGCGCGGAAGTCGGCGCTGTACAGACTGCCGTCGGCGTTTAATACGATCACGAGGTTCAGCCGTGCGAAGTCGTGGCCTTTGGCGAGCATTTGGGTGCCGACGAGGATGTTGATGTCGTTGGCGGCGATGCGTCGGTATAAATCGGCCCAGTCGTTTTTGTGGGCGGTGCTGTCGCGGTCGACGCGGGCGATTTTGGCTTGCGGGATGAAGTTGCGCAGGGTTTCTTCGACGCGCTGGGTGCCGTGGCCGACGGCGGTGAGGTCTTGGTTGCCGCATTCGGGGCATTTGTAGGGTACGGGCCGTCTGAAATCGCAATGGTGGCAGCGCAGTTGGCGGGCGCGTTGGTGCAGCACCATTTTGGCGGAGCAGCGCGGGCAGCCGAAGGTGTGGCCGCAGTCGCCGCAAAACAGGGCGGGTGCGAAGCCGCGGCGGTTGAGATACACCAGCGACATGCCGCCTTGTTCGCGGTTGGTTTTGAGCAGTTTCAGGGCTTGGGGCGAGAAGCCGTTGTCGAGCGGCAGGCGGCGCACGTCTAAGATGTCGACTTGCGGCAATTGGGCGGCGGAATGGGCGCGTTCGGTCAGTTCGAGTAGTTGGTACGCGCCGGTTTGCGCTTTGTGCCAGCTTTCCAAACTGGGGGTGGCGCTGCCGAGCACGATGGGGCAACTGCTTTGCCGTGCGCGCCAAACGGCCAAATCGCGGGCTTGGTAGCGCAGTTCGTTGTCTTGTTTGAACGAGGAATCGTGCTCTTCATCCACCACTACCAAGCCCAAATCGGGCAGCGGGGTAAACACGGCCAGCCGCGTGCCGATAATCAGTTTGGCCTGCCCGAGCATGGCGCGCAGATAGTCTTGCGTGCGCTTGCCTGCTGCGGTTTGGCTGTGCAGCACGGCGGTCGGCACGTCGGCAAAACGGGCTTCCACGCGCTTGAGCAGTTGCGGCGTAAGGTTGATTTCGGGCAGCAGAAACAGCACTTGCCTGCCCGCCGCCAGCACTTTGGCCATCACGTCGAAATAGACTTCGGTTTTGCCGCTGCCTGTGATGCCGTAGAGCAGGAAGGGTTTGAAGGTATCGAAGGCCGTCTGAATCGCTTGCGCGGCGGCCTGCTGCTCGGCGTTTAATCGGTGTTCAGACGGCCTCAACACGGGCGCGGCGGCTTGGGCGGTGCGTATCCAGCCGTTGTCCGTCCACTCTTGCAGCAGCTTCGGCGCTTGGTTGTGGATGTGTTTCAAGGCCGCCATGCTGAGGCCGTCTGAAAGCAAAGCCTGCCACAAGGCGTGTTTTTTATGGAAACGCTCCGGCGGCGGGGTTTGCGCTTTGCCTGCGTCGTTCAAAGCATAAAACTGCGGCGGCTGCGGGGTTTCGACGGGCTTGGTCTCTTTCAAACCCAAAGGTAGTGCGGTAAACACAGCCTGCCCGAGCGGATAATGGTAATAGCGCGAAGTAAACTCCAGCAGCTTGCACCAGCTTTCAGGGAACAGCGGTTCACTGGTAAAGGCCGTCTGAATCGGCAGGATTTTTGCCGCGTCAATCTCCGGCGTTACCCCGTTCGCCCACACCACACCGACAACAGGCTTGCCGCGAAACGGCACCACCACCCGACAGCCTTTGGGCAAGGCAGTCGGGTGGCCGTAGGTTAAGAGGCCGTCTGAAATGGGGATGTTGAGGGCGATGTGGTGGTAGATCATGCGGGTATTATAACTGAGGCCGTCTGAAAAGATTTCAGACGGCCTCGAATGATTTATTTAAACAGCAGAATCAATACCAACGCCACCGCAATGATACACAGCCACAAATTCTGCCGCTGCTGGGTTTTCACCAAATGAATATAGGCATCGCGCATTTCCTGCTGGCGCGCTTCGTCAACCAGCATATTCAGTTTGCGCGGCAGACTCGGCAGAATCTGCGCCCAATCGGGTGCTTCGTTTTTAATGTTGTTCCACAAGGCTTTGGGGCCGACCTGCTCGTTCATCCATTTGGTTAAAAACGGTTTGGCCGTCGCCCACAAATCCAAATCGGGATCAAGCTGCCTGCCCAAACCTTCGATATTGAGCAGGGTTTTTTGCAGCAGCACCAATTGCGGCTGGATTTCCACGTTGAAACGGCGGCTGGTTTCAAACAAGCGCATCAAAACCAATCCGAACGAAATCTGCGACAGGGGCTTGTTGAAAATCGGCTCGCATACGGCGCGAACCGCCGCCTCCAATTCCTCCGCGCGTGTTTCTGCCGGCACCCAACCCGATTCGATGTGCGCAGTGGCCACGCGGTGGTAGTCGCGGTTGAAAAACGCCAAAAAATTGATCGCCAGATAGCGTTTGTCGTAGTCGGTCAGACTGCCGACAATACCGAAATCCAATGCGATGTAGCGGTTGTCGTCGGCCACCAGAATATTGCCGGGATGCATATCCGCATGGAAAAAGCCGTCGCGGAAAACTTGGGTAAAGAAAATTTCTACGCCGTAATTCGCCAGTTTCTTCAAATCGATATTTTTGGCTTTCAGCGTTTCGATATCGGAAATCGGCGTGCCGTCCATCCACTCGATGGTCAATACGTCGCGGCTGCAATAATCGTAAAAAACCTTAGGCACGAGCAGCATATCGCTGTCTTTAAAATTGCGCCCCAATTGGCTGCAATTGGCGGCTTCGCGCATCAAATCCAATTCGTCGTGCAGGTATTTGTCAAACTCGTCCACCACTTCGCGCGGTTTCAAACGCTTGCCGTCTGAAAACAAACGCTCCGCCCAGCCGGCACCGAAGCGCAATAAAGCCAAATCCTGCTCGATGACCGGCGCAATATTCGGGCGCAACACCTTCACGGCAACCCGTTCTCCGGAATGCAGCCGTGCTTTATGCACCTGCGCTACCGATGCACTGGCCACCGGCTCGCTGTCAAACTCGGCATACAGCTCGTGAATCGGTTTACCCAAAGCTTTTTCAATTTGTCGGCGCGACAGTTCGGCGTCAAACGGCGGCACTTTATCCTGCAGCTTGGCCAGCTCCTGCGCATAGTCGTGCGGAATCAGATCCGGACGCGTCGACAACACCTGCCCGAATTTCACAAACACCGGCCCCAAACTTTCCAAAGCCAAGCGCACGCGTACCGGCAGCGGTTCATGCGTGTATGTCGGCGACTTCGGCAGCCTTTCCAAAAAACGGCGCAACCAATCACGGCGCACCAACGGCGTGACCAAGTCCGCCAAGCCGTAATTATGCAGGGTTTTAACGATGGTTTTGCTGCGTTTGAGCCATTTCATGACGGGATATACGCTTGTGGAAAATAAAAAGGAATTATAAGCAAATAAAATGAATTTTGATACCGTGCCGCCTACGGCAACCGGCCTGAGGCTGCCGCCGCCTGCCCAAGCCCGTTTTTTCAGACGGCCTCCGTATGTTTGCACTTCCCTTTATGACGGATTTTTACAAACAAAATCAATGTATATAAATTTTATTCATGCAAAAATTTATATTTTTCAAGCATAAAATCCGCCTTTCATCTTGATTTCAATAAGTTATATACCTATCCTTGCACAGATTCCATTCAATAAAATCTTTCATCGGGAACCTGACCATGTCCAACGATAAAAAACAACTCAGCTTCGAATTTTTCCCGACCCGAACGCCTGAAGGCCGGGCCAAACAAGTGATTACGCGCAAACAACTGAGCCAATACAACCCGGAATTTTTCTCCTGCACGTCCGGTGCAGGCGGCTCCACCAAAGAAGGCACGCTTCAAGCCATTCAGGATATTTTGAGCGAAGGCATTGCCGCCGCTCCCCACCTGCCCTGCGTCGGTATGCAGCCGTCTGAAATTATCGAACTTTTGGATATCTATAAAGAAATGGGCGTGCGCCATATCGTGGCCCTGCGCGGCGATATTCCTTCCGGCGTCGGCGCAGGCATGAGCGGCTTGCGCTACGCCAACGAATTGGTCGAACTGATCAAAAACCAATACGGCAACCAATTCCATGTCGAAGTCGCCGCCTACCCCGAATACCACCCGCAGGCGCGCAGCGCGGAAGACGACATCAATAATTTCGTCCGCAAAGCCAAAGCCGGCGCCGACTCCGCCATTACCCAATATTTTTACAATGCCGACAGCTATTTCCGCTTTGTCGATGATGTTCAGGGGCGCGGCGTCGATATTCCGATTATCCCCGGCATCATGCCGATTGCCAGCTTCTCCAAACTGGCACGCTTCTCCGATACCTGCGGTGCAGAAATTCCGCGTTGGCTGCGCTTGAAACTGCAATCCTATGCCGACGACACCGCAGCCATTAAAGCACTGGCTTTGGACGTAGTAACAGAAATGTGCGAACGCCTGCTGCGCGAAGGCGCACCCAGCCTGCATTTCTACACCCTAAACCAAGCAGGATTGGTATCGACCATCTGCCAACGTTTGGGCTACTGATTGCCACCTCCCGGTCAAAACAAGCTGCTTTCTGTTTAATTGAGGCCGTCTGAAAATTTCAGACAGCCTCAAAATATATTTATCACAGCAAAAGCATATTGTTCTTCGTTTTTTATATAGAATAAAATTTTGTATAAATATCAATAACAAAGTCTGTTTGAAAATAAGCCTGCACCCATCTTTTCCGCTACAAGACGATAGATAACCATTTTTTCACAATTCAAATTTAAAAAACGCTTTTTATTGTTACAAGCCCGATTTAATTTAGCCGAAAAAGCCTGAAATCAAAAATTTCATAATACTTTCCCAATAAAAATCCGCTTGAAAGATGTCGAAAAGTAAAAATAGAGCGATGATTTTTTAAGAAAATTAAAATAAGATTACAGACAACTCACATTTAAATATGTGTCCGCAACAAGAATACATCAGGAGATAGAGATGAAATTCCCAGCCACTACTTTCAGCTTGAGCACCCTAACTGCCGTTTTACTGGCCGCCTGTTCGCCTGCCGAGAAAAAAGCCGAAGCGCCTGCCGCTGCCGATAACCAAGCCGCAGCCGCAACTCAAGAAAGCAAAAAAATCGCCATTACCGCCATTGTCGAGCATCCCGCTCTGGATGCCGTGCGCAAAGGCGTGATCGACGAGCTGAAAGCCAAGGGCTATGAAGAAGGCAAAAACCTGACCATCGATTTCCAAAGCGCGCAAGGCAGCACCGCCAACGCAGCGCAAATTGCCAAAAAATTTGTCGGCGACAATCCTGATGTCGTGGTAGCCATCGCGACACCAAGCGCACAATCTATGGTTGCCGCTTCCAAAACCATTCCGATTATTTACTCCGCCGTTACCGACCCTGTGGCCGCCAAACTGGTTCCAAGTTGGGAAGCGTCAAACACCAATGTTACCGGTGTATCCGATGAATTACCGCTGGATCCGCAAATCGACCTGATGAAGAAAATCGTACCGACCGTGAAAAACGTCGGTTACGTTTACAGCCCGGGCGAAGTCAATTCGACTGTGGTATTGGATCAACTCAAAGCCAAACTTGAACCTCAAGGCATTAGCTTGGTTGCCGCTCCGGCTCAACGCTCATCCGACGTTTTGACTGCCGCACGCAGCCTGCAGGGCAAAGTGGACTTAATCTATACTTCTTTGGATAACAACGTAGTCTCTTCTTACGAATCCATGTTTAAAGCTTCCGCCGAAATGAAAACGCCGTTGGTGGCTGCCGACACCGGCTCTGTAGCACGCGGTGCGGTTGCGGCTTTGGGCGTGAACTATTACGACATGGGCAAGAAAACCGGCGACGTGGTCTTCCAAATCTTACAAGGCAAAAAAGCCGGTGAAATTCCTTCGGCCCGTATGGAAACTTTGGATTTGTTCGTCAGCAAGAAAAATGCGGCGGCAACCGGTGTCACTCTGACCGAAGACGTACTGAAAGAAGCCAAAGAAGTCCAAGAATAAGCCGACATAAACCGATAAGCTTGGTTTGATTTATCCGGCCGGCTTATCCAGGCCGTCTGAAAACCGATTAAATTTTCAGACGGCCTCATTCCTTTGATATCCCTATCAATAAAAACCACCTACCTGGAAGTCCTCTATGAGCTTGATCGCTTTTTTCGGCGGTATCGAAGCCGGCCTGATTTACGCTTTGGTAGCATTGGGCGTGCTGATTTCGTTCCGCATTCTTGATTTTCCCGATTTGACTGCCGACGGCAGCTTTCCCTTGGGCGCAGTGGTATTTGCCGTTTGCGTCGGCTCGGGCATGAACCCGTGGCTGGCGTGTTTGGCCGGTGCTGCCGCCGGTGCGTGTGCCGGTATGGTTACGGCGTGGTTGAACGTCTCGCTGAAAATACTGCCGCTGCTGGCCAGTATTTTGGTGATGGTGGCTTTGTATTCGGTGAACCTGCGTATTACAGGCGGAACGCCGAATCTTCCGCTGATTGGCGCGCCCAGCGTGTTTTCCCCGTTTGTAGCCGAAGATTACAGTAACCAATTTTGGGTGCAGCCGCTGATTATTTTAGGCTTCGTCGTGCTGGCCAAATTGCTGCTGGATTGGTTTTTCAACACCAAAACCGGCTTGGCCATGCGTGCCACCGGCGTTAACGCCCGCATGGCCAAAGCGCAAGGCGTGGCTACTTCTAAAATGATTGTGTTGGGCATGGCGATTTCCAACGCCTTGATTGCCTTGGGCGGCGCACTCTTTGCCCAAACTACCGGCAGCGCCGACTTGGCCAGCGGTATCGGCACGATTGTGATCGGCTTGGCGGCGGTGATCATCGGCGAGAATTTGTTGGGCAGCAAACGTATTATTTTCATTACCTTAGCTGCCATTTTGGGCGCATTGGTTTACCGTTTGCTGATTGCGTTTGCGCTCGGCAACCAATTTCTGCAAGGCTTGGGCGTGCGCCCGACCGACCTGAACCTGATCACCGCCATCCTCGTTGTGCTTGCCCTGCGTTTGCCGATGATGAAACGCGCTTTTAAAAGGAAACAGACATCATGATGCGCGCCGACAATTTAAAAATTACCTTCAACGCCGGCACACCGATTGAAAACCCCGCCATGCGCGGCATGAGCCTGCATATTCAAGACGGCGAATTTGTAACCGTGATCGGCAGTAACGGCGCGGGCAAATCCACTTTCCTCAACGCCATCAGCGGCGATTTGATGGTGGACAGCGGCAGCATCCACATCGACGGCCAAGACGTGACCCGCCTTCCCGCCCACAAACGCGCCCATCTGGTCGCCCGCGTTTTCCAAGACCCGCTGGCCGGCACTTGCGAAGCCCTCAGCATCGAAGAAAACATGGCATTGGCCTATTCGCGCGGTGGCAAGCGCGGTTTGGGTTTTGCGCTCAATAAAGAAAACCGCGAGCTGTTCCGCGAAAAACTGGCAATTTTAAAACTCGGCCTCGAAAACCGCCTCACCGACCGCATCGGCCTGCTTTCCGGCGGCCAACGCCAAGCCGTGAGCCTGCTGATGGCCAGTTTGCAGCCGAGCAAAATCCTGCTGCTCGACGAACACACCGCCGCCCTCGACCCCAAAACCGCCGCGTTTGTGCTGGAGCTGACCGACAAAATCATCGAAGAAAACAAACTCACCGCCATGATGGTAACCCACTCCATGCGCCAAGCCCTCGACCACGGCAGCCGCACGGTCATGCTGCATCAAGGCAAAGTAGTGTTGGACGTATCCGGCGAACAACGTAAAGGCATGGACGTGCCTGATTTACTTAATTTATTCGAACAAACCCGCGGCGAAAAAGTATCGGACGATGCTTTGCTGTTGGATTAAATAGAAACGGTAGATGTGTATGAGGCCGTCTGAAAAGTTTTTCAGACGGCCTTTGCAATAACTGTACCTGTATTTTATATCCCTCAATGTTTAAAAGTATCACTACTTTCAACAATAAATAGAGAGCCGTGTAAAAAACTTTAACAGATATAAAACCAGGCCGTCTGAAATTTTCGTGTTACCTGCGCAAACTACGGATAAACGCGTACCAAACCAACAGTAAAACCGTGGAGAAATACAATACACTCCACACCGGCAGAGGTACGCCTAAAAAATAATCTGCAACAGCACAGTCGCCGAAACCGCGTACCACCGGCTCCCAAATTTCAAATAAGGGCCAATCCCGCAAGCGGAATGTCCACGGTGCGCCGCATGCAGGTGCCGCACCCGGCGGCAATGACTGCAGCCACAGCTGATATACAGCCACGCCGATACCGTAAACTGCAGGTACGCTGATCAAAGCCACACCCAGCAGCCTTTTTTTAATGCTGCCGGCCAACATCAACACAACCAATGCCGCAATACCTACCGACATAACCATCAGTCGCTGCAGAATACACAACACGCAAGGGTTCATGCCTAATAGATATTGGGAAGCAAACGAGCTTGCCGTTGCCATTGCCGAAAGTGCCGCAATCAGCCACGTTATTTTTTGGAACAAAGCCATATTCCCACCTTTCTAACTCTATCTTTCCGACAAATACCCAAAGAAAAATCTTATCTAAAACTCGGTTTTGCCTCAGCTTTACCACGAATTACATCAAAATCAGTGATCAAGTACAAATCTGTAAAAAAAAAGCCCGATTGCAATCAACCGGGCTGCATTCGAAAATTCAGACGGCCTCCTGCCAATGACCTAACATATTATCCAGGCCGTCTGAAAATCCAAGCATGGTTAACGGTTTACCGATGTTTCCACCTGAACCAAAGTCACAGGCGCTTCTTCCGCCGCATCATGCTTAGGCATATCCGAGCGGCGCAAACCCGGCAACTGCTGCGGCTGGGCTTGAGCCGCCGCTTCAGCCATCGCATCCGCACGGGTCTGCACCAACTGCAAACCGCCCAAATCGATATGCTCGAATGACGCTGCAGAGACAGCTTCCGGTTGTGCTTTGACTTCAACCTGTTGTTCCACCGGCATTTCCACTTGCGGCGCCGATTTCGGTAAGGTCGCCTGCTCTACCGCATGAACGACAGTCTCTGTTTCAGGCGTAACCTGCAAGCCGATTACGTGACCGATGGCACTGTGCGCATTTTCAATCGCCGTCGCCAACATGGCTTTTTCATCATCCTCACCGGCATCATTGCCTTTGATTTCGACAAATTCCTGGAAAACCGGCTGCGGCTGAGCTGCTTCGGCTACAACCGGAACAGCAACAGCCAATTCGGACGGCAAACTTTCACCGAACACATGGGCAACGGCAAAGCGGACTTTTTCTCCTGCTTCGGCAATACTGAGATAACGTTCGATCTTAGCGGCGGACGGCACATAACGTTTTTTGCTGTTGCTTCTGCGGTCGCGCTGATTTCGATTTGCATCGTTGCGGCGGCGGTTCCCTTTGTTTTCATGCTCACGACCACCTTTCGGCGTTTCCGACACGACCGGTGCTTCGGCTTCAACAACTTCCGCTTGCGCAAAATCAACCGCATTTACAGAAGCCATCTCTTCCGCAGCCTGCTGATCACGACTGCGGTTATTGCGTCGGCGGCGGTTATTGCCTTTTTCCTGTTTTGCCTCTACCGGCGCATCCACTGCTTCAACTTGTGGACGTGCGCTGCGTTGGGCTTGCTCGTTTTGGTTGCGGCGGTTGTGGTTTCTGGTCTCACGCTGCGGTTCTTTGGCCGGTTCTTTAACCGCAGTTTTTACATGCTCCACCTGAACATCCGTATCCTGCTCGGTATCATGATGTTTGTGGTTGCGGCGCTGATGTTGGCGGCGCTGGTTCGGACGACGGTTGCCCTGTCTTTGCTGCTGGGCTCCGCGCTTCTCGTTTTTTGCATTTTCTTCGCGTTTTTCATCGCTGTCAGACGAAGCAAATAATTTACCGAACCAAGATTTCAAGCTACCCCACAAAGAAGTTTTTTCCGGAGTTTTTTCTACAATCGGTGCAGGTTGGGTATGCTTCACGCCTTTTACGGCAGGCTCTTGATAAGCGGCTTTGGCTTTTTCTCCGCCGAAGGGTTTGGCACTTTCATCTGCTTCCGGCTCGGCCACCCGTTTGTAACTCGGTGCGGCATCTTCATCGACATCATCGACGCGCACCCGGGTGATTTCGTAATGCGGATTTTCCAAATGAATATTCGGAATCAGGAACACCGACACATCCAAGCGTTCTTCCAATCCGAACAGTTCGGCACGTTTTTCGTTAAGCAGGAACGTGGCCACATCAACCGGCACTTGCGCGTGCACTTCGCCGGTATTGTCTTTCATGGCTTCTTCCTGAATGATGCGCAGCACATGCAGGGCAGTGGATTCGATACTGCGGATAACGCCGGTACCGGCACAGCGCGGGCAGGCGATATGGCTGCTTTCGCCCAATGCGGGTTTCAGGCGCTGGCGGGAAAGCTCCAGCAGTCCGAAGCGACTCAATTTGCCCATTTGCACGCGGGCGCGGTCTTTTTTGAGGGCATCGCGCAAGACGTTTTCCACATCGCGTTGATGCTTTGGGTTTTCCATATCGATAAAATCGATCACCACCAAGCCGCCCAAATCGCGCAAACGCATTTGGCGGGCAACTTCTTCAGCCGCTTCCATATTGGTCTTGAAAGCCGTTTCTTCGATGTCGGCGCCGCGTGTCGCACGGGCGGAGTTAACGTCGATAGACACCAGCGCCTCGGTGTGGTCGATCACAATCGCACCGCCTGAAGGCAGGCTGACGCTGCGTGCAAACGCGCTTTCGATTTGGTGTTCGATTTGGAAGCGTGAGAACAACGGCGTATGGTCTTCGTAGAGTTTCAGACGGCCTGCATTATTCGGCATGACATAAGACATAAACTCGGATACTTGTGCATGAACGTCCGGGTTATCAACCAAGATTTCACCGATGTCGGGGCGGAAATAGTCGCGGATGGCGCGAATCAGCAGCGAGCTTTCCATAAACAGCAGGTAAGGCTCGTTGTGCGCCCTGCCGGCTTCTTCAATGGCCTGCCACAGTTGCTGCAGATAATTGAAGTCCCATTGCAGTTCTTCCACGCTGCGGCCGATACCCGCGGTTCGCGCAATCAAACTCATGCCGCGCGGCACGTCCAATTCCGCCATAGCCGCTTTCAGCTCTTGACGATCTTCGCCTTCGATACGGCGCGATACGCCGCCGCCGCGCGGATTGTTCGGCATCAAAACCAGATAACGGCCGGCCAAGCTGATGAAAGTAGTCAGCGCTGCGCCTTTATTGCCGCGCTCGTCTTTTTCCACCTGCACAATCACCTGCATGCCTTCTTTCAGCACGTCTTGGATGCGGGCGCGGCCGCCTTCGTAGTCTTGGAAATAGGAACGGGAAACTTCTTTGAAAGGAAGAAAACCGTGGCGGTCGGTGCCGTAATCGACGAAGCACGCTTCCAGCGACGGTTCGATGCGGGTAATCACACCTTTATAGATATTGCCTTTACGCTGTTCTTTGCCCAGCGTTTCGATGTCCAGATCCAAAAGGGTCTGGCCGTCGACAATTGCCACGCGCAGTTCTTCTGCCTGCGTGGCATTGAATAACATTCGTTTCATAACAACCTCGCTTACGCACTCACGAGGCAGGTAATCAGTTTTTAAGCTTATAAGCCGCCGGCAGACAGGCCGTCTGAAACGGCGCGGGGCATTATCTGAACGAGAAGGCAGTAAAGAGCAGCGGGCACAGCCTGCCGGAACGCCAATTCCGCATTATCAAACAGGGCTATGCACCTGAATATTCCGCGCTTGATTTGTTGTTATCCCTGACTGCGCGGAACAATAAATTTGAGCCGTCATCTTCTTCATTGCTGTCCGACAGTTTAAACAGCCGCCGGTTGCGCAAAATAGCTGCGTCTTACACCTGCCGGCGTACCTGTCGGAAAAGGTTAAACTTAACTACGTCTCTACCCGCCCGGCTTGGAGGCGGATAAAGGAAATGCTTTATGGAGTGCGTTTTTAATATAAAATATTCGATTCACAATAATTTGCGGCACATCGCCGCATCTGTTTTCAGACGGCCTTTTTTTACCGTTTGCCGCACATCTGAAACAGTAAACGGATTATAGATAAAATGACAACAATTAGCAAAGACTTAGTCAACCATATCCGTATCTCTGAAAACGAGGCCGGGCAGCGTTTGGACAACTATCTGATAAAAATCCTGAAAGGCGTGCCGAAAAGCCATATCCAAAGGATTATCCGCGCAGGCGAAGTGCGCGTGAACAAAAAACGCTGCAAAGCCGACAGCCGTATCGAAGCCGGAGACGAAGTGCGCATTCCGCCTATCCGCATTGCCGAAAAAGAGAGGCCGTCTGAAAAACAGGCTGCACCGGCGCGCGAATTTGAAATCGTCTATGAAGACGATGCCATGCTGGTTATCAATAAGCCGTCAGGTACGGCGGTACACGGCGGCAGCGGCGTCAGCTTCGGCGTTATCGAACAAGTCCGCCGTGCCAGACCGCAAGCCAAATATTTGGAACTGGTCCACCGTTTGGATAAAGACACCAGCGGCTTACTGATGATTGCCAAAAAACGCAGCGCATTGGTGAAATTACACGAAGCGATACGCAACGACCATCCGAAAAAAATCTATCTGGCCGTCGGCGTCGGCAAACTGGACGGCAATAAAATAAACGTCAGACTGCCGCTCTTGAAATACACGGGCGCACAAGGCGAGAAAATGGTTCGGGTCAGCGAAGACGGGCAAAGCGCCCACACCATCTTCCGCGTAATCAACCGTTTTTCAGAGGGCCTGCTCCATCAAGTCGGCTTGTCGCACCTGACTTTTGTCGAAGCCACATTGAAAACCGGGCGTACGCACCAAATCCGAGTGCATATGCAGTCGCAAAACTGCCCGATTGCAGGCGACGAACGTTACGGCGATTACCAAGCCAACAAACACCTGCAAAAGTTGGGGCTGAAGCGCATGTTTCTGCACGCCGCCGAGCTGCATTTAAACCATCCGTTAAGCAACGAACCGTTGGTACTCAAAGCACCGTTGCCACAAGAATTGCAGCAGTTTATCGTGATATTGGAACACCAAAACACCGCTACTGCCGCAAGGCCGTCTGAAAAGGAACGCCCATGAAACCCAAACTCGTCATTTTCGATTGGGACGGCACATTGGCCGATACCACCAACCCGATTATCGAAACCATGCAGTTGAGTTTCCGCCATTGCGGTCTGCAAGCTCCCGAGGCAGACGACATACGCCGCCTGATCGGTTACAGCCTGCCGCAAATCATGCAGATTCTCGCACCCGAAGCGGACTACCGGACACACACCGAGCTGATTGCCGCGTACAGCGGTCATTATCTCAACCCGAACAACCACCATATGCGGCTGTTTCCCGACGCCTTACCCTGCCTGAACGAGCTGAAACAGCAAGGTTACTGGCTGGCCGTTGCCACCGGAAAAGGCCGTACCGGATTGGATCAAGCCATCCGGCAAACCGACACCGCCGATTTTTGGCTGGCCACCACCTGTGCCAGCGAATGTCCGTCCAAGCCTGCACCCGACATGGTATTCAAACTGTGCGACGAACTCGGCCTACCGGCAGCGGAAACAGTTGTCATCGGCGACACCACTTTCGATTTGGATATGGCGGCCAATGCCAAAACACGCGGCATCGGCATCACGACCGGCGCACACACCGCCGCCCAATTGCAACAGTCCCCTTACCTTACCCTGTTAAACCGCCTGTCCGAATTACCCGACTTTTTGGCAAGCCTGTAAAATCACGGTAAGATAACAAACCGCCGTTTTTTTCAGACGGCCTCCGCCCCATCCGAACAGAGACAGACAAATCATGCAAGACCATTCCGCCCAACCGCAACACAATCCTTCCCAAAGCACCCCGCCCGACAGCTGGGAACGCGACACCCTGCGCGAAGCCCTGCTGGAATCCTATAAAGAGCAGCGCAGCCGTCGCCGTTGGCGCAATTTTTGGCGTATCGTTTGGGTTGTGCTGTTTCTACTGTTCCTCGTATCGCTAACTGGCCGCAACGACGCACACATTCCGCACGGCGAACACACCGCCGTGATTAACCTCAAAGGCGAAATCGGCGGCAATCCCTACGAAGACCAAATCGCCACCCTGCGCGAAAGCCTGACCACCGCCTATGAAAATCCCGACGTAAAAGGCATTATTCTCCGCGCCGACAGCCCGGGCGGCTCACCTGTGGTTTCCAATATCCTATTTGAAGAAATCCGCACTTTAAAACAGCAGCACCCCGATACTCCTTTATATGTCGTTACCGAAGATGTCTGCGCTTCCGGCTGCTACTACATCGCTTCGGCAGCCGATAAAATCTATGCCGATCCTTCCAGCATTGTCGGCAGTATCGGCGTTATCGGCGGCGGCTTCGACGTTACCGGACTGATGGACAAGCTCGGTGTAAAACGCCGTCTGAAAATTGCAGGCAGCAACAAAGGCATGGGCGACCCGTTCTCTCCGGAAACCCCCGAACAAACCGCCATTTGGAACAAAATGCTGCAAGACATCCACAACAACTTCATCACCGCCGTTAAAACCGGCCGCGGTAAAGCCATCGACGAGAAGAAAAATCCCGACATCTTCAGCGGCCGCATCTATACCGGCAAAGAAGCCAAAGAAGTCGGCCTGATTGACGGCTACGGCAATATTTACAGCATTGCCCGCGACGAATTCCAAGCGCCCGAACTCATCAACTATTCGCCGGAAGAAGACCTGTTCAGCACCCTGACCCGCCGCATAGGCAGTGCCATGATCAGCGTTTTCCAAGAGCAAAGCCATAAAATCTGGTAATCGTAAGGCCGTCTGAAAATCAATGATTTTTTCAGACGGCCTCTTTCCCTTTCTTTCAACCCAACCGATTAAAGAACTGCCATGTATTCACTTGCCCGCTCGCTACTGTTCAAAATGGACGCCGAAAAATCGCACCATCTGGCCTTGAACAGCCTGAAAACCGCACACAAACTCGGCTTTGCTCCCAACGTATCCAACCAAACCCGGCCGACCCGACTGATGGGCTTGGACTTACCCAATCCCGTCGGCTTGGCCGCAGGCTTGGATAAAAACGGCGAATACATCGACGCCCTGGCTTCACTCGGCTTCGGCTTTATCGAAGTCGGCACCATCACGCCCAAACCGCAGAGCGGCAATCCCCAACCGCGGTTGTTCCGTGTTCCCGAACATCAAGGCATCATCAACCGCATGGGCTTCAACAACCACGGCATCGATGCCATGATCCGCAATATCCGGGCCAGCAAATACAGCGGCATTCTCGGCATCAACATCGGCAAAAACGCCGTAACCCCGATTGAAAATGCCGCCGACGACTATCTTATCTGCCTGGAAAAAGCTTACCCCCACGCCAGCTACATTACTGTTAACATTTCTTCGCCCAACACCAAAAA
This sequence comes from Neisseria weaveri, assembly GCF_900638685.1. Taxonomy (NCBI): domain Bacteria; kingdom Pseudomonadati; phylum Pseudomonadota; class Betaproteobacteria; order Neisseriales; family Neisseriaceae; genus Neisseria; species Neisseria weaveri. The sequence goes on along the minus strand of NZ_LR134533.1, from coordinate 1,496,125 downwards.
CCTGCGCGCCCTGCAAGGCGGAGACGAATTAAGCGCCCTACTGACCGCATTAAAAAACAAACAGGCGCACTTGGCCGCCGCACACGGCCGTTATGTGCCTTTGGCCGTGAAAATCGCCCCCGATTTGGACGACCAACAAATCGCCGATATCGCCCATGTCGTCATCCAAACCGAAATGGACGGCATCATCGCCACCAACACCACCATCGACAAATCCTCTTTAGGCCAACATCCTTTGGCAAACGAACAAGGCGGCCTAAGCGGACTGCCGGTACGCCAAGCCAGCAACCGTGTTTTGCAGCAACTGGCACAACACATTGACGGCAAGCTGCCTATTATCGGCGTCGGCGGCATTATGAATGGCGAAGATGCGGCACTCAAGCTCAGATTGGGTGCTACCGCCGTACAAATATACAGCGGCCTGATTTACGCCGGCCCGCAACTGGTACGCGATTGTCTGTCTACCTGCCGTTAGTTCATTCCCTTAAAGCAACCCGGAAGGCCGTCTGTTTTTTCAGACGGCCTTTTATATGAAAAATCAGCACACTCCCCGAAAAACAGATTAAATGCCGCCCGAATGAACCGACCCTCATAACGGCAACCGTTTGTTATTTAACCTGTATCAGATAAGCTTTCCTGAAAAAATAGTAATATTTATAAATAGATACAACAGGAAACCACTACATAAACCGCTTTCGGCAACCAGCAGCCTTTTCCATACCTTATTTTTCAGACGGCCTCTCTAAAAAACAGCTAACACTTACTCTACAAGGGAATCAACATGACCAAACTCTATCTCGGCCCGGTTTTATCGTTTCGCGGCGGCGCGGAAAAAGGCATCTGGAAAGTCACCGCCCTGATTGCCGTTGACAGCCATGCCCCATTTCCAATCATCACCCTAGACGGCAAAGCCACATCCGCCCCCACTATTTTATTGGAACACCGCGGCAAAGCCTTTCTACGCTACGACTTATCCTGCAAACAGCAAAAAGAAGAACGCAAAGCAGAATACCGTATCGCCGGGATTGACGAAGCATGGCATTTCACCGTACCCGCCCGCGGTGACGCACCGCGTATGGTTTACTTATCATGCAACGGCTTCTCCGATGCCAACGGCATCCGCAAGCTGATCAAAGGAGAAAATGCCGTCTGGGAAGATTTACTCTGCAACCACGATAAAACCGTCCGTCCGAAAGACTACCGTCTGGATAAAGAGCAGCTTTGGCACGAAACCCACACCCACAATAAAGGCTTGCAACGCTTTCACCTAATGGTGATGGGTGGCGACCAAATTTACTTCGATCCGATTTGGGAAGACATCAAACTGCTGAAAAAATGGATCGGCCTCCCCCGTAAAGAACAATTGAAATACACCGTCAGCGCGGCCTTGGAAAAGAAAATCGAAGACTACTATATCGACTTCTATCTCAACCGCTGGCTGCCAAGCAACCATGCCCCATGGGGTTCGAACAAAAAAACCTTAGATTCCGCTCACGGCATGGCACGCATTCCCACCATCATGATGTGGGACGACCACGATATCTTCGACGGCTGGGGTTCGCACAGTCCGGAAATGCAGCGCAGCCCTTTATTCCAACGCCTGTTTTACCACGCACGGCGCGCATTCTGGACTTTCCAAATGCAACAGGCCGCCGACCAATTGCCCGAATTGAAATTGCGCAGCGATCTCAATATGCAAATCGACGACCCGATTTTCGAGCCGATCAAATGGTCAGACGTACTGAAATCCGACAAATTGGCTCTGCCGCTATTCGACAACCAACCCGGATTCTCATTCGGTCACAACATCGGACCGGTCAGCCTATTGGTGTCCGACTTACGCACCGAGCGCTCCCACCGCCAAATTATGGGGCCTTCTACCTGGAAAGCCATGCAGAAATGGCTGTCTTCAGAAATCCCCGCCTACCCGAACGACCGCCACCTGCTGTTTGTATCGTCCGTTCCGGTGATGCACCCCAAATTATCTTTAGCCGAAATCCTAATGGACAATCTCGGCTATGATCACGTACTCGACAGCAGTGCCGACGACCTAAAAGACCATTGGACCAACGACGACCACGAAGGCGAGCGTAAACGTTTGATTGAAAACCTGTTTAAAACAGCACAAGACAAACAGCTGCGCGTTACCGTACTGTCCGGCGACGTGCACGTTGCCGCTTGGGGCGTAGTCAACCGCACCGATTTGAGCAACTGCGACTGCACCACCCAAATACAGCAACTCACCTCCAGCGCTATCGTCCACCCTTCGCTGGTATCGGTGATGGAACGGCTGTTTTGCCAAATGCTGAATACTCTGGCAAAGAAAAAACAAAAACTCGATATTCATTTAGAAGCGGAAATGATGCTGTTTCCCGGGTCAAACCGCTACATCATGCCTGCACGCAACTGGCTGGCATTGGAGCTGGATAGCAACCCGAACGGCCGCAAACTATGGGCAAGCTGGCGTTGCGAAACAAAAGACACGTTTACCAACCATCTATTGGCCATTGACTCGCTGAAACGCTAGTCCAAGCCCACGGCAACCATAACCGACAGTTACATTCCAATATCTTATCCGACAGCACAAACAGGATAAATAAGAATGCCGGTTCCCAAAGGCCGTCTGAAAAATCAGCAAAAATTTCAGACGGCCTTTTCTATTGCCTAATCCGCTTTTCCCGTCAAAACAGACAAAACCATACAAAAACGGCATTGCCGCCAAACAATGCCGTTTGTAATACTGCTTGCCGTTTCTGTGTCAAATGCGCATCGGCATCACGATATATTTGAAATCGGGATTATTCGGAATCGTAAACAGGGTCGAACGGTTAGCATCACCGAAAGCCAACTGCATATCCTCAACGTGTACGTTTCTCAACACATCCATCAAATAACCGATATTGAAGCCGACTTCCAATTCCGCTCCTTGATAAGCGATTTCCAGCTCCTCACGCGCCTCTTCCTGCTCATTGTTACTGCACACCACGCTCAACAAACCCGGGCGGATATGCAAGCGCGCACCGCGGAATTTTTCGTTTGCCAAAATTGCCGCACGCTCCAACGCACCCAACAATTGGGTACGGTTCACCAAGAAAATCTTATCGTTATCCAAAGGAATCACGCGGTTGAAATCGGGGAATTTACCGTCTACCACCTTACTCACGACAACAATGTCGTTGCAGCGGAAACGCACTTGGTTATCCAATAATTCAACCGTTACAGGCTCACTCGGATGGTTCAGCAGCTTAAACAGTTCCAACACGGTTTTACGCGGCAAAATCACTTCGGCCTTAGGCAGCTCCGCATCAATCGTTGCACAAGAAACAGCCAAACGGTGTCCGTCCGTTGCCACCAAACGCAATTGATTGCCTTCCGCCTGCATCAGCAAACCGTTCAAATAATAACGGATATCCTGAACCGCCATGCTGTATTGGACTTGAGACAGCATATGCTTGAATGCCTCTTGCGGCAAAGAAAATGCTACGCTCACTTCTTCACCCACACTCATCAGCGGAAAATCTTCCGCCGGCAGCGTTTGCAAGGCAAAACGGGATTTACCTGCCTTCAGCGTCAAACGGTTTTGCGCCCAATCCAAAGAAACCGGCATACCGTCGGGCAGGGCACGCAAAATATCTTGCAGCTTCTTGGCATTGGTCGTGATACGGAAATTTTCGCTATCGGTTGCCGGACCGTGCGTGTTGATTTGGATTTCCAAGTCGGTAGCCAAAATATTGGTTTGTCCGTGTACGCTCTCAATCAAAACATTGGATAAAATCGGCAGCGTATGACGGCGCTCGACAATACC